>JARIDO010000006.1 GCA_029263895.1 Sporosarcina sp.
TGAGACCCCGCAGTGAAGCGAAGCGTCCGAGGAGGCTCACCGCCCGCCCCACGGAAAGCGTCCGCTCGGAACGGAAATCAACAATTTTAAGCATAATCCTATTTAAAAGGACTTTTTCAGTGGCCTCTTTTTAACGGATGAGTGGTTTTACGATTTTAAGTTTATTGCCATACGGAGGAAAGGCAAGTTTCATTGGAATTGACGTACTCTTTTTCATCATCGATTTAGCATGTGTAAATGCTTCAAAACTATATTTACCATGGTACGAGCTTAACCCCGATGGTCCTACACCACCAAATGGTAAATTGCCATTTCCGACATGAGCGATTGTATCGTTGATGCACCCTCCACCAAATGGTAACTGTTCAATGAAATAATCCGAAGCAAGTTCATTTTCTGTAAACATATATGCTGCTAACGATTTAGGCAATCTACGAATTCGATGGATTGCTTGCCCAAGATTTCCATACGTTAAGATTGGTAAAATCGGCCCAAAGATTTCATCTTCCATCGCAGCACCTTCCCACGACACATTATCTAATAGTGTAGGTTCAATATAAAGATCTGCACGGTCAACGTTACCGCCAAATACAACTTGGTCACGTTCTTTTTTTAGAATTTCTACTAGTCGATCAAAGTGTTGCCCGTTGACAATGCGTCCGTAATCTTCACTGTTTGCAGCATCTTTTCCATAAAAACGCGTAATGGCTTTGCGCATCTCATCGACTAGTTTCTCCTTAACTGAATGATGGACGAGAACATAATCAGGTGCAACACAAGTTTGACCTGTGTTTACAAATTTCCCCCAAACGATTCTCTCAGCTGTTTTTGCTAGGTCTGCGGTCTGATCGACAAGTGCTGGACTTTTCCCGCCTAATTCTAATGTAATGGGCGTAAGACGTTCAGCCGCCGCTTTCATAACAATTTTACCAACGGCTACACTACCTGTGAAGAAAATCTTATCGAACGACGCATGAATTAATGCAGACGTTTCGTCTCTTTCTCCTTCGACTACACGGATGTAGTCAGCCGGGAATGTATCACTCAGAATCTTCTTCACAATCATAGCTGTATGAACAGCTGTTTCTGAAGGCTTCACAATCGCACAGTTTCCAGCCGCCATCGCACCAATTAAAGGTTCCATAACCAATTGGAATGGATAATTAAACGGTCCAATGATTAAAACAGATCCATATGGTTCACGAACGATAAAACTTTTCGCTGGTTGCAAATGTATGGGTGTTTTAACTACTTCTGGTTCCATCCACTGGTCAAGATTTTTAATCATGTGGGTAATGCTTGATAATACAAAACCGATTTCAGTTACATACGATTCAAACGGGCTTTTTCTTAAGTCTTTATACAAAGCTTCTGTAATCTCATTTTCGTTTTTCAAAATAACGTCCTTCAATCGTAGGAGCATTTCTTTACGAAAACCAGCCTTGTTCGTTTCTCCAGTGTAATAATATGAACGTTGTGCGGATATCATTGCTTCTACATCATTTGAATTAAAATTCAAAAACATTCCCTCCCGTAGTTCATTATTCATTCATTCTAATGCTAATTCAACAACTGTGCAAAATATCAGACTTCACTATCATTCTAGTAAAAGAGATGCGCAATTCTTTTATTACAAGTAAAAACAAAACCAAGTTGTTAACAGATACAGGCCCCGACTGTATCTACAAAAGTCAATAACTCGAAAGGACTGTATTTTTCTATCCTTTATTTTCCGACCAATTACGCAGTTTCAGAACATCATCTACTCCATATACTATGTAAGACAATTCATTTATAATTCGAATGAAATTCGTAATTCATTTTGAAGGAATGTCACATACATTGATACTTTTTAAGAATAGGTCTAATGAATCCTTTTCGGTCGTTCGCGTTTTACACACTCACACATTGGGGTAAATAATGGACAACTAACTAACAACAATAAGGAGGAAATAGATATGACAACAACAGAAAATTGGTGGGAAACAATATTTGAAGGCAACTTATCATTGGGGATTAATAAGGACAGACTGACGGATTTAGAAAAAGAAAACTTTCTCTATTTCGAAGAAGAAGAAAAATTTCAGGAGCAAATACACTGATTTCAACAAATTGTGAATCGGTACTCCAACACCATTATAGATTGAGTTAAAACAGCTTTTCCATGCAACTAAAGGAAAAGCTGTTTTTGAATGGACTTTTATTCAATGCTTCTCCATAAATACAACGCAGCATAGCTCAAATAAGGCGACCACTCAGGGAAACGAGCAAGTATTTCATCGCGAGTTGGCTTTCGATCTAATTTCCACAGTTTTTTTAATGCATTTTGCAATCCGATATCTGCTACCGGAAACAAATTAGGTCGCCCTAAACCAAACATCAAAAACCCTTGCGCTGTCCAAGGTCCTACACCACGATACGTGACCAGATCCGCAGTCACTTCCTCGTCAGACATTGTTCTATATTTCTCTAGATTTAACTTTCCTGAAACAATCGACTGCGACAACCCAATTACATACTCTGCTTTACGCGTACTAAATTGCAAATCCCTTAGTTCATCTATACGAATTGCAGCTACCCGCTCCGGAGACGGGTAGCGCCATACACCATCGATTTGCTCTCCATAATCCGTCACAAAACGCATTAGCAACGTATTCGCAAACGATAGATTCAGTTGCTGGTGAATAATACTCTTCATCAGTTCTCCATATAACGAAAAGCTTCTAATCAGTGGTGTTCCCTCATGTTCTTTAAAAATACATCCATGATCAGTTTCCGCAAAATGAGTAGCGATGGGATTTAGCGATTTATGAAAATGAAAAATAGATTGAACCGCATTGACTTGTTCCTCATTAATAGCACCTTTCAAAATAAATGAAGGCATTTCTGTCGTTCCAGTTGCTTGAATTGTTATAACATTCCCCTCATCCATCGGTACAAGAACAGCACGATTCGGTAAATCCACCGCATTTACAGGATCACCTGCCAACCGCTCAAGTCCTCTATCAAAATCGTACGTAAAGGGCAAAGTAAATTCGATTTCCATGTTAAAACCTCCATTCGCATGATTTTATACACGTTATCTAAGCAACATTTCTAAAATCGAATAACGTTTGACTTCTTTTTCAAAATCGCTATAATAGAAAATGTGCTATTAAGATAAGCATACTATATTTCTCCCGATTCCATAGCTCAGCTGGGAGAGCGCTACCTTGACAGGGTAGAGGTCGCTGGTTCGAGCCCAGTTGGAATCATACAGAGCAACCATCAATAAGATGTCACTATCTTTTAAAAACATTTTAAAAGGCATGCACCCGTTGAAATAACGGTGCATGCCTTTTATATGATTATACTTAATTTGAATTATTTCCGAGTGATTATGCTACCGCTATTGGATTTAACCCATACTCATTTTCGCTTGGGACACTGTCTTGTACAGTGAAAACTAATAATACAATTGCACCGATTATAGGAATTAGTGACAAAAGAACCCACAATCCACTCTTTCCAGTATCATGAAGTCGACGAACCGTTACAGATAAACTAGGAATTATAATTAGAAATATATATAATCCGACAAGAATTCCCATGCCTTCTATAAGGTAAAAGTCTAAGACAGCATCAAGTATGCCTAGTACTACCATAAAGATAAAATTCATTAAGGAAAACATTCAGTATTCTTTCCGTCTAGCTCTATCACTAAAGTTGAACGCTTTTTTTACTGCCATTATAAACCATTTCATACTTTTCTCTTCTTTCTTTAAGTTCTAAAAATTACACTAACTGAATTGTAATTATTTATATATACTTTTTTAAGAAGTTATTCCAAAAAAATAACCTCACATTTGTTCGTCAATATTTTATTGAATTGTTAGTAAGAATGTTGGAGTAAAGTTTCTTGAGTAGAATGATTTTGGTTACAAATTAGATAAGCAGTTTTCCAATATATTAAAGAAATTTTACTAACACTCCACGCTAAGATTCTTATTTCCACAAAGATCCATCCAATTTTTATAGCCTCCCTTTATTCAACTTACGTTGCAGTTCTTTAATGACAAGGGACGGTTTGCTAATAAATCCATCAACTGGTGTACCAAAACGTTGCTGCATTGCGCTAATTGTAACTGCTCCAAAGTAACCGTCAGCTGTTACATTAAGTAATTTTTGCAATGCTTTTATGACAGTTGACGGTTTGCTAATTACACCATCTACTGGAGTACCAAAATAACGTTGTAACGCACGAATTGTTAATTCCCCCAGATAGCCGTCAATTTTCAAAGTTTTAATTGTAGACGTAGATTTCAATGTATTTGAATTCTTTTCTGTCTCATTAGATTCTCTAATAGCCATTTCAATTCTTTTCCTAAACTTATTGAATGAACCCTCTCTCTGCAATATGACAGCTGGACAATTTTTACCACTCCAATATTGATGGGGATAGATATTGTTAGCAGTTATCTTTAACGTTAAATTTAAATAAACATATAATGCGATTGCATTCTCTTCGGTCAATTGACGATTGCCGTCAACATTCATACACTTCTCCACACCGATGGATGTAAGGTTTCCCTTACCATTTACCCCATCACCGCAATGCCATGCAATTTCGTCCAACGGAAGATGCTGAATAATTGTCTGTTCATCAACAGTGATGTGCCATGAAACAGATTTCGTATCTCTCGGATGATAACTTGCCATATTGTGCAAATACTGATTATGCGCCAATGCATTAGCACCGCGTCCCTTATTACCTGTGTCGTGATCTGTAATATAACGAGGTATCATCTTGCGTCCTGGTCGAATTTCAGCATTATCGCTAGAGATAATATCTACTATGACAGTCGCATTTCCGATTTTCTGTCCATGTGGTAATAGGTTCATGTGTGAGCCTCCTCATGTTATAGAATTAGTAAATAAAAGGAACGCCCTATTGAGCGTTCCTCACAAATAATATTTAATTTTCAACCTTGATCCATTTCCTTTTGGAGGTGCATATATAATTTCATCTGCATTCCCCTTCAAAAAATACATGGCTCTACAGCACATAGTATAACGTGTATTCCCATTCACATATCCACCTACAATATCGCGGACTTCTTTTGACGTTAAAACAATATATTTAAGATTATTATTTTTCGCTTGTTGTTTTAGTGACAGGACAACTTTTTTTATTGACTCTGTAGATACCCTTTCCATAACTCCCCACCTTTCTCCCTTAACATTTCGACATAAATGAGCATATTCCTTTTTTACTGCTCACCAATTCAAGTAAAGTAATATTCGTCAGCCAATTTCTTTCTTACACCCCTTCTTATCTTTAAAAGTTAAAGACGAAAACACGACTACTCAATCGCTGTGTGAGTAGTCGTGTTTTCGTCTAGCTATTCTAATTGTTACGTTAAACTTTGCTACTTTCTCGTTTCTGTTCGACCAATAGACCACCGTCTTTTAAATACTTTTCGATTCCTTCTGCGGCACGATACCCTAATGCCCCAATAGTTGCAGTTGGATGATGACCTGCAAATTGTGGGAACGCCGAACCGCCAACGACAAATAGATTTTCCATATCCCACATTTGAAGATAGTTATTCACTGCCGATGTAGTAGGATCTGCTCCCATAATGACACCACCCGCATAGTGACCACCGTCGTAGATGTGATCGAATTCCTCCGGCACGGTATCATCGTCAACAATGTCCGCACCCATCTCTTTCATAATTTCACTCGATTTCTCAATGCCGAATTTAGCCATTTCTTTATCTTGGTCTGTATATTTATAAGTAATGCGGAGTAAAGGATCATCGTAGCGATCCGTATACGTTGGATCCAAGTCGACAAAATTATGCCAGTAAGACATCGTCGCCATTGTGTACCAAGCTACGAGCGTTCGATTCGTATAATACAATGAGTTCTTTTTAAATTCTGGTCCCCAATTGGGTGTCCCTTTTGGAACGTGGTTCGTTGAAATTGCACCATTGCCATATTGTCGGAGTTCAATTCCGCCACCATTGATGAAATTCAATTTTGAATGATCAAAATTGTCTCCAGCAAAATCACTTAACGTCCCTCCTAATGCACCTGCACCCATATAACTATTAAATTTCTTATCTTTAAAATAGCCTCTCGCACCGAGAAATGTAATATTAAACTGCGCATTAAAGTTTCTTCCAATTACTCCTGTTAGCGTTTTTGGATTATACGGTTTGCCGATGCCGGATAATAACAATAGTCGATTATTAGTGAACGTAAACGCTGCAAGAACGACTACATCGGCAGGTTGTTCATATTCTTCACCTGTCATATTATCTACATATAATACGCCTGTTGCTTTATCGCCAGAATATAACACACGTTTTACATACGAACCCGTCCTTGCCACAAAGTTTCCTGTCTTCATAGCTGTTGGAATAACGGTCACAAGTGGATCTGACTTTGCTCCAAAATCGCATCCGTATTGTGTACAAAACGAACAAAACATGCACTGATTGATCGTCTCACCGTCTGGATTCGTATATGTTTGTGATAGGTTTCCCGATGGCACTTGATAGGGATGATAGCCCATTTTTTTCGTTGTTTCGATGAATAATTTAACTGTTGGTGATTGTTTCATAGGGGGGGTAGGATAATCACTTGAGCGCTTATCTCCTATTGGGTCAATCTCTCCTGAAATGCCTGCTGTCTTTTCCCATTTGTCATAATACTTGTCCATTTCATCGTAGGTGATACCCCAGTCTTGTATCGTCATATCTTTAGGTATTTTATCTTTGCCATAACGCTCAATTGTTTTACTACGAATTTCAAAGTCATATGCTTTCCATCTATAAGTCGCGCCTGCCCAATGAACACTTCCGCCACCTAAGTCCGTCCCTGCCATCATTTCATGGCGTGTACGAACAGGTAGTGCATTTTCATCCATATAATTTCTTGAAGTAATCGTTTCCGGTGCTAAATTCTGCATCATTTCATATCGATTTGTATAACGTAGCTCATCTTTCACACCAATATAATCTTCCCGCACGACGTTTTTACCCCGTTCGAGTGCGACGACCTTATAGCCGGCTTTCGCAAGTTCTGCGGAAACAACACCACCCGCCCAACCCGTGCCTACTACGACTACATTTACTTTATCTAATTTCACTACCATCCGTATTCCTCCTTCATCAATGGCCTTGATAATCCCGTAAGCTTTGTGGTTCCATGACTATGAATTTCTCTTCTTCAATCTTATCGAGATAACTCATTTGGGGTCCTGGGTACTCTTTCATCTTCCAACCAAGCATGTTTTTATTGCCACCGTATACGGGGTCTGCATAGGCTCCTTCGATTGTGAGTTGGTGAAGTAGATTAAAAAAATTTGAAGAGCCAACGCCTTTCATCTCAACCTTATCTTCTTCAAACATCGTCAATACCTCATCTTGCTTTTCTGGTTCTAATTCTATAAAACGCGCTTTAAACTTCTCCTGCGAAACTTCTTCGATTCGACGCAAACCGAGCGTGAAGATTTCACCACGCGTTAAAATCGTTTGATAGCGCGCTGTAGGAATGGGTATTTGGGTATCCGCATTCGGGCCTTGGCTATCCTGATCTTTTTGTTCGTTATGCGTTCCGGCATTTTGTATATTCGAAATAAATGGCCCCTTCATATACTCTTTCGCGTTTGTTCCCCATTCAGTTGCTAATTGCTTGTCGATAAAATACGGAACGCCTAATTCAATCGCACCAGGTCCTTGCTTGTCTTTTGGAAAAATACGTTCTGTCACAGCAGATAAAATCAAAAAGTCAGCTGGTCGATTAATGAAGACCCTTGCCTCTTGTAGACCGCCACTCATATTCTTCGTCGGTGCATTCGTATCTCTCTTTTTCAGTTCATTCGTTAAAAGACTACCGAATACTCCTCCCCCGACAATTCCACCCGCTACAAGGCCAGAGTTCTTCATAAACGTCCGACGACTCATTCCGTTTGTATCCTTCATATCTTGTGGTTGATCTGCCACTGTCCTTCCTCCTTGTTGTTCTATTTTGTCAGTTTCTCTCTATATTGGACAGCTTTTACTTAGAGTATTCATTTTGGTAACAGTGTCGTTTAGTAATTTCTCTATTTGAGGTAATTTAAGAAAGGTGAAATGAACGATAAAAATTCGACTAAAGGAGATTGTAAATTAGTTTCATATTCGGGTGCTGTCTTTTGCGGGCGAATATAGATAGTTTACGGGCGTTTTTCTAGTATTTGCCGGCGAAAATTCGATTTTTCGGGCGTTTTACGTATGTTTGCGGGCGCTAGTTCATTTTTACGGGCGTATTAAGAGATTTTACGGGCGTACAGTGGCTATCTAAAGTAAGAAAAACTTCACCGATAAAAATAAAATGATTACATACAAAATAACTTTGTCTTTCAAATTAAAATGAGATTTCTTAAATTGATTCTTTTACACAAAAAAATGCCTAGTCCAGAAACAATCCGAAAATTGTTTTGGACTAAGCATTTTGTGAAAATTATAAGATTGGTGAATTACCACTCACTAATCTTCCGAACAATGTTTTCAAGTTCAAATGATTGGCTGCGTAAAGTAGATGCTTCATTTGAAAGTGCCTCGACACTCGCAAATTGTGCTTGCGCAGCAGCGGCAATTTCACGACTATTTGTAGAACTCTCGTCTGATACAGAAGTCATTTTCCCCATTGAAGTTCCCATCTTGCTACCGTCAGTAGATAAGGATTGTGATACATGTACAATTGTTTTCATTTCCTTTACAACGTCTTCCATCGAATGAGTAATGATTTCAAATATCTCTTTTGATGAACGCATCGTTTCAGTTCCATTTCCAACCTCTTCAACACATAATTCCATTTCACGTGAAATTACAACAAATTCTTTTTCGATTGTGTTAACAAGCTCACGTATGCTATGCGCTGACTGTTCAGATTCGGCTGCTAAATTACGTACTTCTCCTGCTACAACAGCAAATCCTTTCCCAGCATCTCCAGCACGAGCCGCTTCAATCGATGCATTTAGTGCAAGTAGGTTTGTTTGATCAGCAATCAAACTGATTTGAGTGACGAACTGGTTAATTTCATTCACTTTTTTATGGAAGCCTGCGACGAGTGACTCCAAGTTCTGTACACTGCGCTCAACAGTTACAAATTGTTCTTCTGCAGTGGATATTAATTGAGTTCCTTGTTGTACATTTTCAGCAGTTCGGCTTGCACTTGCATTGACCGTTTGAGCCCCGTCATTTAATTCTTCAGCGGAAGATAATAAGTTTTCAACATATTGGACATTTTCAGCTACGGATTGTTTTAAGTTATCCGCGCCGTCACAAAGGTCAGTGGATACCATTGATATTCTAACGCTCGCTTCTTCAGTACCCTGCGCTCCATTATCTACTTGAGTCGAAACTGCTAAAATCGATGCTGAAGTCTGTTGTAGCTGATTGACGATACCTTCATATAACTTTAGTGACTGTTGACGCTTCTCCTCGGCTTCTGCTGCAATCCTTTTTGAATTTAGGATGATTAGACCATTTGCGAGTGCTGTTAAAATTAAATACACAGCATGTATCATTAATAAGGAGAATCGATAGTCGGACGTGCCACATAACAATTCTGGAAAGAAAAAATAACCCGCAAAATGCTGAACCGCAAATACAATCGTACTCACGGCAATGAGTTGAATTGATTGGAAATACGTAATAATAGCTAACATCATAAAGATTGAAAAATGGTACTCTACAAAACCATTACCAGACGAAATCATACCAATTGATGTAAATGTTAATGTCAACGTCAATAGTAATGGTATTTTTTCAGATTCTGAATTTTTTTTAAACAATAGAAATGATGCACCTAGAAGGAGTAGCGGAAGGGTTAGTAACGTATAAAAAAGAATCATCTTTCCTCCAACTAACATACCGATTCCTTGCAACAGAGCATAATCTCCTAAAAATCCAAACCAATGATGCAAACAATAAATAATAACCATTAAGCCAACCATAAATGTACTAATACCTAAAATAAGTGTATTTCCTCTGATCTTACTCAATTGCTCTTCATCCCCAATTCTAAAAACTATGATCATTACCTATTCACTGCTTAATAAGTTCTCACCAAAGACCGCTAATATCCTTCTTGTATTGATATATATCGACCTTCCCTAATATTTATAAATACTATTTTCAATTCAATTCAAGATTTAGTATTGCTATCTAAACATTATACACACGTTTGACACATCTACAAGAAGTTAGTATTGACGGTAATCCTAAATAAACAATAAATAATGCCATAAATAATAAAAGAATGACATAAATCAAAATCACAACTTATGTCGTCTGACATCTGACATCTTTTTGTTTTTCTATTAAATAATTGTAAATTTTCCCGATATAATGAATGGTACCTATTTGTGATTGGAAAGGGATGAATATGAATGTCTCGAAAATTAAGCTATCTTTTTTTACTTTTAATCGTAGTACTTAGTGGTTGTGGAGCAAAAGAGAAAGATCCTGTTGAGGATAAAATTAAAGTAGGCGTTATGCTTTCTGAAAATGGACTTGGAGATCAATCTTTCTCCGACTTGGCATTTGCCGGTTTAGTAAAGGCACGCGATGAAAAAGATGTTATTATCGAATATTTAGAACTAGCAAAAACTGAAAGTTACGAAAAGGGTTTCGAAGAACTCGCTAAAAATAATAACGATATTGTTTTCGCTTTAGGCTTTACTGGACAAGAAGCCTTAGAAACAGTTGCTGCCAAGTTCCCTGATCAACAATTTGTCATAGTCGATGCTGTCTCTGATATGAAAAATATCACTTCGATTACCTTTAAAGAAGATGAAGGAAGTATACTTGCAGGCATCGTTGCAGCTACAGTATCTAAATCACAAACGATTGGTTTCATTGGCGGTGTAGAAGCTCCTGTTATTCAACGCTTTGAAAAAGGGTTTAGAGAAGGTGCTCAACTTGTGAATCCTGATATTACGTTTTTCACAAAATATACAAATGATTTTGATGACGATGCGCTGGGTGCATCCATCGCTTCAGAAATGATTGATAATGAGGCAGATGTTCTTTATGCAGCCGCTGGATTTGCCGGGATTGGCATGCTTAAAGAAGCAGAAAAAAGAAACGTATACGCAATTGGTGTAGATAGCGATCAGTACTTTTTTGCAGAAAAAGCAGTCATTACATCAATGATGAAAAACATTGATATCGCACTCTATGATGTCATTTCTCAATACAAAGAATCAGGCAAAATACCTACTGGACATCTAGAACTTGGATTGGCAGAAAACGGTGTTGGACTCGCTCCATTTAGAGCATGGGATTTAACTGAAACACAGCAAGATGCATTGAAAGTTGAACTTGAAAAAGCTGAATCACAAATGAAATGATAGGAGATAACCGATATGACCATTAAGAAAAAAATTGTAATGAATTCGCTTTTAGCACTCGGATTATCGATTATTATGATAGGTATTATTATTTTCAACATGTTATCTGTTCGAAATACAAGTAGTGATTATGTAAAAGTTTTATTAGCCGTTCATGATGTAAATGCTGAAACAAAAGCAACAATGCAAAGTTTGAATGCACTCGCTTATAATATGACCGACGGCAATAAGGAAAATGTACAAAAACAATTAGCAGTAACAGCTGAAAAATTTACAAATGCTGAAAAGTTAGTAGTTGATTTACCAGCAAAAACGTATTTAGGGAAAGCACAAGACAAATATAGCGCTTTAATGAGTGATGCTTTACTTGCAGTCGATGAAAGCAACGCTTCAGAAATCAATCGACAATCACTTCGAACGATCGGTATCGTCAACGACATTTATATGGTTGATCTACATACCGCATCCCATTATGAGTTTTTACAAGACACACTTTCTTCTAAGATCAAAAGCATTATTATATTTGCAATTATCGGAAGCGGATTCATGATTGCAATTTCATTAGTCATTATTTTAAGACTAGCAAATACGATTACAACACCATTAAAGAGGCTCGCTTCCAACGCACAAGAGATTGCAGCAGGTAATTTAATGGTCGAACCCATTCATTATCAAAAGAATGACGAACTAGGTCAGTTGAATTCATCATTTACTGCAATGGCAACACAACTTCGTATGTTGTTGCAATCAATTGATGAAGCTAGTAAAAAAGTTGATGGCTATACGAAGGAACTTGAAGTTGAAAACGGTTATTTAGCTGAATCTAGTAATCAAGTAACATTATCAACTGAAGAACTTGCAAAAGGTACTCTCGCAATCTCGGATGACTTACAAAACTCTGTTGAGTTAATTGAACAAATGAATAAAGAGTTTGAAATCAATGTCAATCAAGCACAACAGTCCGCTAATGATGCAACACTCGCTTCTGAAGCAGTAAGTCAAGGTCGCAGTGCAATCGATGAACAGCTACAGTTAATCGATAGTAACTCCAAAGCATTAGTATCCATAGAACAGGCTACAGCACAATTCACACAGTATGCGAGCAGTATTGAGTTAATGGCACAATCCGTTTCTGAGATTGCTAGCCAGACAAATTTACTCGCTTTAAATGCGGCAATTGAAGCGGCTCGAGCTGGTGACGCTGGTAAAGGTTTTGCTGTAGTTGCTAGTGAAGTACGGAATCTAGCGGACAGCTCCACTGCTGCAACTGCTGAAATCTTTGAAATGGTAAACCATATTAAAGATGGCTTAAAATCAATTTCCGATTCCGTCAAAAATAGCGTTAATATTGCGCAAGCACAAGATGATAATGTTTCACGTACATTGCAATCTTTTGAGAATATCGAGGACAAGATGAAAAACATCGCGGATGCATTAGCTGATCTTGGAGTTGGTGTCGTCAATTCGAAACAATTTAATTCAACTGTCCTTGAAAACACAGAAAGTATTAGTGCAGTTGTTGAACAAACTGCTGCCGGAAGTGAAGAAATCTCTGCATCAGCAGAAGAACAACTTCAATCCATTGGCAAAGTAGTTGATAAAGTCTCAGCATTGCGTTCATTAACTGATGAGCTAAACAGTACGATTTCAAGATTTAAATTATAATCATTTTACAAAGTTAAAACGTAAGAAATGGAATCCATTTCTTACGTTTTTTGTTTTTAATAAAGGTGAAGTAAAACTTATATAAACGTTACCTACTGTCATTCAAACGCATAGAATAAAGAAGGTTCCCTATACTGGGTTCAATGTCTGTAATGAGGTGAAACATTGCGTTTCGATGAGCAGTTTAACCAGAATGACTTGTTGTCGTCAAATAACAAGTCAAGGCTAGGAGCAAATATGGTATTTTGGGGTTCAATGGTTTCAATTTTTGGAGATACTGTTCAAACTGTTGGTGATGCCATCCTTTTACAAGAAAATACGGTTTCTGGCCAACAACAACAAGAGACTCTCGAAAACATACAAAAACAAATAGAGGAAATAAAGATCAAACAAAATCAAAGTGATGACGTGCTACAAAAGTTCGAAAGATTCCAATCATTACTTGAACAAATTATGGAACGACTAGACTGATCTTTTTTGAGGTGTACGAATGCATACTATTTCATTAGAAGGAAATACTATTTAAATGTAAAATTTCATTGATAGAACAGCATTTATTAAGCGAATAATCATCTTTTTAGTTTAACGTTAAACTTTTAAGTTGATTCCACCAAAAAATAGGAGTATATTGTTGGATGCGCTCTAACAGGTTATGTCCAAATACTTTAAACATCAAATTTTTCCAGTAAAGGGGAATAGCTAATGACAACACCACAAAATTCAACAACTGTTGAAGAAACAACTGCTGCATCGTCCATCCAAAGTAAGTCAGATGTGCTTGAACAATTACTTAAACCAGAAGTACAGGAATCGTTAATCGCTTTGATTGAACAATTACCGAAATTGACAGAGATGATAACCGTTTTGAATTCCACATACGATTTTGCACAATCAGTTGCAAGCGACGATGTCCTTAAAAACGATACAGTTGATTTCATCACTGAATTCATAACACCTGTAAAAGATTCTGTTAAAAATGTTGCCGCAACTGCTATTGAAGCAAAGGATATGGCTAATGAAAGCAATGAAGTAATTGGCATTTTTGGGCTTCTTAAAATGTTAAAAGATCCACAGGCACAAAAACTCTTCCGTTTCGCATCTGCTTTCCTACAATTATCTGCTGAACGTGATAACAAAAACTAATTTTCCTCTTACATTCTCATAAAGAAGGAGCAAACCAAATGTCAAAACATATCGTCATATTAGGTGCAGGATACGGTGGCTTATTAACAGCTTTGAATGCACGTGAATATTTATCACTAAACGAAGCGACTATTACGATAGTCAACCAAACTTCGACACATCAGATTATTACTGAATTACACAGACTTGCCGGTGGAACAATCGCTGAAAAAGCCGTTTCAATGCCATTGGAAAAACTGCTTAAAGGCAAAGATATTGATTTGAAAATTGCCAAAGTAAATTCTTTCTCCGTAGAATCGAAGACTGTACAACTTGCAGACGGAAGTTCATTATCTTACGATGCGCTCGTTGTCGCATTAGGCAGTGTCACATCCTATTTCGGAATACCCGGACTAGAAGAACATAGTATGGTATTGAAATCTGTCAATGATGCCAATAAAATTCGTGAGCACATCATTAGTAAAATCCGTCAGTATGCTCAAACGAAAAACGAAGCAGATGCTACGATTGTCGTCGGCGGCGGTGGTTTGTCCGGTGTTGAATTAATTGGAGAAATCGTTGACCACATGCCTGAAATAGCAAAAAAGTACGGTGTCGATCCTAAAGATTTAAAATTCAAGTTAATTGAAGCAGGTCCCAAAATCTTACCTGTATTGCCCGATAACTTAATCGAGCGAGCAACAACGAGTTTACAAGCGCGTGGCGTTGAGTTTTTAACAGGACTTCCAGTTACGAATGTTAGTGGCAATGAGATTTCGTTGAAAGATGGTCAAACGATTGTAGCGAATACATTTGTTTGGACAGGCGGTGTTGCTGGTAATCCATTAGTAGGTCAATCAGAGCTTGCTGTTGATCGTGGACGTGCTACTGTCAATGAATTTCTACAGTCCACTTCTCACTCAGACGTATTCGTTGTTGGAGACAGTGCTGTTGCATTCCCTGCTGAAGGTGAACGCCCATATGCACCAACAGCTCAAAACGCTTGGCAAATGGGTGAACTTGTCGGTTACAATGTTTATGCGTATTTACAAAACAAAACGTTTGAATCATTCAACCCTACAAATTCTGGAACATTAGCAAGTCTAGGCCGTAAAGATGGTGTCGCTTCAATTGGAGCAAATGGAACATCACTAAAAGGCTTCCCCGCAACAATGATGAAAGAAGCTAGTAACGTTCGCTATTTAACACATATTAAAGGCCTATTCAGCCTTGCTTATTAAGATGTTTTATTGACAGCCTCAGCCTATTGTTGAAGTAAAAGGATTTCCTTTTATTTTGGCAATAGGTTTTTTATAATTAAGGACACCTTTCCAAATTGAACACTTCTAATTTCATACTCATTTTCTTCCATTTGTTATATACTACTTACTGAACAGTCATTTTAAGAAGCAAAGGAGATCTATCTCATGGGTAATTTAGTCGTTTTGAATTTCTTATTTAGTATACTGTTATACGCAGTCATTATCGTTTTCGGTGTCTGGTTTGCACTGACACTTATCAAAACGAACCGAGAACGCAATGAAATGTTAAAAATAATTTCTAAACAATTAACATCTTTAGAGTTGAATGGGAAAGAAGAGTAAACTAAACCGTACTCTTCTTTTTTTTGTTTAAAATAGTAGATAGATTCCCTTATATCTTTACTATTTTTTTGATACGATTGAGTTAACTACTTAACTTTTTACTGTAAAGGAGCTATTCATGAATCGATATAAATCGCTATTAGAAATCTTTTGGGTTGCAAGTCGTCTCGGTCTCACTTCTTTTGGTGGTCCTACTGCACATTTAGGTTATTTCCATCAAATGTATGTTCAGAAAAAGAAATGGTTAGATGAGAAAACTTATGCTGATCTGGTTGCGTTATCACAGTTTTTACCCGGACCCGCTAGTAGTCAAGTCGGAATTGGTATTGGGATTCTGCGTGCTGGTATAATGGGTGGCATTATTTCTTTCGTTGGTTTTACACTCCCATCAGTAATCGCACTGATTTTATTTGCTTTATTACTCACGGGCACAACTATTGGAGATTCTGGTTTAATCCATGGCCTTAAGATTGTTGCTGTTGCTGTAGTGGCACACGCCATTGTCCAAATGGCAAAAAGCTTAACACCTGATTTAAAAAGAAAGACGATTGCATTGTTTGCAGTTGTTATTACATTGTTTTGGCAAACGCCTTTTACACAAGTGAGTGTTATTCTTATTGCCGCATTAGTAGGTTATTTGTTGTATACACAACAAACACATCATGATGAATCAATTTCAAAATTTGCTATTTCTAAAAAAACGGCTATATTTTCATTACTTATTTTCTTCATTTTAATAATATTGTTACCGATTATCCGGGATTTTAGCGACTCTTACTGGTTAGCTTTATTTGACAGCTTTTATCGTTCAGGCTCATTCGTTTTTGGTGGGGGTCATGTAGTGTTACCGCTATTAGAACAAGAATTCGTTCCATCCGGTTGGATTAGCGACGAAGCTTTTTTAACTGGTTATGGTGCAACTCAGGCTGTTCCAGGTCCATTATTTACATTCAGTGCTTATTTAGGAACGATAATGATGGGCTGGAAAGGAGGGCTTGTTGCAACATTCGCTATATTCCTACCTGCCTTTTTATTACTAATCGGGGTTCTGCCCTTCTGGGATCAGCTTCGTCATAGTTCTAAGGTTAAAGGAGCCATTATGGGTGTGAATGCTGCGGTCATTGGGCTACTAATTTCTGCATTTTATTTCCCTATTTGGACAAGCACCATGATTACAGCAAGTGATTTCGCACTCGCTGCCATCTTGTTCTTCATGTTAGCCTATTGGAAACTTCCACCTTGGGTTGTCGTGATTAGCGGAGCATTAGGAGGGATTATGATTGGATTAATCTAACTATAAAGCATAAACGCTCCCAGTAAACAAAATGAAAGCACCGCTATGAAAACACTGTACCGATTGGATGAATACTTCACCGCTTGGGGAAGTATCTCTTTAATCGTAACAAGATAAACACTGGCAATCGACATGCTCAATAAGAAAGTCCAAACTGCATGATTTTGAATATCTATGAATTGCCCAATGAAAGTTCCTGTGGCTACAGGTAGAGCAACAATAAATGAAAGGACTACTAACAATTGTATGCTCATTCCTGTGAGAAATAACGGTGTAAATAATATCATGCCTTCAGGGACACTATGAAAAAGAAGTGTGTGTATGAGAGGCGAATTTATAGTGCTGTGTTCATCTGTACTAACGACAACTCCTAATGGTAAATTATGCAACGATAAAATGATAGTTAAAAATAAACCCGTTTTCAAGCCTGTATTTTCAACTTTTGAAGGCGTCAGTTCAAAAATAATATGAATTGTTTCAAATAAAATCACTCCACATATTAGTCCAAGACATAGTGCCAACCATTCTGCATTCCGCATAACTTCTGGTGCAATATCAAAACTGAGTAAGCCTAGGATAGCCCCCGTACATACCGCATAAATCGTCCCGATACTTTTCTTATAACGACTAATGACGCGCGCCAACACTCCACCTAAAAAAACACCTAAAAATGTCGCCACAAAACCTGTCAAAGTAATCACCCTCACATTCTGTCACTACTTTTATATGAATTATTCAATGGATCAATGAATTTCGATTTCTTTTATTAGGAGTAAAGTCCTGAAATGCTGATAAGTTGGTCATATTCACTGATATATGTATTGTAAACGCTGATATAAGTCCCATTAACGCCGATAACATCACGATAATCGCCGATATACACACCAAATCCGCTGATAACCCAAAAAAATCCCTTTGCGAAACACATTTCGCAAAGGGATTTCTTATAAATTAAGCTGTGGCAACTGTTTCTTCGTCTTTATCACGTGATATCCACTGAATTACAAAGAGGATAGCGAATGAAACAAGGCCGATAATGTCTGTCATTGTTTCAGGGTAGATGAGGAGTAATCCTGTAGCCACCGCCGCAATTCGTTCAATCCAATGACTCTTTCTATACCAGTAACCAATCATTCCTGCACCGATGGCAGTCATTCCGATTACGGCAGTAAAGACGACCCAAATAATTTCGGGAACTGTTGCACCAATCATCAACATGGCTGGATTAAAGACAAACATGTATGGAATGATAAATGCTGCAATCGCAAGCTTAGCTGCAACTACACCTGTTTTAATTGGGTCTCCTCCTGACACACCAGAAGCTGCAAAGGCTGCGAGTGCTACAGGTGGTGTAATATCTGCAATAATACCAAAGTAGAATACAAATAAGTGAGCAGATAATGCGACCACTAACGGAACCGTTGCATCCGGTGTATCAATCATCAATAATGTAATGATTGCCGGTGCTGCAATTGTCGATGTAATAACATAGTTTGCAGTTGTAGGCGATCCCATACCTAGTACGATAGCTGCAATCATTGTAAAGAAGAGTGTTAACAATACATTTCCGCCAGATGCAGAAATTAGTCCAGTAGCAAGACTGAGTCCAAGCCCTGTTTTTACAACGACCCCAACAATAATACCAGCACTTGCAGTTGCTGCTGCTACTGCAAGAGCGGTACGTGCACCATCTACAAGTGCATCAATCATATCTTTAAGTCCTAAACGAGTTGATTTATCAAATGCACTTACAACAATCGTTAAGACGATTCCGTATAGTGCTGCTTTCATCGTAGGAACTCCAATGAGTAGGAAAACGATAATTCCGACAATCGGTAGTAAAAGATAGATTTTTTTCAAAACGGCCTTTCTATCTGGTAATTGGTCTTTCGTCATTCCTTTTAGTCCAACACGTTTTGCTTCAAAATGAGTCATAATCCAAATTCCTGTAAAGTAAAGAAGCGCTGGAATAGCAGCTGCCTTTGCAATTTGCCAGTACGTTACGCCGCCTATGAACTCTACCATTAAGAATGCTGCTGCACCCATGATCGGCGGCATTAATTGTCCACCTGTAGAGGCTGCTGCTTCTACTCCGCCAGCAAATTCTTTTTTATAGCCAAGTTTTTTCATCATCGGGATGGTATAAGAACCCGACGTTACAACGTTAGCTACTGAGCTCCCTGAAATCGTTCCTTGTAGTGCACTGGAGAAAATCGCAACTTTCGCCGGTCCACCAACGAGACGACCAGCTAATACAACCGCTAAGTCATTGAAGTAGTTTCCTACACCCGTTTTAACAAGAAATGCACCAAATAAGAGGAACACAAAGATAAACGTCGCTGATACGCTTAGTGGTGTTCCTAAAATTCCGTCAGTCGTAAAGAACATCAATTGAATAAGGCTCTCTACATCTTGGCCACGATGTCCAAGGAATCCTGGGAAATACGGACCAAAAAATGCGTAAATTAAAAACACACTCGAAATAATTGTTATTGGTAGACCAACAGCACGCCTTGCAGCTTCCAATGTCAGTGCTACAGCTAATATACCAACAATTAAATCTAAATCCGTTACACGGCCCACTTGGAACACTAACTTCTCGATATTAAGTGGCCAATAAAGACCCACACCAACAGATAAAAGTGATAGAATTATATCATAAAACGGAACTTTATCACGTTTCACACCTGGTTTCTTTTTTGCAGGAAACAGGATGAAAATCAAAGACAAGGCAAATCCTAAGTGAATCGATCGCTGGACGAATGGAATGAATTGACCAAATATCGCTGTATATAATTGAAATATAGAAAAGGCAAGTAAACCAAAAAATACAATATGCCTAAATATCCCCTTAACGTCTCGTGTATTTGACTCTGGATCATATTTCTTTAAAATAGCTTGTTGCTCTTCTTCAGATAGCATTGCAAACTCATCACTTTGCGTATCTACCATCATTTCTTTATTAGGGACTTCTTTTTTAGCCATTCATTTTTTCTCCTCTCACTCTATCGAAAAATGATATTTTTTTTATTGCAAATTCATAGGACTCGCCACGTTTTAAATGTTGCTTCAGGTCTATTTCAACCTCTTTGTAGCGAAATGCTAAATCTGCATCAACATCCCCTACAATCATAGTGAACGAATCAATCACTTTGTCATCGTATGTAAGAGTATACAATCCATCTTTTACAGTAAGCGTTTCGCCCTCTTCTGCATAACCAGGCAATCCAATTGCAACATCTTCATATTCCATTGATACAAAACGAATTTCGTCGTTCGCTGTCACTTCATACGTTTCAATCACATTAGTTAAGTGAATGGAGTGGACATAACGAATTTGAAATGTTTGCTCTTCTTCCAATAAAATATAGTGAACGTTTGCATTTTCTGCATGTACATGAGTAAAGGTGAACGCCTGTTTCAGAGGCAAGAATAACAGTGTGAGGACAAGTAGGAGGACAAGTACCAGTGTGAGCGGAACATGCTTTTTTCTTACCATCCAGCACACCCTCTCCTTCTTATGAGGCAATAATTAGTTGACCCACTTAAAGTTCTTTGAAAAGAACGGGACGGATGAAGTACTTACCTCCACCGTCCCTTTTCTATATACTACTTTTTTTATTTCACTTCGTCGAAATATTTTTGAGCACCTGGGTGAACTGGAATTCCGATTCCGTCTAGGCCTGTTTCAGCTTTAATGAGTTTCCCTTTAGCATGTTGTATTTTAGAAGCATTCTCATAGATTGCTTTTGTAATTTTGTATGCTAACTCTTCTGGTACATCCTTTTGAATGACTAGCATAGCTCCTACAGATACTGCAAGTGTTTCAGAAGGCATCCCATATGTTCCTGCTGGAATTACTTCTTTTGCATAGTACGGATACTTTTTAATCAGTTCATCAGCTTTTGCATCTTCCACTGGTACAACGAAAACTTTTTTCACTGCGTTCAATCCTTCAACCGCACCTGTTGGTGTACCAGCTGTGATGAATGCAGCATCGATTTGTCCAGATTGTAGACTTTCTTGTGATTCCCCAAAATCTAGGTTTTGTGCAGTTATATCGTCTTTAATAGATAGACCATGGATTTCAAGAAGTTGTTCTGCATTGGCATACGTTCCTGATCCTGGTGCACCTACAGAAACTTTTTTACCTTTAAGATCTTCAAATGTTTTGATGCCTGAACCGTCAAGTGTAATCAACTGAACTGTTTCTGGATAAAGATTTCCGATTGCTGAAACATTATCAATCACTTCTCCATCAAACATCATTTCACCTTTAGAAGCGTAATAAGCGATATCTGTTTGAACGAATGCAATTTCTTTCTTACCGTCTTTTAAAGCAGTCATATTCGCTGCCGATGCCTGTGAAACTTCAGCAGTTGTTTTGATACCAGTTTCTTCTTTAATGAATTCGGCAAACGAACCACCTAGAGGGTAATACGTTCCTTGTGTTCCACCAGTCAAGAGACTTAAGTATTTATAGTCTTTTTCTGTCTTTCCACTATCTTTACCGCTGTTCTTGCCACCGTCTCCAGAATTACACGCTGCTAATACTAGCATCGATATAATTGTTAGGAAAGCAAGCAAACGAAATTTACTTTTTTTCAATTCAATTCATCCCCTTTGTTCTATGTTTGGTAACGCTAAATTATATTCTACCATGCTCGTTCACTATTTTGTCAAAAAAGATTACAGAAATACTCAGAAACTTGCAAGCGTTTACAATAAAAACTCTATTTTTATCAAAAACAATAAACATTTAGCAATTTCTAACGATTAATTATATTTTTGCACCTTTAATTTTTGTTTCTGGCATTGTGTCTCCTGGCAATACATCTTCGAATGTTTCTCCAGACTCTTCTAAGTCACGTGATCTATGTGCGATTCTTGCCGCAGCACTTGCTGCAACACTTGCTACTAAATCATCAAGAAATGTGTGCACGCCACGCCCTTTTTTTGTATCTAATTCGTTTATGATTCCAGTTTTATTTTTATCTAGATGACCAAACGTAGTGACGGCAATTGAACCATACGTAAAGACTGAACCAAGTGCAATCGTTTCATCTACACCAAATAAGCCTTCATCAGATTCAACAATTTGTTGTAACGGTTGTGATAATTTCCCTTGTTCGGCCAGTTCGTCTAATTCGATTCCGACAAGAATTGCATGTTGAAGCTCTCTTTTACGCAATACACCTTTAACCGATTCTAAACAATGCGACATTTCAAGACCTTCATTATATGGAATTTGCAGCTCATAAACAATTTCTGCGATATCCTCAAGTGTGACTCCACGTCGTATTAATGCTTGTTTCGTTGCTTCCGCAACAACATTTGAATGTACAATTTTAGATTTATCAAACATTCTTATTCAACCCCTTATATTTTTTCACTTTGTAGACTGTACCATTATACCTGTTCTTTACGTTATGATACAATTTCAATATTGAATCACAAAGGGGGCTACCCATCTATGAAACAAGGTAAAATTGAGGAAATAACATTGTATAGTGTAGAACTTGAAGAAGAAATGCAAATACTGATTCATTTGCCACATAATTATACGCCTCTTTATAAATACTCTGTTCTATTCGCGTCTGATGGAAAAGATTATTTTCAATTAGGAAGAATTGGCCGTGTTGTAGATGAATTAATCGATGAGGGAGAGATTGAAAACGTCATCATTGTTGGCATTCCTTACAAGAATGTCACAGAACGCCGTCGTCTCTATCATCCAGAAGGGGATCGGCACAACTCTTATATGCGCTTTTTAGCACATGAACTGGTCCCTTATATGGATACCCATTATCCAACTTATCAAATCGGTGCAGGTCGCGGATTAATTGGAGATTCTTTAGCAGCTTCTATATCCCTTCTTACTGCTTTGAAATATCCTAGTATATTCGGCAAAGTTATCCTACAATCACCTTATGTCAATCAGTCGATTCTTGACCAAGTAAAGGCTGTAAAAGATCCTTCGCTTTTTTCAATTTATCACGTAGTTGGTGAAAATGAAACAGAAGTGAAAACGACGATTGACGGCGTACAAGACTTCATTACACCTAATCGAGCGTTGCAAAAGTTGATTTCAGAAAAAGGGTTTTCTTACTTTTACGAAGAATTTAAAGGGAACCATACTTGGAAATACTGGCAATCAGACGTCAGACGAGCAATCCTTAGGACTTATATATTATAAGTACTGCTAAATCAACATACACTACTATTTTCTGTTATAATCAAAAATATACTTATAATACAAACTAATCTTAAAAGGAGGTCTTTGTTTATGAAATTCGGAATAGTAGCATTTCCATCTAAAAAGCTTCAAGACTTAGCAAATGCATATCGGAAAAGGTATGACCCTCATTATGCTCTCATAACACCACATATGACAGTAAAAGGTGTATTTGAGGCAAACGATGAAGAAATAAAAGAAGTCGCAAAAGCAATTCGAGAAGTGACAAACAAACATAATCCATTTGAATTGGCGGTTTCGAAAGTGAGTACTTTCGCACCCATTACAAATACAATTTACTTTAAAGCAACGTTGAATGATGATCTATTAGCTTTGCATAAAGACCTAAATACTAATTTCTTTGGAGCTCAACCAGAGTATGCTTTCGTTCCACATATTACGATTGCACAAAAGCTTCCATCCGGTGAACATGATGATATTATTGGACAATTGAAAATGGTTGGTGTGGATCATACTGAAGTCATTGATCGATTACACCTTCTTTATCAATTAGAAGATGGCTCCTGGACGGTCTATGAAACTTTCCGATTAGATGAGGATAACTAAGAATTGTTCACAGTTCGTGTTGCACATTCTGACCTTGAGCGGGAAGATGCATTCTCAGTAAGAAGAAAAGTATTTGTAGAAGAACAAGGTGTTCCACTTTCTTTAGAGTTAGATGAGTTGGATCAAACCGCTGCTCATTTCGTTGTATATGCTGAAAATCAACCTATTGGGGCTGGACGTATACGAGATGCAAGTAAAGGCATTGGAAAAGTAGAGCGCGTTTGTATTTTAAAAGAATTTCGTGGAAATCATCTAGGAAATTTAATTATGAAGGCATTAGAAGAGTATGCGGTAAACACTGAAATGCATAAAATCATCCTAAATGCCCAATCATATGCAATTCCTTTTTATGAAAAACTAGGTTATGTAACGACATCTCCTGAGTTTATGGATGCAGATATCCCACATCGTGCAATGGAAAAAATAATGATTCCCAACTAAAAAAGAGTTCCAAAGAGATTTTACAATCTCCCTGGAACTCTTTTTTTGTTCTATACGTACTCATTAACTGCGATTCCTTTGCCGACCACTTGTGCAATAATTGGTGATAAATTCACTGGGTTCGGATAGATAGAACCTTTGTAAGCAGGAGGCGGTTTGACATTGGAACCCTCTGGCTTCTCCATACGTTCTTCATTTTCGTCAAATAACTGCGCTTCTTCCTGTGATTCTTTAAATGAATCTAAGAAATCGGAGTTTTTTTCTAACCGATTTACGCGATCGATATACGCAAAGTTATAAGGTTCCAAAGCTAAACGATTTGCATATAATTGTCCTTGCATGGGCTGAACTGGTAATATATATCCCACTGTCAACACCTCCCAATGAAATGATTTCTTACTATTCACTTATTGTATACCCAGTAAATTTCATTCTAAACCTATTAGTATAAAATTTATTTTCGACCTAACATATCTTGTATATCTTTCATATTAACTGTTTTACCATTCGTTACGATTGAACGCACCAGTTCATCTTCCGTTTGTTGTGAAACATCTTTTTTTGCGAGTTGCCCAACTTTACGAATGATTTTCCTTACTTGTCGTTCGTCTTTAAAATCTGCAAATTGTATTGCATTAGCTAACGCGAAAACTTCTTCCATTGGTACGCCAGTCTTTGATTCTATTTTCCGGAAAAATGAATCATTCATTTAATGCCCCCCTTTCGTCTCTTAAACAAAGCTACTTCCTACGATGATTAATAGGATGAATAGCACAACAATCAGTACGAAAGTTGATCCACTATTTCCTCGTCCACCATGTTCATAACCACCACAGCCTTGATTCCAACCGCCGCAGCCTTGATTCCATCCACCGTAATAATTTTGTCCGAACACGAAAATCCCCCCTTCCCTTCCACATATCCTATGCGGATCGTGGAAGGGGAGGAGGGCGTTTGCGTATTTTTCTTGAAATGATACAACCTAATTATTTATATATTTCCTTTTGCTTTAAATAAAAGAGAAGCTATAAAACCAAACAAAATCGCTGCACTAATCCCAGAGCTTGTTACTTCAAACATTCCAGTCAAAACACCGATGAAACCATGTTTTTCAGCCTCTGCTAACGCGCCGTGAGTCAAAGCGTTTCCAAATGACGTAATTGGAATCGTTACACCAGCTCCAGCAAAATCTATGAGAGGCTCATACAATCCAAACCCATCAAGGATAGATCCAGTAACAACTAAAATACATAGTGTATGCGCAGGAGTTAGTTTTGCCACGTCAAACAGCAATTGTCCAATCACACAAATTAGACCACCAACAATAAAAGCCGTTATATAAATCGTACTCATCTACATCACTCATTTCATAGTAAGTTCAATTGCATGTGCAATGCACGGAATCGTATCTTGTTGTTGAAATGACAAGGGAGACAATAGTGCACCCGTTGCAATTAACAAAACGCGATTGTACTCTCTCGTTTTTAACTTTTCGATCACTTCCGTGAAAAATACAGCGGCAGAACATCCTGCGCCACTTGCACCCGATTTAAAAGCTAAGTCATTACCATAAAACTCTTCACCCGCATCCCTTGAATTACTCTCAATATCATTCCCATTGTTCGATGCAAGTTGCTTAAATAACTTGAAACCTGTCTTGCCCAAATCACCAGTCATAATTAAATCATAATCGGCTACATTCTTACCATGACCTTTAAGATGCCTCGACAATGTATCTTCAGCAGCAGGTGCCATTGCAGCACCCATATTGAGTGGATCTGTCATCCCAAGGTCGATTACACAACCAATTGTTGCAGCAACAATTGCAGGACATCCTTCCTTATTCGGTGTAACGGCTACTACTCCAGCTGCAGTCACAGTCCATTGGGATGTTTCTGGTTTTTGAGCTCCATATTCTACTGGATAGCGAAACTGTCTTTCAATAGCATTGTGTTGACTTGATGAGCCAGCAAGCGATAATTCTGACATTCCTGCTTCCGTTAAGACAGCTGCGGTTATTATAGTAGAAACTGATGTTGCGCACGCTGAAAATAACCCCAAATAAGGAATACCATTTGTTTCCGCACAAAAACTTGATGGCGTCATTTGATTCACTAGATCTCCAATAAGTAAAAAGTCTGCATCACTTGGTACACAATTAATTTTACTCAACGCAATCATGCAAGCATCTTCAACCATTTTTGCATGCGCATGCTCGTTCGTATCTAATCCACAGTGCTCATCATCATATAATTTGTCAAACTGCTTCGAAAATAGGCTTTTTCTTTTTTCCAAAGGACCTGCAGTCACACCAACAGAAACAATCGCTGGCTTAGATTTGAATGTTAGGACTCCACGAGCTACCATCCTACAACACCTAATTTCACAAGAATCGTTTTAACCAACGCAACAACAAATGCCGAAAAAACTCCAAACACAATGACCGATCCAGCCAATTTAAAGATATTGCCTCCAACACCAAGCACATATCCTTCCGTCTTATGTTCGATTGCAGCAGAAATAACTGCATTGCCAAAACCAGTGATTGGTACGGCGCTTCCAGCTCCGCCAAATTGACCGATTTTTTTATAAAAACCAAATCCCGTCAATAACATTGATATGAAAATCATCGTCGCAATTGTTGGATTGCTAGCTGTTCGCTCTGTAAAGTCAAAATAAGTCATATAGAATAAAGAAATAATCTGTGCTATGAGGCAAATCACACCTCCCGTTACGAATGCTTTCAAACAATTTTTTAAGAGTGGCGTCTTCGGAGAAATCTTCTGTTCTAATGCTCCATACTTTTTTTTATCCATTATGTCTCTTCCTTTATAAGCGATTTCAATTTTTTAATTTTCTTGTCATTAGTTTCTTGTATATTTTCATTTATAATTTTAGTTGTTTCTAACAAGATTTTATTATCTACAGAAACAGTTACTGTCATGTCGGGATAAGATTTCTTTAATTCTTTTTCAATTTTCTTACCTATTTTACGTTTGTTAAACCTTGAAAATGTTTTCATTCTCAACGCCACTAATAAATCATTATCATTCAATAAAATAACAGCTTTTTTTACATCTTCATGCGTAGAAATAAGTTCTTCTGCTTTCGCTTCTTTTTCACCTGTATTGTTTTTCATGCGTATCCTATCCTCTTGTGCAGTACATCCCGTAAGTAATAAAATGAACATCATGTAAATCATCAAATGTTTTTGAATAGGAAACCCCTCCAATTTCCCACAGTATGTCTTTTTCCGTCTCACTTTATTCACAACATGTGCGTCCGCCCTACCCCTGCGATTAGCGACGCATAGAGTATAAGGAGTTGAAAAAAGGGAGGTGACATTAATGGGATGTGGAAAAGTTGAAAACGTAGAACATAACCATGATCACAACTGTATTTGTGAAGTAGTTCGCGTCATTAAACGCGTACAGGATGCAAATACAAACAATGATGATTGCGTTGAATGTTCAAATGATTGTTTTACTGCTCCGCTTGGAACTGTAAGTCCAGGAAGGGCTAATGTTAATACACGTGCGTTCATTCTATTCGATAAACACGGAAATCCATTTAAGACTTTCTATAAACATTCTCCTTCAGGAGCTCAGTGCATTAAAGAATCCATCTTTTTCAGAGTTCAAAGTATTTTTGACTGTTGCGCTACGCTCCAAGTTTTAGAACCAACAAAAGTTGTAGGTGGCAAGGTTGAAACTGTGGATGTTTTTAATCAAAGTGGTAAGTTAGATTTAAGCAAATTATGTGAAATTACTGGTTTTAGAAGAACTGAAACTTGTATTACGGTCGATTTAGATTGTTTCTGTGCAATCCAATGTTTCCTTGATACATTTGTAGATCTTTGCCCTGAGTAATTCGTTTAGTCTATTACCTGCAATGCTCGGCCTATCTGAAAAGATAGGCTTTTTTCATATCAAAAAAGAGATGGACAGTTTACACTGCCCATCTCTTTTAAAACAGTTCGAAACTTTCACCTCTCCATAAAATATCTTCAACTTCATGAAGTTCGACTGATATAGATGCTTCGGTTTCCCCTATTGGCTGTATCCAAATCACATTTCCATCCCTTTTTAAAAGTGTACCTGACAAAGTCTCCTCCTTCATTACGAATTTAAGTGGGGCATACACTTGTTTACGAAACGGCCTATTTAAGTAGATGATTTTTTCCAATATGTCATTGTTCGTAATCGTATGAAGTTCTTTTTCAACTCCCACAAATCCGATTCCGCTATAATCCACTTCTTCATAAGTTGTTATGTCTTCTATTGATGTGAAAACGGATGTACTCTCTTCCAATTTAAAAATAATTTTATTGAAAACTGGTGGTCCTTGAACAAAAAGGAGCGGTTCATTTTTAACGATAATAGGCACTTCCTTTTTATTTGCAGTATATGCGCCCACGTATTTAGGGGTGAAAAAATCCTCTTCTAAAAAACGAGAAGAGGATGGGTATTCAATAACGTCATTTGACAAAGATGCGATTTTATAAACTTCCAATGAAAAGTGTTGCTAAACCTAGATATATAATGACACTAATGACATCGTTCAATGTTGTAATAAAAGGCCCGGATGCAACGGCAGGGTCAATTTTCATCTTATGCATGAACAAAGGAATAAATGAGCCAGAAATGGTCGCAACGAAAATCGATACGAGGATTGCAGCGCCAACTAAGAGGCCTATGATGAACTCGTGTTTCCACACATAAATGAGCCCGACAACAAAGATAGCACATACTAAGCCAGTAATGAGCCCTGTTCCTGCTTCTCTTAGTAATAATTTAAACTTACTTTCATCTTCAACATCGCGCGTTGCGATTCCTCGAACTGCAACAGCAAGTGCTTGCGTTCCACTGTTCCCCGCTGTTCCAGCAATTAACGGAATAAATGCTGCGAGTAGCGCCACTTGAGAAATTGTTTCTGTAAATAGATCAATTAAATTCGCTGTCAACATTCCTAGAACCAATAAAATAAGTAGCCACGGGAGACGCTTTTTTGCAGCCGATAGAGAAGTTTTATCAAACGTATCTACACTCGAAATACCTGCAAGTTTTGAATAATCGTCAGACGCTTCTTCGTCGAGGACATCAATAATATCATCAACTGTAATAATTCCCAACATATGTTGTTGAAAATCCACAACTGGCATTGCAAGTAAATTATAGTCTTTCATCATTCGAGCGACTTCTTCTTGGTCTTCAGACACGATTACATTTACAACTCGCTCACTCATAATTGTACTTATCAATGTGTCTTCGTGTGCAATGATAAGGTCACGGAGTGAAACAACCCCCGTTAAGTGATTTGTATCATCTACAACAAATATATAGTAAATCGTTTCTGCTTCGGGCGCTTCATTTCGAAGGATTGTCATTGCGGACCGTACAGTTGAGTTTTGTGGTATTGTGACAAACTCAGTTGTCATAATCGAACCGGCAGTGTACTCCTCATAGTGTAGCAATTCCTTTATTTCAGCCGCAGACTCTTTGTTCATTATCGTTAAATAACTTATGACTTGCGATTTATCTAGTTCATTCAGGACATCTACCGCGTTATCGACGAACATCGATGAAATCATGTCTGCTGCGTACGTCGTATCCATCTCCTGAAGGAACCGTTTATACTCACTGTCGTCGATTTCACTTGTTTCAAAAATTTCTCCAAGCTCTTTAGGTGATAAGTAATTGTACATAATCGTTCGGAGCTCTTGCCCAACCTTTTCATAAAAAATCGCACGATCGTAAGGATGTAGCTGCATGTATTCATTTCTAAACGCTACCATATCTGATTTCTCTAGTGTTTCTATTAAATTCTCTTCATTGAGAATCGTTTCTTCTTTATATTCACTAAGTTTATTCACGGCTACACCTTCCTCTCTACTTGAGCTGCTTACTGAATACGTCTTGCTGAAGTGCTTTAAACATATATTAAATCTTTTTTATTCCCCGGGAAATGTTTTACGTTCGCCTTTGGTTATCTTCATCGATACTCAAAAAAGACATATCCTTCGGCATCTTACTTTCGCACTCCATACTCTCCCCTGTAAGAGGGTGTTTGAAACTTAGTTTACTACAGTGTAACGCTTGTCTGTTTAATAATGCATGTGAACCACCATACAAATCATCGCCGATAAGTGGATGACCTATCGATTGCATATGCACCCTAATTTGATGCGTTCTGCCTGTATGAAGAACTAGATTAACTTGTGAGTATTTAAAGCCATTAACAGTGAAATGTTTCACTATTTCAACATCCGTGCGAGCATATTGACCATCTTCTCGAACTCTTCGTTCAATAATGCTATCTTCTTTTCTGCCAATCGGAGCCTCAATGACGATTCTCTTTTGATTGACATGCCCTTCTACAAACGCACTGTATTGGCGATAAAAACCCGTTGCTATCATTTGTTCACTTAATAGATGATGGATATGTCGATTTTTTGCAATGCAAATTACACCTGACGTATCACGGTCTAGCCTCGTTACGACATGAACAGTTGCCGGGATCCCCTCTTTAAGTAGTTTTCCAGCAACATCATTAGCAACAGTACCAGTAGGATGATCATGTGAAGGTATCGTGCTTTGCCCTGGTGGTTTATCAATCATTAAAACTGCTTCATCTTCATATAAGACAGTAAGCTTTCCATACTCAGGTCGAAGCCCATCACTTGTTCGTTCAGCTGGAAAAATAACAGTTACAAGATCATTGGCCAACAACTTGTGTCGAACAGTTCTCTCAACACCATTCACCAATAACTGGCCTCCATTGTATTTCGTCGCAGTAATCGTTCGCTTTGATAATTGATGTTGTTTAAGAAAATCCCGCAATAAACATTGTTCAGCTACTACGAATGTAAGTTTAAAGCGGCCATCTTCTGTTATTTTACTCATCGCTATCAATAAATGAATCCGATACGCGCTTCCAAAACGGGAACGTTCTAAACCGGGCAAAACGTACTTTTTCATCGGAAACTCTGTACTGAATTGATTTTACGTCCTTATGAAGAAGTTGTAAATGATCAACGGTTACCATAAAGTCTGGCCCTTTAACAGGTGTTAATACGCAACGATGGTGTGCCGGCAATACAAGTGGCGCACCAACTGTACGAAACACTCTGTTATTAATGGATGCCATTTCAGTTAATTGCATTGCTGGCAATGACGGATGGATAATCGCTCCACCTAGTGCTTTATTGTATGCCGTTGAGCCCGATGGCGTTGACATACACAGGCCATCCCCACGAAACCTTTCAAAATGCGAGTTATTTAACTCGACATCCATTACTAACGTAACTTCTGGAGATTTCACAGTTGACTCATTAAGCGCTAGATATGTTGCAGATTGGTCCATATGTTGATAGTTAATGGTCACTTCCAACAAAGGATATTCAATCACTTCAAATTCTTTTCTAGAAATAGAAATGACTAACTTCTCAATTTCACTTGGAATCCAATCCGCATAGAAACCAAGATGACCTGTATGAATTCCAACAAATGCGGTCTCTTTTAGACGGTGCTGATACTTATGGAATGCATGTAGTAATGTTCCATCTCCACCAATTGATAAAACAATTTCCGGCTTAACCTCATCATAAATAAGACCGAAATCAGTCAGATATTCAATTGCTTCGTCCATTAACTTATTTGACAGTTCGTCATTCCGCGACTGAATTGCAAATTTCATATGACTCACCTCTTTTTACGTTTTTTCTCTTGGTAACTTCTAGTGGCACTTTCTTTAAAGGCACTGAAATATTGCTGTGCATCTTGTATTTCATCACGAATTTGAGACATTTCTTCATCCAGTCTAAACGCTGCTTCTGCTGCCCTCTCTAAACGTAGACGGATGTCCTCCGGCATTTCACCTTCATATTTGTAATTAAGCGTGTGTTCTATGGATGCCCAAAAGTTCATAGCTAATGTACGTATTTGAATTTCAGCAAGAATGGTTCTTTCTCCATGTATCGTCTGAACAGGATATTTAATAATCATATGATACGAACGATAACCGCTTGGTTTTTTATGAGCAATATAATTACGTTCTTCAACTACCTCTAAATCCTTTCGTAGTCGCAAACGAGCGGCTACTGTTTCAATGTCATCAACAAATTGACACATGACTCTTAAACCGGCAATATCCGGCAATTCTGCTGCAAGCTCGGGTAATGGTTCAAAAGGGATTCCTTTTTCAAGTGTTTTATCATAGATACTCGCGAGCGGTTTAACTCTTCCCGTCACAAATTCAACAGGTGTATGTACTTCTTCAAGTTCGTATTGAGCTCGTAACCCTTTAAGTTTTACTTTTAGTTCATCTACCGCTTGCTTATATGGTTCTAGAAATTGATTCCACTGTCTCATCTGAATCCCTCCAGGTCTTTATTCCATGCGTTGCAAAATAGGTTTAAAAGCTTCTTCAACCGCGGAAGTAAAAGCTTCTCCATAGTTATCATTGCCTTCGATATTGTATAGAAGCATTGATAATTCTTCCTTAAAGCTAACGAGTGGAATTTTATTGTTTCCAAAAGAAATAACTGGCTCTAAATCATTTAGTATCACGTCAACCATTAATGGCCAAACAGCTTGTGAAAAATGAACATAACCATATCCTTCTTCTTGGTCAAAAAGGTAAACAAATGACAATTCATCCGAGTCAGTTATCATCTTGCCCGCAGGATGCCCTTGCATGTACTCATCTATTTCGTTTACAATAAATAGAACTTCTTTATTATTCTGTATTCCACTTTCAATACGATTTTGGATATGCACAATGCTGTCTTCCCTTCACCAATTAATATGTTTAGTCTACCATATGACACAGCTTGTTGCAGTTCAGAATATGCGATTCACTATTTTTATTGATATAATAGAAGAAAGACCGATACTATAATAAGATGATGTTTTGTTAGATAGAAAGGAAAGATTATAATGGACACTCGTTCAATACGTACTTTAATGGACATTAACGCTTTACAAATGCTTGGTTCCGTTCAAACTAACGCTGGCATTGGTTCAGATTCTTCGTCCATGTTCGACTCACTATTACAAGAACTTTTAGGTTCTTCTTCGATTTCCGAGTCATTAACGTCTTCTTCCTCAGCGATGCTCGAAAATAATTCTGCACTTGAAAGCTTGCGCTATAACGGTAGCAACCAAGTATATCAACCGTCTAATTTGCTTAACATCCTTCAATCGCAAACTTCTTCAAGTAGTACCGTTTCGACTGGTGACTATTCAAACATTATTAAACAAGCTGCCGACAAGTACAATGTACCTGAAAAACTGATATCAGCTGTCATTAAACAAGAGTCTAACTTCAATACCAACGTCGTAAGTAGGTCTGGTGCACAAGGTTTAATGCAACTTATGCCAGGTACTGCGAAATTTTTGGGTGTAACCAATAGTTTTGATCCAGCTCAAAACGTCATGGGCGGTGCTAAATACCTTAGACAGATGTTAAATCAGTTTGATGGTAATCTTGAGCATGCTTTAGCTGCTTACAACGCTGGACCAGGAAATGTTAAAAAACATAATGGGATTCCACCATTTAAAGAGACTCAACAGTATGTCACAAAAGTACTCAATAACTTCTATACCTGAACTATGAAAATATTGTTTGCCCCATCTCGAGCGGTTCATTTGAGAAAAATGTATTCAATTGATAGAATGTCAATACAGTCAGAACAAAGGAGATTGACGTAATGATGCAAAAACCTTTGATCCCTTATGAGGAGATCGGTGCTGAAAAATTGTCGGAACTGATTGATCTATTTTATACAAAAGTAGCCGCGGACCCGGACTTATCTCCAATTTTTCCAGACGACTTGACAGAAACAGCTCGAAAGCAAATACAATTTCAAACACAATACCTTGGTGGACCAAATTTATATACGGATGAACACGGACATCCTATGATGAAAGCACGACATATGCCTTTTCCGATAACCCCTTCTCGCGCTGCCGCATGGCTTGCATGTATGTCAGAAGCAATGGATGAAATCGGGCTGGAAGGCAAGTTCCGCGAAATCTATTACAGACGTCTTGAGTTAACTGCCAACCATATGGTGAACAGAAACGGAGATGGTCAGCTGTGAACAAACGAACTTTAATTGAAAATTCAATTGGGCCTTCCCCAAGTGCTAGACCTATTGAATTGTATGCATTTATTGATCCGTCTTGTGAAGAGTGCTGGTCCATGCAACCCATTTTGCGAAAGCTTCAAATTGAATATGACCAATATTTCACGCTACGAATTGCAATGCGAACACCGTTACCTAAAATGAACATAAAATGTCTGCGTAATGAGGAAAGCCTCGAAGAATGCGATAAAATGCATGCAACATTTCCTGCTATTGCAGTAAAAGCAGCAGAATTCCAAGGAAAGCGTGCAGGATTTCGATTTCTATCAAAAATGCTCGAATACTCTTTTCTTAAATCTCGTAATGTGTCATCATTCGCTGTTCTTGTCGAGATTGCAAAAAAGATAAAATTAGATGTTGAAGAATTCACCAATGACTTTTCATCTCAAAATGTTCTTCGAGCGTTGCAAGTTGATTTATATATGGCAAAAGAAATGGAAGTAGAAACAGCACCAACATTTGTGTTTTTCAACGGTAATATTGAAGATGAAGGACTAAAAGTTGACGGCCTTTATAATTACAATGTATATGAGCAAATTCTTGAAGAGTTAGTAGGCGAACAACTACGACCTGATATGCCACCAACGCTTGACGAGCTCTTTCGTCGCTTTGATACGTTATCGACGAATGAAATTGCAACCATCTATGGGATATCTGAAAAATCCGCGGAACGTGAACTAAAAAAACAACTGCTCCAACAGCATGTTGAACGATTACCGTTTCCCGATGTGACGTTATGGCGAAAAAAACAAATTGTCTAGAAAATAATAAACCATGATTATTAGATAACAATCTGATAATCATGGTTTATTGGTTTTTTTTGTAGTTCTTTGCCAAATAACGTTGGTGAAGAATAAATCGACCATAATATATTTAGTTGACTAGTTATCCAAGGCGCTTAAGCAACTTGGATAACTGATTGTTTTTTTTAAACGATAGAGTCTCACCCCACGGAACACCTCCGCTTGGAACTGAAATCAGTAGGTTGCAGAATTCTTTAAGCGGATATATATTCATAAAAAATAACGAAAGTGAATTCCGATCCTTTTCTCTTGTTATTGAGAAGAGGATTTTCTTTCACCAACGTTATAAATTGTAGAACTTTTTGTTATATGACAATAACTTTTCCGCAAAAAAGTAAAAGTATTCTTTATGCTTGTAAACAGCTTTATTACTTTTTTATTCCCCAAACAATAAATAAAAGAAAAGAGCACTCGACTCCTGGGGGGGAGTGAATGCTCTTTTACAAAGGGAATGGGAGAAATGTTCACGTTCAAACAAAAGGGGTGTATGTTTGGTATGTGATTTATTTCACATCCTTACTTTATCATAAAATAATAGGTAC
>JARIDO010000009.1 GCA_029263895.1 Sporosarcina sp.
TGTTGGGGTATGTAAACAATTCACAATAAATGCAAGGTATCACCCATTCTTTTATACTTGAGTTAACTAGAAACAAGTAAAGTAAAGGTGACCCGTGCACATGAATAATAACTAGAATATTCCTGAATTAAAAGATGTGATTATCGAAACGATTGAGGAAGTTGAAAAATGGATTGCGCTTTATGTAACACTCTCATAAACAAGCGCTTGGAAGACCGTTAGTCATTGCAGATCGATTTCATTATTCTCGCTATATTTATTGGACCATAAAGCCAAGACTGTGTTAAGTATGAAGTATAAATATATATAGGTATTCATTTAGGATAAGTGTTTTTAATATTGTCTACTGAGCAATTTAGGAAGCGTTCGTTAATTGGAGTGTAAACGGTTCGACTGAAACGTAAATCAACATTACTTTTAAAGATGTGTTTAAAGAAGGGGGGACGTGTAAATCACATCATCCAACATTTTACTTAGAACCATTTTTTTACTCGCGGCATTTATTAGACAACCGAAAAAACACCTCTCATTGAATGTATAGGCTTGTAAACCCAAGTCCAATGAAAGGTGTTTTTATTAGTTTCAATCTTTTAAATTAGTTGTAGTTAGAAATAATTAAACGGATATTAGTGAATGATCTTTAGCTCTTTAGGGAACTTTGTTAAGACTTCAACGCCTGTTGCTGTAACGACTACGTCATCTTCAATTCGAACACCCGTAATTTCAGGGTGGTATATTCCTGGTTCAATTGTGAATACCATTCCTTTTTCTAATGGTACTTCATTTGTGCCAGTAATTGATGGGTACTCATGAACAGAAATTCCTAGACCATGTCCAATACGGTGTGTGAAGTAATCTCCATATCCCGCATCCTCAATGACATCTCTCGCTGCTTTGTCTATGTCTTTTGCAAGTACGCCTGGTTTAACCATATCGACTGCAGTTTGTTCAGCTTTTCGTACAGTTTCGTAAACTTCGCGCATTTTGTCTGTAGGTTCACCGAACGCCACTGTTCGTGTAATATCCGAACAATAACCGTTGTAAACAACACCTAAGTCAAAAAGAATGAAGTCACCTTTTTGAATTTTTCGATCTCCTGGCGTACCATGTGGTGATGCAGTTTTTAATCCTGATAATACCATCGTGTCGAACGACATTTTTTGAGCGCCTTTTTTCTTAACTGCATTTTCAACCGCCATTAGTATTTCAATTTCTGTTTTACCTTCTGCTATTTCATTACAGCCAACTTCAATTGCATAATCAGCGAGTTCAGCCGCTTTCCGTAAATTGACTAATTCATCTTCACTTTTGATATTTCGCATACCGTTAAGTTGTTCATCTAGACGTAGGAAAGAAGCGTCCTCAAATAGCTGTTCCATCCTTTCAAGACGTTCGACAGTTAAATGAGCTTTCTCAATAGCAATTGTGTTTAACGATATTCCACGTGATTGAATAGCGTTGTTGACGATTTCCCATGCATCATCCGTGTCTGCATGGCCAACGGTATCAAATGTCCACCCAGTCGCTTGTACATCTGGTACTTCCATTTTAGGACAAATAATAAAAGGGTCAGCGTTCTTGAAAATCATGACACCTAATAATCGTTCGTGTGGATCACTTTGAAAACCAGAGACATAGAACACATTGTCAGGAGTGGTAATAAAAGCAGCATCTACATTGTTTTTCTTTAAGAATTGTTGAATTTCTTGAACTTTAGTCATAAAGATAACCTCCATTTCGAATAGTATTATCATAACAAAAAAAAGGGCATTTTGCTTTTGAAGCGAACTGGTTAAGTAACTGTAAATTTAAAAATGTGGGGGGATTTATTGTGCAAGTTTCTTATCATGGACATTCCATTGTTAAACTAAAAACGCGAGGCAAGGTTATTTTGTTTGATCCATTTATTACAGGTAATCACTTAACGGATCTAATTGTTGAGGATGAGAAACCAGATGTGATTCTGTTAACGCATGGTCATAATGATCACGTAGGAGATACCGTTGCAATCGCTAAATCTTGTGAGGCGCTTATCGTTGCACCATTTGAATTGGCAAACTATTTAGAGTCGCAAGGTCTAAACGTACATGGCATGAATCCTGGTGGCAGTCATGAGTTTGACTTTGGAACGGTTAAATTGACGAAAGCTTTTCACAGTTCATCATATACGACAAGGGGAAATGAAGTTGTATACACTGGACAACCTGCGGGGATTCTATTTATGGCAGAGGGCAAAACGATTTATCATGCAGGAGATACAGGTTTGTTTGGAGATATGGAGTTGATTGGAAAGAGGCATCCAATTGATGTTGCTTTTTTACCAATTGGAGATAATTTCACGATGGGACCAACTGATGCTGCTTTTGCGGTCGAATTACTAAGACCGGCAGTGTCAATTCCTATACATTTTAATACTTTCCCAGTAATTAAACAGGATCCTGCACTATTTAAAACGCTTGTTAAAGGTCATCAAGTGAAGGTCTTGGATGTTGGTGAAATACTAGATTGTTGAAATTCCGTTTCGAACGAGCGATAGACCGTTCGAAACGGAATTTTATTATTCGTTTGTGGTAGAATGAAGTTATAAAGATGATAGAGAAAAAGGTGAAAATATGGCGACTAAACATGAACTCATACTCAGTTACATCGAAGAGCTTTCTGTTGGAGAGAAAATTTCGGTGCGTCAAGTAGCGAAAGCGCTATCTGTTAGTGATGGAACTGCATACAGAGCTATCAAAGAAGCTGAAAATCAAAAGCTAGTCAATACGATTGAACGTGTCGGTACAATTCGAATTGAGAAGAAGAAAAAAGAGAATATTGAAAGACTTACATATGCTGAAGTGGTCAACATCGTCGATGGGCTCGTACTTGGCGGACGTGGCGGATTGCATAAAACGCTGACAAAGTTTGTGATTGGAGCTATGCAATTAGAGGATATGCTACGTTATATTGATGCTGGAAACTTACTAATCGTTGGTAATCGTCTAAAAGCACAAGAGAATGCATTGTTAGCCGGCGCTGCTGTACTTGTTACCGGTGGATTCGATGCGTCTGATGAGGTTAAGAAACTTGCAGATGAGTTGGAACTTCCCATTATATCAACAAGTTATGATACGTTTACGGTCGCAACGATGCTCAATCGAGCAATATACGATCAATTGATAGAGAAGGAAATCTTACTTGTTGAAGATATTTTAACACCACTTGAAGAAACGATTTCTCTAGCAGCGCATGATACTGTTGAAGATTTTAATTTGTTAAATCGAACAACGACACATTCAGGTTATCCAGTCGTTGAGAACAATGGAAAACTTGTAGGAATAATTACTTCTCGTGATGCAATTGGAAGGTTAGATGAAGAAGTTCTCGAGAAAGTAATGACGAAACGCCCAATAACTGTGACCGGAAAGACAAGTGTAGCATCAGCTGGACATCGCATGATTTGGGAAGGAATTGACTTAATGCCTGTCGTTACGAATACAGGGGTATTAGCAGGCATTATTAGTAGACAAGATGTTTTAAAAGCTTTCCAAATGGCACAACGACAGCCACAACATGGAGAAACTATCGATGATATTGTGAAAAAACAGATGAAAACAATAGAAGAACAAGAGTACACTGTTGAGTTTACGGTGATCCCTCAAATGACAAACCATTTTGGTTCACTATCATACGGAGCTATGACAACTTTATTGACAGAAGCAGGAAACCAAGCAATTAAAAGACGTAAGCGTGGTGAGAGTGTACCTGAAAATGTATCGTTGAACTTTATTAAGCAGCTACAATTAGGGACACAAGTTATAGTGAAACCAAGAATTCTACAGATGAGTCGGAGATTTGTTAAAGTTGATTTTGATATTATGAGTGATAATGAACTTGCCGCTACGGCAATGATTATGTATCAGTTATTTGAACGCTAAAAAAACTGATGCGAGAAGTTTCGCATCAGTTTTCATTCAAAGTTGTTTCTTCATCGACAAAACGCTTGTAGTGTTTAACTGCTCGAAAATTAAATACGAGTACAAAGCAACCAAGTAAAATAAATACTGCGGCGATTACATACGTTGTCATCCCGTTAAATAATAGTAGCTGGTTAATACCAAAGGCAAACAGTAAACCACCGAGTGATGCACCGGCCATGCTCGCATACATTTTTTTTCGAATGGGGAATACTTGTTTCGTACGGAATTGGCGTGTTTTAAAATAAAAGTAGAAAACAGCCGAAGCGACAACCAAAAACACTAAAATGAAATTCAAATTTGATTTTAACATAAAAGCCCTCCATTACTTACATAACTTCTTTTATTGTATCGGCTTTGTTTAAAGATTGCGACTGGAACATATCATTGTTGGGAGGAACCTATATTGAAAAGACAAATCATTGACACAATTGAACGTTATGAAACAATAATACTCCATCGGCATGTTCGACCGGATCCAGATGCATATGGATCACAAGTCGGATTAAAAGAAATGCTTGAACACAATTATCCTGAAAAGAAAATTTTTGCGACTGGACTTCATGAACCGTCATTAACATATTTAGCTACTCAAGATATCGTTAAACAAGCTGATTATAGCGGTGCACTTGTCATTGTTCTTGATACTGCAAATACAGAAAGAATCGACGGAGAATTTTATAAAGACGGAGCATTTTTACTGAAAATCGACCATCATCCAGACGTTGACCCGTATGGTGATCTTCGATGGGTAGATACAACAGCAAGTTCTACTTCAGAAATGATTACTGCCCTATTCTATGAAGGTAAAGAAGCAGTTGGATGGGAAATGTCTAGTGCTGCTGCTCGACTATTATTTGCAGGTATTGTAGGCGATACAGGAAGATTTATATTTCCAAGTGCGACTGTACAAACATTTCAAATAGCTAGTGATCTTATCACATATGAGTTTGATCGAACGGAGTTATTTAAGAGTATGTATGAAGTGAAAAGAGAGTTGCTTCATTTACAAGGATATATTTATCAGAACTTTGTAATTGATGAGAATGGCACTGCTTTTATCAAATTAGATAAAAATACATTAGAACGTTTTAATGTAACAGCATCTGATACATCCCAACTTGTAGGTTCACTCGGTGATGTGAAAGGGATATGTGCTTGGATAATTTTTATTGAAGAAGAAGACCAAATTCGTGTCCGTTTAAGGTCGAAAGGCCCAGTTATAAATGGACTTGCTGCACAATATGGTGGCGGTGGACATCCGATGGCTTCTGGAGCATCAGTCAGCACATGGGATGAAGCGGATGAAGTCATTCGGAAATTGAAGAAAATTTGTGTGTCACATTAGAAAGGCGGAGCGATTGTTATGAAACTTGTCTATCCGCAACTTATTACAGGCGCAGATTTGTTGCGTGGAATTATTAAGCTTGAAGATCTAACCCCGATTCTAAAAAGAAGAGGGGCTACAGCTGTTGCGATTGTAAATTCTAAATTATATGGCGTACGCTCTTTTTATAATGACATGAAGAAAAACGGTATACACGCAGTTATCGGATTGTCGCTTCAATTGGAAATAGCAGAAGGGAAAGAACTTCTTTTATATATTTATGCAAAAGATGATGGTGGCTATCGAAATCTATTGAAAATAAGTAGTGCATCATCTACTAGAGAACAAGAGAATCTTCCACTTTCATGGCTAAAAGCTTATAGCACGGGTTGCTTAGTAGTTTGTCCGATGACGGATATTTCGTGGGAAGAAAATATAGAGCTCTCGACAATTGAGAAAATAAAGTCGGTATGTGAAAAAGATTCAGTTTTCGTCGGTATTAGTAGGCCAGAAGGAATCATTCATTCGCGAGAAAAAGAAATCATTCAGGTTACAAAAGATGCCGCTATAACGATAACAGCAAGTCATGAAGTACGTTATCTTCTTGAAGAGGATAGATTTGCTTTTGAAACGGCTCAAGCTATTCGGGGTGGCTATAAGTTAACGGATTCTTTAAAGGAGGAAAGTAACTTTAAAAGTGCATTCTTACCTGAAGAGGACACATTAGCTAATTGGTTTTCAACTAAACCAGAATGGCTTGAGAATACTTCAACGCTGTTACAAATGTGCAATGCTATAGTTCCTGCCAGTGATACATTGATGCCGGTTTTTTCATTACCGATAGGACAAACGGCAGTAGTGACATTAGAAGAACATTGTATGAGTGGTTTGAAAAAACGTCTGCTAACAATAGATGATCGTTATCTTGCAAGACTGCGCTATGAAATTGACGTTATTTCAAAAATGGGTTTTGAAGATTATTTTTTAATTGTCGAAGATTTTATTAATTATTCACGAGATAATGGGATTCTTACTGGCCCGGGAAGAGGATCGTCTGCGGGATCGCTTGTTGCTTTCGCGCTTGGAATAACTGATGTGGATCCCATTAAATATGAATTGATATTTGAAAGGTTTTTAAACCCTGATCGAGTGACGTTGCCGGATATCGATATTGATTTTGCAGATAATCGTCGTATGGAAGTTATTCAATATGTTGCACAAAAGTATGGTAAATCAAAAGTGGCTCAAATCATCACGTTCGGTAGTTTGTCGGCTCGTTCGGTTGCCCGTAATGTTGCAAGAGTTTTTGATTTCTCGAATGAAGAAATCGCTTATGTTTCAAAAATTATTCCAGCAAAGACAGGGATTACATTAGAGCAAGCTCTTCAAGAGTCGAAAAAGTTACGTGAATGGATTGCGATAGATCCAGTTCGTCAACAATGGTTTGACACTTCTATAAAACTAGAAGGTTTACCACGTAATGCTTCAACGCATGCAGCGGGTTTGATTCTATCACCAATTCCACTTGTTGAAACTGTCCCGTTACAAGAAGGTTCGGAAGGCATTTATTTGACACAATGGCCAATGGGTGAAGTAGAGGAACAAGGATTACTGAAAATGGATTTTTTAGGGCTTCGAAATTTGACCTTGTTAGATAAAATTAAATCTAGTCTGAAATATGATAAAGGTATTAACCTCGACTTTGAAAAAATTCCTTTAGACGATGAAAAGACATTTGAGTTATTTAGATCAGGAGAAATGACAGGAATCTTTCAATTTGAATCTGCGGGTATGCGTGATGCGCTACGAATGATAAAACCTTCCAACTTTGAAGATATTTTTGCCATAACTGCATTATATCGACCTGGGCCGATGGACAACATACCTGTATATAGTCGGCGAAAGAATGAAAATGAACCGATTAGTTATACACATCCATTGTTAGAAACTGTTTTAAAAGAAACGTATGGAGTCATTATATACCAAGAACAAATTATGAAGATTGCTGTAGATGTTGCTGGATTTACGATGGCTGAAGCAGATCTTTTAAGAAGGGCTATTAGCAAAAAGAAACGAGATATTATTGAAAAAGAACGTCTTCACTTCACTCGGAGTGCAGAACAAAATGGTTTCCCATTAGAAGCGGCAACAGAGGTATATGATCTAATAGTGAAATTTGCAGATTACGGCTTCCCTAAAAGTCATGCAGTCGCTTACTCGTTGATTTCATACCGACTTGCTTATTTAAAAACAAATGAACCTGCTTATTTTTATGCAGCATTACTTTCAACTACAATGGGCAATCATGAAAAAACATTTGAAATTTTAAGAGAAGCACAAACACGCGGTGTTCAGGTTTTGCCCCCATCATTAAAAAGTAAGTTTTCATATTCTGTAGAAAAAGGTTCAATCAGAATTGGTTTAAGCGCAATTAAAGGTATTTCTTTTAATTTTTATAAGGCAATTAAAGAACAAAGAGCAAATGGAGTTACTTGGAAATCACTGTTCGATATGGCAGTATCTCTTGGTAGCGATGTATTCACTGAAAAGTCCATTCAACCCCTTATTAAAGCAGGGGCATTGGATAGTTTTGGTCAACCGCGAGCAGTTCTTTTAGCATCAATCGAAGCTGCGATTTCACATGCTCTATTTATTCGACCAGATGAAGGCGAAGACTTACTAAGTGATATTTTACACAGTGTCGCAAATCCAAAGTATTCACCGGGTGGAACAATGCCGCGTATGACATTATTAGAATATGAAAAAGAAGTTCTCGGTTTTTATTTATCTGATCACCCAGCAGCAGAATTAAAGAAAAGTTTAGAAGAGCATGTAGACTCTGTGTACGAAATTTCATCTATGAAAGATAATACAAATGTTACGGTGGTAGGGTTAATCATTGAAACGAAACGTATACGCACGAAAAAAGGTGAGTCGATGGCTTTTGTAACACTTCAAGATGAAACAGGACAAATCGCTTGTACATTTTTCCCGAAACAATATGCTCTGGCGAACAGCCATCTAATAGATTTAACAATGATACAAGTTCAAGGGAAAATGGAACGTCGCAATGGCTCCCCGCAAGTACTCATACAACAATCTAAACCAATGTAATGATTGCTAGACGATTCTGATTTTGTTAATTCACTTTACGAAAAGGAATCTTTTCGGTATGCTTAAAGATGAAAGTGGTCAGACCACTATTACACGTTGGATTCTAGAGGAGTTACTTCATGCAAAGTGAGAAACCATCATCAAAAATGTTTCTTGATATCGTTGGTGAACTTAGGTCTTTAATTAAAGAAGAAGGCATTAAAACTGGAGGGAAACTACCTTCGGAAAGAGAATTGGCAGATCGTCTGAAAGCAGGAAGGTCGACAATTCGTGAAGCCTTAAGAAGTTTAGAACTTCTTGGATTAATTGAAACGCGACGAGGAGAAGGTACATTTCTCGCAGATTTCAAAAACCATCAGTTAGTTGAAATACTTGCTGCATTCATTATGCAACAGCCGGATTCTGTCACTGACGTACTAAAAACACGTAGAATTCATGAAATTGCTGCAATTCAAACGATTTGTCAGCAACAAGAGCTACGTGAACTGCCCGTATGGAACAGTTTACTAGCTAAGGTGGAAACAACGAGTATGGTTCTCCGTGAAGACGTGATACGCGAAATGATTATAGCGACAGAAAACAGATTGTCTTTAAAGATATGGTTTTTGTTAAAGCAATATAGTCAAATCAAGTTCGATGTGTTGGCGCCGCAACAAGAAACTCAACTAATTGCTAGTTTATTAAAGAATTTATCAATAGGGAACCAACAACGTGCGACAGAAGCATACTCAAAATGGATGGATCTTGTTGAATGTGAAAGAGGGGAACTAGACGAATGATTCGGGATATATTTTTAAAAAAGAAAAATAAGCGAACGATGACAATACCATCAGTGGATGCAAAAAATGATGTGCCTGAAGGAATTATGTCGAAATGTCCAGAATGTAAACATATATTATTAACGAGAGACTTGATGAAAACACTTAAAGTATGTCCTAAGTGTGATCATCACTTAAAAATGACTGCAATGGAAAGAGTAGAACTTCTATTTGATGCTGATTCTTTTGAGTCCATCGACAATCAATTAAAAACAAAAAATCCATTGAATTTTCCTGCGTACACAGAGAAAATAGAAGCTGATTCTGGAAAGACGGGTTTAAACGAAGCGGTCCTAACAGGTACTGGTAAAATTAATGGACAGTTGGTAGCTGTTGCGATCATGGATGCTCATTTTCGGATGGGTTCGATGGGGTCAGTTGTAGGTGAGAAAATGACTCGAGCTGTTGAAAAAGCAACAACATTAGGAATACCGATGATTATATTCTCTGCAAGTGGTGGGGCGCGCATGCAAGAAGGGGTACTTTCACTTATGCAAATGGCGAAAGTCTGCGTCGCGTTAAACAGACACGCTGAAAAAGGATATTTGTACATATCAATAATGACATATCCTACAACAGGCGGTGTTTCAGCAAGCTTTGCTTCTGTGGGCGATATAAATTTAGCCGAGCCAAAAGCATTGATTGGATTTGCCGGTAGACGCGTAATTGAGCAGACAGTTAGAGAAAAACTACCTGAGAATTTCCAAACAGCTGAATTTCTATTAGATCATGGCCAGCTTGATGCAGTCATTCATCGATCAGATATGAAAGACACTTTATGTAAAATTGTTTGTCTTCACGCAAAGGAGGTAAATTAAAATGAGCAAAACATTAGCATTTGAAGAGCCTATTATTAAATTGCGTGAAAAAATAAAAGAACTTGAAGAATATACAACGAACAATGCAGTCGATTTAACAGACGAAATAGGAACTTTAAATATACGATTGCAAAACCTAGAAGAAGAGATTTACGGGAATATGGAGCCGTGGGATCGCGTGCAAGTTGCGCGTCATCCTGAAAGACCGACAACACTTGATTATATTAGTGAACTCTTTGAAGACTTTATGGAGTTGCATGGGGATCGGTGTTTTGGAGAAGATGCTGCAATCGTTGGTGGAATTGCTTCATTCGAATCACTTCCCATTACAATTATTGGACATCAACGTGGGAAAGATACTAAAGAAAATGTTAAGCGTAATTTTGGAATGCCGCATCCTGAAGGTTACAGAAAAGCATTGCGTTTAATGAAACAAGCAGAAAAATTTAAACGTCCAATTATTTGTATGATAGACACAAAAGGTGCTTATCCGGGAAGAGCTGCTGAGGAACGTGGACAAAGTGAAGCGATTGCTCGAAATCTAGTGGAAATGGCTAGTTTGAAAGTTCCTGTCATTTCGATTGTCATCGGTGAAGGTGGAAGCGGTGGTGCATTAGCATTAGGAGTTGCTAACCATATTCATATGTTAGAGCACTCCACTTATTCGGTTATCTCACCAGAAGGTGCAGCAACTATATTATGGAAAAATTCAAGTCTATCTAAAGAGGCGGCAGAGGCAATGAAAATTACTGCTCCGCACTTAAAAGAGATGGGTATTATTGATGAAATAATTCCAGAAGTTCTAGGTGGTGCTCATCGGAACTTTAAAAAGCAGGCAGAACATATGCGTGTAATAATTCGTCAATCCTTAGACGAATTGAGTATACTAAATAGTGAAGAACTTATTACAAATCGATATGAAAAATTTCGAGAAATGGGCGTTTTTTCAGAGTGAAGAGAGGTGCGGGAAACCGCATCTTTTCGTGATTATATGAACAACGAGATAATACATAGAAGGAGTAGATCCGTATGAAGAAAATTGCTGTGTTAACAAGTGGTGGAGATGCACCTGGTATGAACGCTGCAGTCCGAGCGGTTGTTAGGAAGGCGATTTATGAGGGATTAGAAGTTGCAGGTGTTTTCAATGGTTACCAGGGACTCATTGAAGGGAAAGTAGAGTCGTTGCAGCTTGGTTCAGTAGGCGATATTATACAAAGAGGCGGTACAATGCTTCGTTCTGCAAGAAGTGCAGAATTTAAAACGAAAGATGGACAAGCAAAAGCAATCGAGCAATTGAAAAAGAATGATATTGAAGGCTTAGTTGTTATTGGCGGAGATGGCTCATTTAGAGGAGCATGGGAACTAACAAAAGCAGGTATTCCTTGTGTGTGCGTTCCTGCGACGATTGACAATGATATCAATGGAACTGATTTTACAATTGGTTTTGACACTGCGCTGAATACAGTCATTGATGCGATTGATAAAATCCGCGATACGGCAACATCACACGAGCGGATGTTCATCATAGAAGTAATGGGGAGAGATGCAGGTGATCTAGCCCTTTGGTCAGGTCTAGCGGGCGGAGCTGAAACAATTCTTGTTCCAGAAGAAAAATATAATATTGATACAATTGTTGAACGATTAAAAAGTGGAACGGGTCGAGGGAAGAAACATAGCATTATAGTTGTAGCAGAAGGTGTTATGTCTGGTTCAGAGCTTGCCTCGTTACTAATAGAACAAGCAGGCATCGAAACAAGAGTTTCAGTACTGGGGCATATTCAGCGTGGAGGCTCTCCATCTGCACGGGATAGGGTTATTGCTAGTCAGTTTGGTGCTAGAGCTGTTGAAGTGTTGATGCAAGGTAGCGGCGGTTTTGCAATTGGTATGAGAAATCATGAACTTATAGAGTATGAGCTTCAAGAAGTGTTTGTTAAGTCTGAAGAGAAAGACATGAGCATGTATGAGTTATCAAAGGAACTATCCATATAAATAGAAAATAAAATTAAAAGAGGCGAATGATGATGAGAAAAACGAAAATTGTTTGTACAATTGGACCAGCTAGTGAATCACCAGAAACCATTGATCAGTTAATTGATGCAGGCATGAACGTAGCGAGACTAAACTTTTCGCATGGGGACCACGAAGAACACAAAGCACGAATCCAAACTATTAGAGACGTTTCTCGAAAAAAAGGAAAAGTTGTCGGGATTCTATTAGATACAAAAGGACCGGAAATTCGAACGCATTCCATGAAAGATGGAGAAATAGAGTTACTAGCAGGTCAAGAAGTTAGTATTTCTATGACAGAAGTCGAAGGAACTGATCAAGTCTTTTCAGTAAGCTACGAGCAACTCATTGAAGACGTTGAACAAGGTGCAACAATTTTGTTAGATGACGGACTTATACAACTTGAAGTAATAGGGAAAGATACAGCAAAAGGATTAATTCACACAAAGATTATTAACACTGGTATATTAAAGAACAAAAAAGGTGTGAATGTACCAGGTGTGTCTATTCAATTACCAGGTATAACAGAAAAAGACGCATCAGATATTTTATTTGGAATTAAAGAAGACGTTGATTTCATAGCTGCATCATTTGTTAGAAGAGCTTCGGATGTTATGGAAATTCGCTCTATACTTGAGAATAATGGTGGAGCCGATATACAAATCATCCCGAAAATCGAAAATCAAGAGGGCGTAGATAATATTGATGAAATTATTACAATCTCAGATGGTTTAATGGTTGCGCGTGGAGATTTAGGCGTTGAAATTCCTGCTGAAGAAGTACCAATGGTACAAAAAAAGTTGATTGAAAAATGCAACCAAGCTGGAAAACCTGTAATTACTGCGACACAAATGTTAGATTCAATGCAACGTAATCCACGACCAACAAGAGCAGAAGCGAGTGATGTAGCCAATGCAATTCTTGATGGTTCTGATGCAATTATGCTTTCAGGTGAAACTGCTGCTGGTGTCTATCCAGTAGAATCTGTTCTAACGATGGATAGAATTGCAAAAACAACGGAAGATGCAATCGATTATCGTTCTGTTGTAAGATTACGTCGTCGCGAAAAAGAAGGGAATATGACCGAAGCAATTGGACAAGCAGCTGCTTACACAGCCATTAACCTAAAAGTTAAGGCGGTACTTGCCCCAACAGCAAGTGGGAATACAGCTAAAATGATTGCTAAATATCGCCCAGGTTGCCCTATAATTGCAGTCACATCTACGGAAAGTCGTTCACGGAAGTTAACACTTGTTTGGGGGATTTACCCGATTGTCGGAGAAAATGTAACTTCAATCGATGGAATACTTCAAGAAACTGTTGAAAAGAGTGTTCAATATCAATATGTCGGTCATGGAGATGTTGTTATCATTACAGCGGGTGTTCCTGTAGGTGAAGCAGGAACTACCAATTTGATGAAGATTCATGTTATTGGAGATATGCTTTCAAGAGGTCAAGGTATTGGAAAAACAGTTGCATATGGTCGCACGGTAGTTGCAGAAAATGCTGAGCAAGCCCTGTCGTACAATACAGAGGGAGCAATACTTGTGACGAAAGCAACAGATCGTGATATGATGCCGGCAATTGAAAAATGTGCAGGACTAATCACAGAAGAAGGCGGACTAACTAGTCACGCTGCAGTTGTTGGTCTAAGTCTTGGCATACCTGTTATTGTCGGAGTTGAAAATGCGACAAAAACAATTCGTCACGGCAGTGAAATTACAATGGATGCTGAATCAGGCGTCATTTATAACGGACACGCAAGCGTCCTTTAACAAATAACTAGAAGGCTGCTTCCGAATATATTATCGGGAGCAGCCTTTTCGGAAGGTGAAATTTATGATGAAATGGTTGGTTTTATTATTTATTGTTGTACCAACGGCTGAATTTGCATTACTAATCTATTCTGGAAAAACATTAGGTTTAGTTCCAACTGTCGCGATTATTTTAATGACTGGAATCGGTGGTGCTTATCTTGCGAAACGTCAAGGCGTAAAAGCTTGGACGGATCTCTCGAGGCGAATGACAACAATGGAAACACCAGGAAATGCAATGATAGATGGAGTATTAGTGTTAATAGGAGGCCTTTTACTACTGATGCCCGGTTTTATTACTGACATTATTGGACTCTTGCTACTGTTCAATGGACCAAGGAAATTAATACGACCGTATATTCAACAGTGGATTTATCGCAAAATGAAAAATGGTCAGATTATCATACGTTAAAATAAGGATGCTGTTTAACTTTTAAAGCTATAAATAGGAGAAATGGTGTTAAGAGGATACCTGGTAAGCCAAACAGATAAACCGAGCAGGCGGTTATGAAAAAAGCATGGATTGCTCTTAGTTGGAAAGTAGAAGCCCATAAGTACGATTCAGCTATTTGACGAGTTATTAATGTTACGAAATATAGTAAAACGAGAGAAAATCCTAATAATAGCTGTCCAGTATATAAATAAAATGCTGCCATTGGGAGTAAGAAAATACCAATTCCTAAAAAAGGTAAACTATCCGATAAAGAAATAATGAAGGCATTTCCAATAGGTGCATTAAAACCAATAAACATGAAGCCACAAGCAAGGACAAGAAAAGTTAGTAGAAATAAACGAATTTCTACCGCGACAAATGTCCCTATTAATTTCCCGCTAGATTCAAGCATTCTTTTTGTTGTGCTTCTTATGAAAACTGGAAAATACACGAGAAACCAAAAACGGTTTTTTGCTGATTCTCGAAGAGAGAAGAAAAAAGCGATAAGGAAAATGAATAAGTTAAATATGCTTTGGAAAATTGTTCGAACTGCAGTTAGTGTATAGTCAAGTAGAGCATGGCCATACTCTACAACTTTTTGTTCTAGAAAAGTAAAAACTTTGCTTGTGAAATCGGTGTTATTTGTAAAAGGTGCAACTTGTCTTTCAATCGCTGGTATGGAATCGACTAAACCATGAAATGCAATAAAAATAAACGAACCGATTAAAAAAAGTATAATTGACATTACAAGAAGTGTAGCAAGTGTAAGGGGAAGTCTAGTAATCACCCAAACACTATGTAAAACTGGGGCTATGAAATAAGCCGCAATGACAGCAAATGCTGCTGGTGGAACAGTAAAAATGATAAACACCATTATAATTGCCGGTAGCCATTTTTTTAAATAGTCTAGTATAATCTGTTGTTTGACTGCTTTTTCTACCATAATATGCTCCTTTTACTATTTTTAAAAAATAAAAGTGTGCGTATTTATTCACAAAATAGACTTAATTGATTATAATGGTCAATGTAAGCGTTTAAGAGTGAGATTTAAACCGTGTAGACAGTATGTCTGTTCATATTCACTTTTGAACTAGACGGTAATATTGAAAAAGGGGCGATTTAAATGACAACAACCAAAGGGTTGGAAGGGGTAGTAGCGACACAGTCAGCCATCAGTTCAATAATTGATGACACACTTACATACGTCGGCTATGATATTGATGATCTTGCTGTAAATGCAAGTTTTGAAGAGGTAATCTATCTTCTATGGCACCAGCGCCTTCCGAAAGAGGACGAGCTGAAGGAATTAAAGAAACAGCTTGCCGCAAATATGTCTGTTCCAAGTGAAGTACTCGAACACTTCAAAACGTACCCAATTAAAGAAGTACATCCGATGGCAGCATTGCGTACTGCAATCTCTCTTCTCGGATTATACGATGAAAAAGCAGAAGATATGTCCGATGAAGCAAACTATGAAAAAGCGATTAAATTACAAGCTAAAATTGCAACAATAGTAACGACGTTTGCACGCGTTCGGAAGGGACTAAATCCAGTTGCACCTAAAGTAGAACTAGGCTATGCGGAGAACTTCCTTTACATGCTAACTGGTCAAGAACCAGAAGCAATTGCAGTTGAAGCTTTCGATAAAGCGCTTGTACTTCATGCAGATCATGAACTTAATGCGTCTACATTTACTGCACGTGTATGCGTGGCAACATTGTCTGACATGTACTCTGGTGTAACGGCAGCAATTGGTGCACTTAAAGGGCCATTACATGGTGGAGCGAACGAACAAGTTATGAAAATGCTTATGGAAATTGGCTCAGAAGATAAGGTTGAGTCATATATTCGTGAGAAATTGGATAATAAAGAAAAGATCATGGGCTTCGGTCACCGCGTTTATCGTAAAGGGGATCCTCGTGCAAAGCATCTTCGCGAAATGTCTAAACGTTTAACGGAACTTCGTGGCGAAGAGAAATGGTACAATATGTCCAATAAAATCGAAGAAATCGTAACAGGTGAAAAGGATTTGCCACCAAACGTAGATTTCTATTCAGCGTCGGTTTACCATTCGCTCGGAATTGATCACGATCTTTTCACACCAATTTTTGCAGTATCTCGTATCTCTGGTTGGATTGCTCATATTTTAGAGCAGTATTCAAATAACAGATTGATTCGTCCACGTGCTGATTATATTGGACCTGGAATGCAAAAGTATGTACCGATTGACAAGCGATGAGCTAAGATAATAGAAAATGTGTTATGGGGCGGCATTCAAAAATGTTGTCCCTATGATTTTGACTTTAGGAGGAATATTTAATGACTAACGAAGGTAAAATTACAGTATCAAACGGTGTTTTGAATGTACCTGACCACGCAACGATTCCCTATATTATTGGAGATGGAACAGGTCCAGACATTTGGCATGCAGCTTCAAGAGTATTAGAAGGTGCAGTGGACAAAGCATATAATGGCAAAAAGAAATTAGTTTGGAAAGAAGTTCTTGCTGGAGAAAAAGCATTCAATGAAACTGGTGAATGGTTACCACAGGAAACGTTAGATACAATTGATGAATATTTAATCGCCATTAAGGGTCCACTTACAACACCAATCGGTGGAGGATTCCGTTCATTGAACGTAGCACTTCGTCAAGAATTAGATTTGTACACATGCCTACGTCCAGTACGTTACTTTGAAGGTGTTCCATCACCGGTTAAACGTCCAGAGGATTGCGATATGGTTATCTTCCGTGAGAACACTGAAGATATCTATGCGGGTATCGAATACAAGCAAGGCACTGACGATGCTAAGAAATTAATGAAGTTCTTACAAGATGAGATGGGTGTGGACAAAGTTCGTTTCCCTGAAACATCTGGTTTAGGCATTAAACCAATCTCTGAAGAAGGTACGAAACGTCTCGTTCGTGCAGCACTTAACTACATTATTAAAGAAGGACGTAAATCATTAACGCTTGTTCATAAAGGAAACATTATGAAGTTCACTGAAGGAGCGTTTAAAAATTGGGGTTACGAAGTTGCTGAACAAGAATTCGGCGATAAAGTATTCACATGGAATCAATACGACAAGATCAAAGATGCAGAAGGCACTGAAGCAGCTAACAAAGCTCAATCTGATGCTGAAGCGGCTGGGAAAATTATTGTTAAAGATGCAATTGCAGATATCTTCTTGCAGCAGATTTTAACACGTCCGAAGGAATTTGATGTTGTTGCAACAATGAACTTAAATGGTGACTACATTTCGGATGCTCTAGCAGCTCAAGTTGGTGGAATTGGAATTGCACCTGGTGCAAACATTAACTATGTTACTGGACACGCGATTTTCGAAGCAACCCACGGTACAGCACCGAAGTATGCTGGACTAGACAAAGTAAATCCGTCATCTGTTATTCTGTCAGGTGTACTAATGCTAGAACACTTAGGTTGGAATGAAGCAGCAGACATGATTACAAAGTCAATTGAAAAAACAATTGCTTCTAAAGTTGTAACATACGACTTCGCACGTCTTATGGATGGCGCTACTGAAGTGAAAGCTTCTGAATTTGCAAATGAATTAATTAAAAACCTATAATACGTTTAAGTACTATACAAAAAGGGAGGATAACCTCCCTTTTTGTATAGCTAAAAATAGCGATAAAGGAGAGTTTTCTTATGACAATGAAACGAAAAAAAGTATCTGTCATCGGTTCAGGATTTACGGGAGCGACAACTGCTTTTTTATTAGCGCAAAAAGAACTATGTGACATTGTAATCGTTGATATTCCACAAATGGAGAATCCTACAAAAGGAAAAGCGCTGGATATGCTAGAAGCAGCACCTGTACAAGGGTATGATGCGAATATAATTGGTACTTCTAATTATGCTGATACAATGGATTCAGATATTGTTATTATTACGGCTGGAATCGCAAGAAAACCAGGAATGAGTCGTGATGACCTCGTCCAGACAAATCAAAAAGTCATGAAAAGCATAACAAGTGAGCTCGTTAAATATTCGCCAAATACTACTATTATTGTATTAACGAATCCTGTAGATGCTATGACATACACGGTTTACAAAGAATCTGGTTTACCGAAAGAGCGAGTAATTGGTCAATCGGGCGTATTGGATACAGCGAGATTCCGTACGTTTGTTGCTCAAGAATTAAACCTCTCTGTTAAAGACGTTACCGGCTTTGTTTTAGGTGGTCATGGTGACAGTATGGTTCCGCTCATCCGTTATTCATATGCTGGCGGCATACCTTTAGAGACACTTATTTCTACAGAAAGACTTGAAGAAATTGTAGACAGAACACGAAAAGGTGGAGCCGAAATCGTTAACTTACTAGGTAACGGATCAGCTTACTATGCACCTGCAGCAGCACTTGTTGAGATGGCAGAAGCAATTTTAAAAGACCAAAAAAGAGTGCTTCCTTCTATCGCTTATCTTGAAGGTGAGTATGGATTAGAAGGTATCTATTTAGGTGTTCCTACAGTATTAGGGGCAAATGGAATTGAAAAGATAATTGAATTAGACTTAACAGCAAGCGAAAAAACTGCTTTACTAAAATCAGCTAATGCAGTAAAAGAAGTTATGAAAGTTCTAACATAAGAAAAACATTTTTAGGATGGCAAATGCCATCCTTTTTTGTCCTCAAAAAGTAGTTGTATAAGCAGGTTCTATAATATTTGTTGGGGATGTAAACAATTCACAAAAAACGCACGGAATCACCCATTCTTTTATACTTGAATTATCGAGAAACAAGTAAAGGAAGGGGTGACCCGTGCACATGAATATCCCTGGATTAAAAGATGTAATCATCGAAAAAATTGAGGAAGTTGGAGAACGGACTGCGATTTATGTAACGCTCCCAAGAAAACCACATCCCTGTCCCAACGAGGCCACTGAAAAAGTCCTTTTAAATAGGATTATGCTTAAAATTGTTGATTTCCGTTCCGAGCGGACGCTTTCCGTGGGGCGGGCGGTGAGCCTCCTCGGACGCTTCGCTTCACTGCGGGGTCTCA
>JARIDO010000028.1 GCA_029263895.1 Sporosarcina sp.
CGTGTGTACATCGTGTTTGTGAAACCATTTGGTCCAGTTGTATTTGTTGCACCTGTTCCATCAGCAACTTGGAAAAATCCATCTCCTGATAATGCTAAGTCTAATGTGTTACCTGTAAATTGTGTTGAACCACCTGTGTGGATAGTATCAATTGCAGCAATTTGAGAACCTAATCCGATTTGTTTCGGGTTCACACCACCACGCGTTAACGTTGGAGCAGATGCACCACCAACAGATTGTGAAATCAGATCTTTGAAAACAGTACGTCCTTTTTTAAAGCCGTACGTATTAACGTTTGCAATATTATTACCGATAACGTCTAATTTTGTTTGAAAGTTTTTTAATCCTGAAATTCCTGAATACATTGAGCGTAACATGTGTATATATCCCCTCTCGATTTGAGTGCATCGCTTCCTTCAATCCACGATGCAATGGCATCCTGTTAAGGTCCTGCCAGATTCTTCTTTAGTTCAGCACGATTGTGCCATCAATATTTGTAAAAAGTTGATCTTTCGCTTCCATGCGATCCATCGCTGTGATGACCGTAGAATTCTTAGCACTAACGATTAGCGCTGCTTGATCCATCAACACAAGTGACTCTTTGATTCCCTTCATTTTCGCCTCATTGACCTTTTCAGTAATATGCAACCATTCCGTATCCGAAATATGAATACCTCGTTCAGTTAAGCGGTCATTCGCATGCTTACTAATTTTTAGTTCAACAGGTTGAACTGCTTTCGCTAAATGATCAAAGAACGTTTCTTTTGACGTTTTAAGTTGTTGTGAAGGTTGTCCTTGGCGTATAAGCGACTGCGATGGAATGCGGTGGATATTCAATCTGTCCATACATTCGCTCCGTCCTAACTGTTATTGGCTAATCGAAGTGAACTTATCACTTTCGATACGTGTTCCATCTTCTAAAACGTAGTTCAACTTACCGTCTTTGTTCGAAACCGATACAACCGTACCTATTTTCTCTTCTTCACCATCCATGTAGCTAACCTTTTTACCTATCAACATACTTGCATTTACTAGGTTATTAGATGAACTAGATGATCCACCAAGCATTTCTGAGATGTTCCCTGGTGTTAGTTCTTTTCCATCTTCTAATGTGAAGATTACAGAACCCTCCACAAATTTAACTGACGTTATTAAGCCAGTGCCTTCATTCATAACTGGTTTACCATCTTCACCAAATACCGGTTTACCGTTTTTATCAAGTTCCATTTCGTGCCATTTTACATTTTTACCAACAAAAGTGTTGTATTGAATCATTTGGGTTTGACCTTGCGCTTCAGCAAACTTCTCAAAAGCTTTTGATAAGTTCATTGTTTGTTCCAATGATGAGAATTGGGCCATCTGAGCGATGAATTCATTATCTTTCATTGGATTTGTTGGATCTTGGTTTTGTAATTGGGTAATTAGTAGTTTCATGAAGTCATCTTTACCCATGACTCCCTGACCCGTCTTACGTTCGTCCCGTTTCTTATTCATGAGATACATGGAATCGTTAATCTTGGATTGTCCATCAACCATTCGTTACGCCTCCAGTTCGATCATATATTCTTGGAAAGTAATTTCCTGATCGTCTTGTTGTTCTTTTGATTCGTTATGTTCTTGTCGCTGCTTGAATTGCTCATTAAATGCTTGTTCTCGATTATTTCGGGAAGCATCTTGTAGTGTTTGTGCAACATCAATACGGTCTACTTGTACGTTTTGTTGAATGAACGCATTACGTAATTGGTTTAATTGACTATCTAGCATTTCTTTTCCAAGCGCTGTAGATGCTAATATGCGAGCTGTCATTATTCCGTTCGTTTGCACCAATTCAATCCGAACTTGACCTAGATGTTCCGGGTAAAGTTTCACTAGTAAGCGATTCGTACCACCAACTTGACCAAAGTTAGAGCGTTTAAAAATGTTTTGCATTTCTTTTATTAATGCTTCATTTCTCGCATCTGAGTTACTTTTAACTTCCGGTAAAGCAATTTCAGCTTTAGCAGGTGTTTGAATCAAGTTGTTAGCAGCTACGTTTTGCTGCACATTCTCTTTTGTTGAATTACTTTCTGATTCCCCGTTCAGATTACTGCCATTTGATTGTTGGCTAGTAACTGTTGTGTTACTAATTACTAATCTAGTGGACTGCACACTTTCCATTAGATGTTGCATTTTCGGTTTTGCCGTTTGTAGTGTTTCAGTAAACGTTTCAGCACTGACCGCTAAAAAACCTTGTAGTGTAGACACTTGCTGTTCTTGTTTCATAACTAAGTCAGTAGTTGGTGCAACTAGTTGAATTGCTTTCAACATTGTTAAAAGTTCAACCGCTTGTTGCTTAGGAATCTCACCTTTTCCTTCTAACGATTCTGTCAGCTGTTTAAAGAATTGTGGTGCTACTTTTTCAATAGCGTCTAAAACGAACCAAATATCATCAGAATTCACAAGCGATGTGAGATCCTCTTTATCCATACCTGACTTTTGTAACAACGTAAGAATACTTTCCAGAAGTTGCTCAGGTTCAATTCCAAGTTTGTTTGCAAGTTCTTGAATACCATCCAGTTTTTGAACGTCACCAAGTTTCTCTACTTCGAGATCTCCAACATTATTTTCACTAGTCTCCAACTCTTCAGCAGATGTTGCCGAAAAAATAGCTACTATAGAATCTGCACTTATTTCCGCACCGTCTGTGGGTTGCTTAGTTTCTATGTTTGCTGATGCAGTCAATCCACTAAATACCGATCCAAAAGTGTTAGAACCCACTTTAGAAGTACTTATAGTTGGCTGATGATTCGTTGCTCCCAGACTTTGTATCGTTGCAATGTTCAATTTTTCACCCCCCTTCATTATTATCGGGTTTTGACACACTTTATTTAGTCATCATCGTCGTGTATTTCGCAGCGTTTTCCGCTGGCATTTTTTCAAGAACAGCGGCTAGAGTATCTGACTTTAAATTTGTCAATACCTTTATCGCTTCTGCATCACTCATCTTCATGAGTACTGGTGCTGACGACTTTGGCGACATTTTTTCAAAAGTAGTTACAATTTCTTTGAACTCTTTTTTCGAGTCGTCTTTATCCCTCATTAACACTGCGATCTCATCAACAAGTTTTTCTTGTTCAATGAGCAACTGTTCTTTTTCTTCGGAAGACTTCGTCAAATCGTCTTGCAACTTAAATAGCTGTGCTTCTTTTTCCTTTACCTCCGCTTGTAACGTTACAACTCTATCTTCAAGAACGAGATCATCTGAATTATTTTCTTTGTCGGCAGTTTGTTTGTCATCACCGATGAAAGGAATAGAAGCCGTCCACTCTTTTGCTTTGTCAAAGACATTAACATCTGCAACTTTGGCAATAATCAAAACTATAGCCAATGTGAAAAGGACTGGAACAATGATGGTTAACGTAATCACTTGAAAAACACTTGATTTTTTCTCGTTATTCGTTTCAACCGTATTTTTTAATTGTTTTTTATTTTTCGCCACTTTACCACCCGTTTTCTTTTCTGCGGAAATTTAGTGTTGACAATTCATCCAACTGAACTGACTCCTCATAATCAAGTTTAACTCGATGATGTTCCCGATCTTTTTCCTTCATCTTCTCAAACTTCTTAACTTCAATTGTTTTCTCTAGTAATTTTTCTTCATACCAAGTCATTTTAGATCTCGCCTGCATAACTTGTTGTTGAACTTCAGCAATTGTTTTCTCTAAGCTGCCAATAAAACGAGAATATTGATGAACTTCGTTGATTGAAAACCCAGTAGACATCTTGCCTTGCTGTTCATCTAATGTATATTCTTTTTTCTTTAGAAGATCGAATAGTCTTGTAGCTACTATTTCGAAGTCATTGACAGCACTTTTATATTCAACTTCTGTTTCTGTCTTCTCTTGCTCTCGATAAGCTAGAACCTTTTCAAATCGATATTGATAAGTTTTCATAATTACCTACCACCCGTTCCGAGTGAAACAAGTTCGTTTATGCTATCTTCCATTGATACATTATCTTGATAACTCTGTTTTAAATACTGAGTTATTAGCGGCTCATAATCAATAGCCGTATCAATTTCAGAAGAAGTACCTTTTTTATATGCACCTATATTTATGAGATCTTCTGACTTATCGTACGTGTAGTACAAATCCCGTAATCGTTCAGCTGCACGTACATGTTCTGGATCTGAAATATGATTCATCAGACGACTCACACTCTTCAACACATTGATGGCAGGATATTGTCCTTTATTCGCTAACGTTCGATCCAGTACTATATGCCCATCTAAAATACCTCGAACAGCATCTGCTATCGGTTCATTCATATCATCACCATCAACAAGAACCGTATAAAACGCAGTGATTGAACCGTTAAGATTTGTACCTGTTCTTTCTAACAATTTCGGTAGAAGAGCAAATACGGATGGTGTATATCCTTTTGTTGCTGGTGGTTCTCCAACAGCTAATCCAATTTCTCTTTGCGCCATTGCCACACGAGTTACCGAATCCATCATAAGCATGACGTTCATGCCTTTGTCTCTGAAGTATTCTGCGATTGCAGTCGCTGTTAAAGCTCCTTTAATTCGCATAAGCGCAGGTTGATCAGAAGTCGCCGCTACAACAATTGTCCGTTTCATGCCTTCTGGACCAAGGTCTCTATCAATAAACTCTCTAACCTCACGACCACGCTCACCGACTAAACCAATCACATTTATATCGGCAGTTGTATTTCTAGCAATCATACCTAGCAACGTACTTTTCCCAACCCCTGAACCGGCAAATATACCGACTCTTTGACCATTACCGACCGTTAACATACCATCTATCGCTTTCACACCAACTGACAACTTTTCGTTGATTGGTGGCCGAGTAAGAGCGTTCGGTGGATCCTGCTCTGTCCGAACAGTGGTGAGTCCTTTTGGAAGTGGGCTCCCGTCTATTAGATTCCCTAATGGATCAAGTACTTTCCCAATTAGATTCATGCCAATTTTAACTTCTAACGGCTTCCCTAATCCTTCGACGAGGCAACCACTGGAAATATCACGGATATTTGTAAAAGGCATTAAAATAACGATTTCGTCTCGGAAACCGACTACTTCAGCCATAATAATAGAATCTTCAGCTTTAGATTTATTTAAGTGAATATGACAAACGTCGCCTATTGAACTTTCCGGGCCTCTTGATTCAATCATTAAGCCAACGACTCTTACGACGCGACCGAACTTTTTGAAAGTATTCATTTTCGGAATCATATCAGCAAGTTCCTCAGCCTTTTTCAACGTCACTCACCACTTTCCATAATCTCTACAAGCCTTTCCTTCAACTCCGCTAACTGCTCATCAATACTAACTACAATTCGCCCATGGTTTGTTTCGATATAACATTGTGTTGACTCGAAGTCTTCATTAGCAAAAATCAAAAATGGAACATCTGGTGGGAAAATGGATGCAAGTTCTGCCCGATTGTCAGAAACTAGTTCGAAATAATCATTCGATACATACAATCGAACTTCTTTCATTTCCCGCGCTTCTTTTATTGCTCTTTTCACAATTGATAAGTAAGTTTCCTCAGTTACATCTAATTCGTGCCCGATGATTCGTTGTGAAGCTTGTATCGCCAAGTCAAGAACCACGCGTTCTTGACTATCTAAATAGCGTTTAGCGTTCAACTCAGATAAAACAGTTGTTTCATTGGCAATTTTTATTGACTCTTCCATTTCTGCAAGCGCCTTATTGCGTCCATCTTCGTGTCCTACTTGAAAGCCTTCATCATAAGCTTGTTGTTGTAATTGCGTTTTCTCTTCTTGCCAAGCAGCGTGCATATCGGCTATATCGTTAGTTGCATTATTGCGCATCTGTTCAAGACTTTCTTTTTCCTGCGCAATCGTACGTTTTGCTTCTTCCAACAATCGATTTCTTTCAGCAAGGACTGCTTCCATTGATATGCCATCTGCTGAATCTAACTCTTCAAATACCGAAAGATTTCGGATTTGAATCTGTCGATCTTCTCCATCTTCAAAAACGATATTTTGTGATCGGAAGACACTAGACAATTACATCATCTCCTCCACCACGTGCGATGATGATTTCACCAGACTCTTCAAGCCTTCTAATAATACTTACAATACGAGATTGTGCTTCTTCGACATCTCGCAATCTTACAGGGCCCATAACTTCCATTTCTTCTTGGAAAGATTCAGCCATTCTTTGTGACATGTTTTTAAATAGAACTTCCTTCACTTCTTCACTAGAAACTTTCAATGAAAGGATCAAGTCTTCGTTTTCACAATCACGAACAATACGTTGAATCGAACGATTATCCAATGTAACTACATCTTCAAAGACAAACATTCTCTTACGTATTTCTTCAGCTAATTCTGGATCTTGAATTTCTAGAGCATCCAAAATCGTCTTTTCTGTCGTCCGATCTACTCCATTTAGCACGAGTACGACAGCATCTACGCCGCCTGTCTCTGTGAAATCTTGTGTAACAGTTGAAGAAAGTTTTCTTTCTAGAACTGATTCGATTTCACTTATTACTTCTGGAGATGTTGAGTCCATAGTCGCGATTCTCTTTGCAATATCAGCCTGCATCTCTTGCGGTAGTGAGGAAAGTATCATTCCAGCTTGTTCCGCTTCTAGATAAGACAATATTAGCGCAATTGTTTGTGGATGCTCATTTTGTATAAAGTTAAGTATTTGAGCTGGGTCGGCTCGTCTTGCAAAATCAAAAGGACGTACTTGCAAAGATGAAGTCAAACGGTTAATAACTGCTTGAGCGTGATCTTTACCAAGCGCTTTTTCCAAAACAGTCCTAGCGTAACCAATCCCACCTTGAGAAATATAATCTTGTGCGAGTGCAATATTATGAAATTCTTCAATAATTTCTTCTTTTACTGATGACTCGACCTTTTTAACTCCTGATATTTCCAGCGTCAATCGCTCAATTTCTTCTTCGTTTAAATGTTTATATACCGCAGCCGATACTTCTGGACCGAGAGAAATGAGCAGGAGTGCTGCTTTCTGTTTACCAGTCATCCCTTTATCTTTCTTAACCACAGTGCGTTCCTCCCGTCATTCCTCGGCTATCCAAGTGCGCAATAGCTTAGCAAACTCTTCCGGCTTATCTTTAGCCATTTTTTCAAGTTGCTTTCTTCGGATAGTACCTTCTGTTTCTACTTCGTTTCCTAAGTCATCCATTTCAGCTACGATTACTTGTTCGTCTATAATCATTTCCTCTTCCATATCGCGTTCTCTACGACGATTTCGGATAAACAAGAATACTAAGACCGCAATTACTACAAGTAAAACGCCACCGATAACATAAACCCACCATGGAATAACATTTTTTGAATCTGCAAAATCATTCGCTTTACCGTTGAATGGTTGAACAGAAACAACAATTTTATCGTTCAAATCTTCATCCGATAATTCACCATTCGCATCTTTATTAATTGATGTTCTGATAATCGTTTGAAGTATTTGTTGAACGTCGTCTTCTAAACCGTTTGGCATTGAATTAGGATCATTAGCCGTTGGTGGTTCTACCATCACTTGAATACCAATATCTCTAATTTTATAAGGACTTTCTACGATTTCTTTACTAATACGGTTTACTTCATTATTAATCGTTTCTTCAATTTTTTCATAATCGCCATTTGAAAATTGTCCTTCTACATAACCCGTGCGTGTATCAGTAGGATCTTCCGCTTCGGGTGTCCCACCCGCTCCAGCACCGTCACCAGAGAATGATTCGGTAATTCGTTGAACGCTTAAAGCGATACCTTCCATACTTTCTTCATCCACAGGTGTAACAAGCGACTCTTTTCTATTTTCTAATTTAAAATCAATATCTGTTGTTACAGAAACAATTACTTTCTCTTGACCCATCATTGTTCCTAACATCATTTGTACTTGCCTCTGTAAATCACGTTCGACGCTTTTCTTAACTGCCATTTGATCAGAAATGCTAGGTCCGTAAGGATTCTCCTCATTTTTCAGATCATAAAATTCTAAGTATTGGTTTCTAATTTCGATATCTTCTTTAGCAAGATTAGGTAGACTTTTAGAAACTAAATTATAAAGTGCATTCACTTGCGGTTCAGTAAATTTATGTCCTGGATTTGTTTTTAAAACGATTGAAGCTGTTGCTTGTTGCGTGCTATCGTTCAAAAACACACTTTCTGTCGGCAATGTAATCATGACGTTCGCATCTTTTACTCCTTCGATTCCTTTTAGCAATTTCGCTAATTCAGTTTGCATCGAAGCTAGTTTAAGCATGTTGAACTCGTTGTCTGTAGTACCAAATCCCGCATTCTGAGAAAAGAACGAGTAGTCAATCGTGCCAGTATTTGGATACCCTTCTGCCGCGAGTGACACTAACAAATCATTCACGCGTTCTTTCGGCACCAAAATTGAAGTACCACCTGGAGCAACTTGACTTTTCACACCTTGTGCATCTAATTGTTCTTTTATTCTTCCAATCTCAGCTGATGAAACTTCATCATATAAAGGAACAAACTCTGTTCTAGACATCATAAATGTGATAACTGCTGCTAAAATAACAATGATAGCAAGAGCACCAAAATATGTAGTTTTTTGCTTAGTCGTACGACTCGACCAGAACTGTTGAACATCCGTCCTAATTTTCGTCAATCTTTCATTCATTATAATCCCCCGGTCAGCTTGCGCAATTCAATTATTCAGATGCAGCAGCATTATAATTTCTTATTAAACAGGCATCCGGATAATTTCCTGATACGCCTCAACAACTTTGTTCCGGATTTCCATTGTGGCGTTTAATGCAATCGTTGCTTTTTGTGATGCTATCATTACATCATGCAATTCGACATTTTCCCCCATAACGAGTCTAGTCGTCATGTTGTCTGATTCAACTTGCTTTATATTTACGTCCTGTATTGCATCTTTTAGAAAAGCTCCAAAACTCTTTTGTGCTTCTGCAGGTGTCGACTTACTTTGCAAGTCAGCATTCATTATGCCGGCATTAGGAGATACATTTAACACTGATTGTATGGCCATTTCATTTCCTCCACTTCATAACTTATTTCCCGATTTCGAGAGCCTTCATTAACATTGACTTATTGGCATTCATTACGGTTACGTTTGCTTCGTATGAGCGTGTTGCCGACATTAAGTCAATCGTTTCTCGTAAAGGATCAACGTTCGGCATTTCAACGTAACCTTCTTCATTCGCATCAGGATGTGTTGGATCGAAAACTAATTTGAACGGCGTTTCCATATCTTCTTTAACCCTGGATACCGACACGCCATATCCAACTGAGCCTTTTTCTGTTTTCCCCATTGCTGCGTTCAACATTGAAGAGAACTGACCTTCACGTGGTTGAAGTGTGACAGACTTCCTGCGATATGGTTGCCATTCGCCATCTACCATCTTCCCGCGTGTTGTATCAATATTTGCCATATTCGAAGATATTACATCCATTCTTAAACGCTGCGCGGTCAACGCTGACGCGGATGTATTTAAACTATGAAATATCGTCATCGTCATCGTCCTCCTTTAATAACGTTTTGCAACGAATTAAACTTCCCGCTGACCCGATCCACAAGAGCGTTATAGTAAATTTGATTTGCAGCAAGATCTGACTGTTCCTTGTCCATATCAACACCGTTACCGTCTTGACGATAGCGCAAATTAGAATAGTTAAAAACGCCCGGATGACTCTCGCTTCTTCTAAAAGCAATATGTCGTTCACTTGTCCTATATGCTTCCAGTGATTTCATCTTGGCATCCGCAAAAGCATCTTTGAAACTGACATTTTTCGCTTTATAGTTCGGTGTATCGACATTTGCAATATTTTGAGATATCGCTTTCCCTTTCGTAGCTGAAAAGTCTAAACCACGCTCAAGATTAGAAATTGTTGTTCCAAAGATGTTCATAGAATCTACCCCGCCTATTCTCATTGTCGAATGAAGAAGAATTATTTATGCTACTAAATCCCCTATTTCGTCATATATACTTCATTGTATATGAATCTGTCGATTGTTGTCTATCTAATTCATAGAATAACTTATGAGTCTAAATGACCTTTTTTACACATCCCGATTTTTGATTCGAAATATAATAGGGCTTTTGGCATTGTTTTAATTCATTTCAAATCATTTATGCTATTTCCTCCTATTTAATTTTGAAAATATATAAAAAAACACCCTCTCTAATTAAGAAAGGGTGTTAAAAGAACCATTTTTAGTTTTTCTGTTTTTCAAGTTCTTCTAAAAATTTATTGTTAAGAACTTTAATGTATGTGCCTTTCATACCAAGCGAACGTGATTCAATTACTCCTGCACTTTCTAATTTACGAAGTGCGTTCACAATTACAGAACGTGTTATTCCAACACGATCAGCAATTTTTGAAGCGACAAGCAGTCCTTCATTACCATCCAATTCGTTGAAAATGTGTTCAATTGCTTCATGTTCACTGTAAGACAATGAGTTAATAGCCATTTGAACAACTGCTTTACTACGTGCTTCGATTTCAATTTCCTCAGACTTTTCACGAAGGATTTCCATTCCTACTACAGTAGCTCCGTACTCCGCCAAAATAAGATCATCTTCTCGGAACTGTTCTTTTAGACGCGCAAGGATTAACGTACCAAGACGTTCCCCACCACCGATAATTGGTACGATCGTTGTTAAGCCATCCTTGAATAATTCACGATTTTCCACTGGGAATACACTGTGTTGACTATTCACATCTAAGTTTGAAGATGTTTCTCTAATATCGAATAGCGAGTTTGTGTATACTTCCGGGAATTTGCGTTCTTCAAACATTTTCTTCATTCGCTCATTATCAATTTGATGATGAATTTCAAGTCCTAATAGTTTTCCTTTTCGACTTACGATAAAAGCATTACATTCAATTACAGTACTAAGTTTCTCTGCCATTTCTTTAAAGTTAACAGGCTTTCCTGCAAATCCTTGTAGCATTGCGTTAATCTCACGTGTTCTTGATAATAAATTCATTCTGTTCTTCCTCCTCAAATTGGATGTTACCGTATAAAGAATATTCTAAAGGTTTTTAATCATTAAATAAACTAAAATGTTTCATTTACAGTATAAAATGTGACAAATCTTTGTTTTTTACGACATTATTCAACTTTCCTTCGACATATGACGGTGTGATTTTAATTGTTGAAGGCCCAATGTCTGCAGCTTCAAATGATAATTCCTCAAGAAGCTTTTCAAGAATTGTATGAAGCCTTCTCGCCCCAATATTCTCAGTATTATCATTTACATTAAACGCAATTTCAGCGATTTTTGCTATTGCATCTTCAGTAAAATTAAGTGTTACGCCTTCTGTCGCTAAAAGCTTTTCATATTGACGAATTAATGAAAAGTCTGGTTCCTGCAAAATCCTCACAAAATCTTCCCGTGATAATTTATCCAGCTCTACACGGATAGGAAAGCGTCCTTGTAGTTCCGGAATGATGTCGGATGGTTTCGCAGTGTGGAACGCCCCTGCTGCAATAAACAGTATGAAATCAGTCTTTACCGCCCCATATTTAGTCGTAACAGTTGATCCTTCGACGATAGGAAGTATATCACGTTGGACGCCTTCTCGTGATACATCTGCAGTTGATCCAGCGCCATTACGACTTGCGATTTTATCCATTTCATCTATAAATATGATCCCCGACTGCTCTGTTAAAATAACCGCTTTTCTTGCAACCTCTTCAGAATCAATCAATTTGTCAGCCTCTTCTGCTTCAATTACAATACGGGCATCTTTTACTTTCATCTTTCGTTTAACCGTTTTCTTTGGTACAAGTGAAGATAGTGCATCTTGCATGTTTGCACCCATTTGCTCCATACCAGAACCTTGTAACGCATCGAACATTGATGGTTGTTGAGTAGATACTTCAACTGTCACCAATTCGTCTTCCAATATACCTCTTCGTAAATCATTCAAAATATCTGATCGCTTCATTTTCAGTTCTGCAAGTTCTGAATAGTCTTCTTGTTCCGGTTCCACTTTTTGTCCAAATAACATTTCAAACGGATTGTGCATATTGCTCTTCTTTTTTTTACTAGGTACTAGTAATTCCACAATACGTTCTTCCGCAAGAACGATAGCTTGTTCTTTAACTGTTTCGCGTTGCTCTTCTCGAACTATACGGACCGCAATCTCAGTAAGATCCCGAACCATTGATTCAACATCACGACCAACATAACCGACTTCTGTAAATTTTGTTGCCTCTACTTTAATGAACGGGGCATTGACAACTTTAGCTACTCTTCTCGCAATTTCTGTTTTTCCAACACCTGTAGGACCTATCATTAAAATATTTTTGGGTATGATTTCACTTTTTTCTTCATCAGTTAACAAACTTCTTCTGTAACGGTTTCGGATAGCAATTGAAACTGCGCGTTTGGCTTGTTCTTGCCCAACAATATAACGGTCCAAATGAGCCGTCAATTCTTTTGGTGTTAATTGGTCTTTCATCCGAGCACCTCCACAATGATTTTGTCATTTGTGTAAACACATAGTTCCGAGGCAGTCTCTAGTGCTGCTTGCGCAATTTCAGCTGCAGTCATTGTTGTTCCACTATATTTCTTCAGAGCGCGACCAGCAGCAAGGGCGTAATTACCACCCGAACCAATCGCTAGAACTCCATCATCAGGTTCTATAACCTCACCTGTCCCAGAAACGAGTAACAATCCATTGCTGTCCATCACTATTAACATCGCTTCCAGTTTCCTTAGAATCCTATCGCCGCGCCACTCTTTAGCCAACTCTACTGATGCGCGTTGCAAATTCCCGTTATATTCTAGAAGTTTCTCCTCAAATAAATCAAATAACGTAAATGCATCCGCGACTGAACCTGCAAATCCAGCTAATACTTTACCATCAAATAACCTGCGTACTTTTTTAGCAGTGTGTTTCATCACAACTGCTTCACCAACAGTTACCTGGCCGTCCCCAGACATGGCAGACACACCTTCGTGCTGAATTGCAAATATTGTCGTCGCATGAAATTCCATCTTATATTCCTCCTATGCCCTGGGATGAGAGTTCATATATGTCTTACGTAGATGTTCTTTCGTAATATGAGTATATACTTGCGTAGATGATAAATGACTATGCCCTAATAATTCTTGCACCGATCGCATATCTGCTCCTGCTGCTAGTAAATGCGTAGCAAATGAGTGTCGAATCATATGGGGGTATATCTTCGTATGAAGTGAAGCGCGTTCCATCATCTTGTTTAATATATGACGAACTCCTCTATCCGTAAGAGGGTCACCACGTAAATTAACAAATAATACATCATGCTCTTTTTTCTTGAGCAATTGTGGTCTACTATTTTCTAAATAAGTATCTATAGCAGTTTGTGCATAACTACCATACGGAATGTAACGTTCTTTTCGACCTTTCCCCATAACCATGACAATTCCGAGGTTATGATCTATATCCTTTAATCGAAGTGATGTTAATTCACTAACCCGCATTCCAGTAGCGTACAACAGCTCCAATAAAGCATAATCACGTTCTGACTTTTTATCTTCAGCTATAGTTGCTGAGAATAGTTGTTCCAATTCTTTTTCATAAAAAAAAGCCGGAAGCTTCTGTTCTTTCTTCGGATGGTGTAGTGATCTAAATGCCATATCATTAATACCGTAACGAGCGTTCGCAAATTTAAAAAAAGATCGCACAGATGATATCTTCCTAGAAATCGATGTTCTTGCAAATCCTTCGTCATAAAGATTCGTAATATAAAGACGCGCATCCTGATAACTAACAGCGTTTAAATCAGAAATACCTTCAATTTCAAGAAATGCCAGAAATGCATCAACATCTTTTTCGTATTCAGCAACAGTAAGCGAAGAATAGTTTTTTTCTAAACAAACATATGAAATGTATTGATTTCGAACATCTATAGCACTATGAGTCATTTATTCCGCCTCCGTATTAATAAATGATCAATTTTGGTTTGTCAATGGAATGAACGAATATTCAAAATAAGTGAAAAGGTTCGACTTGTCAAGGAATTCAAAAGTCATCCACGATTCACTATACAACACGAGTAGATAGTGTTGCAAGCAATCTCACTATAGATGTCTGACTTCTGACCATTAATTCATTAGTTCGTCACAATTGGTTTAGCTTTATCAAATAACGAAGTTAAAATCTGTTAAGATGTCCTCCATAAAAAAGGATCTACTCAATGAAGAGTAGACCTTTTAAAAAAGTTAACGTATTTCAGTTAGTCCCATTACAATCGGTTGAAACTTTGTAATTGCCGCTAATGCACGTTCCGAATGTTTTTCACCACGTTCAAGTTTAGACTTTACTCGCACTCCAAGATCTGGGAATAGTCCAAAGTTAATATTCATCGGTTGAAAATTCTTTGGATCTGCTTCAGTAATATATCTCGCCATACTACCTAAAGCCGTTTCTTGCGGGAATAAGAAGGGTTCTTTTCCTAAAGCTACATTAGCCGCATTAATGCCAGCGATTAGTCCGCTTCCAGCAGATTCAACATAGCCTTCTACACCAGTCATTTGACCTGCAAAGAAAATAGAATGGTCTGCTTTTAGCTGATATGTCGCTTCAAGCACGCGTGGAGAGTTAATAAATGTATTACGATGCATCACTCCATAGCGAACAATTTCAGCATTTTCAAGTCCAGGAATTAGACTAAGCACTTCTTTTTGAGCTCCCCACTTCATATGCGTCTGGAATCCAACAATATTATACAATGTTCCCGCCGCATCATCCTGTCTTAGTTGAACAACAGCCCGTGGCCTTTTGCCTGTTTTAGGATCTTCCAAGCCGACCGGTTTTAAAGCACCGAACAATAATGTCTTTTCTCCTCTTTGAGCAAGAACTTCGACCGGCATGCAGCCTTCAAAATAAATCTCTTTCTCAAATTCTTTTAAAGGTGCAACTTCTGCCTTAACGAGAGCATCATAAAAGCGTTTGAATTCTTCATCATTCATAGGACAATTCAAATAAGCGGCTTCGCCTTTATCATAACGCGATTTTAAGTATACTTTCTCCATATCAATTGAATCCTTCTCAATGATAGGTGCAGCTGCATCATAAAAGTAAAGGTATTCCTCACCTGTTAATTTACGAATTTGTTCGGCAAGAGCTGGAGACGTTAAAGGTCCAGTTGCAATGACTGTAATTCCTTTAGGCAGTTCCGTCACTTCTTCTGTCACTACTTCAATCAATGGATGATTACGAATTGCATCCGTGACATTACTAGAGAACTCATGACGGTCTACTGCTAATGCTCCTCCCGCTGGTACAGCACACGCATCTGCAGATTTGATAATTAAAGAATCAAGTTTCCGCATTTCTTCTTTAATAACTCCAACAGCATTCGTTAGATTATTTGCCCGAAGTGAATTGCTACAAACAAGTTCCGCAAACTTTTCAGTATGATGCGCCGGCGTCTGTTTCACTGGTCTCATTTCATAGAGCCGTACATTTACACCACGGCTAGCTATTTGCCATGCAGCTTCACTACCTGCAAGTCCCGCACCAATAACATTTACGATTGTTGACATGCTTATATCTCCTTCACGTTAAAGATTATTCTTGAACGTCCTCTTTATATTCACATTCTGTACACTGAATCTGTACACCTTTTTTCAACTTTTTCTCAACTAACGTATGCTCACACTTCGGACAAGGTCTTGAGATTGGTTTATCCCACGATACATAGTCACATTCTGGATATTGGTCACAGCCGTAAAATATTCGTTTCGTTTTGCTTTTTCGTTCGATGACTTGTCCTTCTTTACATTTTGGACACGTTACACCGATTGGCTTAACAATCGCTTTCGTATTTCTACAGTCCGGGAAATTAGAGCAAGCCATGAATTTACCGTATCTGCCAAGTTTAAAAACCATTGCTGAACCACATTTTTCACAATCTTCACCAGCTGGTTCATCTTTAATTTCGATTTTTTCCATTTCAGCATCCGCAAGTTCAACATGCTTTTCAAAATCTTTATAGAAATTATCGATTACTGTAACCCACTTGACTGTACCTTCTTCTACATTATCAAGTCCTTGTTCCATATGTGCAGTAAATTCAACATCAATAATATCTTGAAAATACTCATTTACCGCTTGATGAACGATCCCGCCAAGTTCAGTCGGCACAAATCGTTTTGCATCTAGAGTAACATAGCCACGTTTTTGGATTGTGTCCAATGTTGGTGCATAAGTTGATGGACGACCTATGCCGAGTTCTTCTAACGTTTTAACTAATCGTGCTTCCGAATACCTTGGTGGTGGTTGTGTGAAATGTTGTTTAGGGTCAATGTCTTTATAGGTAACTTTCTCGCCCTCTACTAGCGGGGGTAGAATACGATCTTTTTCTTCTTCCTTATCATCATTTCCTTCTACATACACTTGCATGAATCCTTGGAACTTAACTTGTGAACCATTTGCTCTAAATCGAACATCTCCATTTACTAAATCTGCAGTAACTGTATCTAGAATTGCTGGCGCCATTTGACTTGCTACAAATCGTTCCCAAATTAGACGATACAGTCGAAGCTGATCCCTTGAAAGTACAGCTTTCATTGCAGCTGGGGGGCGCATAACAGATGTCGGACGAACAGCTTCGTGGGCATCCTGCGTTTTATTTGTTTCTTTTTTGACTACTGCGGATTTCGTTACATATTCTTCTCCATATGTAGATTGAATGAAGTTTCTAGCTTCTTCTTTAGCAGTGTCTGAAATTCTCGTAGAATCGGTTCTCATATAAGTGATTAACCCAACACTACCTTCTTTACCTAGGTTAATTCCCTCGTAAAGTTGTTGGGCTAGCATCATCGTTTTTCTAGCTCTAAAGTTTAACTTCCTAGCGGCTTCTTGTTGTAGCGATGATGTTGTAAAAGGAACAGCTGGATTTCGTTTACGCTCTTTCTTAACGACGCTTGAAACTTCAAACTTCTTAGTCGTTAATTGATTGAGTATGTCATCAACTTGCTTCTTGTCAGTTAATTTAACTTTCTTTTTTGCATCTCCGTAGAAAGATGCTTCAAACGTCTGTTTATCTTTTGTGAATTGGCCACTTATGCTCCAATATTCTTCTGGAACAAATGAATGAATTTCATTTTCACGATCGATAATTAAACGTAATGCTACTGACTGCACGCGTCCGGCAGATAATCCTTTTTTAACCTTTTTCCATAAAATCGGGCTAATGTTATACCCTACTAGTCGATCCAGAATTCGACGAGCTTGTTGCGCATCGACAAGATCCATATTGATCGGTCTTGGGTTTTTAAAAGAATCTTTAATTGCATCTTTTGTAATTTCATTAAATACAACTCGACAATCAGATTCAATATCAACACCTAGCTGATGCGCTAGATGCCATGCTATTGCTTCCCCTTCTCTGTCGGGGTCAGCCGCGAGAAATATTTTTTTTGCTTTTTTAGCTTCTTTTTTCAAATCTTGTAAAATGGGACCTTTACCACGTATTGTAATGTATTTAGGTTCATAGTTATTTTCTGTATCTACGCCCATTTGACTTCGTGGTAGATCTCTTAAATGCCCTAATGATGCACGCACTTTATACTTCTTGCCAAGATAACGTTCAATTGTTTTTGCTTTCGCTGGGGATTCCACGATTACTAAGTAATCTGCCATTTCTTAATTGCCTCCTTAAAGAGGTTCCATTTAGTTATTCAGAATGAAAATGCGAGCGCCTACAAATTATTACCTTTTCTTAGTTCAGGCGCTAGCGTCTGGATTCGGAACTCTAGGATAGAAATCTATCCGTTTTTTTGTTATTTTTGTTAACTATCTGTTTTCTTTTAATCAGCAATATTAGAAAACCTTTATGCGTTTTCAGTTTGCTGGGTTAAAAGTTTATCTGTTGCAAAATGTATAACACATTTTAAAATAATGCAACCATTTAAATGAAATAGATTTGTTTTCAATGTTAAAAGCGAAGGCGCTCGACAATTTGATAACCGCACCAAATCGGGGTTGCACCTTCATTAATTAACCGATTTGGCCCCAGTGATAAGTACGAAGTGACCGGACCGGGTACAGCATAAATATCTTTACCATGATCTAGCGCATGTTCAACAGTACTCATCGTTCCACTCCTATCCGATGACTCAGTGACAACGACAGCTTCTGACAATCCGCTAATAATACGGTTTCTCATTGGAAATGTCCATCGTTGTGGTTTGACATAAGGAGGGTACTCTGTCAGCATTAGATGATTTCCAGCAATTTCTGCTGCTAGTTTTATATTTTCTCTTGGATAAATATGAGACAGTCCGTGACCAAGAACAGCTATCGTTTTACCACCCATATGAATAGTTGATTCGTGTGCCATTCTATCAGCACCTTTTGCTAAACCTGATACAATAATTAGCTTGTTTTCAACTAATGGCGGGACAATAAGTTCCAATGATTGTTTAGAGTAGTTTGATGCTTTCCTTGAACCGATTATAGCTATTTTCCTTCTATTAATTAATAATGTTTTATCACCTTTAACATATAGGACACTTGGTGGATCAATCAATTGTTGTAATTGTTTAGGATAGTAGGGATGGGTGAATGGAATTGGGGTAATTGCACTCCGCTCATATAATTCTTCATAGGGGGTAGAAGAATATTCGTGTAAATTACTTTTGAGATAGATTGCTTTGTCCAATGTGATATTCAACAGTTCAGCTAATCTCTCGGATGAGTGGTAGTATAGCATTTCTAAATTGGGATCATGAGCATACATTTTGACTAACCTATTAACTGCGACAGGATACAAATAGTGCAGTGCCAATAAGTGTTTTTCAGCTTGTGTTAGAACCATTCAACTCCTCCTTAGTGTTTAGAAAAAAAGTGTAGCACGTCATAGACATGCTACACTTTTCATATTAATGTGTTTTACACTTTTCGTATAGACCTTTTTCTTTAATTACCTTAATAAGCGTTTCTCCAATCACTGATGGAGTAGCTGCAACTTCAATACCAGCAGCGTTTAACGCTTTAATTTTCTCAGCTGCAGTACCTTTACCGCCGGAAATAATCGCACCAGCATGACCCATACGCTTTCCTTCAGGAGCAGTTTGACCACCGATGAAACCTACTACAGGTTTCGTCATGTTTTCTTTAATCCACTGAGCAGCTTCTTCTTCAGCAGTTCCACCGATTTCACCAATCATCACGACTGCATATGTTTCTGGATCATTGTTGAATTCTTTAAGAACGTCGATGAAATTTGTTCCGTTCACCGGATCTCCACCAATACCTACTGCAGTCGTTTGACCGATTCCAGCTTGGCTTAGTTGATAAGTTGCTTCATACGTAAGAGTACCTGAGCGTGAAACTACGCCGACATGACCTTTTGTATGAATATAACCAGGCATGATACCGATTTTACATTCATCAGCCGTTATAACACCTGGACAGTTTGGTCCAACAAGACGTGTATTCTTGCCTTCCATATAACGCTTCACTTTCACCATATCGATTACAGGTATATGTTCTGTAATACAGATTGCCATATCCAATTGTGCATCGACAGCTTCCATGATTGCATCTGCTGCGAAAGGAGCTGGAACATAGATTACAGAAACAGTAGCGCCTGTTGACTTAACAGCTTCATCAACTGTATTAAAGACAGGAACTCCTTCTGCTTCAGTTCCACCTTTACCAGGCGTTACTCCACCAACGATTTTCGTGCCGTACTCAAGCATTTGCTTTGTATGGAAAAGTGCAGTAGCACCTGTAATTCCTTGTACGATTACTTTTGTATCCTTGTTAATGAATATACTCATGGTTTGTCCCTGCCTTTCTTAGCCTACTAGTTCAACAATTTTTTTTGCGCCGTCTGCCATTGTATCAGCAGCGATGATGTTCAAGCCTGATTCTTTTAATAACGCTTTACCTTTATCAACATTTGTACCTTCTAAACGAACAACTAGTGGCACTTGTAATCCAAGTTCCTTTGTTGCCGCGATAACACCTTCAGCAATAACATCACACTTCATAATGCCACCAAAGATATTAACGAAAATACCTTTTACTTGTTCATCAGATAGAATGATTTTGAAAGCTTCAGTCACTTTCTCAGCTGTTGCACTACCACCAACGTCAAGGAAGTTAGCAGGTGAACCACCATAGTAATTAATTGTATCCATTGTCGCCATAGCGAGTCCGGCACCATTAACCATACAGCCTACATTACCATCTAGAGAAATATAGCTTAGACCATGTTTAGATGCTTCAATTTCTTTAGCGTCTTCTTCGTCTAAATCACGAAGTTCTTGAATGTCTTTATGACGGTACAAAGCACTATCGTCGAAATTAAATTTAGCATCCAACGCAAGAACGTCGTCTCCACCAGTCACAACAAGTGGATTGATTTCTACAATCGATGCGTCTTTTTCAATGAAAACTTGATAGAGTCCTAGCATGAATTTAGCTGCTTTATTTACTAAATGAGCAGGGATATTCATATTGAACGCCATACGACGAGCTTGGAATCCAGTCAATCCAACTACTGGGTCAATCACTTCTTTAAAGATTTTTTCAGGAGTAGCTTCTGCTACTTCTTCAATGTCCATGCCGCCTTCTTCAGAACCCATAAGCGTTACACGATCTGTCGAACTATCAAGCACTAGACCTAAGTAATATTCTTTTTTAATATCGGAACCTTCTTCGATTAGAAGTCGTTTTACTTCTTTACCTTCTGGTCCTGTTTGATGAGTGACAAGTGTTTTACCAATCAATTCTTTTGCGTATTCACGTACTTCGTCAAGATTTTTAGCAATCTTAACACCGCCCGCTTTACCACGTCCGCCCGCGTGAATCTGTGCCTTTACGACAACTACGGAAGTACCTAATTTTTTTGCCGCTTCAACTGCTTCTTCTGGAGAAAAAGCAACGTGGCCGCTTGATACTGCAACACCGTATTCTCTTAGGAGCTGTTTACCTTGATATTCATGGATATTCATCTTACATCCTCCAATCAAACTTCAATATCATAATTTACTGCCTAATCTATTGTAGTAAACTTGTCATACATTGTCCACAATTGTCTGCTAAATATTATAATTTAGCGAAGATTGACAACGTTATCATTTCCTTCGTAATCCGTGTTCTCGGTCCACTTGATAAATATACGCAAATACTTCCGATACCGCTTTATATAATTCTTCTGGAATTGTATCATTAATATTAAGTTGTCCTAGAATTTCTACCAAACTAGGATCCTCTTGAATGGGAATATTATTTTCTTTCGCCTTTTCTAAAATATTTTCCGCAATTCTTCCTTTACCTTTCGCAACTAATTTCGGTGCTGAGGAGCTTTGCGGATCATAATTTAGGGCGATTGCCTCTTTCCTAATATGCTTTTCTTCATTCATATACGGAAATCAACTCCCTTTCCTTCAACCGATTGTGAAAGCTCTTTTTTCACAACTTTTTGTTCCTCTTTTTCAAAGGTTTTGAAGAAAACACCTGATAATTTGTATTCTGATAATTCTAATCCCTCTTTTAATGATTTCTGCAACGCAGAACCGATGTTCTTTAACGAGTCATCTGCATTGAAAACCGTTATTGACACTACACGATTTTGTACTTGCATATCAATAACTGTTTCTTTTAATGATGCTAGATCTAAGTAGAAAAGAATACGAGCATAGTCAGGATCAATTTTACCGTCTGCTTTCATTCGTCCGTTCCACTCAAGCGTAGTATCCACACGCTTCCCAAAAAACTCTAATGGTACTTGCATGACTAATTGATGTTGCAACCCATTTTCACCTGATTGAAGTAACGGCCCATTCATTCTCATCACAACATTTTCTGTTGCTTCACGTAAGCCAGGTGATATAACTTGCTGTTGTAATATTTCAAGTAATTGTGGTTTTAGTGATTCACTTAACCGTCCAATATCTGTATCTCTCCCTAACAAGGCTGCTTCGTAGTTAACGCCTAGTCCCCGAAACACGCTCTGTAAGGCATCTTTCATCGCTCTGCCATCAATCGCAACTGACACAAGTGTTTCTGCTGCTTCAACCATTTTTTGCACCGCTACATTCCCGGAACTTTCTGCTATTTTCATTAAATTCGTCATTTGACCAGACTGTTGTTGACCAATTAATGAAAGAAGTCGTTCTGTCGAAGATTCTGTAGTCGCTGTATGTTGAAATGGTGATGCAACCACTTGTTGAGCTGCTTGACGAAGCAACGCTTGATTTAACTCTCCAGTAAGTTTCGTTAACGTTTCGTTAGTTTGCGGAGCTTGTGAAGCACGATTGACGATTGCCATCAACTCATTTTTCTGTTGCGTATTCATCTGCAAGTCCGATTGAATGGCAGCCTTTAGGTTTTCAAAGGGAATAGCAGTCTGCGTAGTTAAATTTGTTGTCATTTGACGTATTAACTCCATTAGCTGCTGAGCCGGTTGCTGATTTACTTGTCCATTTTGCAGCGGCATTTTAGGTAATCCCTCTGCATTACTCTGTAAAACGGTTTGAAGAACTTGCTGTAAATTTGCAAGAGAAGTCTTTTGCGGCAATAGCCCTGCATCCTTCAATAATTGTAACGCCGAAAACCTGTTTTCAGGTTGCTCCCCTTGATCTAACAATGTCAAAAACGCTTGTCCTAAAACAGCATTACTTGTCGCTTGTGTAAATGGTTTCGATACATTTTCTAAAGTCGTTAAGACGCTAGATTTGAGCTGATGAGTAAGTGCTAAGTCCAACATTAATGCATTTTTGAGTGCTGTTAAATTGGAATGCATACCTTCTCTTGCTTCAACACCGAGTAAAGATCGAAATAAATTTTCATTTAAAGGCAACTTTAACTCCATTAGTTTTTGTATAGACTGCAATGCTTCACCACGCATTGCGATTGGAACATTTTTCAACAAGTTCGCGGCTTCAATTAAATTTTCTCTAGACATCGGAATCTTATTTTGCACAACAAAATTTAACAATGCTTGCATTTCAGTAGTTTTAGGCAATTGCATCGCATCCATTAATCCTGCAAGTTGCTTACTCGTACCTTCAGATGCTTGCGTGGGGCCAGATATGATTTTCAATTGAAGTTCGGGTTCGACAGCCTTTACTTGAAAGTAATAGGAATCTCCAGCTTTCATCGGTACTTCTAATTTCGCTACCAGTTTTTGTCCTCCTATTTGAACTTCGGCCATTTGACCTGGATAGAGTTGCTTAACTTGACCATGAAACATTTGCCCTTCTTTTAGCGCAGGTGGGCCGGTTTGTGGTGCATTCATCCCTTGGGGAGTAATCGATGTTAAATTGGATATCGTCATTTAACTTCCGCCTCTCTCGCTCATCGATTTAATTGGTTCAAAACTTTTTCTGTGATGTTGACAAAATCCATATTGTTTAAGTGCTTGTAAATGCTCTGCAGTACCGTAACCAGCATTTTGTTTAAAATTATAAAAAGGGTATTCTGTATGGAGCCCTTCCATTAGTCCATCTCGTACAGTTTTAGCTAGAATCGAAGCGGCTGCAACCGCTAAACTTTTCGCATCAGCCTTTACGACGGATGCAGTTTGACAATTCAAGTCTAACGCCATTGCGTCAGCAATTACGAAATCCGGTTCAATCGATAAACCACGAACCGCGTGCTCCATAGAATCTCGTGTCGCTACATAAATATTCATTTCATCAATCTTCTCTACAGATTGGATATGTACACAATAGGCAATTGCTATTCTTCTTATTTCATTAGCAAGACGTTCTCTTTCTTTTTTCGACACTGCTTTCGAATCATCTAACCCAATAATCGTAGTTGTTTCCACTGGCAGTATGACTGTTGCTGTCACGACAGGACCTGCTAAAGGCCCTCTACCTGCTTCGTCAACACCTGCAACCAATGCACCTTCAAACGGCGCATACGAGTTGTCAAAGTGTATTTTATCCATATGATTTTGTTCAAGAAGTTTTTTCTGTGCGATTTTCTTCTGCCATCGAGCTAGCGCATTCTTAACACCTGTTCTCTCGTCTTTATTCAATTCATTTATCCATGGGGAACCTTGTTCTTCAGTACGAAGTTTCTCAACAATTTCTTTTACTGTGAGCATTTATATCACCTTTCAATACATTCGCTTTATCTATTGATTCTTCATAGTATTATATCGGTTGAATTACTCGCTTTTCGACCGTTCAAGAAAGAAAGACCGATAGCAAGGATTATGTACCCTTTTTGCTACCGGTCATCTATCTCAATGTTGTTGTGCAGTAAAATCGAAAGTCAATCTACCCAAATACTCGTTTCGTATATCTCTAACAATTAACTCAGCAACTTTGTCATAGTCAACTTCTCCGCCGCTGGCATATACTTTTCGAAGTGCTCCGATTTGATCAAACACAACTCGAATATCTTCTCCGACTGTCGACATGCCATAACGTTCTTCAAGTCGACTTGGATAATTCGCTTCTAAAAAGCGTAGTCCATAGACAGCCAAATCCTCCATATTTACAATGGAATCTTTAATAGCGCCTGTTAAAGCGAGTTTATAGCCTGCTTCTTTATCCTCGAATTTTGGCCATAAAATACCTGGTGTATCTAGCAGCTCCAATTCTTTTTCAAACTTGATCCATTGCTGTGCTTTTGTAACCCCAGGTGTATTACCCGTTTTCGCAATATTTTTCTTTGCTAAGCGATTGATTAGCGTTGACTTACCTACGTTAGGAATCCCGACTATCATTGCACGTATTGCACCAGGTCGAATCCCTCTCTTACGCATCCGCTCGATTTTAGGCGCTAATATTTCTTTAGCTACTTTTGTAACTGTTTGTAACCCTTTACCTTCAAACGAATTAATGGCTACTGCGCGAATTCCTTGTGCATCAAAATAACTTATCCATCTTGCAGTTTCAACATCATCGGCAAGATCCATCTTATTCAAAATGACAAGTCGAGGTTTCTGATGAATCACTTCATCAATCATCGGATTTCTAGAAGACAACGGCAGTCGTGCATCGATAAGTTCAAAAACAATATCGACTAATTTTAATTGCTCAGTCACTTCGCGACGTGCTTTAGCCATATGGCCTGGAAACCATTGAATGGTCATATTTTCAACTCCTAGTTATTTCACTATCCTTATTCCATTGAGTGGCCAAAAAACCACTTTTGTACTACCTATAATTTCATCGATAGGTACTACTCCAATAACCCTAGAATCTTTACTTTCCCTACGATTATCTCCAAGAACAAAGACAGTTCCTGCAGGCACAGTCTTCCTGTCAATTTTATCTTCAAGTGTAAAGTTCTCTGTTAAGAGACTCCCTGGAACTTCAGCTTTATTTTCCACTAAATAAGGTTCTTCATAGGCTTTGCCATTAATAAATAGGACATCATCCTTATATTCAATTTCATCGCCCGGCAAACCAATTACACGTTTAATAAAATCTTTTTGTTCCTCTGCATGAAAGACAATAATATCAAAGCGGTCAGGTTCTCCGATTGTATAACCAATCTTATTGACAATCATATGGTCAAGATTATCTAGCGTTGGCAACATGGATTCACCATCAACAACAATTGGTGTGAAAAAGAAAACTCGTATAATTGCAGCAAGACCTAATGCAATCAATAACGCTTTTATCCATTCCCAAATTTCATTTTTCTTTTTCTTTTCGTTCATCGACTAAACCTCCTGACTAGCTCTGTTCTTATTGTACAGTTTATTCATATTCTAGGCAAAAAGAAAGGAGGCCGTTGTAATGGCCCCCTCGACTTTTTTATCGAATTTCTTTGATACGTGCAGCTTTTCCACGAAGACTGCGAAGATAGTACAATTTCGCACGGCGGACTTTACCACGACGGATTACTTCTAGTTTAACGATTTTCGGTGTGTGTACAGGGAATGTACGTTCAACGCCAACACCATTAGAGATTTTACGGACAGTGAATGTTTCACTGATTCCGCCTCCACGACGCTTAATGACAACACCTTCGAATAATTGGATACGCTCACGCGTTCCTTCAACGATTTTCACGTGCAAACGAACTGTGTCTCCTGCACGGAATGATGGATGATCTTCACGAAGTTGACCCTTCGTAATTTCTGTAATAATGTTCATCTTTTTCTCTCCTTCTCCACAGATGCTCTTGCACGTTTTTCATTTGCAGCGGAACATCAGTCAGTATGTACTTTACATAGAAGTACATAGTAGATTTTAACACATCGCACATTACGACGCAAGCCATGCTAGCATTATTTTTCTCGCTTAGCTAACTGTTTTAAAAAGTCGCTTTGATGAGCTGTTAATGTTGCATTTTTTAATAAGTCCGGTCGCCGCTCATACGTCCGAAGCAACGATTGTTCTTGTCGCCACTTTTCGACATTCCCATGGTTCCCTGACAGCAATACATCTGGTACTTTTAAACCTTTAAAATCCGATGGTCTTGTATATTGTGGATGTTCTAACAAGCCAGTTGAAAAAGAGTCCAAGACAGGGGATTCTGCATTCCCTAAAACGTTTGGAAGCAATCTTACAACACTATCAATGATTGCCATCGACGCAATTTCTCCACCCGTCAACACAAAATCTCCTAACGATAATTCATCCGTTACAAGATGTTGTCGAATACGTTCATCATAACCTTCGTAATGACCACATATAAAGACTAAATGTTCTTCATTCGCAAGTTCTTCTGCTTTTTTCTGATCGAAACGTTGTCCTTGTGGACACAGTAGAATGACGCGGGGTTTATTAGCAGCACCTTTAGTAATTGACTCGACTGCCGCAAAGATAGGCTCTGGCTTTAATACCATTCCTGCACCACCACCATATGGGTAGTCATCTACTTTATGATGTTTATTTGTTGAGAATTCTCTAAAATCAGTGACGTGAAAAGAAACGGCATCATTTTCTTGCGCTTTTTTCATTATCGATGAATGAAGAACTCCTTCGAACATTGAAGGAAATAATGAAAGCACATCAATTTTCATCATGAAAGAAGTCCGTCCATTGGATCGATGATGATCTTCTTCTCATCAATATCAATTTCTTTAACGATTTCTTCGATATAAGGAATATAATGTTGTTTACCTGTCTTCGGTGTTACGGTCCAAACGTCGTTTGCACCCGTCTCAAGTATTTCGGATACTTGGCCAAGTTCTACACCATCTGTCGTAAATACAGTACACCCAACGATTTCATGATAATAAAATTCATTGTCATCGAGCTCCCCTAATTCTTTTTCAGAAATCATCAAAATACCATCACGATATTTTTCGACCTCTTGAATTCCAAAATGGTTCTCGAATGTTAACAAGTCAAAATTTTTATGTTGTCGATGACTTTCGACTGTTAAATAAGTAGGTGTCTTACTCTCTGGCATGAACAAAGCTAGTCTACTGCCAACTGCATAACGTTCCTCTGGAAAATGAGTTCGTGAGATAACGCGAACTTCTCCTTTGATGCCGTGGGTATTAACAATCTTCCCAACATTAAACCATTGCATGTTTCCTTACCTCCTTGAACTAAATTTAGCTTTACATATATTTTTTGAGAACTTTAACGTTCAAAAAAGAGGAAGGAACAGTTGCTCCTTCCTCTTCTTATCAATCAACGATATCGATAAATACACGTTTACCGTGGTGGCTTCCTGCTGCTGAATAAACAATCGTGCGTATCGCTTTCGCCACACGTCCTTGCTTCCCGATAACTTTACCCATATCTTCGGGATTTACGGATAGCTTATAGATGACTCGATTATCCAGTTCATCTAACGTTACCCGGACATCGCCGGGGTAATCGACTAACGGTTTAACAATCGTTTCAATCAGCTGCTTCATGGAGACCCCTCCTGATTATTTACTGTGTTTAGCGTTATGGAATTTTTCCATGATGCCTTGTTCAGAAAACAGGTTACGGACTGTATCAGATGGCTTTGCGCCATCTTGAAGCCATTTCAAAGCAGCTTCTTCGTTAATTTTTACTTCAGCTGGTTTTGTTAATGGATTGTAAGTACCAACTGTTTCAATTTGACGACCATCACGTGGTGAACGTGAATCTGCTACAACAATACGATAAAAAGGAGATCTTTTTGCTCCCATACGTTTAAGACGAATTTTTACTGACATTTTTACTTGCACCTCCGAATAGTTTCACACAAGATAGTATATTATCAAGCTTTCTTATGTTTGTAAAGTGTTTTTTCTTAACAGCTTAAATTTCTTAGTAAAAACAACTGTTTTAGTTGAAAAAAGAATCGAATCCAGGCATCTTCATTTTCTTTTTACCTTTACTCTGCATGCCTGTCATTTGCTTCATCATTTTCTTCATATCCTCAAATTGTTTCAATAACCGATTTACTTCTTGGATAGATGTACCCGAACCTTTTGCAATTCGCTTTCGACGGTTTGCGTTAATGATGTCTGGAGTAACACGTTCTTGCTTTGTCATCGAATGGATAACAGCTTCTACACGACCCATCTGTCCTTCATCCACTTTTGCACTATCAAGACCTTTGATCTTATTAGCTCCTGGCATCATCTTCAATATTTCATCAAGAGGACCCATTTTTTTAACTTGTTGGAGTTGGTCTAGAAAATCATCAAGGGTAAAGCTTTGCGTGCGAATTTTCTGTTCAAGTTCCTTCGCTTTTTCTTCATCGACATTTTCTTGTGCTTTCTCTATTAGAGACATCACATCGCCCATGCCTAGAATTCTTGAAGCCATTCTCTCTGGATGGAATGGTTCAAGGGCATCCATCTTCTCACCCATACCAACGAACTTAATTGGCTTTTGAGTGACTGATCGAATTGATAAGGCCGCTCCACCGCGCGTGTCACCGTCTAATTTGGTTAAGACAACCCCAGTGATACCCACTACATCATCAAAGCTCTTAGCGACGTTTACAGCATCCTGACCGGTCATTGCATCAACGACAAGGAATATTTCATCCGGCTTTGATAATTCCATTATGTCTTTAAGTTCTTGCATGAGTGTCTCATCGACATGCAATCGACCTGCCGTATCAATGATGACTACATCATGATGTTCTTTTTCTGCTTCTTGTAGTGCTTGACGAACAATCTCAACAGGGGATACTTCCGTTCCTAATGCAAATACCGGTACAGTCAATTGCTTTCCTACAGTTTCTAATTGTTGAATAGCAGCAGGTCGGTAGACGTCCGCTGCAACAAGTAATGGCTTTTTATTATGTTTTTTCCGTAAAAGTGTAGCTAATTTACCAGTTGTCGTTGTTTTACCTGCTCCTTGTAAACCAACCATCATAATAACAGTAGGCGCTTTGCGCGCAAATTGAATAGGATTTTGCTCTCCACCCATTAAATTTGTAAGCTCATCTTTAACAATTTTCACAACTTGCTGACCTGGCGTTAAACTTTTCATAACATCCTGACCGACTGCGCGTTCACTTACTACTTTTACAAACTCTTTGACGACCTTTAAGTTAACGTCCGCTTCAATTAGTGCAAAACGGACTTCTCGCATCATTTCTTTGACGTCTGTGTCGTTAATCTTACCTTTACCTGTTATCTTTTGAAGCGTCCCTTGCAGGCGCTCTGCCAATCCTTCAAAAGCCATGCATTGAACCTCCTATTCACGATCTTTTAGTTCATTTAATAAGTTTTTCAACTTAGTTGTATGCTCATCAGATCCCGTCATTAGCTGTTCCAGCTGCTCGACAATTTCAATGCGTTGTTGAAACTTATCAAACAGATTTAACTTTTTCTCATAATCCTCTAGCATTGTCTCAGTTCGGCGAACATTATCATATACCGCTTGACGTGAAACGCCGTACTCTTCAGCAATCTCACCTAATGACAAGTCCTCTAAATAATAGAGTTGCATATATTGCCTCTGCTTGTCAGTTAAAAGTGACTGATAGAAATCAAAGAGGAAATTAATACGTGTTGTTTTTTCGAGCATCATACGTTTTGTCTCCTCGCTTGGTTCTTCTAACTCATCTTAGTATGACGCTACTACTCCGTCAAGTAAAATTACTTGTCTTTCATTCGAGAGCGTAAATTCACTTTTTAGTTATCCTGTTCCTGCTCAAGTCCATCTGCAAACAAGCCATACACATATTTTTCAGGATCAAATGGTTGAAGGTCATCTACGCCTTCACCAAGACCTACAAATTTAACGGGTATTTTTAATTTATTGCGAATGGCCAACACAATACCACCCTTTGCAGTTCCATCTAATTTTGTTAGCACGATACCTGTTACATTCGTTGCTTCTTTAAATGTTTGCGCCTGCACTAATGCATTTTGTCCGGTAGTGGCGTCAAGCGCAAGTAGTACTTCATGAGGAGCACCTGCTACTTCGTTGCCTATCACTCGATGTACTTTTTCAAGTTCATTCATCAAGTTAACTTTATTCTGCAGACGTCCAGCAGTGTCACATATCAAGACATCTACTTTGCGGTTTTTAGCAGCGCGAATCGCATCATACATCACAGCAGCTGGATCAGATCCCTCTGATTGTCGAATTACTTCAACACCTGCACGTTCACCCCAAACGACTAGTTGATCAATTGCGCCTGCTCGGAATGTATCCCCAGCAGCAAGCATAACTGATTTCCCTTCATTCATGAGACGGGCAGCAAGCTTACCAATTGTCGTCGTCTTTCCAACACCATTGACACCGACCATCAGAATGACAGTTGGTCCTTCTTGTTGTAGCGCTAGAGTATTATCTAATTGTTCACCGGCTCGATAAATTTCAACTAACTTTTCTGAGATGATTGATTGTATTCCGGCTGTATCTTTAATATTTCTCCGTTGTACTTCAATCTTCAATACCTCTATTAGTTCCATTACTGTCTCAAAGCCAACATCAGCTTGTAAAAGTAATTCCTCTAATTCTTCAAAGAATTCTTCATCAACTTCTCGAAAACGCGCAACAAGATCATTCACTTTAGATGTAAACTGATTGCGTGTTTTTGACAATCCGTCTTTAAACTTTTCCGTTACACCTTCATTTGTACCGGACATCTTTTCTTTGATTTTCTTAAAAAAAGACATGTGTAGCAACCCCTTTACATAATTGCTTCTTCTGGAACTTCAGACAATTTAACCGAAATAAGTTTGGATACGCCAGACTCTTGCATGGTGATTCCATACAATACGTCTGCCCCTTCCATTGTACCTTTTCGATGTGTGATGACGATAAACTGCGTTTTATCAGAGAACTTTTTCAAATATTTGCTGTAACGCAATACATTTGCTTCATCCAACGCAGCTTCAACTTCATCCAAAATACAAAACGGTACGGGTCGTACTTCTATTATGGCGAACAATAGCGCAATTGCTGTAAGTGCTCTTTCTCCACCAGACAAAAGGCTAAGGTTCTGCAGTTTCTTACCAGGAGGTCTTGCTACAATATCAACTCCCGTTTCCAGTAAATCAGATGGATTCGTCAAGATAAGATCGGCATCACCACCACCAAACATTTCTTTAAAGACATCCCTGAAACGGTGTTGTACTGCATTAAATGTTGCTGAGAAACGCATAATCATTTCAGTATCCATTTCGGACATCGCTTCATTTAGCGTCTTTTTAGCCTCAAGTAAATCGTTACGTTGAGAAGTTAAGAATTCATGCCTCTCAGATACTTCGGCATATTCTACAATCGCATTTGGATTAATAGGACCTAACATTTCTAAATCACGCTTTAAACGATCGACTCTTTCACGGGCAGCCAACTCATTAAAGTCAGATGAAAGGAGCATATCCGGATGGAGTCCATAGTCATTCATTAATCTTTGCGTTACAGTTTCATATTGCGTTTCAAGTCGAGATATACGTACATTGTATGAATTTAAGCTGCTAATTGCTTCACTTACACTTTTCCGCAAATCTCGCAATTGTAACTCCCGCTCTTGTAATCGAATTGCAAAGCTATTTCTTAGTTCTCTAGCTTCTTTTATCGAGTGTTCAATTGCATCTCTAAACGCTGTCGATTCTTCAATCTTGACTACGATATCTTCAGCTGACATGTCTTTCTCGTCTTCATCATTGCCAATAAAATACTGTAATTGCGATTGCATGGATTCAAGTTTTTTTATGGTTGTTTCTTTTGCTAATTCAAGTTCTCTAATGGTCGTTTGTTGGTGACCTTTTTGTTCACGCAATACCGCCGACTTTTCACGCAGGTTATTATACTGATCCGTTAAGCTCTCTTCTTCACTACGTCTATCTGCAGCAAGTCGTTCTAGACTCGCAATCTTCTCCTGAAGTGTAGAAAGTGTCGTTTTGACGCTCTCATGCTTCTTCTTTAAATCAGACATCTTTTCAGTAAGTTCTGACCCGATATTTTCAGCACCAAGTCTTCCAGCTTCTGTTGTTGAAAACTCATTTTCCAATGCTTTAATCGACATTTCAAGTTCTCTAACTCCAGATTTCGTCGACGATATTTCAATTTGAGTTTGATCCATTAGTTTATGACATTGATCGGTTTGCTGGCGGTATTTTGCAACATCCATTTTAGTGTCGCCAATTTTCTTTGTAGCAGAATCAATGGACTGAGCCATAACTAACAATTGATTTTTCAACGTTTCAAGTTCTGCTTTTCTAGAGAATACAGATGCTTGTCCTTTTGCGCCGCCTCCTGTTAGTGAACCACCAGCGTTCACTACATCGCCTTCTACCGTAACTATGCGATAGCGATAACTAAGTGATTTGGCAATTTCCGAAGCGCCTTTTAAAGTTTTCGCCACTACAGTATTCCCTAACAAATTTTCTGTAATGATTGAAAAAGCGGGTACCGTTTCGACTAATGTGTCAGCTGTTCCTATGAATTCTGGATGCTGTTCAATACTTCGTAAAGAAGCTGGTTGGATTTTTCTAGATTTCATCGTATCTCTTGGGAGAAACGTTGCACGACCTGCATTTTTAGATTTCAAAAAACCAATCGCATTTCTAGCCTCGGCTTCGGTCGCAGTTACGATATGCTGCATTGCGCCACCGAGTGCAGTTTCAACTGCTTTAATATAATTTTTCTTAACAGTAATAAGTTCTGCTACAGCGCCGTCGATACCTGTTAACTTCCCCGACTTCTTTGCAACAAGGACCTCTTTCACGCCCGTATAAAATCCCGAAAAATCAGCTTCCATACTTTCTAATGCTCGTAAACGTCCATTCATTTCGAATTGCTTATTCAGGCCTTTTTGTAACAGTTCCTGCTGATTATTAAGTTCACTCTCAGTCTTTTCAAGTTCAAGTTTAGAGTTGTTGTACATACCATTGGCTTCTTCAAACTTCTTATTCAAAGTCGATAATGTCTCCATTTCGGATGACATTTCTTTATTTAATTTTACAATTCGTTCCTTCAAATCAGATGTATGTTGTACAATTTTATGAGTTGAAGACTTTTCCCCTTCCAATCGCTCTTCAAAATGCTTTAAGTCATTACGAAGGGTCGCCTCTTCATTCAATCGATCAATGTACGTTGACTTCAAATCCTCAATTTCTTTTTCGGTTTCGACTACTGACCGTTTCAAAACATTTGAAATACCGTCCATATCATTCGTTGTTTTCGCTAACTCTTTGTTAGTTGCAGTTAGTTTTTCATGCGCCACTTCAAGTTTAACTATACTATCGTTCTTTTCTTGCTCCACAGTTACCATTTCTGTTTGAATTCTAGTAATCTGTTGTTCCGCATTTTTACGTTTTTCCATAGACAAAAGACGTCTACCTTCCCATTTCTCCGCTTCAGAACTAGCGTCTACAAGTTGGTGTTGCAAATGGTCAAGCTTATCGTCAATTACCGTCAATTCTTTTTTAACAGCTTCTGTTTCAACTTCGACACTTATTGTTTTTCCTTCTAACGTCTCTCTTTTTCCAAGAACAACTTCGGCTTCAGTAGCCTTTTGCGTCATTTCATCATGTAGCTTTTTCGCATCAAAATTTAATAATTCCACATCCGCTTGTCGTGTTTCAATAGATAATACTTCATGTTTCTTTGCAGCCTCCGCACTTTTTTGCAACGGAAGCATCCTACTATCAAGTTCCTTAAGAATATCAAGAACGCGATCCAAATTATCTTCAGTTTCAAAGAGCTTATGCTCGGCTTTCTTTTTTCTTGTTTTGTATTTAAGAACACCCGCTGCTTCATCAAAGATACTTCGTCGGTCTTCAGGACGAGAGTTCAAAATTTCATCAACACGACCTTGGGAGATAATGGAAAAGGCTTCTTTTCCTAGACCGGAATCCATAAAGACATCATTAATATCCTTTAATCTGCATTGCTGACCATTCAATAGATATGCACTATCCCCAGAACGAAATACCCGTCTACTCACACTTATTTCAGTGTAATCAAGCGGGAACAGTCCTTTCGTATTATCTAAAACGAGTGTAACTTCTGCAAAGTTGAGTGGCTTTCTTGAATCACTACCAGCAAAAATGACATCTTCCATTTTCGCACCGCGTAGTGATTTAGCAGACTGCTCCCCTAATACCCAACGGATTGCATCTGTAACATTACTCTTACCACTTCCATTCGGTCCTACGACTGCCGTTACACCTGGTACAAAGTCGATACCGATTCGTTCTGCAAATGATTTAAAACCCATGATTTCAAGTCTTTTTAGAAACACAATTAGTTCTCCTCTTCAATCCCACGACTTCCTAGTTCTTGTATCGCTTGGTGGGCAGCTTCCTGTTCAGCTTCTTTTTTTGATTTTCCTATACCAGTCCCTAATTCCACATCACCCAAGAGCACAACTGTAACAAATTTCTTAGCGTGGGCGGGTCCTTTTTCTTCAATAATTTTATACGTTAATTGGCCATTGTTTTTTTGTTGCACGATTTCCTGCAACCGACTTTTATAATCCATCACATGTGAAAAAGCACCGACACTAATTTTAGGAAACACGACTTTTTGAAGGAAAGGATTTACTAACTCCATCCCTTGGTCAATATATAGCGCTCCTATGAACGCTTCAAATACATCTGCTAAAAGTGCTGGACGCATTCGACCGCCCGTCTGTTCTTCACCTTTACCAAGTAAAATATAATGACCAAAATCAAGTTCTTTAGAAAATTTCACGAGTGAAGGTTCGCAAACAATGGCAGCTCTAAGTTTCGTTAGTTCCCCCTCAGTCATATTGGGTTCTGTTGCATAAAGATGTTGTGATACACCAAGTTCTAATACAGCATCTCCCAAAAACTCTAAGCGTTCATTATCTTCATAGTTTTTTCGTCGGTGTTCATTCACATAAGATGAATGAGTAAATGCGTTATATAAAAGTGAAACGTTTTTAAAACGAATACTCAACTTTTCTTGAAGTTCATCAAATTTAGTACGCAATGCGATAGGTAGTGTTGATTTTTCTTGTTTTAGGGTACCTCTATTATTATTTATCATCTAAATCTGCCTTTCAATCCATAGTAGCTTTAATTTTACCCTTTTGTGCGCATAAGTGCAAAATCGAAAAGAGACACTTCCACTCCTTTTTGAAAAAAGGATGAAAGCGTCTCTTTTGTTGTTCAAATTAGTTCACTTTTGTTTCGATAAACGAAACCGCGTCACCAACTGTCGCAATCTTTTCAGCGTCATCATCAGAGATTTCCATATCGAATTCATCTTCTAATTCCATAACTAGTTCTACGACATCCAAAGAGTCTGCACCTAGATCATCACGGAAAGAAGCTTCCATTTTAATTTCACTCTCATCGACACCAAGACGGTCGACGACCACTTTCGTTACACGTTCAAGTACTGTAGACAAATTTGTCACCTCCTCTCAAGAAAAGCGTAGGGCACCGTTTGGCTCCGATAGGCATAAGACGAATCGGCATAGAGGCGTTCTTGGCCTCGACGTCGAGACGGCTTATGACCCGAGGAGTCGGTGTCCGAAGCCTAGACATCACAGAAAAGCGTAGGTGCCTGTTCAGAGGCGGCAGGCATAAGGTGAAATGGCGGAGCAGCGTTCTTTGCTGCATAGCCAGTTTAACTTATGACCCGAGCCTCTAGGCACCGAAGTCTGGATCACTGAAAAGCGTAGGGCACCGTTTGGCTCCGACAGGCATAAGACGAATCGACATAGAGGCGTTCTTGGCCTCGACGTCGAGACGGCTTATGACCCGAGGAGTCGGTGACCGACTTACATTACCATACCACCATCAACATGAATTGTTTGACCCGTAATATACGCCGCATCATCTGATAGTAAAAACATAACTGTTTTGGCAACGTCTTGTGTACTACCTAGCTTTCCAAGCGGGATTACACCCAACATTTGACGTTTAACATCCTCTGGAAGTTCATCCGTCATATCTGTCGTGATGAATCCTGGCGCAACTGCATTAACTGTAATATTACGCGAAGCAAGTTCCTTTGCAGCAGTTTTAGTAAAACCGATTACACCAGCTTTTGCTGCTACATAATTAGCTTGTCCAGCATTTCCTGAAACGCCTACAATTGAAGCTACATTAACGATTTTCCCAAGGCGCTGACGCATCATCTGACGTGTTACTCCTTTCGTACAAAGGAATACACCTTTTAAATTAATATTGATAACATCATCCCACTCGTCTTCTTTCATACGCATGAGCAAATTATCCTTTGTAATTCCCGCATTGTTTACCAACATATCGATGGAACCAAATCTATCCATCGTTTGGTCCACCATTTCTTTAACACTATCTACTTTCGAAACATCTGCCTGTATAGCGAATGCTTCACTCCCAAGTTCCGTAATGAGTTTCACAACTTCTTCAGCTTTATCTTTACTACCGCTATAATTGACAGCTACTTTTGCGCCTTCTTTTGCAAGTTGAATTGCAATTTCACGACCAATCCCTCGAGATGCACCTGTTACAATCGCAACTTTACCATCAAATCTACTCATTCGCCCCATCCTTTCGAAGCATCGATTACCGCTCGCAATGATACTTCGTCGTAAACAGATAAAACTGTTGCACTACGATCAATTTTCTTTATCAAACCACTAAGAACTTTACCCGGTCCACATTCAACAAAGTGCGTGACACCCAATTCAAGCATCGTTCTAACAGAATCCTCCCATAGAACAGGAGAATATAATTGTTCAATAAGTAATGTTTTTACTTCTTCACCCGAAGTAATAACAGAGGCGTTTACATTAGCAATTACAGGATATACAGCTTGTTTAATTTCAACTTGATTAAGAATTGCAGCTAATTTGTCTGCAGCAGGTTTCATAAGAGAAGAATGAAATGGCCCGCTTACATCAAGTGGTATCGCTCTTTTGGCACCAGCTTCTTTTAAGGATGAACATGCCTTCTCAACACCTGCTTTAGTCCCAGATATAACAATTTGACCAGGACAATTCAAATTCGCTGGCTGAACAACGAAACCATCATTACTGATGTCATCTGTCACTTTTTTTAACGTCTTTGCATCTAAGCCAAGTATCGCTGCCATTGCACCCTGTCCTGCTGGAACAGCTTCATTCATGAACAGGCCACGTTGATTCACAATCGAAACACCCTCTTCAAAAGTTAGAACACCTGAGGCAACAAGCGCAGTATATTCTCCAAGACTATGACCTGCCGTATAATTCGGTACAACACCATTTTTTATCAACAGTTCCGCGATCATTGCTCCCACTGTCAACAAAGCAGGCTGCGCGTTGTATGTTAACGTCAATACATCTTGCGGACCATCTGCAATGATTTCGCTAAGTTCAAAGCCAAGGACTTGATCAGCTTTAGTCATAAATTCGTGACAGTTAGGTTGGCTAGCTAGTAAGTCTGAACCCATGCCAACTGATTGAGAACCTTGTCCGGGAAAAACAAATGCAACTTTTGTCATTTCGTTTCCGCCTTTCCAACAACTTCACGAATTGTTCCACAAACATCAAATTCAACCATCGTTCGTGCTTGACGTATCGCATTTAATATTGCATTCGCATTTGATGACCCGTGCGCTTTAATTACGGGTGAATTTAAACCAAATAAACCAGCACCACCATATTCTGTATAGTCCATTTTGCTTTTTAACCCTTTAAGGTCATTCTTCACAAGTCCCGCCGAAACTTTTGACTTCAATGACGCATTAAATACTTCCTTTAACATTACAAAAAAAGCACTAGCAGTACCTTCTATTGTTTTAAGGACCATATTTCCAGTAAAACCATCCGTTATAACTACATCCGCTATTCCATTTAATAAGTCTCTTGACTCAACATTTCCTATGAAATTAATGGGAGCATCTGTTAAAAGCTGAAAAGCCGCTTTTGTTAGTTCATTGCCTTTGCCTTCTTCTGTTCCGATATTAAGCAATCCTACACGCGGTTGTTCTATACCCCTTACTTTTTCGGCATAAATACTACCCATAACCGCGTACTGACTTAAGTGGGATGGCTTTGCATCAGCATTCGCACCTAAGTCAAGCATAACAAAACCTGAACCATCAATCGTTGGCAACGTCGGTGCAAGAGCTGGTCTTTCAATCCCTTCTATACGGCCAACTACGAAAAGACCCGCTGCCATTAACGCGCCCGTATTTCCAGCAGATACACATGCAGCAGCTTCACCATCTTTAACAGCTTGTGCCATTCTGACCATTGACGCATCTTTTTTTCTACGGATGGCACGAACAGGCTCATCGTCCGGTTCAATCATTTCACTACAATGTATCACTTTTAATCTGTCATGATGCTTTATATATGGCGCCATTTGACTCTCATCACCATAAATATGTATGTGTATATCTTCAAATGCATGTAAACTTTCAATAACTCCATCAATAATTTCTTTCGGTGCATGATCTCCACCCATACCATCTACCGCTATTATCATTATGATTCCTCCTGTTTCCTATCCGTTGTACGATACATATGAAATTCCCCTGTAAATACAGTGTCATCTCCGACTTTGGAAACGATTGTAACCAGTGCTCTTTTTTTGTTGGAATGATCCATAACAACGTCAGCCTTCGCTATTACTCTATCCCCAACTTTGACGGGTTTTAAGAAGTGAAGCATTGATTTCATTGTCAGCGCCAGATCATCATCCATGACAGCGACTGCCAACGAGTTTGCTTGAGCAAAAAGGTGATGTCCACGCGCGATGCCATTACGATGAAAAACATGTTCTTCTGAAACATCAAATATGGACAACGCTCTTTTATCTAATTCAATATCAATAATATCTCCAATAATTTCATCAACTGCAAGGGATTTAACTTCTTCTTGCATCGTTCTTACAGCAACATCTTTTAAACGTATTCTTAACTCAGGAATACCACATTCTAAACGATCTAAACGAATCGTTTGGACGCTGACGATAAAATGCTCTGCCAATTCATCATCCGTCATAAATGGATTCGTTTCAAGCAGCAAAACCAGTTCACGCTGCCTGTCCTTTTTAAGCATTTTCAATCATTTCACCTTCCGAATTAGCACTTGGTACTAATAACAGTATATAAAGATAAAAAACAGAAAGCAAGTATATAAAATGTAATGCATTGTTTAGTAATAAAAATGTAAGTCATTTTGCTTTCACAACAAAATGACTTACGACTTTCATATTTAAGAACAGTTCGGATAGAAAACTAAATTACTAGTCAATTCGTTCTCCATTTAACGCTCCTGACTTTTCTAAATGCTGTTTCAAAATGCGGTATTCATCATCCGTCCAAAAATTGCTGGATTCTAATAAGATTTCAGCATCTTTTCTTGCGGTTTCAAGCGCTCTATAGTCATGGACTAAGTCAGCAACTTTAAATTCTGGTAAACCACTTTGCTTTTTCCCGAAAAAGTCTCCTGCACCTCTGAGTTCAAGATCTTTCTCCGCTAGTAAAAAACCATCATTCGTCTCCGTCATCGTCTGCATTCGTTCTTTGCCTTCCTCAGTTTTAGGATCAGCAAGCAGTATACAATAGGATTGTTCCGCACCTCGTCCTACCCGTCCTCGCAATTGATGTAGCTGCGCAAGCCCAAACCTTGTGGCGTCATAGATTAGCATGAACGTTGCATTCGGTACATTGACTCCTACTTCAACAACTGTAGTAGACACTAGTATATCGATTTCCCCCGCGCCAAAAGCACGCATAATGTCATCCTTTACATCCGCCGGAAGTCTACCATGCATTAACCCCACTGTATAACGACCTTCGAAATAAGTAGATAATTGTCCATGCACATCCACAGCATTTTGAACATCTAATTTGTCAGATTCCTCTATTAAAGGACAAATGACGTATGCTTGTCGTCCTGCCAATAACTCAGACTCCATTTTTTTCAGTACTGGTGATAGGGAGTCTTCCTTTAACCAATGTGTCTCAATCAATTTCCGACCAGCTGGTAGCTCATCTAGAACTGAAACATCCATTTCGCCAAAAGCAGTAATGGCCAACGTGCGTGGAATTGGCGTTGCTGTCATAAATAAAACATCTGGATTCAACCCTTTATCTCTTAAGACTCGTCTTTGTTCCACTCCAAAACGGTGCTGTTCATCTGTAATAACGAGTCCGGGATTCTTAAATATAACATTAGGTTGAATCAATGCGTGCGTTCCAATTAACAGGTCTATTTCGCCAGTAACAAGGTTTTCAAGTAATTGTTTTCTTGCTTTCGGCTTCGTAGAGCCCGCAAGAAAAGCAACTGTTACTCCGTGAGGCTCTAACCACTCCGCTAATGAAACAGCATGTTGTTCAGCTAGTATTTCAGTTGGAGCCATGAGGGCACCTTGATAACCTGCTGTAATCGCTGCATATAAAACAACGGCGGCTACAACAGTCTTCCCAGATCCAACGTCTCCTTGTAACAATCGATTCATACGGGTATTACTTTTAAGCTCAGCACATAATTCGTTGACAACTCGTTTTTGTGCACCTGTTAACTCAAATGGAAGTGAACTAATAAAGTTTTTTACTAATTCAAGATTATACTGAATGGCAACCCCGTGTTCGGCTTCTTTCCTAGCTTTCTTTATCCCCATCATCTTCAATTGAAACAATAGAAGTTCCTCGTAAACAAAGCGTCTTCTAGCTTGTTTAACATCTTGTAAATTAGACGGGAAATGAATCATTTCCAGAGCCCGGTCTATGCCTGCTAATCGGTAGGCGTCACGTAATACTTGAGGTAGTGACTCCTCATGTTGACCAGCACTCTCATCCAGTGCAAGTCGCATATAACGGCGAAATGTCTTCTGATGCATTACACCTTTCAAACTATAGACAGGTTCAAAGTCCAGTTGTTCTACTTTTGGTCCTTCTTTGAAATTGCTTACATTTATAAGTTGCCTACCGCGATCCCATTTGCCTGTTACCGTTACAGTCATTCCAGGCGAGAGTCGGTCCTTTAAATAGTGCTGATTAAAAAAAACTGCTTTTACTAGATGATTACCAGCAAGTAGTCGTACTTGTAAACGCGACTTATTTCTCCCTAAAAAAAGAACGGAAGGTTCACTCTCGACCCTTCCTTCAACCGTTACACGTTCATTGTGTGGTGTTTCTATAAGATCTGTTAACCTGAAATCATCGTGACGATACGGGAAGGTCATGACTAAGTCATGAATCGTCACGATACCTAGCTGTTCTAATTGCTTTGCCGCCGCCTTCCCAATACCTTTTAGCGACGTTACAGCATTAAGACTGGTCACTTGTACTCGTAGCCTTTTTTGTACCGAAAATTTCTGCTTCTAATGCTTTTCCGGTTGGCGTTGCTGCGAGTCCACCTTTTGCTGTTTCCCGAAGAGCAGAAGGCATTGACTGTCCAATTTTGTGCATTGCTTCTATGACTTCATCTGTTGGAATTCGACTAACGATACCCGCAAGTGCCATATCTGCTCCTACAAGCGCTTTTGCCGCTCCCATCGCGTTCCGTTTAACGCAAGGGACTTCTACAAGCCCAGCTACTGGATCACAAACTAAACCAAGCATATTTTTCATAACAATTGAAAAAGCTTCTGCACTTTGTTGAGGTGTCCCACCGCACATTTCCACAATCGCAGCTGCAGCCATCGAGCCAGCGGATCCTGTTTCAGCTTGACAACCGCCAGCAGCACCAGATATAGAAGCGTTATTTGCCACAACAAAACCGAATGCACCTGAAGTAAATAGATAGTTGACCATTTGTTCACGTGTTGGATTCAGTTTGTTTTTCACTGCAAACAATGTCCCTGGTACAATACCCGCAGCACCAGCAGTAGGCGTAGCACAAATTGTTCCCATTGCGGCATTCACTTCATTCGTCGCAACGGCTTTACTAACTGCATCAATAACAAGATCTCCACAAAGCGATTTTCCCGTTTCCATATATTTCTGTAACAGCACAGCATCTCCACCTGTTAGTCCAGAAGTAGAATGGACACCTTGCAAACCCTTTTCTACTGCACTCTCCATCACAGTAAGATTATTATCCATTTGAGCGATAATTTCTTCACGTGTTCGTTTAGTCATTAGCATTTCTTGTTCAATCATAATTTCAGAAATTGGCTTCTTTTGCGATTCTGCAAGTGCTACCAATTCTTTTACTGTACCGAATAAAACATCCATCTATCATCCACTCCTTAACTTGCTAGTGTTGAAACTTGCGTAACATTTGGTAACTTTTGAAGTTCTGTTATGAGCGCTTCATTGATGAATTGATCTACTTCAATTACCATCAATGCCATTTCACCCTTCTCTTTACGTCCACATTCCATATGTGCAATATTGACGCCTTGTTTTGCTAATGCGTTAGAAACGCTTGCAATAACACCTGAACGGTCTTCATGGACGATGAGTAATGCAGGATAATGACCTGATAATCTTAACGGAAAGCCATTTAACTCAGTGACTTCCATCGTGCCGCCACCGATTGAGATACCCGTTAATTCCATCACACTTTCATCGTCACCAATAATTAACTTTGCTGTATTTGGGTGGTCAGCTTCTTCTTCCTCAGCGATGAACTCAAAAGTGAAACCTAAACGCTCAGCTTCTTCAAAAGAAGTTTTAATTCGTTCATCAAATGTATCGTAGTCAAGTAAACCACCTATAATTGCAACATCTGTCCCATGGCCTTTATACGTTTCAGCAAATGAACCATATAAGTGAATTCGCGCCCATTTAGGTTGGCGACCAAAAAGCGTGCGTGCTACACGACCAATTCTTGCAGCACCCGCAGTATGTGAAGAGGAAGGTCCAATCATAACCGGCCCAATAATATCAAAAACGGATCTGAACTTCAATTACATAACCCCCTTATTTAAAAACAAACTACTATTTATTTTACACCAAAAATGTGTGAAAGACAAAAATGTCTAGACTGCTATTTTACGCAAAAAAGTGTACCTTAAAATAAGGTACACCTTTAAAAGCAATGTTATTCAACTGAAATAATGTAAGGGTACAATGGTTGCTTACCGTCATATAACTCAACTTCGACATGATCGAAATTATCCTCTACATAACGAACCAGCTCTTTAGCAGATTGCTCAGTAGTGTCTTCACCACGAATAATTGTCACAATTTCATCCTCTTCAGCAATTAGAGAAGCTAAGAGTTCCTTCATGACATCATCTAGAATTGGTGCAGAAATGATAATTTTCCCAGCAGAAATGCCCATGAAATCATCTTTCTTAATTTCAACACCGTCGATCGATGTATCACGGACAGCGTACGTCACTTGACCTGTCTTCACAGAAGATGCAGCTTGTTTCATAGAGGAAGCATTTGCGGTAACATCTGCTTCTGGATTAAAAGCAAGAATTGCTGCTAGTCCTTCCGGTACTGTTTTCGTAGGAACGACAGCAGCCTCAATGCCAATGAGTTCCGCAGCTTGTTCTGCAGCCATGATGATGTTTTTATTATTCGGCAAAATAACAACGCGTTCCGCTCCTACTTCCTCAATTGCTTTCACAATATCCTCAGTAGAAGGATTCATCGTTTGACCACCTTCAATAACAGCAGATGCTCCAACGCTTCTTAGTAAGTCAGCAATTCCTTTACCCATTGCAACTGTAACGATTGCGTAAGGATGCTTAACTGCTTGTTCTTTTTTCGTTGATTGAACAGTATAATTTTCACCTACGATATCACTGTGTTGCTCGCGCATATTCTCAATTTTTAATTTGATGAGAGAACCAAATTGTTGACCATAATTGAGTGCGTCACCTGGTTCTTCAGTGTGAATATGTACTTTTGCAACTTCCTCATCTGAAATGACAAGAAGCGAGTCTCCTAAATGACTTAAACCTTCACGAAAAGCGGATTCGTCGTAAGGGTTCACTTTTAACTTTTCAGCTTCAAACTTAACCATAAACTCTGTACAATAACCGAAAGTAATATCTTCTGTACTCATAAAGCCTTGAACATTGCGATGATGCTCAGCGTTCACTAAGTCATCCATTGAATGTACTTCTGTCTTAGCAGGTAAAGCTTCTCCTTTTAAACAAGCTAAAAACCCTTCATATACATAAACGAGTCCTTGTCCGCCACTATCTACGACACCCACTTCTTTTAAAACAGCTAACAAGTCTGGTGTGCGTTCAAGAGATGCTTTAGCTTCGTCAACAATCGCTTCCATCACTTCGATGAAATCTGTTGTCTCAGCTGCTTTTTCAACCCCTGCAGCCGCTGCATCTTTTGCAACAGTTAAGATTGTACCTTCAACAGGTTTCATGACAGCTTTATATGCCGTTTCGACACCGTACTGCAAAGCCCCCGCAAATTGAACACCATCAATTACAGCTTCTGATTCTACCGCTTTACCATATCCTCGGAAAAGTTGAGATAAGATAACGCCAGAATTACCTCTTGCACCCATCAACAAACCTTTTGAAAGTGCTTGAGCAGTTACACCAAGATTTTCTACTGCGTGTGCCTCAGTTTCTTTGGCACCCGATGTCATCGACAAGTTCATATTTGTTCCAGTATCACCATCTGGAACCGGGAATACATTTAATGAATCGACATAGTCGGCATTTTGATATAAGTGATGTGCTCCCATTTTAATCATTTCTGCAAATTTCAAACCATCAATGGATTTCATTGATATTACTTCCTCCTTCTACAGGTTCGTCACTCGGACTCCCTGGACAAAAATATTGACAGAATTCACGGTCATGCCGATTGTCTTCTTCAATGTATACTTCACCTTTGATTGAACTTGATAAGCTACTTCAGAAATTTTCGTACCATAACTAACAATGACATACATATCGATGTGTATCTCTTCACCAATATTACGCACAATAACGCCACGGACGAAATTTTCCTTGCGAAGAATCTCGGTAAGACCATCTCGGATTTGATGTCTTGAAGCCATACCTACAATTCCATAGCATTCAATTGTTGCTTCTCCCACGACTTGAGCGATAACATCATTCGTTATATCTATTTTTCCGAACTCGTTTTTCACTTCCATTGACATGGCTATGTCCCCCTCTACATCCAATTTCCTTTTTCCATTGTACTATAACCTACATAATAATAAAAGAATGCAATTCGAATCCCTTAAAATGTGTAAAGGTAATCTCCTTGAAAGATGATGCGAAAAAGGTTGCATCGCCTGTTTTCATATGATACATTATTATAGTATGCGAATAAAGAGTGAATCGCTTAATCATCATTCGCGAGGAGGTACTATAATGGCTAAAGAATGTGTTATCACTGGACGTAAAGCCAGCGCAGGAAATTCGCGTTCCCACGCGCTAAATGCTAACAGACGTACATGGGGTGCGAACCTTCAAAAAGTCCGTATTCTTGTTAACGGTAAACCTAAACGTGTATGGGTCTCTGCAAGAGCTCTTAAATCCGGTAAAGTTCAACGGGTATAATATGCACAAATAAAACACCAGGCTGAAAAATTTCAGCCTGGTGTTTTATCTTTCTTTCTTTTTTTAGGTTTGTTGCTTGCAGTAGCCCTAGGTGAATCCTCACTTTGAAACACTACCATGCATTTTCTCACAAACCCACTCACTAACTTTGGAAGCGTAAATGTATATACCCGCAATTCCGCACCCCTTTCAGGAATCTGAACTCCTTACCATTAAGCATATGCCTTTATGGATTGAGATAGTACAGACTTCTTCAACAGGTTGGTTACTCGTAAACTTTGTTGTTCCAGTTGATAACAATGCATTAGTAACATCGTATTTAAATCCTCTTAATGTTAATTCACAAATACTTTCACCCATCATATAAAAAGAACAATATTGAAACTTTTGCTCTCGCTGAATAGCATGCTCACCCGCAGTTAAAATTCTTATTTCATTAAATTGATCACTTATTGAAAAATGTATTGTTGGATTTTCTAACTGAATTCGATAGAGCAAATGAAGTGCGGACTGCATATGATCTAATCGACCTCCAGTTACCCCCAAAAGAATGACTCGTTCCGGCTGTAATGTTAAAGCTTCACGCACAGCTAGTTCGGTATCCGTCTCATCTTTTTCACAATTAAAACGTTTCACTATCTCACACATTGCTTGAATCGTATCATATTCAATCGAAGTAACAGAATCGAAGTCCCCCACTGCGATTGTCGGAACAATCCCTCTATCTAACAAATACATAGTTCCTCTGTCAGCACCTATGAAAAGTGCTTCTTGTTGGACAAATTCATCTAAAGAACCAATCACAGATTGCGGTCCGCCAGAACAAATAACAACCGTCTTCACTCTTTTAAAGCATCCATTCCAGCTTTTTTAATTCGTTGCAAAGCCTTTGCACGGTCATCTTCATTGTAGATTGCCGAACCAGCGACAAAAATTGTCGCACCAGCTTGTACGCAAGGAATAATTGTTTCCTCGTTAACGCCGCCATCAATTTCGATTTCAATAGAGAGTTGTCGTTCTTTAATCAATTCAGCCAGTTGTTTCACTTTAGGTAACACTGAATGAATAAACTTTTGTCCACCGAAACCAGGATTAACAGTCATAAATAACACGAGATCAACTTCATCTAAAACATGAAGGATTGATTCAACAGCTGTATGCGGATTCAGCACAACACCAGATTTTATGCCAAATGATTTTATTAACTGTAAGGTTCTGTGTAAGTGTTTACATGTTTCTACGTGAACTGTAATGTAGTCTGCTCCCGCCTTCACAAATGCTTCAATGTATTGGTCAGGATTTTCGATCATTAAATGAACGTCAAGTGGCAATGTAGTTATCGGTCTAAGTGCTTCTACAACGATTGGTCCCATTGTAATATTCGGAACAAAATGACCATCCATTACATCAATATGAATGAGTTCTGCTCCTGCTGCCTCTACTTCTTTTACTTCTTCAGCAAGTTTAGAAAAGTCTGCTGCCAAAATGGAAGGTGCAATTTTAATCATGTTTGTCATACCTCGGCTTTCGGTCTATTATTTCCTCCATGAACTGCAAATAATTTGCATAACGGTGTTGTGGTATTTCACCTGATTCTACACGTTCTTTTATAGCACATTTCGGTTCTTTCATATGAAGACACCCGCGAAATTTACACTCGGAAGACGCATCTGCCATTTCGATGAAATAGTCCGATAGCTCTTCTTTCTCGATATGTTCGAATTCCAACGAACTAAATCCAGGTGTATCAGCAACGAGCCCACCCAAAATCTCCAATAATTCTACATGTCGTGTTGTATGTTTCCCTCGGCCTAACGCTTCAGAGATCGCATTCGTTTTTAATTGTAAAGACGGAAAAATTGTATTCAGCAAAGTAGATTTGCCGACGCCAGATTGCCCAGCTAGAACTGTTGTCTTACCAGTAAAATGCGACTGAAACTGCTCAGCGAGTGTTTTATCATCCTTATATGTCAAAAGTACATCGTAACCTATCTTTTCATAATAACGAGCGGACTTTTCAACCTTTGTAATGATTTCAACGCTTGCTAAGTCGCTTTTCGTTAAGCAAATGATTGGTTTTACATTGAATGATTCTAGGACTACAAGGAAGCGATCTAGTAAGTGTTCACTGAACAACGGCTCTACAATTGAAAAAACAAGTATCGCTTGATCAATATTGGCAATCGGAGGACGTACAAGTTCGTTACGTCTCTCCTTCACCTCCGTAATAGTAGGATCGTTTTCACCATCTTTAACGTACGTGACAAAATCTCCAACTAGCGGATGGATACCACGTTTTCTGAACACTCCACGACTCTTGCATTGAACTAATTCACCATTTTCTTCAACGTAGTAAAATCCACTAATTGCTTTTCTGATTTGTCCTTCCGGCATCTAATCCCTCTTTCTATTCCGCATCCTTGTAGTCAAAGTATTCTTCTGCAATTACTACTGAATCTCTAACAATTCGATAGCCTGCAGAACTTCCTTTTTCAATTTCCATCGAAATTGTCCTTGTTGTTGTTTCCGTAATTGTGAATTCCTCTATTGGTGTGTCCATCGAATGTGTTCTATCTCGGACGTAAATTTGTATTTTTTGCGGTTTATTTTCGTTTTTCTCTTCATCTTTATCACCATTTTGCGAATTAGATGGATCATACTTTATTTTTTCTTTTTTATAGTGCCACTTAACAGGTATTTTCTCCGGCCCCTTCGAGACAACAACTTGAATGTTGCCACCTTTTTCCACTTTGGTGCCTACAGGCGGATTTTGCGAGATAACTTGACCAGCAGAAATAGATTCGGAATAGGTCTCACTTCGACTAATATTGAAACCTGAGGATCTTGCGTATTGTTCAATCTCATCACTTGTATAGCCGACAAGATTAGAAACCGCAACAACCTCTTTCCCTTTACTCACTTTAAAAACAAGATCCGTTTCACTTGGAACAACTTCAGTTCCACCAGTCGGATTCTGATCTAAAATCGTTCCTTCTGGTTTATCGGAAAACTCCCGTTCATCCTTTATCGATTTAAAATCATATTTTCCTAAGAAAGATACAATTTGTTTATACTCTTTATTTGTATAGTCTGTCATTTGAATTGTTTCTTTACCTGAGCTAATAAACAGCTTTACGTCTGTACCTACTTCTCTTTTCTTACCTTCTTCAGGTATCGTGCGAATTACTTCACCAGCTTTAAATTCATCAGATGATTCTTTCGTTCTTTCATCAGCTTTGAACCCTTTTTTCTCCAAAAGCTTTACAGCTTTCATTTCTTCAAGTCCTGCTACCGATGGAATCTCTACCTTTTTCGGCCCCAAAATACCAAGTATTAATAGAATTCCTAGAAGGATTAATAATAATCCAGCAAATATAGCTAAAAATACCGGCCATTTCTTCTTCTTTTTCTTCGTAGTTACTGGTTTTTCTTCACTAATAGGTTCATTCTTTTTAGTTGCTTCCATCGAACTAAATTTATTGCCATCATTCATAATCGGAATTGCACGAGTACGATCGTCATCAAACGGAACTTCAAATTTCTTCTCTTGACTACGTTCACGTGATAACACTGTGAGAAGGTCATCATACATTTCATCTGCAGATCGATAACGATATGTAGCTTCCTTTGCAGTTGCTTTTAAAATCACATTTTCCAAACTTTGTGGGATTGTCGTAGAAAAAGCTCTTACAGATGGTGTTTCTTCTTGTAAATGCTTTAAAGCTATTGCAACAGCAGATTCAGCGGAAAAAGGTAATTCACCAGTCAATAGCTCATATAACACAATACCTAACGAATAAATGTCCGACTTTTTCGTGGCCATTCCGCCACGTGCTTGTTCAGGTGATAGATAGTGAACCGTTCCAATAACAGAGTTCGTTTTTGTATGGTCTGTAGAACTTAACGCCATTGCAATTCCAAAGTCTGTTATTTTAACATTCCCATCTTTATCCATTAATATATTTTGGGGTTTAATATCACGATGCACAATGCCGTTATGATGCGCATTCGAAATGGCTGAAACTAGCTGACGCATAATTGGCAATGCCTCTTCTGGTTTCAAAGGTCCATGCATTTGGATATATTTTTTGAGCGTCTGTCCTTCTATATATTCCATCACTAAATAATGAATTTCTTCGTCTTCTCCCACATCAAATATATCTACAATATTTGGGTGCGTAAGACTAGTTGCGGAAAGTGCCTCTCGTTGAAAACGTCGTTTCAGATCTTGTTCATTTGCAAAATCATAATTCAACACTTTGATTGCTACATCACGATTCAGAATGACATCGTGTGCCAGATATACTCTAGACATTCCACCTTCGCCAATGACGCGAATAATTTCATATCTACCATCTACTCTTTTTCCAATCATACTTTTTCCACCTCCGTACCCATAGGGTCAATTAGAATAACTGAAATGTTATCCTCTCCACCCATTTCATTCGCTAAATCGATTAATTTCTTTACTTTTTCACGTAAACTCTCAGATGAAACAATAATATTCTTCATTTGAACTTCGTCTACTTTATTACTAAGTCCATCCGTGCAAAGCATCAAATAATTTTTCGGAGGCAAAGCTAATGTATATAAATCAGTTTCTATTGTTTTTTCGGAACCAATCGCTCGCATGATCCAATTGCGTTTTGGGTGTACTGCCGCTTCTTCAATTGTGATTTCACCACTATCCAATAAAACATTGACGTAAGAATGGTCGCTCGTAACTTGTCTAATTTCATTCTCGTTAATGGAATAGACACGACTATCGCCTGTATGGGATATGAGACAAGTTTGACCACGAATAAGTGCAACTTCCAAAGTTGTGCCCATTCCTTTTAATTCTTCGTCTGCATTTCCTTGGTCAAATAATAAACGATTTACGTGCAACACTGATTCACGCAGCCATTCAGTCCATTGCTCTTCTTCGACCATATTCGATGTATCCAATTGCATAAATTGTTCCCCAAGTACTCGAATGGCCGTAGAACTCGCATAATCTCCTGCACGATGGCCACCCATCCCATCAGCAATAACAGCAAGTAGAACTCCATTGGATAATGTGTAAACGGCTGCGCTATCTTCGTTGACTGTTCGTTTTTTTCCGATATCTGTCAAAACCTCGAATTGCAACGCTAATCCCCCCTTATTTCCTATTAGAATTCAACTTATTTCATCTCTTGCTAAACGCTGCAACAAAGAAACCATCTCCACCAAAATGTTGCGGTAAAACTTGAAGCATGTCTTCTGAAATAAACAACTTTTCATAACCTTCTAGTTGTTGAAGAGGAATTTTCATCATATCAGGGTGTTTTGCTAGAAAACGTTCTACAACTTCTTTATTTTCTTTTAACTCAACAGTGCAAGTACTGTAAACAATTACACCTTTTTGCTTTATCAATTCACTAGCGGTTGCTAGTAATTCCAATTGAAGATTGCTTAAGTTTTCGAAATCTTGCTCAGTTTTTGTATATTTTATTTCTGGTTTCCGGCGTATAACACCTAACCCACTACATGGAGCATCTACAAGAATCCGATCAAATGAAGCAACAGCATAGTGATCAAGTAATTTACGACTATCTCCACTTATTGTTTGGATAGCTTGCAAACCTAATCTATCTGCATTTGCCTTAATTAAAGCGAGTTTGTGATCATGAACATCATGCGCACAAATTTCCCCTTCATCATTCATTAATTCTGCAATATGCGTAGTTTTCCCTCCTGGAGCCGCACACATATCAAGAACTTTCATACCTGATTTAACATTTAAAGCTAATGCAGGTAACATCGAACTTTCGTCTTGAATCGTAATCAGTCCGTTTTTAAATGCTGTTGTACCAGAAGGATTCCCACTCATAGAGATAATACAACTCGGAACAACATCTCCTCTTCGAACCTCTAGGCCTTCAGCTTCAAGAGATGCAATCACTTCTTCGACAGTTGTTTTCGCAACATTGACTCGCAGTGTCATTGCAGGTGGATTGTTATTCTCGTATGCCATGAAAGCAGCTTCTTCAGGACCATATTGTTCACTCCAACGTTTAATTAGCCATTCTGGATGACTCGTTTCAATGGCCACTTTGTATGACCCATCTTCTAATTCATCTAGTGAACGTACACCTTGTCGCAAAACATTTCTTAACACACCATTTACTGTAGGTGCAATTCGCTTATGTCCGCGTCTTTTGGCAATTTCAACTGCTTCATGTACAACTGCATGTGGCGGGATTTTTGTTAAGTAAACGATTTGGTACATGGATAATCTAAGGAGTTCACGAACCCATCGATCTAGTTTCCCCCTAACAAATGGCTCGAGATAATAATCTAACGTCATCCTCTGTTGCAAAGTACCGTAAGTCAATTCCGTTAATAACCCGCGATCTTTCTTTTCAATTCCATATTTCTCAATTGTTCTATGCAACAACAAATTACTGTATGCCTGATTATCATTAATTTCCATCAAAATAGACAATGCCGCATCTCGAACATTACCATTCCAAATTTTCTTTTTAGGTCTATTCAATTAAACCTGTCTCCTTTACTCCATTTGGATCCTGTCCCACGAATGAATTCTTCCGCTTGCATCCGCTTTTTTCCTGCAGGTTGCAAATCAGTAATTGCAATTGCAATATTATCGCCGGTTTTCACGACAATGCGATCTTTTTCAATCGCTATAATCGTTCCAGGACTTGCTGTACTTTCAGACTCGACTTTCTCACTCCACCAAACTTTCACATTTTCTCCATGCAAAGGTGTATAGGCGACTGGCCAAGGATGAAGGCCACGAACTTTATCGTAAATTACCTTGCCTGGCTGCGTCCAATCTATTTTTTCTTGTTCACGTGAAATATTACGAGCGAACGAAACTTGACTCTCGTCCTGCTTTCGACTTTTATTAGTTCCGTCGATAATAGATGGAAGTGTTTCTTTTAATAATATTGTCCCTACTTTCGACAAAGCAGTAAACATGGTACCTGTATGATCATTATCACTAATCGGAATTGCTACTTGAGAAATAATATCTCCAGCATCAAGCTTTTCTACCATATACATAATCGTAACCCCCGTCTCCGTTTCCCCATCCATGATGGATTGATGGATTGGAGCACCGCCTCTATACTTAGGTAAAAGAGACGCGTGGACATTTATACATCCTAGCTTCGGAATTTCCAATAGTTCTTTCGGTAGCATTTGTCCAAATGCTGCCGTCACAATTAAATCAGGTTGTAACGCTATAATCTCTTCAAGCTCAGCAGAACCTCTTAATTTTTCAGGTTGGATGACTGGAAGTCCTAAACGAACAGCCTCTACTTTAACAGGTGGTGGCGTCAACACTTTTTTTCTACCAACTGGGCGATCTGGCTGTGTAACAACCGCTAAGATTGAATGTCCTTCATCGTGAAGCATTGTTAGAACGGGTACTGAAAATTCAGGTGTACCCATAAAAATGATATTCGTCATTTAGCGTCACCTTCCCCATTCACTTCTTGTTCATCATATTCTTCGAACTCTGATGGATCGACGACGCGGATTATTTTCGAATCGAACAAAATACCATTTAAATGATCGATTTCATGTAAAATCGCTCTTGCTTCATAGTCTTCAGCTTCAAGTTCATATAACGAACCATCCCTTTCTTGTGCTTCAATGCGAACGAAAAACGGTCTTTCAACTTCACCATAAAGTCCTGGAAAACTAAGGCAACCTTCCACTTCTATTTCTTTCCCACCAATTGCAGTAACGACTGGATTGACCATTTCAATAATATCGTCACCTTCACCAAGATCGACGACTGCAACACGAACGGATTCACCAATTTGTGGGGCTGCTATTCCAATTCCTTCTGAAGCAACCATTGTATCGTGTAAGTCATCTAATAATTTAGCGAGTTTTCGATCAAAATGAATAACTTCATCACAAGGTTGTTCTAATACTCTTGCGGGATGTTTGATTATTTCACGAATTGCCAATTGTAATTCCTCATTTCTTCATCAGTAAATGGATGTTGGATCTTTATCAACAGACATAATTAGACCGGATTTAATCCAATCTGTACGATAGTATTTGATAAGTTGTTGTAAGACGTCCGAAAGCTTCGGTTCTTTTTTATATTTTAGCAGACATTGGTAACGATATCTATTATTCACACGGCTTATAGCAGACGCTGTAGGCCCTATAATAACAGTACTTGCAGACAAATTCTCTTTCAAAAAATGTGTCGCTTTTCCAGCAAAGTCTGCAACTTTTAAAAGATCTTCATGTGAAAACTGAACAAGCGTTATGAAATAGAAAGGTGGATAACCATATTGTTTTCGATTAGCCATCTCCATATTGTAAAACGGCTCAAACTGTTGCTCTTTAGCTAGTTCAATTGCATAGTGCTCTGGAGAATACGTCTGCATAAAAACTTCTCCTGTTAAGTCGTGGCGTCCAGCTCTACCACTCACTTGTGTCATCAGTTGAAATGTTTTTTCCGCAGCTCTAAAATCGGCTAAATGAAGGGTGGTATCCGCAGCTAACACACCAACAAGCGTAATATTCGGGAAATCCAAACCTTTTGCAATCATCTGTGTCCCTAACAGTATATCCGCTGCACCTTCGCTAAATTGTCGTAAAATCTTCTCATGAGAACCTTTTCTTCTTGTCGTATCTACGTCCATTCTTAGCACACGAGCAGTCGGAAATAGTTTCGCAATTTCTTCTTCTGCCTTTTGAGTACCTGTCCCAAAAAATCGAATGTGTTCACTTTCACATTGTGGACAACAAAGTGGTACTCGCTCCTCGTGACCACAATAATGACATTTTAATCGTTCCTGTTGCCTATGGTACGTAAGTGATATATCACAGTTTGGACACTCAACTACGGTTCCACAGTCCCTACATAAAACAAACGAAGAAAATCCACGTTTATTTAAAAATAATACCGTCTGTTCATTTTTTTCTATGCGGAGTCGAATTGCATCCGCTAATTCCACAGAAAACATAGAGCGATTTCCTTTTTTCAATTCCTCACGCATATCTACAATATGAACTGTAGGTAACTGCTGACTCTTAGGTCGTTTCGTTAATTTTAATAACGTATAGACACCTTTCCTTGCTCGGGCATATGTTTCCAATGATGGAGTGGCACTTCCTAAAACAACAGGGCATTTATAATAGGCTGCACGTTGAATTGCAACATCTCTTGCATGATAGCGTGGAGTATCTTCTTGTTTATAGGTTGATTCATGCTCTTCATCAAGAATGATAATCCCTAAATTCTTAAATGGTGCAAAAACTGCAGAGCGAGCACCGACTACAACTTTCACTTCACCACGATGGATTTTACGCCATTCATCGTATTTTTCACCTACAGACAAACCGCTATGCAATACGGCAACAAGCGAGCCAAATCGTTCTTTAAAACGCGAAGTCATCTGCGGGGTAAGAGAAATCTCTGGAACAAGAACAATTGCTTCTTTCCCTTGAATCAATACATGATTGATGCTACGTAGATATACTTCTGTTTTACCACTACCTGTAATCCCATGTAATAGAAATGTTTCAGCCTGGTCACAATCCATAGACGTTGTAATTCGGTCATATGCGAATTGTTGTTCGTCCGTTAATTGGTCCGGAACTGACGTTTCCTGTAGACTTGGTCTGTCTGGCTCACGATATACTTCTGTATATTCTTCTCGTGCAGCCCCTTTTTCAATTACCGTTTTTAACACAGCAGTTTGTATTCCTGATTGCTCAAGTAGCGCTTTGGCAGTCATTGTACGTTCCGCATTCCCCAACATCCAATTTAGTAATTCAACTTGCTTTTTTGCATTTTTTTGAACCGACTGCAATATACTTTCTACATTTTTTTTCGATTCGATTGTAATCATGCGAACCTTTTTAACTGCTGTTTGCTGACTAATTGCTGTCTCAATTGAAATAACCCCTTGCTCAACGTAACGTTTTACAAGTGGTAATAAGTTAGCTTCAACTGCTTCTTTTAATGACAGTTGCTGCCTACCAGATAGTAACTGTTGAAATGATTCATCTGCAATTCGTTGCAAATCATTGATGATAATACTTTTCTCGTACTTCGCCCGCATTGCAGAAGGCAACATAACTTGTAATGTATCAATTTCATATGCGAGTGTTTCTTTAGCTAACCACTTAGAGAGCTCAAGTAATTCTTTTGAAATAACCGGTTCAACATCAATTAGTTCATCGATAGGCTTTATTTTCTTGATGCCAACTTCGCTTTCTTTTTTTAACGCAACGACATATCCTAATACTTTCCTCGGCCCAAATGGTACTTTGACGCGAACACCTGGAATAATAATAGATTCCATTGACAGAGGGATTAAGTAATCAAAAGGTCGATCAATTGGATATGCAGCTACGTCTACAATCACTTCAGCGATCATTTAAAGAATCACTTTCTTCTATACATATTGTTTCCAATAGTTCATTCGCAAGTTTTTTCTTAGTCATCGCCGGAAACGGTCTGTTCAGCCCTTTACTTGATAATAGCGTCACAACATTTGAGTCGTTACCAAATCCCCCATCTGGGTCTGTTACATCATTTACAATAATATAATCGAGATTCTTCCTCTCAATTTTCTCTTTACCATAGCGTATCGAATCTTGTGTTTCTGCTGCAAATCCAATTAAAAGTTGGCTTGTCTTTTTCGAACCTAGTACTTGTAAAATATCTGTTGTTCTTTCAAGTTCAATTTGCGAATCGCCTGTCTTCTTTTTCATTTTATGTAGTTGTACTTCTTTTGGTCGGTAATCAGCGACAGCAGCTGATTTAATGACAATTGAAGCATCTTCATAATGTGACAACACCGCTTGCAACATTTCGTCCGCACTTTCAACTTCGATTACTGTCACGCCAATCGGCTTATCCAATTCAACAGGACCAGAAACTAGTACAGTTTCTGCGCCAAGCGCTTGTGCAGCTTGAGCCATTGCATAACCCATTTTGCCACTCGAAAAATTAGATACGTAACGGACCGGATCAATGCGTTCACGCGTTGGCCCAGCTGTAACGACTACTTTTTTCCCTTTTAGAGGGAAATATGTATTTCTTTCAAAATGATTACTTATCAGATTCACAATTTTTTCTGGTTCTTCAAGTCTTCCCTTTCCAACGTAGCCACATGCCAAATAGCCTTCTGATGGTTCAATGAATTTGTAACCGTCTTGATCTAACGACTTAATGTTGCGAATAATCGCCTTATTTTCATACATATGTACATTCATTGCAGGGGCAATCCATATTTCGGACGTCGAAGCAAGTAACGTTGTCGTCACCATATCATCTGCAATTCCGTTCGCCAATTTACTAATAACATTCGCTGTAGCAGGGGCAACAATAACAAGATCAGCCCAATCAGCAAGATCGATATGCGCGATGACACGTGAGTCTTTCTCATCAAACGTATCAAAAAAAACATCATTCCGTGATATCGCTTGAAACGTCAAGGGCGTCACAAACTCCATCGCTGATTTCGTCATAATGACTTTCACCTGCGCACCAGCTTGAGTTAATTTACTTACTAATGAAACTGATTTATAGACAGCAATTCCACCTGTTACACAGACTAGAATCTTTTGATTGTCCAACATGATTTTCCCCCTTTTGAAATAACAAACTCCCTAAGAAAAACGCTTTTCTAAGGGAGTGTCTAACTGACCTATTTTAAGATGTTGCATAGAGTAGCTTATACTTCGTCTTCATAGATGATTGACTCATCTGTTTTCGTTTTACCAAGTGCACCTGCAGCTACTTCTTCTAATGCTTTCCCTACATTTTTATGGGATTTGTATGATGCTAACAAATGCGTCTTTTCCTCTTGCATTTCACGCGCCCGTTTTGAAGCAAGGGTTACAAGTGTGTACTTAGAATCAATTTTCTCTTTCAACGAATCAATGGATGGTGTCAACATAATATCATTCTCCCTCTAACATAGTTAAATAGCGTTTTTCCACACGTTCTCGACGACAGTGTTCAGCTGTGACAATCGCATTAATACGTTCACAAGCGCTTGACACTTCATCATTTTCAACAACATAGTCGTATAAATTCATCATTTCAAGTTCTTCCCGTGCCTTTGTAATTCTTGACGCAATTACATCAGCCTTTTCAGTTCCTCGTCCAACAAGACGATTTTCAAGTTCCGTGAAACTTGGTGGTGCTAGAAAAATGAAAAGACCGTCTGGTGCTTTTGCTCGAACTTGAGCAGCTCCTACAACTTCAATTTCAAGGAAGACATCTCTTCCAGCATCCAATGTTGCATTTACATAATCGAGAGGAGTCCCATAATAATTCCCCACATATTCTGCATGCTCCAGTAATTTACCTTCCGCAATAAGGTTTTCAAATTCATCTCGCGACTTAAAAAAGTAGTCTGATCCGTCCACTTCGCCTTCACGAGGACTTCTTGTCGTCATCGAAATTGAATATTCATAATTCGTATCAGGCTGTGTAAAAAGTTCTTTTCTAACCGTCCCTTTCCCAACACCTGATGGGCCAGACAGGACAATCAATAGTCCGCGTTGTTTAAACATGTAATCCCTCTTCTATCTTTTCTGTTTATAAAGTTGCTATGGACATCCGATAGTGTCCAATTGTTGTTATTGATAACAATCTGTTCTTATTATACCATATCAATCGCTTCTAGTGCTAAAATAGGTAAAAACGAATTGAAAGAGGAATCCTTATGGCATTTGATGGTTTATTTACAACGGCAATGGTAAAGGAACTTCAAGTTTTAACAAATGGAAGAATTTCGAAGATCCATCAGCCGAATACACAAGAAATTGTTTTACTAATACGCGCAGATGGTAAAAACCATAAACTTTTACTGTCAATTCACCCGGCATATTCAAGAGTTCAACTAACAGAAGAAACAATTACGAATCCTTCTGAACCACCGATGTTTTGCATGGTCCTTCGGAAACATCTTGAAGGCGGAACAATCGTTTCCATAAACCAAGTTGGAATGGATCGTGTCATTTCGATAGACGTACGCGCAAAAAACGAACTCGGCGATGACATCAGCCGTAGAATCTACATCGAGATTATGGGTAGACATAGTAATCTACTACTCATTGACCCTGACCGCAATGTCATTATTGATAGCATGAAGCATCTCCCACCATCTGTTAATAGTTATCGTACAGTAATGCCTGGTCAACCTTATATTCCTGCTCCTCCTCAACATAAAATAGATCCATTTACTCTGACAGAGGAAGCATTTACTGAACTCCAAAAAAACTGGCACAACGAGCAAGACATAATCCAATCATTAACTGGATTCTCAAAAGTCACGGCACAAGAACTTCTATTTAGAATAACAACGAATACTAAAGAGAAACCGTTTCAAGTGTTTACAGACTTTTTAGCATCTTTTAAGGATGACCATTCCACACCAAACATTTCTGAAGTCGATCAAAAAACAATCTTCTCTGCAACTTCTTTAACTTACACTAATAGAACTGTCGCAAGATTTGAAACACTGGCACTACTTCTTGATAAAGTCTATTTTGCACGCGCTGAGAGAGAGCGGGTAAAATCCCAAGCAGCTGATTTAGAACGATGGTTAGACAATGAAATTGCCAAACTCAATCTCAAAACAAAGAAACTAATAAAGGAACGTGAAACTGCTGAAAAACTAGACACTCTTCGTCTATATGGAGAACTGTTAACCGCAAACCTTCATACAGTAAAAAAAGGAAACAAAGAGGCTATTGTCGCTAACTATTACGAAGAAGGTACAACTGTGACGATTCCCCTTGACCCTAGAAAGTCTCCGAATGATAACGCACAGCGCTACTATTCTAGGTATGCAAAGGCAAAAACAGCACTAATTATGTTAGCGCAACAACTGGACAAAGCAAATGAAGACATTACTTATTTCGAGATGATTAAGCAACAAGTCATGCAAGCATCACCAACTGATATCGAAGAAATACGTGAAGAACTTGCTGATTTGGGCTATTTAAAAGCACGAAGAGTGAAAAAGAAAAGTAAATCTAAAAAACCTGTACCAGAATCGTACCGCTCATCTGCTGGTATTAAAATTTCAGTAGGTAAAAATAACAAGCAAAATGATTATCTTACGTTTAAAATTGCGGCACGAAATGAAGTATGGTTACACACGAAAGACATCCCAGGTTCTCACGTTGTTATTCACTCAGACTCTCCTGATGAAAAAACAATTAAAGAAGCCGCAATACTATCATCTTATTTTAGCAAAGCTCGTGGTTCAACTTCAGTACCTGTGGACTATACGCAAATCCGTCATGTGAAAAAGCCAAATGGTTCAAAACCTGGTTTCGTCATTTATTTTGAGCAAAAAACGTTATTTGTAACACCCGACGAAGATGTCGTCCGCAAATTAAAACATCTGTAATCAAAGCATTAAATATATTTACCAGCATAAACTGAAATCATCCAATTTAACTTAGGATGATTTCAGTTTTTTTATATTAAAGTCATTACACAAAATATCCTAATTTACAAAGTGGTATTATTTTTTATTATTCCGGAATTGTATTTTACTGACATTTTAAAATTAACCTTTTAACAAAAAATGAATAAAAGTGTTGGCGTTTAGTACACTAAATTGTTTTATATGAAAAACTGAATGAATATCCATTCATATTGTAATAATACTATTCCAAAATATCGTAATTTAAAAATTCAAAAGATTCAAAAATATAGTTGACAAGCTGTTTTTAATCGAATATAGTCTTGTTTAATAGTGACTACACTATAAAAAGGAGGGACACATCACTTCATTTGAGCTAAATTATTATTATTCCAATAACTTTTAAAAGGGGAATGTAGAAGATGAATTGGCTAATTAAATACAAGTGGATGATCCTTATTGGCTGGATTGGGGTATCGGCAGTATTTTTCACATTTTTACCTAGTCTGTCTTCGGTTGTAAATGAACAGACGGCATCATCCATCCCAAGCACTTATTCATCTCAAGTTGCTGAAAAGGTCCTTCAAGATGTAAGCGTTTCCGAAGGAACAGACGACCAATTAGATGTGGCAATGCTGTTCCATCAAAAAGACGGACTATCAACGCAGGAATTGTCAGAAGCTCAAATAGCCATTGATTTATTAACAGAGAAAAAAGAAGCACTCGGCATTGAGAGCATTCTTACACATTTTGAAGATGAGATGTACAAACCTATTCTCGTATCAGAAGATAGCGAAAGCGTGTTAGCTATGATTACGATTGAGAAAAAAGGTCGAACAGCAACAACGATTTCAAATCAGCTATCCCAAGTCACTCAATCTGCTGGAGTAGAGCATTACTATACAAGTTCTCCAATGATTGAAGAAGAATTTTCACAACAAGTCACGAGTAAGGTCAAAACTGTCTTAATTATTGGTTTAATCATTCTACTCGTTGCATTAGTTGTATTTTATCGTTCAATTGTAACTCCACTCGTTATCTTACTATCTATTGGATTAAGCGCTTTGGTTGCAGAACGTGTTTATGCTTCACTTGCTAAAGCATTCTCACTTCCAGTGAATATGTTCAGTTTTTACTTATTACTAGCTATTACATTGGTTGCGGGCATTCTCTATGCCAACATTCTTTTCAAAAAAATTAAAACATATTCCCTGCATAATCGCGGTGAACGATCTGGACTGAATGACCGTTATTTTCATTCTTCATTCAAATCAATTGTTATTACAGGCGTTTCACTAGCAGTTGCTTTTTCAACTGTGCTATTAAGTAAATTTGTTTTCTATCAAACATTTGCAATTGCAGCAGTTGGAATGATTATGATTACATTGGTCGTTGTAACATTTATGCCAGCATTGGGTGCCGTTTTTGGTAGCTTTCTGTTTTGGCCATATATGAATAGAAGCAGTTCAGTGTCACCATTTTTAGCTACTTCCGGATTTTCGTATAGACGACCGTTCATCGTTCTATTCATCACTTTGTTAGTCATATCTCCAATTCTTTGGTCAGTTGATCGGGCTTATTCTTATAACCCATTACTGGGTGCTTCCGATGACCGACCAGCGATAAAGGGTTATAACTTAATCGCGGATTCATTCGGACCTGGAAAATCTGTTCCCGTTCAAGTCGTCGTTAAAAACGATGAAAAAATGGACAGTTTACAATATCTAACACTCATCGAACAAATGAGTAGACAAATAACTGAGTTACCTGGTGTTAAAGAAGTTCGAAGTGCTTCTCGTCCATTCGGTCAGGAGATTCCAGACTTCTTAGTATCTAATCAAGTAACGACATTGTCTGACGGACTAACAAAAGGGAAAGATGGGATTCAACAAATTAGCGACGGTTTGTCTGGTGCAGTGGAGTCCATTGAAGGTTCAGCTCCCTCATTAGAAGCTGCAGGAGACGGCGTCAATCGTCTTATTGAAGGAACGTCTAAATTGCAAAATGGAGTCACTGACTTAGGCGCTGGCGTTGGGAAAATTGCCAACGGTTTACAAGACGCCTCTAAAGGTGCAGGTGCACTAAAAGCAGGTGCAGATTCTGCAGTGAGTAATACACAAAAACTTGTCAATGGGAGTAAACAATTACAAGATGGTTATCAAAGAGTTGAACAGGGTCTGACACCATTACAAGGCGGTGTTGGCCAACTTCAAGCCGGTGTTGGAAAACTTCACAGCGGAATAAATGATGGCCTTGGTCAATTTAAAGGCGGCGTCGGGAAACTCCAAGCCGGCACGGGAAAATTAACTGCCGGAATGGATGATATGAAAGGAAAAGTTACTGCTGGATCGGATGGCTTGTCTGCTGGTCTTGGTGGTGTAGATCAATTATTAGATGGTATGGCAGCTACGACACCTGGTCTTGGTGCGAATCCTTATTATTTACGAGCAAAAGGTGCAGTAGATCAATTACAAACAAGTATGGGGAATTTCAAAGCACAAGTTAATGGTGGCGTTGATAATCTAAAAGTTGGAGTCGGTGGATTAAACGGCGGACTCGATCAACTAAATACTGGCTTCAATCAAATGAGCGCACAAATCAACTCTGCTGATCCAAACAACCCTGGTATTCCTGTCATTATCGGTGGATTAAAAAAAGTAGACGGTGGACTTAATCAATTAGCCGCTGGTGTGGGAGAAGCCAATAGAAACTTTGGTGAGGTTGTCATTGGACAACAAAAACTTGCTAAAGGACTTGGAACATTATCAGGTGGATTAGGCGAATTGAAATCAGGAATTGGTCGAGCAGCTGATGGTCAACAACTTGTACTTAAAAATATACCAAAGCTCTCCGCTGGACTTGGTCAACTTGGCGATGGACATCATCAGTTAAAAGATGGCTTTTCGTCAATTGGCGACAAAATGGGCGAACTTGGAACAGGTCTAGGTACAGGTGTCGATGGCTTAAATCAAGTATCAACTGGACTTACTGACGCAGTTAGTTATTTACAAAGTTTGTCTCAAACACCAAAGGCACAAACAGCAGGATGGTACATTCCACAAGATGTCATTGAAAGTGAAACGTTTGAGCGGGTATTTGACACGTACCTGTCGGCTGATCGAAAAGTATTTACAATGGAAGTAATTCTTGACCACGATGCTTTCTCAAGTGAAGCCATTGAGACACGTGACGATATTCAATCAATCGTCTCAAATGTCTCAAATGGAACACCTTTAGAAAATGCCGTGTTGTCAATAGCCGGTAATACAAGTGTTTCTGCCGATACAGCAGCGCTTGCAAATGATCAATTACTACCGACTGCATTATTGCTACTTTTCGTTTTACTAATCATGCTCATCATCTTAACAAAGTCTGTAACCGGTGCATTTAGTTCTGTGTTAACAACTGCACTTGTGACGTTTGTTAGTATCTCAGTTGCACATGTATTATTTAACCCAATTGTTGGGGGCGTGCCACTATTCGTTTTCATGATTATGGTTCCAATATTAACAATTACGACGGTTAACTATCTAATTGCACTTCAAGAAAGTGATGTACTTGAAAGCGAATTTTTACAAAGTGGATTCGCAAAATCACTGTCACTTGTTGCAATGGGATTATTTACAATCACTTTACTATTCTCTGGTGTCGTTGCTTTACAGCAAGGGGCAGCTATCGTGTTAATTGCTACTGCTCTATGTGCACTATTCGTCATTCCTTTATGGCTCCCGGCGATGACGCGCCTGTTCGGATTTGGAACGAATAATTCAACTCAAACAGCGTCAAAATTGGATAGTCATACAATCTAATACGCCAACACCTTAAAGAGACTACAGTCCAATGGACTGTAGTCTCTTTTTCTAACAAACCTATTTCGTGATTACTACAAATTAATCCAACATTTACTTCAATAAACCTGCTTTTAACTTCCTATGCCAATCAAGTAAGGAATCGATAGAGTTTTCACTAATTGCTCCTGTTTCTTTTGCTGCTTCAGTTAAAGCTCCAAAGTCAGTAAGGCTATGATAAGTTAAATCTTCTTTTGTAAAGGCTTCAGTAGCGGTCGTCAATTCATAGGTGAAGATTGCAACGATTCCTAAGACATTTACTTTTTCTGAGCGCAATGCCGCCGCTGCATTTAAACTACTCCCACCTGTTGAGATAAGATCTTCAATAATAATTGCATGATCAGTCGATGATACTTTCCCTTCAATTTGTCGACTACGGCCATGGCCTTTAGCAGAAGATCGTACGTATACCATAGGAAGATTGAGGATATCAGCAACCCATGCTGCATGCGGAATACCAGCTGTAGCAGTACCTGCAATTACAGTTGTTTCAGGATAATGTTCACATATCAAGTCAGCAAGACCTTGCGCGATTCGCTTTCTTCCTATTGGGTCGGACATCGTTAAACGATTGTCGCAGTAAATCGGAGATTCGATTCCAGATGCCCAAGTAAAAGGCTCATTTGGACTTAATGTCACCGCACCCACATCAAGCAATACCTTTGCTGCTTGTTTGTTATCGATCATTCGTTACTCCCCTCCCACAATTCTTTGATTTGTAAATAAGCTGCAACTGGGTCTGGCGCTTCTGTAATCGCACGACCTACAACGATATGAGTCGACCCAGCCACCTTAGCGTCTTGAGGTGTTGCTACACGTTTCTGATCATGAAGTTGTCCATCCAGTAAACGTATTCCTGGCGTCACTTTAAAAAACTGATCCCCACAACTATCCCGTATTGCTGAAGATTCATGAACAGAGCAAACGACACCGTCCAAACCAGCTTGTTTTGTAAGCGTTGCATAATGTAAAACAGATTGTTCTAACGTTCTCTCTATTAATTGTTGTTTTTGTAATTGTTGTTGGTCAGTAGAGGTTAATTGGGTCACAGCTATAATTGACGGTCTTGTCATTCCTACAGGCGTTCCCTTATCAAGTCCCTCTAAAGCCATCGTCATCATCGTACTACCACCTGCAGCATGGACATTTAACATATCTACTTCCAAACTCGCAAGAACTGTCATTGCAGACTTCACTGTGTTTGGAATATCATGTAATTTTAAATCTAGAAAGATAGAATGGCCCATGTCTTTTAAACGAGCAATCATAGCAGGACCTTCTTTATAGTAAAGTTCCATTCCCACTTTAACATTCATGTGCCCTTCAAAAACAGAAAGAAACTCAACTGCTTGATGTGATGAATTAAAATCAAGTGCGATGATTGGCAATCTATTCATAAACGATGACTCCTTCCAATTAATTCGGAAATATTTTGAATTCCCAATTCGTCTAACTTTGCAGGTAACTCATCGATAATAGTTGGACAAACAAAAGGGTTCACGAAGTTTGCGGTACCTACTGCAACAGCACTTGCACCTGCCGATAAAAAATCGATAACATCTGCCGTTTCAGAAATTCCACCCATTCCTATAATCGGGATTGAAACACTTTTACTTACTTCGTAAACCATGCGAATAGCTACTGGCTTAACTGCTGGACCTGAAAGTCCCCCAGTTCCATTCGCAATAATGGGGCGACCTGTTTTCTGATCTAAACGCATACCTATTAGTGTATTAATCATCGTGATTCCATCTGCTCCGCCTTCTTCAACCGCTTTTGCAATGTCAGTTACATCCGTTACATTTGGCGATAATTTAACGTACACAGGAACTTCAGAGACCTCCTTTACTGCTTTCGTTAATTCCTTCGCAATACTCGGGTCTGTTCCAAAAGTGATTCCACCACATTTCACATTTGGGCATGAAATATTTAATTCTAACGCTTTCACATTGGGTGCTTTAGAAACTTCTTTCGCTACTTCCACATAATCAGCTGTTTCTGTGCCAGCAACATTTGCAATAATTGGTACATCAAACTGTTCCAACCAAGGCAATTCATTTTCCAACACGCCTCTTAAACCTGGATTTTGCAGCCCAATTGCATTGAGCATTCCTGAGGCTGTTTCCGCAACACGCGGAGTAGGATTACCTAATCTCATTTCTTGCGTTGTTGCTTTAATCATAATGGCGCCTAAACAGGATAAATCATATAGATTGCCATACTCTTTACCAAAACCGAAACAGCCAGAAGCCGGCATAATTGGATTTTTTAATTGTAATCCAGGTAGGTCAATCGCAAGTCGATTCATAGTGCAATCACCCCCGCTGGAAATACTGGACCATCTGAACAAACCTTTACATATGGTTTGTCAATGCCATCAGTCGTTTGGCAAACACATGCAAAACAAGCACCTATTCCGCAACCCATTCGTTGTTCAAAGGAAAGAAAACCATTTTTACCTTCCAGTCGACTTTGTACCGCTTGAAGCATTGGCAAAGGTCCGCAACTATAATAGGTTGCAAAGTCTTCTTTTAATCCGTCTAAAACAGTCGTCACGAAGCCTTGCGTGCCCGCCGTACCATCTACAGTCACTACATACGTTTCTCCAAGCGCTTTAAATTCATTTTCATAGAAAACGACATTTTCCGACTGGAAACCTAGTATATGAATACATTTCACACCTCGGGCAGTTAGTTGCTTAGATAATTCAAACAGTGGTGGGACACCTATCCCCCCTCCAACTAAGAGGGCCGTCTCCCCTTTCTCAGTTTCCTTAATCGAAAAACCATTCCCCAATGGACCGAGCACATCCACTTGGTCGCCTTTCCTTTTCTGCGCGAGCAGAGATGTTCCTTTCCCTTCAGCACGATAAATAATAATGATTTCTTGTCGTTCCTTATTAAATGAAGCTATTGACAAGGGACGTCTTAATAGGGGTTCAAATGAATCTGCAACACGAATGTGTACAAACTGTCCCGGCGCATTAATTTCACTAGCAATACATCCAGTCATCGTAAGTTCAAATATATTATGAGCAATTTGCTGATGTTCAATTACCGTCATTCGATCTTGAATGATCATGCATGAACCTCCTGTTTGGGCATCTCCAGTGTTTCAAATGACATCGACTCAATTACCCGAAGCATTGCGTCTGCCGTATCTAGTGAAGTGAAACATGGAACACCGTTTTCCACTGATTCTCGACGGATTCTAAACCCATCACGTTCAGGTTGTTTCCCTTTTGTTAATGTATTAATGACGACTTGCGCGTCACCTTTTTGTATAACATCTAGAAGGGTTGGTCCTTCAGAACCGATTTTATCAACAAGTTTCACTTTTATACCGGCAGCTTTTAACACATTCGCTGTTCCTTCAGTTGCAAGTATTCGGTAACCAATGTTCGTAAAACGTTCAGCAATTCCAACCATTTCTTCTTTATCTTTATCCGAAACGGTCATGAGTACAGAGCCGTACTCTTTAATTTCCATTCCGGCAGCGACTAAGCCTTTGTAAAGTGCTTTTTCTAAGGTTATGTCTTTCCCCATCACTTCCCCAGTCGATTTCATTTCGGGTCCGAGTGTAATATCTACACGACGCAGTTTAGCAAAAGAAAATACAGGTACTTTCACGTAGACACCCGGTGGAGCCATTGCCAACCCTGTCCCATACCCTTGTTCGATAATGGACTGTCCTAAAATAGCTTTCGTTGCAATGTTTGCCATCGGAAGGTTTGTTATTTTACTTAAGAAAGGTACTGTACGACTCGATCTTGGATTCACTTCAATGACATATACTTGACCTTCTGAAATGACGTACTGGATATTTAGTAACCCAATGATTCCAAGACCCTTTGCAAGTCGTTCTGTATAATCCGCTATCGTCGAAATCTGGCTTTTGGATAGATTTTGCGGTGGGTAAACGGCGATTGAGTCACCTGAGTGAACGCCAGCACGCTCGATATGCTCCATAATGCCAGGTATTAAAACATTTTGACCGTCACAAATGGCATCTACTTCAATTTCAGTTCCTGTTAGATAGCGGTCAACTAGCACAGGGTGATCCGGGCTCGCTTCGACTGCGTGTTCCATATAGTGTCGTAATTCATCTTCGTGATAAACGATTTCCATCGCGCGTCCACCGAGTACATAAGAAGGTCTTACGAGAACGGGATAGCCGATTTCATTCGCTATTACAACCGCTTCTTTTGCTGATACAGCCGTTTTTCCAAGAGGTTGTGGAATGCCGATTTGACGTAATGCTTTTTCGAACTTATCACGATTTTCTGCACGGTCAATGTCTTCTAATGATGTCCCGAGAATTTTCACACCTCGTGCTTCCAGGCCCTCCGCAAGGTTAATGGCAGTCTGACCACCAAATTGGACGACAACTCCTTCCGGTTGTTCAAGATTAATGATATGCATAACATCCTCAATCGTTAGCGGTTCAAAGTATAGTTTGTCTGAGATTGAGAAATCAGTTGATACCGTTTCAGGGTTATTGTTAATAATGATTGCTTCATAACCCGCTTGTTGAATTGCCCAAACAGAATGGACAGTAGCGTAGTCAAATTCCACCCCTTGTCCAATTCGTATCGGTCCAGATCCAAGTACAACAACGCTTTTTTTATTGGATTTAATGGATTCGTTTTCATCTTCATATGTGCCGTAGAAATAAGGTGTATCTGATTCGAATTCACCTGCGCATGTGTCTACTTTTTTATAGACAGGAATAAGGCCTTGCTCCTTACGCCAATCGTATACTTTTCGTTCTTCCGTATTCCATAAAGTAGCGATTGTGACATCTGCAAAACCCATCCGCTTTGCTTTTCTTAGCGTAACAAAATCAAACGGATTTGCTTGAAGTACTTGCTCGAACTGAACGATTTTTTGTAATTTACGTAAGAAGAAAATATCAATCATGCTCCAGTCATTGATGGTTTCTACTGAAACACCTCTTCGCAATGCTTCTCCAATGAAGAACAATCGCTCATCTCCAGCACGGCGTATCCTTTTTTCAATCCATTGATCTGTCATGTCACTACCATTTTTAAGAGTTAGTCCAAATTGACCTGTTTCAAGCGAACGAACTGCTTTTAAAATCGATTCCTCGAATGTACGTCCCATCGCCATAACTTCGCCAGTCGCTTTCATTTGCGTACCAAGATTTCGCTTTGCAGATTCGAATTTATCAAATGGCCATCTTGGAATTTTAGTAACGATATAATCCAGTGTCGGTTCAAAACAAGCATATGTTGTTCCGGTTACAGGGTTCAGCATTTCATCAAGCGTTAAGCCGACTGCAATTTTAGCTGCTAGTTTTGCGATTGGATATCCTGTCGCTTTAGATGCTAATGCAGACGAACGGCTAACACGCGGATTGACTTCAATTATATAGTAGTTAAAACTATGCGGATCTAGTGCTAACTGAACATTACAGCCGCCTTCGATTTTAAGTGCTCGAATGATTTTCAATGAAACATTGCGGAGCATTTGGTTCTCACGGTCTGTCAATGTCTGACAAGGAGCTGCAACAATCGAATCACCAGTATGAATACCAACTGCATCCACATTTTCCATATTACAAACAACGATTGCATTGTCTGCCGAGTCACGCATTACTTCATACTCAATTTCTTTATAACCGGCAATTGACTTTTCAAGTAAACATTGCGTCACTGGACTATATTTCAACCCACCAGTTACGATTTCTACCAAATCCTCGTCATTGTAACAAATCCCGCCGCCTGTTCCTCCCATTGTAAATGCTGGGCGAACAATGACTGGATAACCAATCCGGTTAACAAAGGTAAATGCTTCTTCAAGATTATGAATGATATCACTTTCAGGTACTGGTTCGCCAAGTTCGTTCATCAGCGTACGGAACAAATCACGATCTTCCGCTTTATGAATTGCTTCGAGTTTCGTACCAAGTATTTCTACTCCTTGTTCATCCAATATACCCGCTTCATGTAATTCGATTGCCATATTTAACCCTGTTTGACCACCTAGTGTTGGAAGTAGTGCATCAGGGCGTTCTTTCCGAATAATTCGGCTCACAAAGTCTAACGTTAGTGGTTCTATATAGACCTTGTCCGCTATTTCTGTATCCGTCATAATCGTTGCTGGATTTGAATTAATTAATATGACGCGGTAGCCTTCCTCTTTTAACGAAAGACAAGCTTGTGTACCCGCATAGTCAAACTCCGCCGCCTGTCCGATGACGATTGGACCAGAACCAATAACTAATATCGTTTCAATATCTGTACGTTTAGGCATTGAAATTCTCCTTTCGGTTATATGATTTCATTAATGAAGTAAAGCGCACAAACAAATGACTAGAATCCTCTGGCCCTGGCGCACCTTCAGGATGGAATTGTACGGAAAATGCGTCATGCTGCAAACTTCTAATTCCTTCTACTGAATTGTCATTAAGTGCTCGATGCGTTATTTCAAGACCCGTTCCTTCGATTGACTCCTCAACAATTGAATAACTGTGGCATTGAACCGTTAACTCTGTTCGACCTCTAGTTAAATCTTTTACCGGATGATTGCCACCGTTATGACCGTTTTTTAGTTTACCCATTCGTGCACCACATGCCTTCGCAAACAATTGGTGCCCTAAACCAATTCCAAAAATAGGTGCCTTATTTAATAATGCTTTAATTGTATCGACTGCTCCATCTACATCATCTGGATTCCCCGGTCCATTCGACAGCACTATACCATCTGGGAATAAAGCGAGTATTTCTTTCGCCGATGTATTATAAGGGACAACAACGACATCACAATCATGTTTGTTCAATTCTCGTAAGATGCCGTGTTTCATGCCATAGTCAATGACGACGACCCGATCACCTCTACCAGGACTCGGATAAGGTTTTTTCGTAGATACTTGCGCAACAAGATCAGTTGGTAAAATATATGCCTTCAGTTGAGCAACAACCTCTTCGATATTCACCTCTTCATTAGTAGCTGTAAGCAATCCTTTTAATGGCCCTTTTTCTCGTAATATTCTTGTCAACTTTCGAGTATCAATTTCTTGAATCCCAGGAATCCCTTTCAAAGTTAGCAACTGACATAAGGTCATTCCACTTCGAAAATTGGACGGTTCATCTGATAGCTCTCGAACGACAACACCGTTTGTAGAAAGTTCAATCGACTCATAATCGTCGCGGTTAATGCCATAACTACCAATCATTGGATAGGTCATGACAACGATTTGTCCACAAGCAGATGGATTCGATAACGTTTCCTGGTATCCTGTCATCCCTGTTGTGAAAACTGTTTCTCCGATTGATGCACAATCAGAACCAAACGCAATACCTTCAAAAAATGTTCCATCTTCTAAAATCAGCAGACGTTTTTTCATCATTGCTCATCCTCCCAAATCACTTTTCCACCGTAAATCGTCTTTACTGGCCAACCCACACACGTCCAGCCATCAAAAGGGGTGTTTTTACCGTTTGAAATAAATGTGTGACGATCAATTGTTTGTTCTTTTGTAAGATCAATTAATACTAAATCAGCAGGTGCACCTACTTCTAATTTTCCGTACGGTAAACCAAATGTCTTTGCTGGCTTTTTAGTCATCCAGTCTAGCAGTTGCTGCAATGTCCATTTCTTTTCTTTTACAAATTGTGTGTAAAGTAACGGAAATGCAGTTTCAAAACCCGTAATACCAAATGGTGCAGTTGCCATTCCAACCGCTTTCTCTTCAGCTGTGTGTGGCGCGTGATCTGTTGCTATAAAATCTAATGTGCCATCTAGTAAGCCCTCCCGCAGCGCTTGTCGATCTTCGTTACTGCGTAACGGTGGATTCATCTTCCAGTCCGCATCGTTTCCTGGGATATCATCTTCTGCTAATAACAAATGATGAGGGCTTACTTCCGCAGTCACATGGATACCCGCTCTTTTTGCATCTCGAATTACACGAACAGATTCTTTTGTGCTGACATGACAAACGTGATAATGTGCCCCTGCCGCTTCCGCTAATAAAACATCTCTGGCAATATGGACGGACTCGGCAATTGAAGGTATACCTGCAAGCCCAAGCTCTTTGTTCCGTCTACCTTCGTGGAGTGCTCCACCATAAATAAGTGTATTGTCTTCACAATGCGCTACAATTGGCATGCCAATTTCAGCAGCAGCTTTCATCGCTTCATACATCATTCCTGCTTGTTGAATTCCTACACCATCATCTGTAAACGCGAATGCACCTGCTTCTTTAAGCTCTTGTAAATTCGTTCGCTCCTTGCCTGCTTCTCGAATTGTAATTGATGCATAAGGTAAGACTCGGATAACCGCGTTTTGGTCAATTAGCTTATTAACCAACGTTATATTTTCTATTGTATCTGGCACAGGACGTGTATTAGGCATTGCACAAATTGTTGTATATCCACCTTTAGCGGCCGCCCTCGTCCCACTAGCTATCGTTTCTTTATGTTCACCGCCAGGTTCACGCAAATGAACGTGTACATCTATAAAACCTGGAGCCAGGAATAATCCCTTACCGTTAATAATGTCTGTCGTGTCACTTACTAAATTCTTACCAATCGCAGTAACTACCCCCTCTGCAATGGTTACGTCTTTATTGACTATTTGTCCTTTAGCATCCAGCATTTGTACATCTTGAATCAATTTCTCCATGTTAGTTCCTCCCTTTCAAAATTGTTTCGAGTACTGCTGCCCGAATGAACACACCATTTTTCATTTGCCTAAAAATTCGTGATTGTGGACTGTCGATTAACACGTCCGCTATTTCCACACCTCTGTTAAATGGACCTGGATGTAATAGAATAGCGTCTTTCTTCATTTCTTTTGCTCTTTGCTCCGTTAAACCAAATTGTTCGTGATACGATTCGTTTGTGTAAATCGACTGCAGTTCATGTCTCTCATGCTGCACACGAAGCAGCATAATTACATCACTAGTTCCAATTACATCGTCCCATTTATTAACACTGTTAAACTCCCCAGACCACTCTGGCGGACAAAGGACTGTAACCGATGCACCTAATCTAGTTAATACATCTGCATTAGAGCGTGCAACACGACTATGTACGACATCGCCGGCAATAAGAATTTTCAATCCTTTGAACGTACCAAATTCTTCATAAATGGTAAATAGATCTAATAATGATTGCGTCGGATGCTGGCCTGAACCATCACCACCATTGACAATCGATACGCTCGTTTCTTCAAGCAGTTGTTCATAAAAACCATCTTCCGGATGTCTAATAACTAGTGTGTCCAGACCAATCGCTTCAAGCGTTTTCACCGTATCTAATAATGTTTCACCTTTAAGCGTACTGGAAAAACTTGATTCAAACGGTAACACCTCTAGTCCTAATTGTCTTTCCGCAATTTCAAAACTCATTTTTGTACGTGTACTTGGTTCAAAAAAGAGATTACTGATGTAATATTTCCCGGGCAATTTCTTAATACCACTTTGCTTGAATTCTGCTGCTCTTGTTAAGAAAAACATAATTTCTTCAAGCGAGAGTATTTTCATAGATATAAGATGCTTCATTTTTTTAACCTCCTCGGTATAAGAAAAAGCCTTTCCAGTGGATGGAAAGGCTCGCTTTTAATTGATACTCCCTTTTAGCGCCAATTACAGCGTACAAAAAGAAGTACCAAACGATCCTTTCCCTGACTCTCTGGACAGTGTTAAAAGGGTGTATTATTCAATTTTTTCAAGCGTTTCTTCATCAGACCTACCCGGTAACAGGATGTTAAGCAGCACACCAACAATGGCTGCTAATGCCATTCCTGTAACTTCGAAAGTATCACTAAATTTCAGTGTCGCTCCGCCAATTCCGATGACTAAAATTACTGATACAATGACTAGGTTTCGTTGCTTATCAAAGTCAATTTTATGATCAACGAGCATCCGTAATCCTGATGCAGCAATAATTCCAAACAGAAGGATAGATATCCCGCCTAACACCGCTCCAGGAATCGTCTGGATAACCGCCATCAATTTTCCGACAAATGAAAAGCCAATTGCAAATACTGCAGCCCCAACGATGACATACACACTGTATATTCTCGTGATTGCCATTACGCCGATATTTTCACCGTACGTTGTTTTCGGCGGCCCTCCAAGTAATCCGCTAATGAGTGTTCCGAGTCCATCACCTAGCAAGGAACGATTTAAACCTGGTTCTCTAATAAAATCTTTTTTTACAACACTACCGAGTACAAGTTGATGTCCGATATGTTCAGAAATTGTAACGATTGCAATAGGCACCATAATAATGAGCAATGTTGGTGTCACGACGAAATCATAGTCAACACCTGGAATAAGGAACTTAGGTATTTCAATCCAGTTAGCTTCTTTTACAGGTGCAAAGTTAATAATTCCTATAAAAATCGAATACACATATCCAACTGCAATTCCAATTAACACAGGCATTAAACTGATAACACCTCTAAAAAACAACAGACAAATGATCGCTGCAGCGAGCGTTACGAGTGCTGCTGAGAAATGCAACAAATTGTAGACGGCAACCCCTTCTACTTTAACTGTACTTGCTAATTCGACTGCAATCGGCGCAACTCCCAAGCCAATCACCATAATGACTGGCCCAACAACTACAGGTGGTAATAACTTCATAATCCAATTCGGACCTGTTCTCCATATTAGCAGGGCTACAATCGCGTAGACCAATGCGACAAACATACTACCAATCATCGCACTGCCAATGCCACCTGTTTTAGTTGCAAATAGGATAGGTGTTATAAAGGCGAATGAAGAACCTAAGTAGGCAGGCACTTTAAAGCCTGTTACAAGTACAAATACGATTGTTGCAATACCACTTGTTAACAAAGCAATTGCTGGACTCAATCCGACGAGTTGTGGCACCAAAATTGTAGCACCAAACATTGCAAACATATGTTGTAAACTGAGTGCAATCCATTTATCTACTCTTGGTTTTTCATGTACATCTAGTACTTTTTCACTCATATAGTTCCCTCCACCCTCGATAATTTATTTGTTGCGCTAGTTGATTTATTGCCGCGAATGGATTGAGACTACATCTTTGTTATCTGATTCTACTAAGTTTACTTCTACGCGTTCTTCACTTGAGGTAGGTATATTCTTTCCAATGAAATCTGGTCGTATCGGTAGCTCTCTATGCCCTCTATCGACTAGTACTGCTAATTGAATTGTCGAAGGGCGTCCCCGATCCATCACTGCATCCATTGCAGCACGTACTGTTCTTCCTGTATAAAGGACATCATCGATTAAAATTACTTTCTTGTTCGTCACATCATGTTGAATGTCTATCTCTTGTACAAGGGGTTCCTTATTGCCGTGTTTTAACATGAGGTCATCTCTATATAACGTGATGTCTAATTCCCCTTTTAAAATGGGCTTCCCTTCAATTTCCTCAATTCTTGTTGCAAGCCGATTCGCAAGAAATGCTCCTCTTGTTTTAATGCCAACTAAAATACAATCGTCAATTCCTTTATTTCGTTCAATGATTTCATGTGCAATCCGAGTAATTGCCCGACTGATTGCTTGTTCATCTAGAATGATTGCTTTTTCTGTCAACCGTAAAACCTCCTCGAAAAATTTACTCAGTTCATAGTTGAATGCAGCAAAGACTTCTGCATTCACTACACAAAAAAACTCCCGCCAATGTTGGTGGGAGTTGTACATCCAGAAAAAACTGTACAATGAATTCTTGCGCGCAGCAAGACCTTGTACTTCCGAGCAACCTTCCCAGCCTCTCTGGACTGTCTTTAAAGGTATCGCTATTCAATTACTTTTCTCAGTATAAACGTCATCCACTTGTTTTGTCAACGCTATTTCTCATTTTGCTAATTAACGCTTGAAAGTCTTCTGGTAAAGGCTGATGGAACTCTTTATATTCCCCAGTGACAGGATGTTCAAATCCAATTGTTCCTGCATGTAGCGCTTGTCCACTGAAGTCAATAGTTTTTTTCGGTCCATACTTCGGATCTCCTGCAAGAGGATAACCAATATACTTCATATGCACGCGAATTTGATGTGTTCGTCCTGTTTCTAGTCGACACTCTACTAATGTAAATTCGCCATAACGTTCTAATACTTTAAAATGTGTTACTGCATGCTTACCGTCATCTACGATTGCCATGCTTTGGCGTTCACGTTTATCACGCCCAATGGGTGCATCAATCGTCCCATTATCATGTGGAATATGTCCATGTACAAGTGCTGTATAAACACGCGTAACGCTTTTTTCTACTAACTGATTGACTAACGACACATGTGCCAAATCATTTTTCGCAACCATTAGCAAGCCCGATGTGTCTTTATCAATTCGATGTACAATTCCCGGTCGAAGCACACCATTTATACCTGACAAGTCTTTGCAATGATACATAAGCCCGTTGACAATTGTGCCTGTTGGGTGGCCGGGTGCTGGATGAACAACCATACCACTTGGTTTATTTACGACAAGTACGTCTTTATCTTCATAAACGATGTCTAATTGTAAATCTTCTGCAACAACATCTAACTCTTCTGGTTCTGGTTCATTAATAGTGACAACGTCACCCGTTTTCACTTTATAATTCGGCTTTACTTTTTTTTCATTGACCAATACAAGACTGTCTTTTAACCAATTTTGTAGATGTGTTCGTGACCAATCAGAGTTGATAGCCGACAAAGCTTTGTCAATTCGGTTTCCTGCATGTTCTTCCGTTATTTCGATTGTTTCCATTAAGACACCTTTTTCTTATTGTTTTTTTCGTCCATGATCACATGGATAATCATTAAAACTACACCGATTGTTAAAGCTGCATCGGCTACATTAAAGATTGGAAAGTCATAGTTAATGACTGGAATTACAACGTCAACAAAATCAACGACTTCTTTACGAATTACTCGGTCGATGAAATTCCCAATTGCACCACCAAGTAACAACATAAGGCTCCATGCAAAAAGAGGATGACCTTTCGCTTCTTTATGGAAAAAGTAAATAATACCAGCAATGACCAGTACAGTTACGATATAAAAAATCCACATTTGCCCTTCAAGCATTCCCCATGCAGCACCTTTATTGCGATGAGAAAGTAGTCCAAAATACGGTTCTGCAATGCTAATGTATTCTCTTAAATCCATATTTTTCACGACAAGCCATTTCGTTAGCTGATCTAAAATAATGACAACTGCTGCAATTGCATAATAAATAAACAACCAAAATACCCCCGTCCAACAGATTAGCTTTAATTCTACCATAAAAAAAGGGATGGCTGCGACAATCCAACTTAAAAGATTGTCACAACCATCTCCTTTATAGTAATTAGTTTGTATAATGTTCTTTTATAACCGTTGCACAACGTGTACAAATTGTCGGATGCTGTTCATCTAAACCTACTGTTTCAGAAATCGTCCAGCAACGTTCACATTTTTCGCCATCCGCTTTTTCAACTAGAATAGTCGCCGTCTCTAACTTTAAGGATTCTTTCGGCATATTGTCTAACGCACTTTCAGCAAACTTTGACACAATGAAGAACTGTGCAAAGTCAATATCATCTGCTGATAACAACTCAGATAGATTCGCCGGTAATGCGATTGTCACTTTCGCCTCAAGTGATTTACCGATTACCTTTTCATTACGAGCTACTTCTAACGCCTTTAATACATCATCACGTATGGACATTAGTGTAGTAAAACGCTCTCGAAGCTGTACTGCAACGTCTCCAAGTTCTTGTACGACTGGCATATCAGTAAGCTGAATGCTTTCCTCTGTCTCGTGTTCGATAAATGCCCACAACTCATCAGTTGTATGCGGTAAAATCGGTGTTAGCAATTTTAATAATGCAATAAGTGTATCATACATGACCGTCTGCATCGCACGACGATGTGAGTGATTCTCACCCTCAATGTAAACAACATCTTTTGCAATATCTAAATAGAATGAACTTAGTTCACCTGTACAAAAATTATTAACGGCATGGTACACACTAGCGAATTCATAGTTTTCATACGCAAGTAGTACTTCTTTAATAAGATCCTGTAACTTAACGTATACGTACTTATCAACCGTCCGCATATTTTCGAATGACACCCTGTTTGATACGGGATTAAAATCAGATGTATTTCCATGAAGGAAACGCAACGTATTGCGAATTTTACGATATACTTCAGAAACCTGTTTGAAATTCGAATCTGAAACACGTACATCAGCAGTGTAATCTACAGAAGAAACCCATAACCTTAAAATGTCTGCCCCAAGCTGATTCATCACTTTAGAAGGCACAATTACATTTCCAAGTGATTTACTCATTTTACGTCCTTCACCATCGAGTGTGAAACCATGGCTTAGAACACCTTTGTAAGGTGCATGCCCATTAATTGCAACACTTGTCGTAAGTGATGAGTTGAACCAACCACGGTACTGATCTGACCCTTCCAAGTATAAATCTGCTGGATATACAAGGTCATCACGTTCTACGAGCACACCTTGATGTGTTGACCCAGAATCAAACCAAACATCCATAATATCTGTCTCTTTTGTGAAAATGCCATTTGGGCTACCTTCATGCGTAAAACCTTCAGGTAATAAATCTTTTGCCTCTCTTTCAAACCAAACATTTGAACCGTGCTGACGGAATGTTTCAGAAATCGTTGAAATTGTTTCATCAGTAATAATCGGTTCTCCATTTTCTGCGTAAAATACAGGAATTGGAACACCCCACACACGTTGACGTGAAATACACCAGTCTCCACGATCACGTACCATGTTATAAAGTCTCGTTTCACCCCAAGATGGTGTAAACTTCGTTTGATTAATGGCTTCTAAAAGCTCAGATCGGAATGACTCAATTGAAGCAAACCATTGTGCTGTTGCACGGTAAATAACCGGTTTTTTCGTCCGCCAATCATGTGGGTATGAGTGAGTGATGAACGATAGCTTTTCAAGCGCATCTACTTCTTTGAGAGCTTCCGTCACTGCTTTGTTTGCATCCTCATAAAACAGCCCTTCAAAACCAGGAGCTTCAGCTGTCATAACACCGCGGTCGTCAATCGGCGACAACGCATCAATTCCATATGCTTTACATACATAAAAATCGTCTTCACCATGTCCTGGTGCCGTGTGTACACAACCAGTTCCCGCTTCTGCCGTAACGTGTTCGCCAAGCATTACGAGCGAGTCACGTTCGTAGATTGGATGCTGTGCAACAATGCGATCCAATTCAGCACCTTTAAGTTCTTGTTCAATTGATACGTCTACCCATCCTAATTCCTCTGACACAAACGATAGTAAATCTTTTGCGATAATGAATTTTTTGTCTTCAGTTTTTACGACTGCATACGTAAATTCCGGATGCACTGAAATTCCTAGGTTAGCTGGAATGGTCCAAGGTGTTGTTGTCCAGATAAGGAACTTAACGTCTGTTTCAAGAACACCACGGCCGTCTTTTACTGGAAAACCTACATAAATTGATGGAGATTTTTTGTCATGGTATTCAATCTCAGCTTCTGCAAGTGCAGATTCACTAGATGGCGACCAATAAACCGGTTTCAGTCCTTTATAAATATAACCCTTTTTGGCCATTTCTCCGAAAACACTTACTTGTCGTGCTTCAAATTCTGGTTTTAACGTAATATATGGATTATCCCAATCAGCACGCACTCCAATGCGTTTAAATTGTGAACGTTGGTTATCAATTTGTGTCAACGCATACTCTTCACACATTTTACGGAACTCTGCAATTGTATGTTCTTTTCGTTTTACGCCTTTATTGACGAGCGCCTGCTCAATTGGCAATCCGTGTGTATCCCATCCTGGAACATATGGTGCATGGAAACCAGACATCGATTTGTGACGCACAATCATATCCTTTAAAACTTTGTTCATGGCATGCCCCATGTGAAGGTCACCATTAGCATATGGTGGCCCATCGTGAAGTACAAAGAATGGACGTCCAGCAGTACGTTGTTGGACTTTTTTATAAATGTCCATCTGTTCCCATTTAGTTTGCATTTCTGGTTCCTTATTCGGCAAATTCCCACGCATCGGGAAGTCTGTTTTCGGCATCAATAATGTATCTTTGTAATCCATAATTTCTCCTCCTTTGAATATAAAAATCCCCGTCCCTAAAAAGGGACGAGGATTTAATCTCGCGTTACCACCCTAACTTGCAACGTTTTTTATAAACGTTACCACTCAGACACCTTAACGGGGTGTATCCGAGATTGCAAAATTAAATCCGCAATCTAGCTCAAGAGTGATTTTCGTCAACAACTCGTAGGCCAGGCTTTCACCATCCCCGGCTCGCTTTTCACAAAATTGAAGAGTACTCTCTCTTTCAACGCCTATAGTAGATATATGCCCTAAAGTATAAAACTCTATACTTTTGAAGTCAAGTTATGCTTCTTCTTCAGCAATTGTCTCTAGATTCTCTGTATCAACTTGATATTCTAATAATATATCCCAGTCATCTGTTTGAATAAGATCTAATTGTGCTTCTATTAGCATACGGAAACGATTGCGGAAAACTTTAGACTGCTTTTTCAAGTCCTCAATTTCCATTGTAATTTTACGTGCACGTGACAATGCTTCATTAACAATTCGATCTGCGTTCTTTTCCGCTTCTTTTACAATCAACTTCGATTCTTTCATCGAATTACGTCGAACATCTTCAGCTGCTTCTTGTGCAGTCACAATGGATTTATGAAGCGTCTCTTCAATAGTATTAAAACGTGTCACTTGTTCATTTGACTGTTTCAAATTATTTTTCAGTTCTTTATTCTCATCTAGCAAATTTTCATAATCCTTCATAATTTGTTCTAGAAATTCGTTAACTTCATCTTCATCATATCCACGGAACTTATTACTAAATTCTTTGTTATGTATATCGATTGGGGATAGAGCCATCAATAGCATCTCCTTTTTTTGCATAGTCTATAATCATTATACACTTTGCGACAATAGATTACAGTATATTTCAAAAGATTGTCTTTGTTCTATTGTAATTTACCTACAATTAACCTTATTTTATCTTTCTTTGTTCGTCCTTCAATCGCAATGATTTTATACCTACCCCATCCTCGTACCGACAACATATCGGACTCTTGTAAATCGAAGGCAGGTTGTTCGATAACTGTCCAGTTCACCTTCACTTTCTCGCCATGAATAAGTGATGCAGCTTTTTGACGTGACAGTTTAGTCAATGAAGCAATTACAACATCTAATCGTAATGAACTAACAATATGTGTTTCCTCTAACCAAGAATCTGTTGAAAGAAGCCATGTGTCTACCGCATCATTTTCTTTCAACAGTATTTTAGCTTTCCCAATAGCTGTAAAATTGGCAATGACGTAGTCCTTCATTTCACGACTTACTGTAAACTGAACCGCCTCATCGGCAACACGAATATCACCGAATATTGAACGGTCAACCCCCAACGCCATCATTGACCCTAATACATCCTTGTGTTCAATGTTTAAAAACTTCGTTGCATATTTCACATTGAACACAACAATATGAAAGTCTTCCTTCCTCGGGCTAAAATAGTTCGGATAGAGAAGTGCTCTTTGTCGTTCTGCTTCTGGAAAGGCGCCTTGAAAGGACAATAAAAGATCAGTACCACCTGTTATCGATTGCAATATAAAGCGTTGTCGAGGATCCATAAAACCTGTTAATTTAGGTGAATAGCTATCTTCCACCTCTCTTACCCACCCCATTGCCATTTCTATAAAGGGTTGTTCATCTCTTCTAAAATGCTGAACGATACTATCCACATTACTCTTCTCCTTATAAAAAAATCCTCACAAAAGTGAGGATGTCAGTATCATTGAAAAAACTGCTAGCACACCACTGCTAATTAATTGTAACGCAAGTAAAGCGACAATCGGTGATATGTCAATCATGCCAAGTGGTGGAATGAACTTTCTAAAAAAACTTAAATATGGTTCAGTAATTCTTTCAATAATTTGTCCTATTTTTGTTTCTCGAGCAGATGGTACCCATGACATTAAAATCGAAATAATAATGATGAATGAGTAGATTTGAATCGCATTCAAAACGCCTATTTTAAGCAAGCTAATTAAAGTATATATCTCCATTGGTACACCTCATTCAATTTCTATCGTTCAAAATAATCCGAAATGGCTCCATCCACTTCCACATTATCTGGTACACATAAGAAGATATCCGTCCCAATTCGTTGAATATCGCCTGCAAGTGCATACACAGTACCACTTAAAAAGTCAACAATCCGAATGCCTTGATCGCGTTCAATACGCTGTAAGTTCACAACGACAGCTCGTTTGTTTTTCAGATGTTCTGCGATATCTTGTGCTTCCGCATAAACACGCGGTTCCACAAGAATAACTTTTGCAGAAGCTTGGATACTTTGTAAACTCACAACAGTTCCAGCTTGTTGGCTTTCAGCAATAGCTTGCTTACGCGTAGCTGGTGCTTTTCTCGTTTTTTCTGGAACAGCACGTTGTTCTTCTTTTCGTGGTTGTTTCGGAGTCTGCACATGCTCATCCTCATCATCTAGATAGAACCATTTCTCTAGTTTGTTTTTAATGCTCATTTGTCTCCCTCACTTTCTTGACCCACTAATGCAGTCCCTATCCGAACATATGTAGCGCCTTCTTCAATTGCGATGACATAATCATTCGACATCCCCATTGACAACTCATTACAGGGTGCATTCGGTATTTGTTGTGATGCTATGTAATCGCGTTGTTCTCGTAACGATTTAAAAACATTTCGGATGTATTTTTGATTGTCCGTATTCGGTGCCATTGTCATAAGACCAATTATACGAATTTTATCATAACCTGCTGCCGTTTTGATAAATTGAAGTAATTCACTCGGTTCTAAACCTGATTTACTCTCTTCACCTGACACATTCACTTGTACAAAACAATCTACTGTTTGTGTAGCTCTCTTTTGAATTTCTTTCACAATACTCATTCGATCGATTGAGTGTACATAGTCAATATCATCAATAAATTCTTTTACTTTCCTGCTTTGAATATTACCGATGAAATGCCATGTAGCTTGTTGCTGGATAGCTTGTTGCTTCACTAGAAGCTGCTCTGGTCGATTCTCACCTAAATGATGAAAACCTTCGCTCATAATTTCATTCGCTCGATCAATAGAGACCGCTTTCGTAACAGCAATAACTGTAACGTCTGAACGCTTGCGACCAGAACGATCGCAAGCATCACTTATATTTTTTTCTATTTTGCATACTTTTTCCTCAATACTTCCCATGAACATCACTACTTTTCATGTTTCTTATGTCCTATTGTAACAAGAGATGCATTACATATCAATAACTAGTCGTTTCTTTTCATTTTTTTACCAACTAACACGATATCTTTCCCAATTGTTTCAATGTCTTTAAGTTGTACTTTTTTCGTGTTTTTATCCTTCGATTCGAAGAACAAGCCTCGCTCTCCACCCCCAACGTGGAATGCATCAATTTTCCCTGTTTCAGTATCGATTGTTGCATCTTGCACATAACCTAAAAAAGAACCTTTTGAAACATCAATCACTTCTTTCTTTTGCATTTCCGAGAATTTCATAAAATCCCTCCCTACAATGACTATATGCTAAAGAACACAAAAAAACGCAATGTGTGGAACACATTGCGCATACGATTACTTATATTGATCCATACCTTCACGTATTATTCGCACCGCAGTTTTTTCAAGTCTCGAGATTTGAGCTTGCGATATTCCTAATTCTTTCGCTATCTCTGTTTGCGTTTGGCCTAAATAAAATCTTTTTGCTAGTATCGATTGCTGTCTTTCATCCATTGTCGATACCGTTTCTTTTACTGCTACATAATCCAGCCAACTATCTTCCGAAACTGTTTTGTCTTGAATTTGATCCATTAAGAAAATTGGATCACCGCCGTCTCCATTCATCGGTTCATGTAATGACATTGGATCTTGTATCGCATCTAACGCAAATAGAATATCGTCTGCTGGTATTCCAGTTACATCTGCAAGGTCTGTAATCTTGGGTTCTTTTTGATGTTCATTAACAAATTGTTCTTTAGCTCTAATTGCTTTATACGCTGTATCCCGTAATGATCGGGATACTCTAATTGAATGATGATCACGCAAATGTCTTTTTATTTCTCCAATAATCATTGGCACTGCATACGTTGAAAATCGAACGTTATGTTTTAGGTCAAAATTATCTATTGATTTTAATAACCCAACACAACCGACCTGGAACAAATCATCTGCTTGTTCTCCTCTGTATGCAAAACGTTGAACTAAACTTAACACAAGTCGTAAGTTTCCAAATACAAGTTCTTCCCTTGCCGTTTCATCCCCACTTTGTAGTCTGACAAACTTTTCTTTCATCACTTCACTCGTGAGTAATGGCAATTCGGACGTATCGATTCCGCATATTTCTACTCTTGTACGCACCATTCGCTTTTCCTCCGCATTCTGTAGATGACTGTATGAATATTGTATCCTCAGTCACCAAGAATATGCGAAATACGGTGTCGCCAATTTCAACCATTATGCAATCGGATGATTCAATCTGTCCCTTAGTTCAATAATAATTTTCTTTTCAAGTCTAGATATATACGATTGGGAAATACCAAGTAATTCTGCAACCTCTTTCTGGGTCATTTCAATATCACCATTCAATCCAAATCGTTGTTCCATAATATATCGCTCACGCTCATCCAATGTTAATATTGCTTCGATCATATGTTGTCGTTCTATTTTCTTTTCAACATCATCAATAATAATATGTTCATCAGTCCCTAGAATATCCGATAATAATAGTTCATTTCCATCTGCATCAGAATTTAACGGTTCATCAAACGAGATTTCTGAACGTGTACGATTAGTCTTTCTTAAATGCATTAATATCTCATTCTCAATACAGCGTGACGCATACGTAGCTAGCTTTATATTTTTATCTGCTTTAAACGTTTCAATCGCTTTTATGAGACCAATTGCACCTATGCTTATAAGATCTTCGATATGTGTGTTTGTATTGTCAAATCTTCTAGCGATATAAACAACAAGTCTTAAATTTTTTTCGATTAGCGTATCCCTAGCAGTCATATCTCCATTCATAAAAGCTTGTATAGTTTTCGCTTCTTCTTCACGCGTTAATGGTTTCGGCAGAGATTCATGTCCTCCTATATAGTAAATGCCTTTTTTGCGTTTTAGAAAGCTAATAGCTATTGATAACCATTTTTTCAACTCATGCAACATGGACAATTCCCCTCTCTCCGATTATTGATTCCATTGCAGATAAATGAAGGATAGCTTGTGCTCCTTCTGGATAGCGTTGATCGTTTTTTGTAATAACAAAATAGCCTGGTCTTAATCTTTCTCCATTCGCGAGTATCCACTTATCGAATTTAATTCCTACTGCCCATGTGCTGCCTTGGACTGTCATAAGTCGTATTAACCGAATTTCCTTCTTCATTGACTCTGGAAAAATCGATAAACTTGAAGGATTTAAAGGATTCCATTCCATAAGTGGTTCAACTAAATCTTTTGGCAAATAAGGCTGCAAAACATTCAACGCAATAAAATGTACAGGCGAACTAGATAAGGGTTCTGTACATGAATTACCCGTATCCACAAAAACATCGACCTCAACTTCTACATTCCATATATACATTTTGGAACTTGAATACAGCGATGAAACACTACGAGCTAGTCTCACATTTAACCATTGCCGTTTCATGAAAAAGAGTGTTATATAGACAACAAGTGCCAAAATCAATACATTCCCTACAGTCCCAAATAACTGTAGTTGTAACTGCAATGCAGTAAGTAAACCACCGGCAACAACAGTGCCTATTAAAACCAAAGATGCAGACTTCCGCCATGATATAAACTTCCAACCAAATGCCGTCGTTGTCATGGCAATAAATGTGAGCACCACGTTAAGCGGCGACGTAGGGAAAACAACTACTGGTATAGATCCTACTAAAGAAGCTAGCACCAACCTTTTCCTCGTTACTTGGACGTTACCGACCTTATTAGCAAATGAAAGAATGGCGTAGTTAAATAACATATTAATAACGATAAGGATTTCTCCATACATAGTACGTCCTCCCTGAGACCAACCTTATCATCATAAAAGTAAAAAGGTTGTCGGAACAGGACAAGAAAGTAAAAAACAATTCGACATAAATATTGAGTTACAAAGGAAGTTCTTGTTTAAGCGTTCAGATTATAAATCCTTTCCCGTCCTAACGGTGAACACCTTAGACAATAAAAAAAGTTCCTAGTATGTGTCAAATGACACACGCTAGGAACTTTAAAATTAAATTATCTTTTCCGCGTACGATTACGTAAGAATGTTGGAATGTCTAGTGCGTCTTCTTGCGGATTGTTTTGTGCCTGACGATTTGAATCCGGTTGCTGGAAGCTCGGCAATTCCTCAGTGCGCTCTCTCACCGGAGCAGAATTTGACTGCTGTTCACGAATTGGCGCACGACTAGCACCAAAACTTGAATTACGAGTTGAACGAGCTTGCGTTAGCTGCTCTTCACTAAAACCTGTCGCAATAACAGTGACGATTATTTCGTCTTTTAAATTGTCATTAATTACTGAACCAAAAATCATATTAACATCTTCATCAGATGCTGATGCAACAATATCAGCCGCTTCTTGAACTTCAAAAAGACTCAGATTAGAACCACCAGTGATATTCATTAATACACCTTTTGCTCCATCAATTGAAGTTTCAAGTAAAGGACTTGAAATCGCTTTTTTGGCTGCTTCTGCAGCACGATTTTCACCAGTAGACATCCCGATTCCCATTAGTGCTGAACCTTTATTTGCCATAATTGTTTTCACATCTGCAAAGTCCAGATTAATAAGTCCTGGTACAGCGATAAGATCAGAAATACCTTGTACACCTTGGCGAAGTACGTTATCCGCTTCACGGAATGCTTCAAGCATCGGTGTATTCTTATCAACGATTTCAAGTAACTTGTCATTCGGTATAACGATTAGCGTATCAACTGCTTCTTTCATTGCAGCAATACCACCCATTGCTTGAGTAGAACGCTTACGTCCTTCAAATGTGAATGGTCTTGTTACAACGCCAACCGTTAAAGCACCAAGATCTTTTGCAATTTGAGCGATTACAGGAGCTGCTCCAGTCCCTGTTCCACCACCCATTCCTGCAGTAACAAATACCATATCGGCACCTTTTAACGCTTCCTCAATTTGTTCACGGCTTTCTTCGGCTGCTTTTTTACCAACTTCCGGATTAGCTCCTGCTCCTAAACCACGTGTTAGTTTACCACCGATTTGCAATTTCACTTCAGCACTTGATAAGTTCAATGCCTGAGCATCTGTATTCGCTGCAATAAACTCGACACCTTGTACACCATGTTCAATCATTCGATTTACTGCATTATTTCCACCGCCACCAACGCCAATCACTTTGATGACCGCAAGAGCATCTATATTCGTGTCAAACTCCAGCATCTTTTCTCCTCCTAGTCTCTCTTAAAATTCAAGTTTAATTGTTTACGATCATTCAAAGAAATTATCAAAAATCGATTTAGCTTTGTTCATTAAACCGGGTTTTTTCTCTTTTCTTTGCTCAATAGGTTTCTTTTCTGTACTTATAGGTTGTCCAGACTCCTGAACAGGAGTGACTGGGGGTGAATCTGGCTCATAACCAAAATAGACATCTTGCATATGAGCATATCGAATCAAACCTACCGCTGTAGAATACATCGGTTCTCTAACACCGATATACTCAGGTGTATGAATTCGTACACGTGTTTTAAAGACATGTCTAGCAAGTTGTAGCAAACCTTCTAGTTTTGTAATTCCACCAGTAAGTACGACGCCACCAGGCAAATCATGAACACCCATATTATACAACTCTTCCATTACTAAATCGAAAAGTTCTTCGAGTCGAACACCAATGATTTCTGATATGTATCTTTGACTATATTGGTCTTTAGAATCTGCGCCAATTACAGGTACTTCAAATAATTCTTCATCTGAAGCATCGTCTGAAAACGCATGACCAAATTGATGTTTAATCTTTCGCGCCTGCTCTGTTGGGGTTTTAAGAATAATTGAAAGATCCTTCGTGATATGATCTCCGCCAACAGGAATAACTGCGGTAGACATTAGCCTATCCTCACCAAAAATAGCAATTGTTGTTGAACCACCACCAATATCAATAAAAGCAGTTCCATGATTTTTCTCATCATCTGTTAACGCAAACGTTCCAGCAGCTAAAGGCTGTAAATAGATCTCTCTAACAGAAAGCCCCGCTCTTTCAACACATCTTAAAATATTATGCACTAACGTTTTAGATGTTGTGATGAGTGAACCATCCATTTCTAGTCGGACACCAATCATGCCCCTTGGGTCAGTAATCTCGTCGTAATCATCTACGATGAATTGCTTTGGAATAATATTAACGATTTCTCTTTCGGGCGATACAGACATAACCTGTGCTGATTTCATCACACGGTCAAGGTCATCATCGGTAATTTCTCGATTTTCGGAGTTAACCGCAACAACACCTTTTACATCTTGTAATCTAACACCATTTGCTGGAACACCTAAGATCACTTCATGAATTTGCATTCCAATCATTCGTTCTGCTTGATCAACAGCTTTTCGGATTGATTGAACAGTCGCATCAATGTCAATAATTGTCCCTTTACGTATTCCAGAAGATTGCACATTCCCTACCCCTATAACATGTAGGACTCCACTATCCACTTCCCCTATTAGGACTTTAACAGATGACGACCCTATATCTAATGATACATATAATTCTGATTGACTCACTTACTGGCACCTCCTCTAACGACTCTTACATCCCATTCTAGTCCATAACGCTTACATTGTCTAAATATTTTCCACATAAGTGGATTAAAATCTTTCATTCTGAAATATCCTCCCCAGAAACCCTTCCTCGATTCGTCCACTTTTCGAGGAGAATTCTTCTGATGACTGCGATATTTTGAAACAATCTAACACCAAATGCAAACACTGCTGCGAGGTAAAGGTCAACGCCCAAATGGACACCTAAAAAAGCTAAACAGGCAGCAAGTACTATATTAAAGAAAAAACCCGATACAAAAACCCGATCATCATAAATTTGTTGTAAATGCGCCCTAATTCCACCGAATAACGTATCCAAAGCAGCAAGCACAGCAATGGACAAATAGTTACCATACATTTGTGGAATCTCTATGTCCGATAGTAGGCCTAATGATACACCTAAAATAAGACCTAACAATGGCAACCACATAGTCATTCCCCTTTCGGCAATTCCTTTAAGTAACGGTTTTCAATTTTTTCTGGATAGCCTTTTATGCTAATTGCATTTTCCGGTTTGTCTACTACAAGAACTAAATCATCTAAATAGAAATCATCATGAATTGAAGAGGCAGATAGAAAGTTGTAAAGTTTTTCACTATCAGCAATACTAGGAGATATTATTTTAATTGTAAATGGGGGTGAAGATACATCAAACCCATTCACAGTTGTAATCCCATTAATATCACGAATAGAACTCATTATCGTAAAACGTTTATCATCTATTTCTAGGACAATCCCCTTAAAACGATTAATCTCATTCACAAATCTTGTAAGTAGCTCAGGGGATATTCCTGCTATATCATTTCCTAATGCGATACTTTCTGCCGCTGGCTTTACGTGTACAACAAAACCCGGACCTGTTACATTCGTTAATCCAACTTGTTGATTAAGGTTGTCCACGGTTTGCGATAATACTTCTTCAGTATTTTCATCTTTCAAGGAATGATAAGAGAAAATAGTCTTATCTAGTTTTCTAATTTCAGACAACAATTCTGAATGCACTTGCTTTTCAGCAGACAATTCTTGTCGAATCGCCCAAATATCTCTTGTATCTCGTTCTGTTGGCTTTTTTATAGAATTATATTGAATTGATATCATAAACCCTACAATTAATAAAATTAACGTGAATCTCCAATGAATTCTCTTCTTCACTCGATCATCTCCATACTCAACGGTCTTCACGAAGTCCAGATAAATGTATGTCCTTTATCATTTCTGTTGTAACAATTATATTATCCCTCACAAGTCCATCAATTACCCCGCCTTTTAACTGCAATGCAGAAGATAATACTTCCATTTCACCTACTGCTTCGATAACAAAGGGGGCAGGATAAGTTCTGCCGTCTACAGTAATAACTGGCCCTGTGCATTTAATATAAGAATACGGTGTTATCCTTTGACCATTAATCGCTAACCCTTGCGCTCCAGCTATTCGTAGTTCATTTACTACCCGTAACACATGACTCTCATGAACGATGTAATCATTCGGATTTTGTTCAACAGGATCATATTCAGCATCCTTCAACGTAATTTTAACCCCTTGTCCATTCGCTGGAACATCTCCTAGTAATAATCGGAGGTCTTTTGCCTCTTCTACTAACTTCGCATGGTCTTTTTCATTGGCTGAAAACGACTGCTCATATGTACTTATTTTTTCTTGTTTAGCAGCAATTTCGTCAGTTAGTTCTTTGTTTCGTTCTTTCTGACGGATTAAATTCTCTCGATACTCATCTTCTTGAACGAATGTAGATGTTTTTATTTTATCTTCAACATTTGATATACCTAGCGTCCGATACGAAAATGCGAGAATAAAACCAAGTACAAGAAATACCAGTGAAAATAAGAGATGTTTACTTCTCTTTTTATTTGAGTCATTCAGTTTCTGGGTCAACAATCTCACCTACCTCTTCAGGCTCCGTTTGATTTCCATATTCTCTGCTAAATGGTACGAAGTATGCACCAACTTCAAGATCTATAACACCTTTCTCATAGCCCGTTAATTGAGCGGCTATATCTGGGTAGTAATCCATCTGTTCAGCAAATGTTGAAATGATACCGCGTACTTCATTTCCATCATCCATATACACCGTTAAACTTTCAGTATCTTCTTCCGTACCTTTATAGATTATTTCTGAAATGGATTGGTAAATATTTTTATCCATTTTCAATAACTGTTTTGTCATACGCTTTCTAATCTTCGGCTCATTGAATTGATTTAAGACGGGCGCTTTTGCTTCTGGAAGTAACAAACCTGCCGGAAATAGTTGTCCGTTCTCTAACAATAAATTATATTGACCTTCGTCTTCTATATAAGCTACTGTTTGCCATTCTTTAACGGTGATTGTGACTGTTCTCAACCAGTTTCTAGAAACTGTTGCTTCACGAACACCATCGATAGATTCTAAAAGAGCTTTACTATTAGAAGCTTTAAACCCCCACATTGAAATCCCTTCAGATACTCCACTCTGCTTTAAATAAAACTTGGATTCGTAAAGATTAGCACCATTTACTTTAATCTTTTCAATTCTACTGAGCTCAGATTGAAAATAAAGAACAGCGAGCAGGGCTGTAACGAACACAGCCATAATAAAGAGAAACTTCTTATTTGTCTTACGTCTTCGTTTCTCTCGCATGGAAGGAATTCTTTCTTCAATATCAATAACTTTGTCCATTTCCACCCTCCTTATCCTGTTCTATTTCTTTTTCCGGCATAATGTAGTATCGCTCCTGCGGCCATCCAGGTCGTCAGTAAAGAAGATCCTCCATAACTTATGAATGGCAATGTTACGCCGGTTACAGGTAGTAAGCCAGACACTACACCGATATTTAAAAACGCTTGAAATATAATCATTGAGCCCATACCAGCAATCATTAAAAATTCATGCTTATTTCTCGCCCGAATAGCTATTCCGAAAGTCGCTATTAATAGTATTGTAAATAGCATAATTATAATTACAGCGCCGATGAAACCTGTTTCTTCAGCAATAATCGAAAAGATAAAATCATTTTGCGGCTCAGGTAAATATAAATACTTTTGCCGACTGTTGCCATAGCCGTGTCCCAACAAACCACCCGGTGAAATTGCAAATAATGATTGGATTGCCTGAAAACCAGTTACTAAAGGGTCACTCCACGGGTCAATATACGATTTAATTCTATCAAGCCGATATGGAGCTGAAGCAATTAGCGCGATAAATGCACCAATACCAGAAACACCAAGAATCGTAAAAAAACGAAGTGGATATCCTGCAATGAATAGGATTACGAATGACGATACAATCATAATAACCGCTGATCCTAAATCGGGTTGTAGCATAATAAGTGTCGCTGGTAGAAAAATCAAACCTAAATGTTTAAATGAAAAGACACTACGACTATTATTCCCGTTCATGCTTAAAGCTAATTTCCCAATCAAAGCTACTTTTATGAATTCAGCTGGCTGAATACTAATTGGGCCAAGTGCAATCCAACTTTGAGAACCATTCCTGACGGCGCCAATTCCAGGTATCAATACCGCAATTAGAAGTAAAATTGTTACATAGTAAAAGATAGACCAAGTTTTTGTGTTTGATAGAAACGGACTTTTCATCATTACAAATGCAGTTCCGATTGAAACAGCCATATAAATGGCTTGTTTTACTATAAAAGAAGAAGAACTCGTGTAATGCACTAATCCCCAATATGTCCCTGCAGAATATACAAATAGTAAACCAATTGCCGACAACGCAATGGTAGCAATAATAAATGAAAGTTTTAGTTGCTTATCCAGCGAACGCATCCTTCCGCGAATTTTCTTATCCAAACAAAATTAGCACTAAAACAAATACTACTCGCTTTCATTCCAAATAACCTTTACAGATTCATGACAACTTCATGACAGCATCAATGAATTGATCACCTCTTATTTCGAAATTTGGATACTGATCCCAACTCGCGCATGCTGGAGACAACAATATAATATCGCCAACTTCAGAAACGGGAAAACTCTTTTCTACGGCATCTTGAACATTCGAGGCGGAGATTATATTTAAAACACCACATGAACGTGCAAAGTCAGCAATCTTATTCGCTGTTTCACCTACAGTGACAACTGCCTTCACATTTTTCATATACGGTTTTAATTCATCAAAAGAAAGACCTCTATCGAGACCGCCGGCAATTAATATTGTCGGCGCACTAAATGCGGCTAATGCACTTTTAGTTGCAAGCGTATTTGTAGCTTTAGAATCATTATAAAAAGTGCGTCCTTTTAACTCCTTAACAAATTGCATACGATGACGTACCCCTGTAAACGAACTTAATACATTTTCAATCGTTTTTTTATCACAATCATTTAGAATCGCCGCCGCCGTAGCTGCTACTATATTTTCCAAGTTATGTTGACCTGGCAACTTAATTATTGAGCGTTTCACATAAGGTTCACCATTCCAATAGATATAATCTTCATCAGCGGATATACCAACTTCTTTTCTTCCTTTTATCGAAAATGGAATTTTCGTTGCCGATGAGCTTGCTGCAAACTTTTGCAGTAGTGGCTGATCATCATTATAAATAAAATAGTCACTAGATGTTTGATTTGCTGTAATTGCAGCTTTAGCCATTGCATAAGCATCCGCAGAACCGTGGTAGTCCAGATGTGCTTCATATAAATTTGTCCAAATTGCTATTTTAGGTTGAAACTTTTCAGTGCCCATAAGCTGGAATGAAGATGCTTCGAGCACAATTATTTCTTCTGCAGTTGCATTTTCTGCTATTGAACAAGATACTGTACCGATATTCCCTGCAATAATAGGATTTTTACCAGCGATGTTGAGCATATGATACAACAATGTCGTTGTCGTTGTTTTACCATTAGACCCTGTTATCGCAATAATTGGTGCTTCGCTGATCCGTGAAGTAATTTCAATTTCTGTCCATATTGGGATACCCCTTCGAATTCCCTCCGCCACAACAACATTGCTGTATGGAATTCCAGGATTTTTGACAATGAGGTGAAAACCGCGATCTAAAATCCCTTCTGGATGTCCACCTGTTATTACTTCTATGCCAACGGAACGCAATTCCTGCGCTTCACGATTTCCTTGTTCCTGGGAACTATCGTTCACAGTAACAATTGCACCAGAAGAATGTAGAAGTTTAGCAGCAGCAAATCCACTTTTCGCCAAACCAAGTATTAATACTTTCTCACCTTTAAATTGTGTATGATTCTTCAATTACAGCACCTCCAACAGCACTGGAATAACCGCTGCTAAGAGTGCGATTCCCCAAAAAACAATTACGACTTTCCACTCAGACCAGCCCGACAATTCAAAATGGTGATGAATTGGACTCATTTTAAACACTCTTTTTCCTGTTAACTTGAAACTAATGACTTGAATGATAACTGACAACGTTTCTACCACATACACAACACCAATAATAACTAGTAGAAACTCCTGCTTGATTAAAATTGACAACATCGCTAATACGCCACCTAATGCTAATGAGCCTGTATCTCCCATAAACGTCTTAGCTGGTTTCATATTGAAGACAAGAAAGCCTAACATAGCTCCCGTTACAACAAACGAAAAAATTGCAATGTCCTGTTGTTTATATACCAAAGCAAGAATACCAAATGCACCAAACGCAAAAGAAGATGTCCCTGCTACTAGACCATCTAATCCATCCGTTAAGTTGACTGCATTCGAAAATCCTACTAACCAAAAGACCAAAAACAAAATATAGAATATCCCAAGATCTATGTTTAAATCAGTGAAGGGAATCTGAACTACTGTACTAAACGGCCCTAATTTTAATAAGAAAAATGCAGCAATAGCTACAATAATTTGTGCAATCAACTTTTGCAACGACGTTAAGCCTAAATTACGCTTCAACACAATAATGATAAAGTCATCCAAAAATCCAATAACTCCAAATCCAACAAGAACTAATAATAGGACAATCGTTTGCGTTGTAAGCGTGTCATTTATTATGTATGAGAGGAGTAATGTCGATACAATAATCGACCCCAGAAAAATAAGCCCCCCCATAGTTGGCGTCCCTGCTTTTTTTTGGTGGGATTCAGGTCCTTCTTCGCGTATACTTTGCCCAAAATTCATTCGCTTAAGTGCAGGAATGATAGCAAATCCTAATAATGTTGAAATGATAAATGCAACTGCAATCACCATTAAAGTTGTAATAAGTGTCATGAAAATTTCTCCTTCTATCTGTCGGGACGCTTTGCGGTTGTTAGCGTCCCGAGTTCCACATTTGGTTATTCTGTATAGACATGAATGACATCATCCACAGAGATTAAAGAATCTGCGACCGGCATTTGCGATATAACACTGTCACCTGTGCCATGCCATTCGATATGATATGTTTCCAATTGGTTGGCAAGCTTACTTTTTGTCATACCTATCAGATTTGGTGTTCTCATTGTCAATGGGTCGCCCCATCTATATTCTTTTTCAACTTGTTCTGTTTTAAGTTTAACTTTAGCTAATGGAGCAATTTCCTCCATAATTCGACCAACGATTGGAGCTGCAATCACGCCACCAAACTGAATTGAATTCTTCGGACTATCGATTGCCACATAAACGAGTAACTCAGGGTCATCAGCTGGTGCAAAACCAACGAAAGAAACAATATAGTCACCTTCTTTGTACTTTCCATCTACTACTTTTTGTGCAGTACCCGTTTTACCGCCAACTCGTAACCCATCCGTAAATGCGTTGCGCCCAGAGCCCTTGGCCACAACAGATTCCAGTGCTTCTCGAACTTGTTTTGAAGTTTCTTCGCTAATCACTCGGCGTTTCATTTCTGGTTCAAATGTCTGCAATGCCTTACCATCGTCATCTAATATTGCTTTAACGATATATGGTCGATTTAAATAACCGCCATTAATTGCAGCTGCTACCGCTTGCACTTGTTGAATTGGTGTCACAGAAATCCCTTGACCAAAAGCGGTTGTTGCTTGTTCCACTGGTCCAAAATTCTTCTTAGAGAATAGGATACCCTTTGATTCGCCAGCGATTCCTGAACCTGTCGATTCTCCAAATCCAAAATTTTGAATATATTTCCCTAGTTTGTCACTACCCAAACGTTGACCTATTTCAATGAATCCCGGATTACAAGAGTTTTCAACAACTTCTAAAAATGTTTGATGTTTATGCCCTTCTCTTTTCCAACAACGCAATCTAGCTTTACCTACCATAGAATAACCCGGATCATAAAAATGATCATGTTCTAAATCAATGACCTTTTCTTCAAGTCCAGCAGCAAGTGTGACAATTTTAAAGGTTGAACCAGGTTCAAATGTCATCCAAACTGGTAGATTACGATTATAGATGCTGGCATCTACTTCTCTATACTTTGTTGGGTGAAAAGTAGGGAACGATGCAAGCGATAATAACTCACCTGTTTTTGGATTCATAATGATCGCTAACGCTTGTGATGCATCGTATTTAACCATCGCTTGCGAGAGTTCACGTTCCACGATCTTCTGCATACCAAGATCGATCGTTAGTTCTACTGATTTCCCTGGACCACCAATTTTAAAACCGTCATCTACATGAGGCAACGGTATTCCTTTTGCATCAGTATATAAACGAATTCGATCTCCTTTTCCTGTAAGAATCCCATCATAAGCATACTCAATTCCAGCTAAACCTTGACCATCATATCCGGTGAAACCAAGAAGCCGAGAGAGCAAATCACCATTAGGATAATGTCTAACAAAGTCTACTCCAGTATACAAACCGTCAATTTTCTTTTGAGCAATTTCATCAGATTGTTTCTTCGTAATATTTTTTCCTTCTGGTGCTAATTTTACCATGACTTCTCTTTGTGACATCTTGTCATTTAATTTTTTATCATCTACACCAAGGATTGGAGCTAATGCCTTTGCCGATGTGGGAATATCATTATTTTGAGATGGCATGAAATATAGAGTCGGCGCCAGACGATTTCCCACAATTAAACTACCATTGCGGTCGACGATTGTACCTCGAACGCCACCAAAGGGTATCTCCCTATCCCAATTTGATTCTGCTCGATCTGTTAATTCCTTATGTTTGACGATTTGCACATGAAAAAGTTTTCCAACGACCATGGCAAGTAATAAGATGAATATAATGAATACTGCACGTATTCGCTTTTTCGACTGATATTCAATTACTTTCCGCAGTTTCCATACACCTCGCGTTTTTCTACCAATGTATGAACTACGATAGTTTACTATTCATCAACCGCCAGTAACACTCTCTTCTAACTTTTCTGTTTGCTCAATCGGCGTATGAATTTCTGCCGGTGATTTAAGTTGAATGACAATCGGATCTTCATTTCCTACAATGGTGCCTTCTGAAAGACTTTGCTCTGTTACATAGCCTGCGCCATTTATACGAATGTCTAATCCTGATAACATTTTAAAAGCTAGCACCGTTTTTTTGGACCAGTTTGTAAAACTAGGAATCGTTGCATCTCCTTTAGTTTTCAATAACACAACTGAGCCGTCTGCCAATTTCGAGTTCGGATTTGGATATTGAACTGCGATTTTCCCAGCTTCTCCGACTAAGACTGGATTAAAGCCTTTTTCTTTCAATTCAGCAATTGCTTCCGTAGAATCAACACCTTCAAAATCACCGCTCACTTTGGTCTCAACAATACTCTCATCATTAGGAATAATATTCAATTGTCTTAAGCTATTTTCCATAATGGATGTAAATAATTCTGCCACGGGATCTGAACCGTATTGATTTCCTTTTAAAGTAGGTTGCTGAACGATTACATACGTTAATAATTGGGGATCTTCTATAGGTGCCATTCCTAAAAATGAATAAAGATAATTCCCTGTACCATCAATATACCCTCTTCCAGAATGATTTGGAATCTGGGCCGTCCCAGTTTTACCACCTACTGTATACCCATTTAAAGCGAATTTTTTTCCAGTACCGCTTACACTCGTTACAGTCGAAGCAAGTAGTTCCCTAACTTGTTTTGCCGTCGTTGCTGAAATTGGACTTTCATGTTCTTCGGGTTTTTGTTTCGTTATCACTTCATCTTTATTCGGATCTGATATTTGCTTAATTACATAGGGTTTCATCATAACACCATCATTCGCAATAGATGTTGCTGCTTGAATCATTTGCATAGCTGTCATGGTAGAACCTTGTCCATAAGATGTTGTTAATCTTTCACTTGGGAATTTATCCAAAATAACTCCTGGGGCCTCATTGGGTAGGTCTATACCCGTTTTTTCTCCAAATCCAAATCTCTTAATATACTCAATGAACTTCTTATCTCCTAGGCGTTCCAACAAATACGCCATCGATACATTTGACGAACGTTGAAAACCCTCTAGAAAACTTATCGTTCCCCATCCCGTTAAATTCACATCTCGAATTGTACGATCAAAAACGGTATATTGACCTGATTGGAATAAGGCGTTCGGATCCCACTTACCTTCTTCGATCGCTGCCGCAACGGTAAACATCTTCATGGTTGAACCCGGTTCAATAGTTGTTTCCAGGGCTTCATTCAACCAATTTTTAGTTAACCCTTCACGAGTCGTCGGATTGAAAGTAGGGCGTTGACTCATAGCTAAAACTTCACCCGTCTTCGGATCAGCTACAACGACTAACATCTTTTTCGGTTTGTATTCTTCTTGAACACGCGTCATCGCATCTTCCACAAAGTTTTGAATCGACTTATCGATTGTCAATTGAATTTCATGACCATCTTTAGCCGGCACCACTTTTTTATCCGACTTAGCCAACGAAATGCCCCAGCGATCACTTTGGAAATTCACTTTTCCATCAATGCCGGTTAATTCCTTATTGTACGTTTTTTCAAGACCCATTTTCCCTACAGTCATAACTTCTTTAGAAGCATTCTCTTCTTTCATGGCGAATCCAATTAGATAGGATGCAAAGATTCCATTAGGATAAAATCTTTTTTGATCTTCTACAAAAAGAATGCCTGGCAACCTTTTTTCCTTCAGAGCGACAACGGTTTCATGGCTTAAATCTCTACCAGCTTTACCGAATTCGACTTGATATTTGCCTTTATCGTTTGCACTTTGTAATTTCGTCTGAATAGCCTCTTTTTCCATTGGAATGTATTCCGCTAATGTTTCAGCTGTTTTTTCGTAGTCGCTAACATGTTGGGCTACTTTTGACCCCTTCGTTGCTTTCTCACTTAAAACAGCAATCAAGCTGTAACTAAGCGTATCTGATGCAATTAAATCGCCATTGCGATCTACAATCGAACCACGTTCCGCCTTTAGTATGGATTCTCTAGCATATTTAGCCTCCGCTAAAGAAGCCATCACTTTCCCTTCCGCTTCGCCAGTCGATTGTATAAAAAGAACACGACCGAATAATAGGAAAAAGAGCCCTCCATATACTAAAAACATTAGAAAGGCTCCCCATTGGAATCGAAATTTTCTTTTCATCGTCCAGGCACGACCTTTACGTTGTTTTCGTTCAGATTCAAGCCCAACTCCTTCGCTTTTTCCCATATCACTTCATATGTAGACTTTTCTTTCACCTGAATTGCTAGTTCCGTGTTTTGTTTACCCAACTCCGAAATTTCCTTACCAACCATTTCCACTTCTCGATTCGCATCATTAATTTGTGCTTGCGTATGTAAGATCAAAGTTGCAAAAGATACAACTACAATTGTAAATAATACAAATAGGAACTTTTCTCCTACAGAAATCGTTTTGCGGACAGGTTGTATTGGAAGTTGTTTTTTAGGAACAACCGGTGTTTCAAGTTCTCTTATATTAGTAGGTGACGGCTGATACTTTCTTTGTGCTAGTGCCATTCACAAAATCCCCTTTCATTTCTTTTCAACGATTCTCAACTTTGCGGATCTAGCCCGCTTATTTTCTTCGATTTCTTTGTCACTTGGAATAATGGGTTTACGATTCACAAGTTTTAAAATAGGTTCCATTCCTTCAGGAATAACCGGTAAATTCGGGGGTAACTCTGGATAACTTGATTCTTCTTTAAAAATCGTCTTACATAATCGATCTTCTAACGAATGAAATGTGATTACACTAATTCGCCCTTTAGTTTCAAGTAATGATATTGCATCGGTAAGTGAATCTTCCGCTGCACCAAGTTCATCATTCACCGCAATTCGAATCGCTTGAAAGACTCTTTTCGCAGGATGCCCACCAGTTCTTCTTGCAGCTGCTGGAATGCCCAATTTCACTAATTCAGCAAGCTCAGTAGTTGAACTAATCGGTTTTATTTGTCGCGCGTCTTCTATTTTCCGCGCAATCCGCTTAGCGAATTTCTCTTCACCATATCGGAAAAAGATACGCACTAAATCTTCATATGCCCAATTATTAACGACGTCAAAAGCAGTTAATGAAGATTCTCTATTCATGCGCATATCCAAAGGTGCTTCATGATTGTAGCTAAAACCCCGTTCAGGTGTATCCAACTGAGGTGAAGATACGCCAAGATCATAAAGGATTCCATCAACAGCGTGTATGTCGATTTTCTCCAACTCCACTTTCAAATCCCTAAAATTCGAATGAATGAATGTCACTTTCGATAGATGTTCTTTCAAACGCTCTTTCGCCACATTTATCGCAGTCATATCTTGATCGAAGCAAATTAACCTTCCATCTTCAGAAAGTCGTTTGGCTATTTCCAAACTATGACCCGCTCCGCCAAGTGTGCAATCTACATATGTACCGTTCGCTTTTATATTTAAACCTTCGACGGCTTCGTGTAGTAATACAGTTGTATGGTTAAATATTGAAACCGCCCTCTTTCATTTAAGTAGTTACATTTAAAAATCAAAGTCGATGATGTTTTCTGCAATTTCATTGAAGGATTGCTCAGATTCGTTGTAATAATCTTGCCATAGCTCTTTTGCCCATATTTCTATTCGGCCAGAGACACCTATGACAACACAATCTTTTTCAACTTTCGCATAGTGGAGTAAGGATGCTGGTATATTTACCCGCCCAGTCTTGTCCAGTTCTACTTCAGTAGCTCCAGAAAAGAAAAATCGAGAAAATGCTCGGGCATCTTTCTTAGTTACGGGCAACGTTTTCAACTTTTCTTCAAGTTGCTTCCATTCATTCATAGGGTAACCAAAAAGACAGTTATCCAGGCCCCGTGTCAATATAAAACCATCGCCAAGATGTTCCCTAAATTTTGAGGGAACGATAAGACGGCCTTTAGTATCGACTGAATGATTGTATTCGCCCATAAACATACTCTTCACCCCACTATATGAAATAAATGTACCACATCCCCCCACAATCCACCACCTTTTTATAAAAATACTTTTTTAAACATATTAAAAATGTGTCAATAGTACTTGATACTCTTCTTTTCAATTAATATCCAAATGCCGTGTGGGTCAAAATACCTAAACGATGACAAAAGTCTAGAAATAATTAAAAAAGACCTTGTCTACATAACGTATTAGACAAGGTTTTAATTTAAGGGTTCTATAATTTATAACGTTGGTGAAAGTAAGTTCTCTTTTCAGTAACAAGAGAAAAGGATTGGTATTCACTAACGTTATTTTCATGAATATATATTGGCCTAAAGAATTCTTCAACCTACTGATTTCCGTTCCAAGCGGCCGCGTTCCGTGGGGCGTGCGGTGAGCGCCATCTTCAACGGAAAGAAAGAGGATAACCACTCACTATATAAAAAGACTGTTTAGAAAATCAGTTTCCTGACATTCTAAACAGCCTTACTATAAGTCAATTATTATCGACTAAAATTCTCCACCAACGTTATTTGACAAAGAACCAATTTAAGTTTATAAATATATAATTTTATGACTATCGTCCATTTTCATCGGCATTGCAAGAACTTCACTCACAAGAGTAGGGCCAAATTGATTTAGATATGAATAAGGCGTATATACTCTCTCTTGTAGATTTCCTCCTGGTGAAATTTCACCTATTAATAAGTTATACCCCTTTACTTTTGCTTGATATTTTAACAGCAAAGATTCATCGACTTTTTCTTTCAAATAATCAAGTTGTTTAAAATGGATTTGTAAGTTTTTCTTTATCAATTCTTGCATTGAATCTTCGCTTACAGTTACCGCTAACTTATCATAGTGGGCATTTAACATGTCTTTCGTTTGTAGTAATGTTACTTCAAATTGTTCATTATTTAAGTTGGAAATGAATTCTTCGCGAGCCACTTCAACTTTTCCTTCCATAACATCACGGACAGAAAACCCTTTTTCATCTAGTACACGTTTCACATGCGGCATAACTAATGTGATAGACATACGTGGTATTATAATTGGCATTTTCATATGTAAGTGGTTAAAAGCTTCTTTTAACAGTGCCCAATAAGCGATTTCACCAGGCCCTCCGACAAATGCCAGTACGGGAAACACCATGTCTTGCATAATGGGTCTCGTGGCGACGTTATTACTAAGCAACCAAGGCTTGCGTCTCGCAATTTCTATTAACTCTGCTTTTGTAAATCGCAAACCCGCGCTGTCATTAATAAAATCATTAGATTGTCTTGTTAATAGGACACGTCCTGTTTCATGAACATAGAACAAATTGGCTGCATTTATTTGGGCATCTATTGGTTTGCCTAAGCCCTGTTCTGAAAATTGATGTTCCTTTGAATGGATTAATTGAGCAAGCGGCTCAGCTTCTTCAATTAGTTTAACAAAGTACTCTTTCTCTAATTCACGAAGAGACTTGAAAGCTGAGTCTATAAATAGAAGTCCTTCTTGTTCAAATAAGCCATTCATTAGTCTTACAAAGAAACCTGTAAATGTGGATTCTCTTTCTAATGCTTGTAAGACTCCATGTAAAAGATCTTTTGTATGCGCGGTCTCCCCAAACTTACCAAATATCTCTTTAATGAAAGTTCTCATCATTTCTAAATCGTATTCGGTATCTGATGCCATTAATTTCAAGACGTACTTCTCTCTATATTGATTTTTAAATGCTCGACCATTTTCTTCGCTATACACATGATTAATCTCATTTAAATCATGATCTTCACCTGCAACCCAGAAGACTGGAATAACTGGTATATTCAATAACTTTCGTTGTTGTCGCGCTAGAAGTATGACCGTAATCGCCTTATGTATGGAATACAATGGACCTGTTAAAAGTCCCGATTGTTGGCCACCTACAACAACAATTCCATTATTAGCAAGCTCATCAATATGACTTTTAGCCTTACTAGAAATACCAAAGGGCTCCATGAACTTGTATATAACTTCAGATAATTGTTGTCTTTTATATGACCGGTTCTTTAATTCACTGACACGCTGTTGGTAACTAGTTGCACCAGTATCATAATCAAAATAGTTATGTAAAAAGTCCTTATTTGTATTGTATGCATGCATGACTTTGTTCACTTTTGGTAACACGATTGTTTCAAATTCCATCTGATAGACCCCTTTATCACTAACGCTTTGAACAGAGTATAGCATTTAGATGCTTATGTTTAAAAAAATACGCTCTAAAGAGAGGACTAAGTCATTTTATGTAAGTAAGTACACTTAAAAAGAACGCCACTAACAATAAAATTACATATGTACCTGAAAGCAGTAGAAAAAAGAGTCTCCACATCTTTCTTAGGAAACGAACAATCTGAAAATCTTTTACACGTATACGTTCGATAAGTGCATAGAGAATACCTACTGATAGTGCTGCACCAACAATAATTACCGCCTTCCCCTGCCCAAAAGCAGAAGTAGTGATTACATATACCGATAAAAATAATAGCGGAGTTGTCCAGTCAGCTGCATATCCTACAACTCTTTGTATCGACTTCCTCTTTCCTCTCATACTGACAATGATTCCAAACGTTATTATAAAGGGAATTAAAATTAAGATTGCGGTTAGCGCAATAAGTATACTTTTCATGTTTCGTTTATTCTCCAATCAAATGAAAGAAGTAATTTTTCTAACATTTCCAATAGAGGAAGTTCCACTCCTTCCACAGTTCCTTTTTTAATAACTGCAGTAACAATTGTATAAATCTCCATCTTCCTGCCATTTAGTCGATCAGACAACATAGACGATTGATTCATTGCCGTCTTTTCGCAAAGATTTTCAACAGCTTCAAATGGTAGAGAGGCTTTCATGTATGGAAATGCTTCAATAAGTTCATTATACAGCTCCATTAGCAATTTGTTTGCAAATGGATTTGATAATAATTCCCCATTTGTAATTTGCAGAATTGTCGTCAACGGATTAATCATGCAGTTCAGTAAAACTTTACGCAACATTACCTGTTCTACATCTTTAGAAATAACAAGCGGGAAATGCTTAGAATTTGCGCGAATAAGGGAATTTATCCTGGCTGCTTCCCCCTTATAATGTGCAATTGTTATCATTCCAATGCCGTTATGTTGAACTGTGTAATCATTCAATCTTTTCGCTCCATGCTCCACTGTCGCTAATGCAATTTCTGTAAATAGTGAGCGGGTCGCTATTTCAAGATGTCCAATACCATTTTGAATAAATAGTAGCGGACAATTACCTCGTATGACTTCAATTTTATGTATAACTTCTTCAAGTTCTTGATATTTTGTCGCCACAATCCATATAGCTTCACCAGGTGCTTCATCGATAGATGTTATAACCGATACCGGATGAATAGATTGAGACCCGTCTATATGAATACGACAAATACCACTTTTTTTTAACAATTCCTGCTGTTCAATCCTTCTTACCAATAGTGTCACGTTGAATCCTGACTCACTAAAAAATGAACCGATTAACAGACCAATAGATCCTCCACCAACGATAACGATTTTCAAGACATCACCCCTCCTACATCAAAAGGTCCACCTAAGTGGACCTTTATACTATCATGAATTGTAATCTAGTTTTTAAATCGTTATTATTTACAATCGTTTCCTATGTCTTTTATTCAGACAGGGTACACTGGATGCTTTCTAGGCGGTTGCTGAATTTCTTTCGTCTCATAAAACCTGAAACGTTCGCCCAAAACATTTCTTAAATTTGAAGGCGATACAATTTCGTCAATAATGAGCTCAGATGCCATCTTATAGATATCGATTTCTTCTTTGTACTCCTTATGTTTCTCCATAACAAACGCCATTCTTTCCTTAGGATCCTCAATCGCTTCAATCTTATTAGAATAAACAGCATTGACTGCTGCTTCTGGTCCCATTACTGCAATTTGTGCCATCGGCAATGCAATGCAGACGTCCGGTTCGAATGCCGGTCCAGCCATGGCGTATAATCCTGCTCCATATGCTTTACGTATGATAACAGAAATCTTAGGTACCGTTGCAGAACTCATCGCCATTATAAGTTTTGCACCATGACGAATGATTCCTGCTCTTTCAACTTTTGTTCCAATCATGAAACCTGGAATATCTGCTAAAAATAACAAAGGAATCGAAAATGCATCACAAAGCGTTATAAATTTAGCAGCCTTGTCAGCAGAGTCGACAAACAACACGCCACCTTTTACCTTTGGTTGATTTGCAATGATGCCAACAGGTTGACCTTCAATTCGAGCAAGACCCGTTATGATTTCTGGAGCAAATAATTTCTTAATTTCGAAAAAACTACCTTCATCAATCAATGCATCTATTGCGGCATACATATCAAAAGGTGCGTTCTGATTTTCCGGAATAATCGATTCCAACGCTGGTCCAACTTTTGCTGAAACCGTTTCTTTCACCGCCGGTTTCACCGTAAAGTTAGCAGGTAAAAACGCTAAATAACGCTGCGCTTGTGTAATTGCCTCCTGCTCAGTATTAACAAGAACATCTCCACAACCACTAACTGAGCAATGCATTTTTGCACCACCCATCTCCTCTAGAGAAACTTTTTCTCCAATCACCTTTTCAGCCATTCGTGGAGATCCTAGATACATTGAAGCATTACCTTCAACCATGATTACGATATCACAAAATGCCGGTATATAAGCACCTCCAGCCGCAGAAGGACCAAATAGGATGCATATTTGAGGAATAAAACCCGATAATTTGACCTGATTATGAAATATTCTCCCTGCACCACGACGATTAGGGAACATTTCAAGTTGATCTGTTATTCGTGCGCCTGCTGAATCCACTAAATATAAAAGAGGCACACGATTTTTCTCAGCTACTTCTTGAATACGAATAATTTTCTCGACAGTTTTCGCACCCCATGAACCCGCTTTCACCGTCGAATCGTTCGCCATTACACAAACCGTTTGACCATTCACTTTCCCCATCGCTGTAACGACACCATCTGCTGGTAAATCGCCCGCTTCACAATTTGCAAATCTAGCATCTTCTGTATACATCCCGCCATCAAATAGCATCTCTAAACGTTCCCGAACAAATAATTTGTTTTGTTCTTTTTGCTTATCGTGATATTTCGAATGACCGCCTGCAAAAATCTCTTGAAGTTTCGTTTCTAATTTTTCATTATACCTTTTTTGTTCTGAACTATTAGTCATTCAAATACCCCTTTCATTTGAATACCACTTTCTCAATCCCTATTAATCTTCTAACGTTACGACAACATCTTCCTCGTTCACAAAGTCTCCTACATTCACATGAATAGTTGCAACCTTGCCGTCTTTTTCTGACTCAATGGGAATTTCCATTTTCATTGATTCTAAAACGATAACAACTTGGCCATTTGTAATTTCTTCCCCATCAGATACATTCACTGTAAAAACTGTACCCGCCATCGTTGATTTCACTTGTGTCATTTCTTTACACTCCCTTTTTGTTTTTTAACCATTGAGGTAATACAGTCGTCGTATAAGCACCCTCAAGGAACTCCTCAGTCTTTAAGAAATCCTTAAAGAGCGACAGATTCGATTTTAACCCCTCAATATGCACACTTGAAATGAAGGCGCCAGACCTCTCGATTGCTTGTTTTCGTGAAGAAGCATGTACGATTATTTTTGCAATTAAAGGATCATAAAAAGGTGTTATTTTATCACCTTCTTCAAAGCCTGTATCAATTCGAATATCAGATGTGTCGCCCCAATCAAGCTTCGTCAATGTTCCTGGAGAAGGCATGAATGTCAATGGATCTTCCGCATAAATTCGATATTCAATTGCGTGACCATCCATCTTAATAGACGCTTGTTCTTTTACCGGTAGCTCTTTACCTTCAGCTATTCGAATTTGCCATTCCACTAAATCAAAGCCAGTAATCGCTTCCGTTACTGGATGTTCAACTTGTAACCGTGTATTCATCTCTAAAAAATAGATTGTATTATTTTCATCTACAATAAATTCAACAGTCCCTGCATTCTCATACGAAACTGCACGAGCAGCATTTACCGCAGCTTCATATAGTTTTTCTCTTGCATCAGCTGGTAAATATGGTGATGGTGATTCTTCAATCACTTTCTGATTGCGTCTTTGCACCGAGCAGTTACGTTCAAATAGATGGACGACATTACCTAACCGATCTCCAAAAATTTGAACTTCAATATGACGCGCATTTGAAATATACTTTTCTAAAAAAACGACATCGTCACCAAAGTAAGCTTTCGCTCTCTTTTTAACAGATTCAAAATGTTGACTGAGCGCTTGCTCAGTCTCACAACGCACCATGCCAATGCCACCTCCACCGGCGGAAGCTTTCAACATAATCGGAAAACCAATTCGGTAGGCTGCTTCAAGAGCTTCTTCAATTGTTGCAACACCCATTTCAGTCCCAGGAACGACGGGCACCCCTGCCCTTTTCATCGTTTTTCTAGAACCAATTTTGTCGCCCATTTTTTCGATTGTGTCAGCTTTAGGCCCAATAAAACGAAGTCCGGATTGCTGTACTTTTCGAGCAAAATCAGCATTTTCAGATAACAAACCGTAACCTGGATGAATCGCATCTGCTCCTGTTTGTATAGCAATAGCAATAATTTCATCAGCTTTAAGATACGATTGCTGCACTGGCGGAGGACCAATTCGAAACGATTCATCCGCTAGTTTCACAAACGGCATTTCAATATCTGCATCTGAATACACAGCTACAGTTGAAATACCAAGACGCTTACACGTCTTGATAATTCTAAGAGCGATTTCCCCACGATTCGCTATAACGATTTTATTCATTTCAAACCCCCATTTGTTTGACGTGAACTTTCCCTTCCCTTTTCAGTCTATACGAAAAATGTAACCGTTTTCAACCTTTGTTTTAAAAACATCTTTATTTCTTTTTAAATAGGAATCTTTCAACTGCATCATGATGTGCTTCCTGCTCCCAAAGACGCGCACATTGTTTCGCTTCTTCCAACATTCTTTCTCTCATGAAATCCGCAGTCCATTTTCGAATCGCTATGTTCTTGTATGCTCTATGAACAGATGGATGGATATTTTTCATTTTATGTAAAAATGCTTCTAGACCTTGTTGTGCAGTTCCATCATATAATTCAGTCGCCCATTCTGCTGTTTTTAAATCCTCGGCACTATGCACATCGGCTTCACTTAAAAGACGTAGTACTCGGTCATTTTTCCCGTCTTTTTCAAATAATAATGTTGCTCCTCCCCAACCAGTTGTAATCGCTAGCGTCCCCTGAATGAATCCAGCCTTGGTATTCGTTGACATCAGTCTGTAATCACAGGCAGTTGCAATTTCACAGCCACCACCAACTGCTATACCATTCACTAATGCAATCGTCGGCATAGGTAATGTTGCGACTCTATAAAGTAATGACGTCATCTTCGTCAGCATCGGTTGTGCTTGTTCAGCGGTTTTCATATCATGAAATTCTGCAATGTCCCCGCCAGCACAAAATGCTTTTTCCCCTCGTCCTGTAATAACAACGAATGAAATATCCTCTTCTGTTTCGATTCGATTTAAAAATTCTTCCAATCCATTCATCACAGCCGTATTGATGGCATTCATTCTCTCTGGTCGATCAATTATAAATGTTGCGATTCCATCATTAATATTAATATGGTAAGACATATTTCCCCCTCCTCTAGTATCGCTTATACTCCTTGTCCTTAGGACTAGTATAAAACTATTTTTATGTATAGAAAAGACCACTGTGAGCCATGGTCTCACAGTGGTCTTTGATGGGCAATTCAAATGCATAAATGCATGCCTCTTGAATACCCAATGAATAGGGAATCTATTATTCGCCTACTACTTCTTTTCCTTTGTAATGTCCGCATGATTTACAAATGCGGTGGGCCAATTTGATTTCGCCACAGTTAGTACAAGTAGTCATTCCCGGTACTTGCAATTTATAATGCGTACGGCGCTTGTTTTTCACTGTTTTGGATGTTCTTCTTTTTGGTACAGCCATCTGGGGCACCTCCTTACGATCGCCTATTCGTCCTTGG
>JARIDO010000026.1 GCA_029263895.1 Sporosarcina sp.
TAGCTTATATGGTGGTTATTTAACACCATTTATAACTGTAGCAGCTCTAACATACTTATTAATGATTATTGAGTCATATGATAATGGTGGAGCTTTTCTACTAGTCAACATGTTCTTTATTATTTTCATTTTACCTTTGTACATAATTAGTCTCTTATTACAAAAAAAGTACTCATCGATTGATGCATTATATGGATTCCTGCTATATATTTTAATGTTTTCAATCTTATTCTATTTCTTCTCAAGTGTAGTGGAAGATACAATTGCCAATGACCTTTATAGCCGTTTGTTCTTCAGGTATTGAGTTAGATGTAGTCGTTAGGAGTAACGTGTTCTATAACCAATGTGTAAAGCTCTAGTTAAATGTCAAAAGTAAAACTCAACCTCTATGGTTGAGTTTTTCTTTTGAACTTACTTATTTTTTTCTAAGTCCATTATAAACGACTGATTTGTTGTATCAATATGAGTCATCAAACGATACGCGCCAAATTGATAGCAATTCATTATACTCTTCGTTTCTTCATCATAATCACTCGAAACGGGTTCACCTAGAATCATTTCTAATTCCGCTAAATCATTTGTGATGGAGTCACTATTAATCGCAATAGAAGTGACTTTTCGTTCCGCATCATCATAGAAATAAGTCGCACCGCCTGAAAACGAGTAATAGTGTGCCCCTTCAAAATACCCTTCATCTGAAGGAGTTGATAACTTCGTAAGCAATTCATCAATAGTTGATACCGTCGGCTAATAATATCCCTTTTTCAAAATGTTCAAGACTTTTTTCGTTGAAAGGAAATTCTGGGTATGAAACATAATAGTTTTCTTTTGATTTCCATGCTTTTTCAAGACGTTGTCCAGTTTCAACACCGAACTCAACATTGCTCTTATAAACTTTTTCACTCAATCCGATAAACGATGTCTTTTCTTCATCCCATTTCCACGAATTATATATCCATTCACCTTCTCCGTTATTATAAATATATGACTGCATATATTGTTCTTTTAAGAACTTCACACGATCACCAGAAATCGATATAGATGCCGAATCATCCAACAGTACTTCCTTCATTTCACCTTTGTCATAGGTCCACATGTAAGCAGTTGAAATGTTTGATGCTTCAATTTGTCTAATTGTTATAAGCGATTGCTCTTTGAACATGTACTCTCCAAATGGAAAGCGATCTAAGTTAATGATCAGTTCCGGAATCGTTAGTTGATCTTGGAGATAACCTACCTTCCCATCAATTTCAGCTAAATAGAATGCCAATTCCCTACTATATTGTGTATCCCCTTGTTCTCCAAGTGCTGAATTATCATCCAACTGCTTCAGTGCTTAATTTACTGGAATAACGAACAGCGTCGCTTCACTTGTATCATTTTTCATCTTCGCTGAAAAAATGACATCTTTTTTTAAGTTGCTCAATTTCAACACTTTCTTTTACTTTGCTATTCACATTGTTTGAAACGAGTAAAGGATACACTAACTTATTACCCCATTCAAACTTTGCTGCCGGATACAATGCAAATCGCTTTTGAGGATTTATGACAAATAGTGGAGTTCCATCTTCATGAAGAATCGGTTTAGCTTTTCCTTCATTCTTCACCTTCCTCACACTCGCAATTAACCTATCTTTCAAAGCGTCCATGTGCTGTGTATTCAAATAATCTAGTAGTTCCTCATTCGTCCCTTGAAAGTCAATGGGTTTACCAACTTGTTTATATAATGCATTTGAATCTTTATTTATAATTGGATTGTAGACGGGTTGCGCAGCTGCTGATGTCTCTTCTTTACTATAAAAATGAATACCGATTCGATTCATGTTGACACAACAAGTAAACCGTGAAATAGCGAACTAAACTTCCAAATTGTTCTTGTTTGCGAATTCCATTGCCGCAGTTTGAACAATACACTTCCCCTGAATCATTCGCCATTCCATACTTTGTGCATCTTTTCACCTATCTTTCACTCCTTTTTTTAGATTTGTATGAAGTATCTAGTCTTTTGAAGTTAATTTAAAGTATGCGATTTCAACTTTAATTATCTACTAAGTACCTGCCACCGTGAAGGATATTACAACATTTCTGTAAAATAATTCTATGCATCTACAAACTGAACTTGCTGACATTAAAAACTATTAAAACGCTCGTTTGCTTACCCCAAACGATGCATAGGGAGTACTCAAACGATTCATCCGGTAGTAGCAAACGTTCATTTTAGACATTCGAAAAGTATCGTTTCATAAGTTACGCTATTTTCACCCGGGAATACAACGTATCGTGCACGGTTTGAAAGGCCGACAATATGATGGATTTTGAAGAAGTGTTAGAGCGTTATGAACCAATGATTTCAGCGGTTATGCGTAAACTCACGATTTACCGAAACCACGAACAATTTAGACAAGTTGGGAGAATCGCGCTTTGGCAAGCATGGCAGCGATTTGATAAAAAGAAAGGAAATTTTACAGCGTATGCATTTATGTATATACGCGGAGCAATGTTGGATGAGTTGAAAAAAGAGCGGAAGTTTACAGTAAAAGTACTTCAAGTGGAAAATGACGTATTAGAAAGAGTCGGAGAGTCCCAGAAAAATTTCCAGACTAGTACGTCTCATCGTGTCGCTGAAGCACTTCTCACATTGAAACAGCATGAACAAGAATTAATACAAATGTTATTTATGGAAGGTTATTCATTGAGCGAATGTGCCGTGCATTTTGGTATTTCCATCGCCGGCATTAAAAAACGTAGGGAGAGAATCATAAAAGAAATTCGAAGAACTATCAATACAAATGAGTAGTAGTAGATGATATTTGTAGAATTATGTAGAAATAAGTTGTGTTCATGATAAAATTGAAGTAATATCTATAACTATTGTATTATAAAAGGGGGCGACGGCTAGTATGAAACTTACATTAAAAAAACTAATACTCTCTGTCGCACTTCTTTCAGTTATTCTCACATTATTGAGTAGTATCATCGCCGGCTATCGTGTAAATCAGTCTACTTTAATAAATGGAACACTAGAAACGAATCGTGTATATGCACAAAAGCTCTCTACGTTAACGGATGATTTTATGGATCGAACATTACAAACGTTAGCCGTAAGTGCTGATGAAATCTCCAGTCACTTTGATGATGCAAATGCCTCTGCTCTTTTCTTACAGGAAGCAGAACGGTTAAAGAAACAAACGAATACGTTCAACTCAGTCGTGATTACGAGAGCAGATGGGATTGTAATCGCAACCTCCCCCCAGACATTAGAAATTGTAGGAATGAAACTTGAATCACAAGGGAGTTTGCAAGCATTAAAAGAAAAAAAACCAATCATTTCTGAACCTTATCTATCTGTTACTGGACGCATCATTGTTTTTATTTCACAACCTATTTTCAATCAATCAGGCGATTATTTAGGATTCGTCGGTGGTTCCATTTATTTAATGGAAGATAATATTCTCAATGAACTGTTAGGCGAACACTTCTATAATGATGGATCCTATGTTTATGTTGTGAATGATGAGGGGCGAATCCTCTATCATCCACAAAAAGAACGCATTAACGAAGTCGTTGCAAACAATGAAATTATAGAACAATTAAAAAAAGGCAAAAACGGTGCAGAGCGGCTTATTAATTCGAAAAACAAAGATATGCTTGCCGGTTTTTCCTACATTCCAACCGCACACTGGGGTGTTGTGTCTCAAAGACCAACGGACGTTGCATTGCTGCCATCTCAGAAATTGATACACCAGATGTTGATAACAGCTCTTCCTTTCCTCATTCTATCGTTACTCTTAATTTGGTTTATATCAAACCGAATTGCAGATCCACTAAATAAGTTAGCAGATCATGCAAAAGACACAACTGAAGACTGGGAATTAGAAGAAATGAAAGACGTACAAGCTTGGTATTATGAAGCGGTCGAGCTACAAAAAGCAATGTTAAATAATCTTCGTTTCTTCCAAAACAAAGTGAACTTCTTCATTCACGAATCAACGACAGACCCACTTACAGGTCTCGTCAATCGACGATCTATGGATGAAAAGGTGCATAAGTGGATAACAAACAATCAATCTTTTTCACTCATCTTATTAGATATTGATCGATTTAAACGAGTTAATGACACGTATGGACATACAGTGGGCGACCAAGTATTAAAATTTGTAGCTGAAGAATTACACAAAGTCACGACATCTTCTGATGTTTGCTGCCGCTATGGCGGCGAAGAGTTCATTATGTTATTACCTGGCGTTTCGAAACAAGATGCAGTGGAAGTTGCTGAAAAATTACGTAGCACGCTTGAAAATACGATTAGTCCGTGTGGTGAGGTAATTACGATTTCAGCTGGTGTTGCGAGTTACCCTGATTGCGCAACACATATTATGGAACTTATCGAAACAGCAGACCAATGTCTTTATAAGGCAAAGGAATCAGGTCGCAATCAAATTATATGTGCAGAATGTTAATCACTTAACTCTTCAAACAGACCGAAGTAATTTATCGGTCTGTTTTTTAGTACTTAAAGACAGGTTCAAATTAGACTTCAAACCTTCTTTGTATAATCTTAATCCCACTGTAAACAATACTTTTACAAACAATAATAACTTCATCTATATCTGTTTTTCGAAAGACTTTCATAGACTGCTTTATATGATGAAAGGATGTGCTTTCATGTTGTTCAGAATCTCTACGCTAAAAAAGACTGTATTAATGTTACTGGTTGTGATGATTACACTGTTTCCAACACAACACAAAACAAACAAGCTTGCTGTCATTGCTTCTAATGACAAGGCGAGTCTAGAGGGACAACTAAACACTCTCCTACAAGATCCTCAACTAAAAGGAGCAATAACAGGTGTCAGTATACGAGATGCCAAAAGCGGCAACTTGATATTTTCCAATTTCGGCGACACACGCCTCCGTCCTGCTTCCAATATGAAATTACTCACCGCTGCAACCGCGCTTGAAGTACTAGGATCTAATCATACTTTTTCCACAGAAATTCGAACGGATGGACAACTCATTGACAATACGCTTCATGGCAATTTATATCTTGTAGGGCAAGGTGACACCACCTTATTAAAAGAAGACTTAGAGCAGTTTGCAAAGCAATTAAAAGCGATGGGCATTCATACAATCACTGGCAATGTAGTAGCAGATGATAGCTGGTATGATGACGAGCGTTATTCTCAAGATTTAAACTGGTCTGACGAGCATAACTATACAGGAGCTCAAGTGTCTGCACTAACAGTATCGCCGACGAAAGATTTTGACGCTGGAACAGTTCTTATTACCGTGCATGCAGGTCGTACACCGACCATCACAGTGAACCCGCAAACGACTTACGTTGACATTATGAATAACGTCAACTCAATTAAACAAGAAGCGACTAAAAAAATAACTATTTTACGTGATCATGGCTCTAATCGTATTTCCGTCAGCGGACAAATACCGCTTCAAGCCAAACCTTATGAAGCACAGATTGCAATTTGGGAGCCGACAGGTTTGGCACTAGAACTGTTTTGCCAATCACTTGAGGCACAAGATATCACATATAAAAGTTTCAAAACAGCTCAAACACCAAGTGGCACTAAATTGCTCTCAACCAAAAAATCTATTCCCCTTTCAGAGCTCTTCATTCCGTTTATGAAACTAAGTAATAATGGCATTGCAGAAGTGTTGGTGAAAGAGATGGGAAAGGTCAAACGTGAGGATGGGAGTTGGACAGCCGGATTAGATGTTATGAAAACGGAGCTCGCACATTTAGGTTTGCACACAGAATCACTCGCTTTACGTGATGGTTCGGGTATGTCACATAAAAACTTGATATCAGCGAATGAACTGACTCAATTACTATTTGCAGCGCAGGATAAAGAGTGGTTTTCAGTGTTTAAATCTTCATTACCCATTGCCGGTGAAGCTGACAGAATGGTAGGCGGCACATTACGTAATCGCTTGAAAAATGATAACGTGTTTGCAAAAACCGGTACAATTACAGGCGTTTCTACACTATCAGGGTATGCCACTGCAAAAGACGGCACCGAAATCCTATTTTCAATTATGATTAATAACTATATCGATGGCCCTGTAACGCCCATTGAAGATGCCGTTGTGGAAGTGATTACTAATTATGCGTATTAAAAATCTTGTACAATGGAATATAAATTAAATAAACCTCTAAGTCATGTTATGTTTCCATTTAGATAACACTGGAAATAAAAATCTCTGAATAGACTAATGACATTATTCTTATTGTGAAATAAAGAGGATTTCCCGTTCAATAAGAACATGAATCACTTCCTTTTGCTTTTATAGGTCACTTTCAAACAAAAAATGTCAGTTGTGTGAAATAAATATTAAATCCCATTTTAACGAAAATAACAATATTAAAATTGAAAACATAAGGAATTATGACTTACATAATTTTGGAACAAGCGTCCAAAAGAAGTGAAGGTAAATTCCGTTAAATATTATCTAGAAAGCGATTTTCCCCTAAGAAAAGTATGTGCAATGAATTCTATTATTACAAAAGTATACTAGTCATGTGAATTTAAATTCAACTTTTTGGAAATGAAATCACTTGAATAAAACAAAACACTATCATTTAAAAAAATATTGAAGCCATTCATTTTTGTGTTAATAAAAATTTACCATCTGTAAAATGATCAGGACTATTTATCTCCTCTACCACATAATTATTGTATGCAATTATTACAAATGACATTGCAGTAAACAGCATTCTATTAGAGTTTATATCCCCACTTACAAGTGAATTCAAGAAAAAGTTCAAGAAAATTAAAACCCAAACAATATAATGAATAGATTCTGTTTTTAATATTCCAAAACATTTTAATGCCACATAGCTAAAGAGTATTAGAAACAACGAAAAACCTATCAAGCCTTGCTCCATTAATAATTCAATTAATATATTGTGAGGGTAATCGATTTTATCATAACCGTACTGAATAAAACCAAAACTACCAACACCACTACCTAACAATGGATTTGATTTCCAAGTATTAATGGCCGTCTCGAAAGCATCCGTTCTACCTATGGCAGACACTCCACCACCTTTCTCGTTAAAAAGAACGCTTAATCTATATATAACAGTTACAAAGTATCCTTTTTGAAAGAAAAACCAAATCATAGGGAGCATTAATAATAATAACAATGAAAATAATTTTAATTCTTTGCGATAAAAAAGCGTCCCATTCTTTATTTTAAATGATGTGACAAAAAAATAAAGAGCCACAATGGTCAACGATATTAAAGGCATTCTACTTCCACTTCCTAACAAAACAACCATACACAACAAAGTACTAATCAGTCCAAATAATTTTACTTTATTATTCTTGTTAATAGCAAAGTAAAATATTAAAATAATACACCCCACTCCCATCATTCTTCCGATAGACTGGTATTGTCCTTGGGAACCCACAAAACCAATGGTCCCAGAATTGCTAATTAAAGCAGGAATTACAGATAAAGCAAACACTATTGAAATAATAGCGATAGAAATGGCTACTTTTTTTAATGACTCCATACCTTTAAACGAAATTAAAGGTATCAAAAATGAGGGAAGTGTTAAAAAAGTAAATTTGATTACCTTATTTAAACTGGAATAAGGACTTGGGCTATAATATAGGCTTAATATCAAAAAGATATAAAGAAGTAAAAAAATATATATAGGTATAAGGTTATTTTTATTAAATTCCGGACTGAAATATACTTTTACTAATACCAAAATCATTGTTATCACTAGTAAAATTGCAGTTAAATCCAATGACATATTAAATCCCTCTTTAAAATACCCTGAGAATAAAAAGAGTGTGAAAAAGAATTCTACTGAGACTAAAAATTTTATAATCTTACGCAATACACTTTCCCCCACACAAAGTTCATTTTATCATTAATTGTACCTTAAAAAAGTATTTCTTACCATGCGTTTTTAGTAATATTACATGAATTTTTATAGCACCGATTCCCAAAAAATTATAAGCTATCTTTTGATTAAAGGTTATTTGTGAAATAATTTTGATGAAGAATAAATCGTCCATAAAATATTTAGTTGATCAGTTATCCGAGTCGCTTAAGCGACTTGGATAACTGATTGTTTTTCTTTTAATGATAGAGTCTTTTGTTCAACTGGCTTTAATTTGAAATGAAGGAGTATTCGATTTTGGTAATTGGTAAAGTTTCGATAGGCATAAGCGACTCTATTTAAAACTTTGATCTTATTATTGATTTCTTCTATACGACCATTATTGTATGAATATGTGAAACTATTTTTGATATAAGGTGCGTGTTTTCTTAACGTTTTCAAGCTGGTTTTCATGTAGCTAGTTATAAGGGCGATTCTTTTTCCGTTAATACTTCACTGAACCTACCGAAGCTTCACTCCTTCAGCGTTCTTAAAAGCTCTTGATATAGTTTCGTAATTCTTCCGTAACTCTTCGTCATACGCTAATATTTCATCGGCAATTACTTTTCCTATACGTTCATCAAATAGTGGATAGTGTTTGTAGGTTACATCAGATAAATCAGATTCATGTTTTAAGAGAAGCTTACAATATCGTTTAAGTCGGCGATACCTTTTCATGTCCTCGCCATTAGAAGTTCTTAATTGATTCATCACGCGAACCCGGCAACGATTCATGGAACGATTAATTAGTTGAACCAAATGAAAACGATCAATAATAATCTGCCCATGTGGAAATAGCTCCTTAATGACAGTCGCATAACTTGCAATCATATCAATCGTAACGGTCTCTACCTGATTCCGTTCAGCTAAGCTATAGTTCGCAATAAAATGATTCTTAATCACATAATTTCTCCGTTGAGAAGGATATTTAAAATATCCCATGTTTCTGGATTAATATATTCAAAAGCCATCATTCCTTTCGCATATTTGAATTCATCAAATGATAGATGCTTAGACAAAAATCGTTGTGAAAGTTTGAAAATTCTAGCTACTATATTAATCACCCGCTAAACTGTACTAGGTGATACTGAACAATCTTTAGCAATAGATGTTAAGGATTGCGCTTCGGCAGATTTGATAGTAATTTGTGATTTAACATTGTTCAAGATATGACAATTCCTCTGTACAATTAGTGTTTTTGTAGTAAAACTGTTATTACATCGCTTACACATTAAACGTTGTTTCTCTAAAAAGGGATACGTTGGGTGTACCCCAGTTATAGGCAAAGTGATGCGGGAGAGTTGTCTCCCATTTATATAAACATCGTATTTTTTATTTGAAGCACTACAAACTCCACAAAAAGTAGGGATATATGTTAATTTACCAGTGACATATTTACACGGTTTGCCCATATAAGTTCCTTCTTTTACACAGTTTGCTTCAAAGTTAAGATTTGGGTCTTGAATATCAAGTAAAATTTGAATATCCTTTAAAGTAGAAAAGTGATTTCTCTCCTTAGGATTTGGTTTTCGACGACTTTAATTCTACAGTGAAATTCACCTATTTTCTATTTATATTGATCTTATATTTTCCACATATATAGCTGATTGGGGCCCAAAGCGGAGACTCCAGTGGTTCACCTCATAGCGGGACAGGTGAGACCCCGCAGACGCACGATTTTTGCGACGAGGAGGCTCACCGCACGCCCCAGGGAACGCGCCCGCTTGAAACGAAAATCAAGTAGGTTGCAGAATTCTTTATGCCAATATATATTCATAAAAATAACGTTAGTAAATTCCAATCCTTTTCTCTTGTTTTTGAGAAGAGGATTTTCTTTCACTATCGACACAAATTGTACAACCGGTTTAAAATTAAAAAACTGCACCCTATTGCTGACAACTTATAAAAGTTGCACAGTATAGAGCGCAGTTTTTTTATGATGCAGTTGACGTGCCGTTCTTTTGAATCAATGAAATCTGTCCTGCATGAATGCCCGTGTGATACATCAAGCGTCCAACAGCTTCCAACGGAGTTGAAACACCCATTGGTGATTCAACAGGAGTCGTCCATTGTTGTTCAGAGAGCACTTTCATCGCATTGTCTAATTGGTCATTTGATGCTGTCAATAAATCCAACAGCTGTTGCAACGTAGTCGTTGACTCAAGTGTCGGCGTTTCAGGTTTTGCTTTTCCGAAAAACCATTCCGCAAACATATATTCAACTTCCGCCGTATGATACAACAGAGATGCAATTGATGATTTACCTAACGATAATGATAAGTCCTCTTCAGGTAATGCTGTTGCTGTCGCAGTGAAGCGCTGGCGCAACGCATTCCATATTGGAACAACAGTTTGATACGTCATTGTGTTCAGCCTCCTTTACGCACCTGGTTTGTTATCTTTATCTACGACAACATGTGTAAAAACATCGCCTGTAATATCCGTGTCAAAAGCCATTCCAAACCCTACGACATAGCGCCCCATTGTTGGTGTCAACTCAAATAATGAGAAGTCTAATCCGCGTAGTACATCTAATAATTTAGCATCGTATTGTGCATTGAAAAGTTCAAAAATAGCGTCGTGTCCATCATTGCCAATGTTTTTAGTCGTGCAACTCCAACGAGCTCGTTCTGTTGCAAATGCATTCTTAGTAGCTGATTCGTCTGCTACGAGCAGTGCATCTACCCACTCGCTCTTTTCCATATAGCGATAATGCTCGGCTACTTTACTTATGTATATATACAGTTTACCGTCTTTTTTGACGAATGGCGCACAACTCGTAAAAGGCTTTCCTTCGTCGTCTAATAAATTCAAAATCAGATTATTGCGGCTCTCTACAAACTGCAAGTACTTTTCTTTGTTCTTTTCTAAATCGATTGTCTTTGCCATTTTACATACCTCCAATTAGTTAGCGTGCTGTGTGTAAAAGATGAATTCTTGGTTTCTGCTCTGTGCTACTGTAGTGAACTTCAGAATCCATTTTATAAACTTCACGAATCATCTTCGCTGTCATCACTTGCTCCACCGTTCCACACATTGCTTTTTCTCCATCTTGAACGACGATTACGCGATCACTGTAATGGGCTGCTTGGTTCAAATCATGTAGCACCATCATAACTGTCATTCCCATATCAAGATTTAATTCTCGTACAAGTTCGAGTACTTCATGCTGATGTGAAATATCTAAATAAGTCGTTGGCTCATCGAGTAGCAGAATTTTAGGTCGCTGCGCCAATGCCATCGCAATCCATGCGCGCTGAGATTCTCCACCAGACAAAGAGGCGACTGTACGATCATGATAAGCAGTTAAATGTGTCTTATCAATAGCCCATTGAATAATGTCTCGATCATCATTCGTTAGTTTCTCAAACCAACGTTTATGTGGATACCTTCCATATGCAACAAGATCATACACTGTCATATCTGTCGGCGCTTGGTTTTTCTGACTCAACATGCACATTTGACAGGCAATTTGTTTCGGCTTCATCGATTTTAAGTTAATGCCATTAAGTTTCACCGAACCTGTTTTACAAGTCATTTGGCAAGAAACCGCTTTGAGAAGTGTCGACTTACCTGAACCGTTTGGACCAATAATAGAAACGATTTCTCCTTCATTGATAGTAAATGAAAAGTCCTTGATTACTTGTTTTTCATCGTATTGAATTGAAATAGAGTTGACTTCAAACATGTTAAAACACACTCCTTCTCATCAAATACAAAAAGTATGGACCGCCGATAACCGCCATTAATATACCTGCCGGGATTTCAAGAGGTGCGAAGATTGTGCGACCTCCCGTATCTGCCACTAACAATACAAGTGCCCCCAACGCCATGCTCATAGGCAATAAATACTTGTAATTAGAACCTACTAAAAAACGAGCCATATGTGGAACAATTAAACCGACAAAGCCGATCATTCCAATTGCCGCCACGGAAATAGCTGCAAGGAAAACAGCTAAAATCGAAAGTAGAATACGAATTCGGTGTACATTCTCACCAAGATTCGCAGCAACTTGGTCTCCCATTCTAATAACATTTGCTTTACGAATCGCAAAGATTGATAGAATCCAACCAACAATTGCGTAAGGAAAAACCATCGCAACGACAGAATTTCCTTTCGCTGCCAAGCTACCATTCATCCATTGAACAGCAGATGGTAAACGATCGCTATAAATGATGGATAGATAACCAACAACCCCACCACATAATGCATTGACCGCCACACCAGCAAGGATAATCGTAATAGGAGAAATCCCATTACGACGCCATGCCAATGCGTAAACAATCGTAGCCGCTGCCATGCCGCCAACAAACGCTGCAATTGGAATGAATTGAGTATACTCAGGCATTGCAAGCATAATAATCAATACACATACAGCCGCACCGCTTGTAACACCAGTCAATCCTGGATCAGCTAAAGGGTTACCCATGACCGCTTGTAAAATAGCCCCTGAAATGGCGATGTTGGCACCAATAATCATCGCTAATAGAACACGCGGTAGACGGATATTCCAAATAATCGTCTCGTTGACGGAATCTGACGTGGAATCTAGCAATGTTTGAAGGATTTCTGGTACTTTGATTGTTACGCTGCCTAATCCGATAGCAATCACCGCTGCCGCTATTGCTAGTACAAATGTGATGACGACAATGATGCCGCTACGTGATTTAGTCATTCGGTGATAACCTCGCTTCATTTATAAAAATAGGTAGAGATATCTGTTAGCGCATTTTCAGCATTTTTGATAGAGGTTACGCCAAATACTTCATAATCTAACACTTTAATTTTGTCGTTTTTATAAGCCGAAAGTTTCGTCCAAGTATCATTACTTTCAACTTCTTTTTTAAATGCATCTTTTGAAGCGCCGTGATCTCCTGATGCTAAAACAAGAATGATATCTGGATCCGCAACAACGACTTCCTCCATATTAATAGGTGAATAACGTTCTTTCACTTTTAGTGCTGTTGTTGCAATGTTTTCAGCACCCAGTTTACGAACTAAGCTTCCTACATATGATTCCTCACTCATTACCATGAACGAATCTGCTGTTCCAATGACTAGCAAGACACTCGGTAATTTTTTACCTTTTGCCTGTTCCTTTAATTCATTTTCTTTTTTAACTAGATTATCGAGAACAGTATTCATTTCTTCTTTCTTATTGAAATAAGTGCCTAGTGTTTTAAAACTTAGTTTTAAGTCTTCAAATGAGTCCGTTGGTAAATAGGCCGTTTTTAAATCCATGCCTTCTAAACTTTTATCTAACGTACTGCGAAGCGATTCAGCTCCTAAAATCAAGTCAGATTTTAGACTCGTAATCACTTCTAAATCGGGTTGCATCGGTGAACCAATACGTTCAACTGCATCAAAATCTGCAGGTAGTGGATTCGTCGAAGTTGGAACACCAACAGGTGTAATATCCAACAGATTCAGCATTTCTGCTAACGGTACGGATGTTGTAATCGTGCGTTCAGGTTGTGTTTCAGGAAATTGTGCAAGTGCTTCTTTTAAGTCAGACTCGTCAACACCGTCTCCTTTTTGCTCAATTACTGCTTCCCCTTTTCCTGGTTCTTGCTTTTCGGGCGTACCCTTTTTTTCAGTCGGTGCACATGCTGTAAGCATCGCTAATACACCAATCAATAATCCAATTACTATCTTCTTCACTCGATTTCCCCCTGTATTGT
>JARIDO010000027.1 GCA_029263895.1 Sporosarcina sp.
GCATACACCCAACCAAACTGAATTGAATAGAAGTAACTTGATACTTGTTTAGTAATCATTTCTCGCATTATGTGACAATTATAAGACTTTTTCATTCCAAAACGAGTAATTTAATGTTAAACTAACGAGGAATCGTAAACTAAAGGAGCTGTTAAGAATGGGAAGATTACAGGATAAAGTTGTCATTATTACAGGTGGAGCAGGCGGTATCGGTAGCGGTATGGCTAGAGCGATGGCGAAAGAAGGCGCTATTCTTGCGGTTATTGACCTAAATGAAGAAACAGGCAAGCAAACTGAAAAAGAATTGCAAGCTATTTCTCCAAAATCAATGTTCCTTCAAGCTAATTTAATGGATACTAAAAGCTTACCAGGAATCATTAAAACAGTTGTCGACAAGTACGGTAAACTAGATGTACTTGTGAACAATGCGCATGCATCTAAACAAACAACAATTGAAAATGCTACACAAGCAGATTTAGACCTTTCGTTTGGAACTGGTTTCTATCCAACATTCTATTTAATGCAAGCAGCACTTCCGTATTTGAAGGAATCAAAAGGAAATGTTATTAACTTCGCTTCTGGTGCTGGTTTAACAGGACAAGAAACACAAGGAGTATATGCGGCTGCAAAAGAAGCAATCCGTGGATTGTCACGCGTTGCTGCTAACGAGTGGGGCCGTTTCGGTATTAACGTGAACGTTATTAGTCCATTAGCAAGTACACCTGGTGTAGAAGCATGGTCTAAAGCGCAACCAGAATACTATGAAACAGTTAAAAATAAAATTCCACTAGGTCGTTTCGGTGATGTTGAAGAGGATATCGGTGCTGCTGCTGTATTCTTAGCTTCTAAAGAATCACAATACATCACTGGCCAAACAATAATGGTTGATGGCGGATCTGTAATGCTTCACTAATCGTTTCTGCTTATCAGTACAGTTTCAAATATAATTGAAAAAGAAGGTTCCGTACGATAGGAGCCTTCTTTTTCAATGCCAAAATTTAAGTAGTGGAAGAAGTTTTAAAATAAAATGAACTTTTTCCTTTGTCGTCTGTCTAATACATAACAACAAATAGAACCGGGGTGACACTATGGACGAATTGGACCTTATAAAGCGAGCAATTAAGCATGATGAACAGGCATTCCTTGAACTTATACTTCTTTATAAAAACACATTATATCGAACTGCTTACGCTTTTTTGAAAAATGAACATGATGCAATCGAAGCGGTACAAGAAATAACAGTTCGGGCTTATCAAAAAATACATACGGTAAAAGAGCCTACCTATTTGAAGACCTGGCTCATTCGCGTCATGGTAAATTACTGTCAAGATCAATTACAGTTAAAAAAACGCTACACATCGAATGAAATGGTTGCTGAAATGCAGTCGCACTCTAATTTCGCAGCGATAGAAATGGAAGAAGCGTTGGGAAAGCTAACGCTAGCTGAACAAAAGTTGATTCATATGATGTATTTTCAAGACGTCAAAATTAAAGATATTGCAGTCATTGAACGTATTCCTGAGGGAACAGTGAAGTCGAGATTGCATAAGACATTGCAAACGTTGCGGAATTTGCTATCCGAGAATGGAGGAATCGATCATGTTTGAAAATGAAGAGAAAAAATTACATGACATGAAATTGGAGTTGGACGCACTCACTATTCCTGAGGATGCATTAAATGTAGCAATTGAACAAGGTGTCAAAATTGCAGCTAACTCCTATCGGTTAAAACATAGGAAACAACGTAAGTCCCTATGGTCATTAGCAATTACTGCAGTTCTCTTATTGACATTTATAACTTCAATTCGTGTATCACCCGCTTTTGCAAGTGCGATAAGCTCAATTCCCGGACTAGGGAAAATTGTGGAACTAATTCAGTATGATAAAGGGATTCAGGCAATAGTCGATAATGAATATTACCAGCAGGTCAATGCTAGCCAAACTGTAGATGATATAACGCTCACGATAAACGGTTTAATTGTAGATGAAACTGGCGTGGTCGTTTCGTATACATTGGAAGCACCTTATCCGATTAGCGCTGTAGGATATGAAGATGTACGCATATTTAAAGATGACATGGAAATTAAAAAAGGTTCATGGTCATATGATCATCCAAATCAAGAAAACCAGAATCGTAAAGAGGATGTTCTGAATCTTATGTTTTGGGAGAAAGAGTCGTTTAACACTCGAAGTATGAAAATAGAAATCACATTAGAGAATGAAAAAGAAACGACGTTTTCAATTCCCTTCACGTTGAATCAGGAAGTGAAGAAGGGGAAAGTATACCCACTTAAACAAGAAGTTGTAATTGAGGGGCAGAAATTGGTCATTGATGAGATTACGATTTATCCACTACGAGTTGCTGTAGATATTACTTTCGATGAAACGAATACAAAGGAGATTTATAACTTTCAAGATATGCGTATTGAAGATGAAAAAGGTGAAAAGTGGAGCAGTATCCAAAATGGCTCGAGTGGACGTGGATTTGGTGAGACTCAGCAGACGTTCTTTTTACAAAGTAATTATTTTGAAAAACCCAACAAACTCTATTTTAAAATCAATCAGCTACAAGCCTTGCCTAAAGAAGAGGCATATGTGCTATTAGATCTACAAAAAGGGAAAGTGCTTAAACAACCTTCAGATGGCAAAATTGAATTCACTTCCATTAGACCAAATTCCGTGGAAGTACGATATAAGCAAACTGATGAAGTGAATCGATCTCTGTTCTATCAAGCGGAAAATGCAAATGGCGAAGAAGTTGAGTCAAATAGCGTTAGCATGCATCATGATGAGGGATACGCCTATTCCACGATGTACTTTACTAAACCTGAACGAGTGAATCCTGTTAAAATCACTTTTGAATCCTATCCGAATTATATTAACGGAGATATTAACATTGAGCTTAAGTGAGTATGCTTTCACAGTCGTTTTCATACGATAATCGTAAGGAGGCGAATGTGGATGTACGACAGAGAGGCTGCTGTACGATATGCCGATAAATGGTGGGATGGACGTAACCCGGCTTTTCCATCATTTGATGTAGATTGTACAAATTATATTTCTCAATGTTTATTAGCGGGAGGGGCGCCGATGCATGGCTACCCGAATCGTACGCAAGGATGGTGGATACGAGGTGGTACGTGGAGTTTTAGTTGGTCAGTGGCGCATTCTTTACGTTGGTATTTAGGGACGTCTAAAAAGGGATTGACGGCTACGCAAGTTTCATCAGCGGAACAACTTGGACTTGGCGACGTTATCGCGTATGACTTTGAAGGGGATGGCCGTTATGATCATTCGACGATTGTTACTGCCAAAGATGGTTCAGTTCCGCTAGTCAATGCACACACGTATAACGCACAACATCGACATTGGGCATACAAAGATTCCTATGCGAGTACACCTGAAGCGCGATATATCTTCTTCAAAATTAATGATACGTTTTCATAAAAAAGGCAGTCCGTCTATTTTGACGGACTGCCTTTTTTAATCAAACCACAATACGGCAAGTGTTCCTTCGCCAGCGTGAACCGCTAGCGTGGAGCTAATATCACCGATGACAATTTCAGTTCCAGGTAGCTCATTTAACAGCACATTTTTTAAATAACTTGCTTGCTCTACTATATTTCCGTGCATAATATGAAACTTCCGACAACCAATGTCATAGCCTGCTTTAGCTTTATCGATTAAATACTGCAACGCTTTCTTTTCTGAACGCACCTTTTCAATCGCAATCAATTCACCCTCAGTAGAAATCTGGACGATTGGCTTTATTTTCAATAGGCTACCAAGAAAGAATTGGATACCGCCCATACGACCACCTTTATACAATTGGTCTAAGTTTCCAATTAAAATATAATTGTGCATGGTACCAGCCATCTGATCAAGCTGCATTTTAATCTCTGGGACAGATGCACCGTTGTCATACATATCCATCCCCTTTTCAATTAATCCTGTAATTCCGTAGGAGAGGGATAGTGAGTCTATGTATGTAGTAGGTAATCCTGCAATTTTCGCTCCATTAGCTGAAGTGGAAAGTGTTCCGCTCAATTTTGAGGAGACATGAATTGCTATGGCTTGTTCATAGTTCTCTGCGATTGTTTTATACCGTTCTGCAAATTCTCCTGCAGACGGTTGTGATGTTTTTGGGAACGATTCTGCGTTTTTTATTTTAGAGTAAAGTTGTGTTGCTGTTAAATCTACACCATCTATAAATTGTTTTTCATTGAAATGTATATTCAACGGAATAACGAAGAAATCAGAGTGTTCTTTTAGAGTGTCTGTTATATAGGCAGTGCTATCAACTATCCATGCAAGTGGCTTTTTCGTCATAAAATGATTCATCCTTTTCTTTCTTTTGTATTTTAATAATATTATACCACGGAAAGTAATTTGTGTGGATTAAAAAACTGTGAATTAACTATAATCAGATATAGAAGAGCATAACATAGGATGGACTTGACGAAATGAGGTATAATGAACAAAGTTTAGAAAAAGGGGTTAGATGATTAATGAATGAACAAGCATTATCGGTAAGAGATGCAATTGTCAAACGACGTTCGATAAAGAATTTCAACGGTCAACCAGTCGATCAAGATAGTCTAACAGATATAATAGAAGATGCTTCGTGGGCACCGAATCATGGGAATCGTAATCCTTGGCGTTTCGTTGTGGCAGCGAGTCAGGAGTATGTAAAGGTTCAGGAGGTTTTACGTGAATATGGTGTTCCTAAATGGAAGGAACTAAATGAAGAAGAACTTGAGAAACAGATGAAAAAGTTCAAATCGCCAGGTGCGGTTGCATTTGTTATCGTGCCAGAAGATCCGCGTCAAAAAGAACGGTTAGAAGATTTTGCAGCCGCGAGTATGTTCATCCAAAACATTCAATTGCTTGCGTGGGATAAAGGAATCGGAACATGCTGGAAAACACCAGCTTTCTTGGATAATCCTAAATTCCGCGAAGAACTCGGCGCAAAGCCAGGTGAACGCATCATTAGCATGCTTCAGTTTGGCTATTTCGATGAAATTCCAAAAGCTATAGAGCGTAAGCCGTTGGAAAAAATCGTTACATTCTATGGTCAAGAAGACGAATAAGAATAATAAAAGGTTCCTCGAAAGCAGAATTACATGCTTTCGGGGTATTTTTTTATGTCGAGAAATTTTATCGGCGGAAAGGTGCTGGATATCGGCGGTGTAGCATGTGTTATCAGCGTTTTGTAACTGCATATCAGCGTTCATGACTCACTTATCGGCGTTTTTCACCAACATATCAGCGTTTCAGGACTTTCCACCCACAAACACCACAACAAAAAAAAGTCGAATCCTCTCTACGAGAGAGGATTCGACTTTAAATAGATTACTTTTTCAATTCATCTTTCGTAAAACCAGCAATTTCATAATAGTAATCGCCAATGACGCGTAATCCCTTGTCGAAGTTTTCAAGATGGAAGTGTTCATTTGGCGCATGAAAATTTTCTGAAGCCAAACCGAAGCCCATGAGGACAACAGGTAATTGTAGAATTTCATCGAATGCGGCAACAATTGGAATAGAGCCACCCCCGCGTGTATAGGAAGTTGGAACATGATATACCTTTTCATACGAGCGACCCGCCGCTTGGATCGCTGGGTGGTCGAATGGTGTAATGAACGGTTTGCCTTTATCGAACTCACTTACTTCAACTGTTACACCAGGAATTGAATGTTTGTTAATGTGTGCTTTTAGTTTTTCGACAATCTCATCTGGTTCTTGATCGGGGACGAGGCGGCATGTAATCTTGGCACCAGCTTCTGCAGGTAACACAGTTTTGATACCTTCTCCAGAGAAACCGCCAAAAATGCCGTTCACTTCAAGTGTAGGTCGAGCCCATGTTTGTTCAAGATACGAAAATTCTTTTTCGCCGAATAGTTTAGATACGCCAATTTCTTTTGCGAGTGCATCTTCGTCAAAGTCGAGTGCTTGGTAAGCTTCTCGTTCTTCTGAAGAAAGTGGACGAACGTTATCGTAAAAACCATCTACCACAATCGTTCCTTCCTGATCGCGGAAGGATGCTAGAATTTCAGCTAATGCATGAATCGGGTTTTGAACACCTCCGCCATATAAACCTGAGTGAAGGTCGCTTTTGGCACCGCGGACGTCAATTTGAACACCAGTAAGGCCTCGTAAACCATAGCAAACTGCAGGTTGACCTGGTCCTTGCATGCCAGTGTCAGAAATAACGATGATATCAGCTGCTAATTTTTCAGTGTTTTTATGAATGTATTCTTCGAGATGCGCACTGCCTATTTCTTCTTCGCCTTCAATCATGAACTTCACATTGACAGGTAAGCTACCATGCTCTTGCATTAGTGCTTCGATTGCCTTTATATGCATGAATACTTGGCCTTTATCATCACTTGCACCACGTGCATATAATTTATTGTCACGAATTTCGGGTTCAAATGGGGCACTTGTCCAAAGATTTAATGGATCAACAGGTTGAACGTCATAATGACCGTATACAAGAATTGTCGGTTTTCCCTCTGCGTGTAACCAATCACCATATACAACTGGATGGCCAGCCGTTTCATCAATTGTTATGTTCTCAAGCCCTGCTTTTTTAAATGACTGCTGCAACCACTCAGCTGCAGTCTGCATATCATGTTTATGTTCAGATAATGAACTGATACTTGGGATGCGTAGAAATTCATTCAACTCCGAAAGATGTTCATCACGCTTATTTGTGAAGTAATTGTCTAATTTCTCTAAATGACTCATCAAAATCCCTCATTTCAACTAATTTTGTACATGAAAATAGTATAGCAGAACGACTATATAATGAGTTAGTCTGACAGACTGAAACAGGCACATTATGGTATGATGTTTGAAACGTATTTGATTTTATAAAATGGGATCATCTTAATAGGGTTATAAGACGCTAACTTTCATGAAGAGGTCGTTTTGTATGTACGTCAATTTATTGGATTGAATTTGAACTATTCCCAGGAGGGACCACATTTGTTTATTGCACTCGGAATCTTTTTGTTCTTGTCATTTTTCCTATCAGGAAGTGAAACGGCTCTTACAGCGGTAAATCGTATGAAAGTACAACTTGCTGCAGACCAAGGGAACAAAAAAGCCATTCATCTTCAAAAGTTAATTTCCAAACCGGATCGTATGATTACTGCAATATTAATCGGAAATAACATTGCAAACATCATGATGCCGACAATTGTTACAATGATTGCAATTGACAAATCATTAAGTGTTGGGCTTTGGACAGGTGTGCTCACAGTTATTTTAATTATTTTTGGTGAAGTTTTGCCGAAAACGATTGCAGCAACTTTTGCTGACAAAATTGCGTATGTTGTGGCACCGCCAATCGCAGTGCTTGTTAAATTATTAACCCCTTTAACAGCTTTGCTAGCCATGTTCACGAATATCTTCATTCGAATCATCTCTAAAGGAACGGTAACACAAGCCACGTTAACGAAAGCAGAATTACGTTCGATGGTTGACATTGCTTCTATTGAAGGGACTTTCGAACAAGATGAGTCCATTCGTTTAAAAGGTGTGCTAGATTTTCCCGACAAGGACGTTTCGGATGTCTTAGAAACGCATCGTACAGATATTGTAGGATTACCGATTGATTCCACATATGAAGAAGTACGGGATACGATTCTTGAACATTTTTATACCCGTTATCCAGTATATGAGGACAGTATGGATACAATCGTAGGGATGTTTTATTCCAAAATGCTTATAGAATGGTCCATGAATCCGAACATAGCTTTAGGTGAACTGATAGACCGTGATCCACTATATATCGTCCAATCTGCAAGTGTGGAAAAAGTATTTAAAATGATGCTAGCGAAAAAGAAACATATGGCAGTTGTACTGGATGAATACGGTGGAACACTTGGAATTGTTACACATGAAGACATTATTGAAGAAATGATTGGTCAAGATATTGAAGATGAAACAGACCAAGATGAAGAAGTTCTCGTATATGAAAAATCGGATACGATGCTCGTTTGTCATGGTCGACTAGAAATCATTGATGCAATGGATCTCTTGGCGATTGAATTACCGACAGATCATGAAACGTTAGGCGGTTTTGTCTTGCAAGAATTAGGACATGTACCTGAAGAAAATGAACGATTTACGTATGGAAACTTGCGATTTGAGATAGAAGAAATGGATCGAAGCAGAATTATGCGCATGACAATTGAAGTTAAAGAACAAGAATAATAATAGTAGGAATCCCCTTGTAATTGGCGTAAGCCTTTTGCAAGGGGATTTTTTGATAGAGCGAGTCTTAATTCGGTCATCTATCTTACAACTTTGTAAGAATGGCGAAAGAGAATCCGATGGTTTGAAAGGCATTGATTGTTGATAATAGGGATAAGAGCTAGAAGACGGAGGCGTTACGATTGAAGATAAACTTAGATGAGCTACATGATGAATACGGTAGATACATATATCATTTATGCTTAAAGTTAACTCGTAATAAAGAAGAAGCTGAGGATTTGATGCAAGATGTGTGGGTAAAGGTTGTTCGATATAGCGAACGGATGGACAGTGTCGATCATATGAAAGGTTGGTTAACAACAATTTGTATGAATACATTCAGAGATCGTTATCGTAAAGATGTGCGAAGAAGTAAACACGTCATGAATCAACCTGAAACATTAGACGTTCCGATACTCGATTTGGTTCCAAGTAAAAGTCTCACACCTGGAGAAATACTTGAACAAAATGATATTAAGTCACTTGTACAAATGAAAATTGGTCAGCTAGACGTCATCTATCGTACAACAATTGAATACTTTTACGTATATCAATATTCTTTAATTGAGATTGCAGAAATGATGAAAGTGTCTATTGGGACAGTGAAATCTAGATTATTTAGAGCTAAAAAATATTTGAAAGAACTAATGATGGAAGATACAGCAGTTCGTGAATATGTAATTGCTTAAAACGTAGCCGCATAGGCTGCGTTTTTTGGTTTGCGAATAGAGTGGAAGGGGAATCTATTAGTTACGTAAACAGTGAGACTAATGGGGGATTGAAAGAATGAAAAATGGAAAAAAGAAATGGTTTCAGTTAAAAACGAAACGATTCATTCTTACACTAGTATGTCTATTCCTCTTTATATACTTATTCATGATTGTATGGCATACATTTAAACCTCTTCCAGAAGGCGTATCGTATGCAAGTGAATTACGTTGGACGGATGACATAGAGATGTTGACTGACCTTACATATGCCCAAAATAAAGATGGGGATGATCTTGAGCATGAGTTATCTATTTTCCCTTCGATATACAAGATGATTGATGATGCTGAAGATTTTATCGTACTCGATTTGTTTATGTTGGATCATTACAATGATGAAAAAATAGATTTCCCGGAAATTGCGCAAACGTTGACACGGAAATTGGTGGACAAGAAAGTAGAAAAACCGCAAATGCGCATCGTTTTTATAACAGACCCAATCAATAAAGGATATGGTTCATATGAATCTAAATGGTTCACTGCGATGGAAGATGAGGGAATTGAAGTAGTCTATACAGACTTAAATCGGCTACGGGATTCAACTCCGATTTATTCTGGACTTTATCGTACAATCTTTCAATGGGCAGATATTGGAGGAGACGGATGGATACCGAACGCGATGTCAGCGAAAGCCCCAAAAATGAAACTAGCTTCTTATATGACATTGCTAAACGTAAAAGCCAATCATAGGAAAACAGTTATCACGGAAAAAGAGGCTTTGATAACATCGAGTAATCCACATAATGCGAGTGGGTTTCATGGCAATGTAGGTTTAAAAGTAAAAGGAGAAATTATAAATGATATTTTGAAATCTGAAGAAGCGATTGTCCATTATACCAATGGTGGAAAGTTGCCACGTGCAGAACAAACAAAGAATTCAGAAGGAGATTATGCTGTCCAATATGTTACAGAAAAGAAGATTTTAGAAACATTGCTAGAGGATATTGCTAAAGCGCAAGTGGGTGACAATATTAAAATAGGGATGTTTTACATTGCTCAAACCGACGTAGTAGCTGCATTAATAGAAGCGGTTAATCGAGGTGTAACCGTTAAAATGATTTTGGACCCAAATGAAAATGCCTTCGGTAATGAAAAGTCAGGAATTCCTAATCGCCCTGTCGCACAAGAGATGATGGACAAAACAGACGGAGAAATACAAATCCGATGGTATAACACCATTAACGCCCAGTATCATACAAAACTTGTCGTCGTTCAAACGAAAGAAGAAACTTTTATAACAAATGGCTCTGCGAATTTAACGGATCGTACGTTAAATAACTATAATCTTGAAGCGAATTTACGTGTAATTGCACCAAATGATAGTGAATTGGTTCAAGAAATGTATGCTTATTTCAATCGGATTTGGGAAAATGATGACGCGCAGTACACACTAGACTTTGAAGAATACCAAAATGAATTCACATTCGTTCAACGAGGTATATATAGATTACAAGAATGGCTTAAGTTAACGACTTATTAATCCGTATTAAAAAATGAAACATACATATGATAGTATGTTTCATCATGATTTATGATAGCTAAAACAAAATTATGATTCGAATGCATCTAGCTGTTTATTTAATTCAGCTAGACGTTCTTCAAGAGACGCTAGACGAACTTCTGCCTTTTGGACATAACTATCATTACCAGTAGACTCCAGCTTTTCAATATCACCTTGCAAATTAATATAGTCCATCTTAATTTCATTAATTTCCGTTTCGATTTGACGTTTCTTCATAAGGAAGACCACCTCACAATTTTCCTTAGTGTACCATATCTGAAATGAATTTTCCGGAAGAGTCATATGCATTTCGTTTTGGATAGTTTAAATAATATCGAATTGCTTCATAGACAGCATCTTTACCATCGCCAATGCCAAGTGCAGATTGTCTTGCAATTGCTTTTTTTCGTAATGGCTCGTGAAGGAGAGGCTCCATGATGGCATTCAGTAACGTGGATTGTTTTACTTTTCGACCGAGTCCTAGGTTGATGAAACCATGTTGTTCTTTTGGGAATGCTAAAGTCGCTTCGAAATCATTTTGTGCGAGAACAACGCAAGGGATATTCATAACTGCTACTTCATACGGCAAATAACCAGAAGAGCATAATATGACATCGGCGGTCGAAGACACTTGCGCAAAGTTATAAGGGTGTTCGATAATCGTTGTATTCCTTCGTCCTAATGCCATCAGTTTTAATTCGCTACGGTCATGCGGATAGTTTTTTCCGATAAGGATTGTAACTCTTAATGGGATTTGAAGTTGCATTAAATGACGAAGTGAGCGATATGATAAGTTTCCGACGTCTTCATCACCAAAAGAGATAACTAGATGGGGAAGTGGACCAGGACATTCCTTTCGTAAACCGATTTTCTTAAAAGCTCTTACTTCTGAATCGGCAATAAAGCTTTCGAAACCAACTACAAAATGCTCTGGCGGTTCTTCAAAAGAATCGGTATATAACGTTTGGAATACTAAGTCTGCGATTTTTCCACCATCTCCAAAATCATCAAAATGTATAATCGAGGGGACCAATTGTTTAAGTTGTTCCACCTCTTCTTGACTTGTGGTTCCTGTATCGCGTAACAATAAATCAGGTTTTATTTCAGCTAGCGTTTTCACTAGCCCAGCTTGACCTTCAAATACTGCAAAACGAAAAAAATCTGGTGGATCAGGGGAGCCTTTTTCGCATAGAAATAGAATATCCACATCCTCTTTAAACTTATGAGCGAGTAGGATGGCCCTCCGTTCGGGGTAGGTCCCTTTTCCGTCAGTGGGAGAAATGTGAATAGCCATTTTCCTTTTCATTGGTCTGTCTATTGGAATCACCCTTTCCGATAAATTCACTACAGTCGTCCTTCCATCGTATGTATTTTGCGCAGCTGATATGCGAGAACAGATGTCGTGAAAGAGGTAAATAAATAGGTGGATTTTAATGTTTTACGTAATGAGTGGACTCCATAAGGAAATATGGTAAACTAGCAGTATTTCAAAATAGAGATGAGGTGCTTCCTATGTTCGGTTCGCTACTGTTTGACTTGATGTTCGTTATTTTGATAGGGATTCTGTCTCAATGGATTGCTTGGAAGTACCGAATGCCTGCAATTGTAATCATGTCTGTTGCTGGATTGCTTGTGGGTCCAATTTTTGGACTTGTGAATCCAAAGGAAAGTATGGGAGATTTGTTTAGCCCAATTGTCACGTTTGCAGTGGCAATCATCTTGTTTGAGGGTAGTTTAAACTTAGACTTTAGGGAGATTAAAGAATTTCGTAAACCTGTCGCTCGTGTTGTGACGGTGGGTGCATTCATCGCATGGATTGCAGGGTCACTTGCTGCACATTATTTAGCTGGTTTGTCTTTTGCAGTTGCATTTATTATAGGTGGATTGTTTATAGTGACTGGCCCAACTGTCATTTTACCGTTACTTCGTCAGGCGAAATTAAAGCCGAGACCAGCAGCGATATTGAAATGGGAAGGAATTGTTGTGGATCCGTTTGGTGCGTTACTCGCGGTATTTGCATTTGAGTTCATAAAATTCATAAATGCCGAAGTGACTTTGAAAGCTTTGCTGCTGTTCTTTGCTGCTTCTACTTTTGCAGTTGTTTTAGGTTTTATTGCCGCTCGAATCATTGGCAGTGCATTTGAACGAGGCGCGATACCGGAGTTCTTAAAAGCACCCATCTTATTTGTTGTTGTCATAGCGGTGTTCGTCCTTTCAGATGCGATTATGCATGAGACAGGGCTATTAGCTGTTACAGCAATGGGGATTGTAATGGCAAATATGCATTTAACAACGTTGCAAGACGTTCGACATTTTAAGGAGAATATTTCTGTTCTTTTGATTTCTGGAATCTTCGTTATGATTACGGCATCATTAGATCCGCATATTCTTATCGAAATTTTTAATCCTAACATCATACTGTTTGTATTAGCTATGCTTTTCGTTGTAAGACCGTTATCGATTTGGGTTTCTACAATAGGTACCGAATTAACGATTCCAGAAAGAACACTTCTTGGCTGGATTGCACCTAGGGGGATTGTAGCACTTACGGTGTCAGGATATTTCGCTACGATTTTATTAGACTCGGGCTATAAAGATGCAGAACTATTAACAGCATTAACGTTTGCGCTCGTCTTTGCTACTGTAACGATACATGGATTTACGATCGGATTTTTAGCTAAAAAACTAAACTTAACGACTGCAGATGAATCAGGTGTGCTCATTGTAGGTGGGACACGTTTTGCTGCTGAATTTGCCCAATCCATTAAGAGTACGGGCAATGAAGTGCTAATCATCGATAGGTCATGGGCTGGTCTTTCTCACGCGCGGAAGATAGGTTTGAATAGTTACGTTGGCGATATTTTGTCCGAGCAAATCGAATATAAACTAGACTTAACGCCTTATCGCTATATGCTTGCGATGACGAAAATGGATATCTATAATGCGCATATATGTGCCGATTTTGCCCCTGACATTGGTCGCCAGCAATTATTTCAAACGTCATTCCATGTGGGCGGAGAACTGAACGACTTTGCCATTAAAGGCGGTCAGTATTTATTTACGCCAGCCATTTCAATTTATGATTTAGAAGAACGAATGAACGCTGGTCATGTCATTAGAAGGACAAATATTACAAAGCAATACAGTTATACGCAGTACCTTCGGGAACGTGATGACAAGTCCATTTTGCTTTATATCTTACGTGCGGATAAGTCAATTGAGTTCTTCACCCCGAAGATCGAGTTGAAGGCATCGGCAGGAGATGCAATTATTTCGTTAACATCGCCTGCGAAAACGATTGAGCGTGTAAAAGAGCGCCTTCAAGAGGAGAAGGGAGAAGCAACTGTTCAATACGAAGAAGTTGAAGAACGATTCCATGAAAGTGAAATGCTTCATAAACCAATTATCCCAGGTGAAGCGCCCCTTTCTGCGCAACCAAAATAGGAATAAGTGCTCTCTAAGCTTTTATGCAGTCATTAGTCACTTTCTTTGGTAAGATTAGTAAGATTGGTAATGGATAAACAGTTTTGAGGAGGGGAATATGTGAAGGTTTTGTTTGTGGACGGGACCATTATCGGCAACAAAACAGGCGTAGTTCTTGAAACTGTGCAAGGGTATATAGAAGATACAGGTTGCGGCTATGAATTAGAGCGCTTGAATCTTGCGGATTATACCCACCAATTTGTTGATGGACGTCCGTTAGGCGAATACAATGAAGACATGCAACAACTTGTCCGGAAATTTGACGAAGCGGATGGTTATATTATAGCGAGTCCGATCTTTCAAGGTTCAATTCCAGGCGTGTTGAAAAATACGTTTGATCTGCTGCATCCACATACGATGCGCTACAAACCAGTGTCCATCGTTGCAAATGGCGGCACATATCAGCATCATCTCGTTATTGAGAATCAACTAAAGCCGATTTTGGATTACTTTAGATGTCTCGTAACGCCTAATTACGTATATACGCAACGCAGTCAATTTGATGATGCCAATAGGATAGTTGACGAAGATGTCCATAATCGTTTACGCGAACTGGCAAGAGTCTTTGTGAAATATGCGGAAATGAGCAAGGGGCTTTCAAATAACATGTTAGATGAAGGTTAAAAAAATCCCCTTCTCACTTTTTAAAAAGGTGAGAAGGGGATTTTGAAGGTGTACAAACCAGACCGGCTTATACAGTTCCGCCAACTTGTTGTGGACGATTTAATTCAGGAAGCCCTGAATGTGCGGATTCGAAAGCAGGTGCAGCGAAAACCAATGTTGCCAGAAAAACAATAGCCAGTACTTTTTTCATCCTCTCATCAACTCCTTATACATATTATTTATAGATTGTATGCACAAGCGATTATTAATATTCGCTTGTTTATACTTTTTACCATCCTCAAAATACTGCGCAAATTCTTCCGTAAGTTCTTTAATGCGTTTCCAATTCTTGTGTTCGTGAAAATAGTTTATGCTACTTTGCATTTTTTTCTCATATTCTTTAAATTCATTTTGTTGTAAATGAAGTTTACTCTGTAAAATTTCTAATTGAACCTTATTTAATTCAGAACTTACAAAAGCCTCTGCTTCTGAAAGTACGTTTTTAGCTAACGATGTTTCGTTCATCTTAAAAAGGATTTCGATTTTTGCTTGAAGTGTGAAAAATATACTTTCTAATTTATGTCCTTTTTTTAATCTGAGAGCATCATTAATTAGCGTTAATGCTTTTTCATACTGTTGCTCTTCTTTATAAATCAATGCGTAATTATGAAGCAGAATTGGATAAGTAACTTCGGACTCATTGTCTAATATTTGCAAACCTTTTTTAATATATTCCTTGGCAGGTTGAATATCTTTCAACTCCAAGTATATGACGGCTAATAAGTTGTAGCATTCTGCAACTTTTCGCCAATTATGAAGGTTTAAATGAAAATCTTTTGATTTCTGGGTGAATTCGATAGACTCTGCGTATCTTGAAAGGTGGAAATAACATAGTGCAATATTGAAATTCAGTTTTGCACTTATAATAGGATCAACAGTTAACTGTAACGCGTGACGTTGACAGTGAATGCTATCTAAGTACTCGTTATGAATGTAATGATAGAGTGCCACAATATAAAAATAGCGTCTTTGTAAAAAGCCACTTATCGCAGATGTAGATTCTTGATCCATAAAAGAGACGATTGTTTCTAAGTATTGATGTGAAAATGCGTCATCTTGTCCAGATTTAAAAAGATGCAAACATCTTAATAAATTAAAATAGAATTCTTGCTGCAGTGAGGGAATGTATTCAAATTTCTTTTTATTCGTTTTGAAAAATTGACTCGCTTGTTCCAATTCATCAGTTTCTATTAATTCTTCATACTTTTTTAACAATAAGGCGAGCTCTTTATCTTCAATCATTCCACCCAAAAGATAACTCGAAGGAACAGCTAGACGCTCTGCTAATAAAGAGATTGTTTCGCTGGGGGGCATATAACGACCACCTTCAATATTGCTATAATGTGAGGATGAAATGATGCCGTCACTAACTTTTGCCTGCGTCATTTTACGAAGCCTTCTTATTTCCTTCATTCTTTTGCCGATATGCAAAGAAAATTCGCCCCTTTCAAATTTAATCGCTATAAATAAGATTATATGGATTATTTTGTCGGCTTGTCGGCGGGGAAATAGGATAAGCATTTACAAATTAAGAATATATTGTACACTTACAATAATCACCTAGAAGATAATCGCTGTTTAAAATATATATAGACGTATATTGCTAATTGACGAACTATTCAAATAATTAAATCTATGGTATATTATACATATGTTGATCAACATTGTCACTACCTTTTTCAAAATTATTTCTGCTGAATCAGTAGAGCTTTTGGATGAAGGGCTACAGGCCGGTACCCTTCTACTAAAAAACAAGGGGTGTATTGACGATGAAAAAAGTTGCGACGATTGTTCTAGTATGTTTTCTGTTTCTTGGTGGGCTACCCAGTCACGCGTCTACAGGATCAACGTTTGTACAAGATATTCTAGCTTTACAACCCGGCGTTTCGGTAGAAGAACTCAAATCACAAGTTGAAGAGATTGTGTTGTTGACTGGTATTGATAAAACAAGAGTGTTTGAAATGATGTACGCAGAAATGATGACGCAAGAACAGTTGGGTAGAAAAGAAGCGCGTAGCAATGTACAAAAAGGAGACAAGTTTAGTAGTGGCGGTAATGAAGCGACGCTAATTGTTGGCCCCAGCGAACAAGGTGATTTTTACTATACACCTTCTGCTACTGCGAATGTTAACCACGGACATGTTGGTTTATACTATTCAAGTGACACGATTGTCGAATCTATCTATCCATCAGGCGTTCGACAAATATCAGCTTACGAGAGAACAGTGGATAGAGGGTCAGTCGTAAAGTCTGTGCAAACAACAGCTCAAAATAAAGCAGATGCGGCGAATTGGGCTTTTGGTGAAATCGGAAAATCCTATTCGTTAAACTTTGCGACGAATCGTAGTACAGGTCATCATGGAGCAAAAAATTGTTCCAAACTCATATGGTCTGCCTATTACTTGAATAGTGGACTTGACTTAGATGTCGATAAAGGGTTTGGTGTATATCCGAGAGATATAAGGGATGCGCCTCAGACAACACTTAAGCGCACAATCTAAATAGATATTAAGACTAAGTAAATGCACTGTTTGTATTTACTTAGTCTATCTTTATGGAGGTGTAACATGAAAAAGAAATGGTTGATTGGTGTAATTTCATTTGTACTATTTCTAATCATATGTACATTAATTTATTTTTTTTATTTTAAAGTAGATGCTAGGTATTTCATTACAAAAAAAGATTTTACAGATTCATCTTTAGTACAATCGACAAAAGCAATTGTCTATTTTTCAACAACAGCAGATCAAGATTTAGGTAACACAGGTTTAAGTTATGCTGTCTTAATAGATAGCAAAGGAAATGCAAAATCATTAAAAATGAATGGTCTTGAATTAGGGACCGTCTTCAAAGGTCAAGATACGATTTTTCTTGAAGAGAAAAATAAAGTCCACCTAATTGATAAAAAGGGGATACATACAGTTACCATGCCGACTAGCGAACATACAGGAGAAGTGACTACGTTTAATAAAACAGATGGTCGCTTTTATAGTGTCTACAACTCTGGTTTCACAAAAGATGGTAGCCGATATCAATCCAATATACGTATAGGCAATAACAAAGGATTTGAAACGATCCAGGTACCGTATTATTTACATAGTTCCGGCATAACAGATTCGGAATTACTAATGCTTACAGTAGACGAAGAAACTTTTGAGGCGACGTTACGGAAAATGCCATTACAAAATGAAGTTGATATCAAAGACGTTGCATCCCTTGGTTCACTTGAAACGAATAGCGTATTGTCTTCCATTCTATATGCAGATGGATATTACTATATTGTTATGTTTAATAGTGAAAAAATGAAAAGTGAAATCCATCGTGTAAACGAAAAAACAAAAGAGTTAGACATCTTCCCGTTGTTTAGCTATAACAACGCTGAAGCATTCCGCGTAAGAATACCTTATAACCTTAGAAATGCGGCTGCAATCGTAGATGATAAGCTTCTATTTGTTGATGGCATTGGAGAAGTACTTTCTTTTAATATAAAGACCGAGGAAACCTCAGTATTAATGGAATTAGAAGGGGCGAGTAAAGGTCAAGGTAAAATGTATGAACAGATGTACATCCAAAATGACAACCTCTACTTTTTCCGTTATGACGAAAAAGAGGATAGCTATACAATCGATACGTATAATTTACGCACCGGGAAGCTCGAAACAAAGCTACCTATATTAGGACTAAACGAAATTTTTAAGCGTGCTCAAGTCAAATCTAAGCGGTTAGCATCCTATGATTTAATTGTCGTGGAATAATCTAAGATACCTATATGGCGTTTTATTATATATTAAATCGAGGAGGGGTTAAATTCTCTATTTCTTTATCGAGTGTCATGACCAACGTATTACTAATAATCTCGATTGTTCTTCTGTTTCTAGGCAGTGATTATACAGCATGGATAATAATTGCTCTCGGAATATTTGCATTGGATTCAATAGACCTAAAATCGAATGATTCCGCTAAAAAAGAACATTTTCTTATAAAAAAACTTAGTATAATCTTCAGAGTTTTCCTATCACTGGCTATTGTACTACTCATTTCTACTGATTATTTTACGAACACAGAGACAGCACCTTTTTTAAATATTTTTCTATTAGTACCTTTAATAATACTAGTATTATCGTCTCGTTTTAATAAATATCTGAATCGAACTGATTTTGAATGAGCTTTCTTTATGAACAACCAACCTTTATATGAATAAAGGCTTGGTTGTTTTATTCATATAAAGCACTCTACATTGCACCTTGGATGCACGAAAAGAACTTGTCACGTATAATTAGGTTATGAAGAAAGGGGATTTATGAATGTCTAAATCACTTGTTATCGCAGAAAAACCATCCGTAGCACGCGATATTGCTCGCGTACTCGGTTGCAATAGAAAAGGTAATGGCTTTCTCGAAGGAACAAATTATATCGTTACATGGGCGCTAGGTCATTTAGTGACACATGCTGATCCGGAGGGATATGGAAACGAGTTCAAGGAGTGGAAACTTGAGCATTTACCAATTTTACCGGAACCATTTAAACTCGTTCCTATTCGCCAAACTTCCAAGCAATTTAACGCTGTCAAAGCACAATTGAAACGCAGTGATGTTAAAGAAATCATCATTGCGACTGATGCTGGTCGTGAAGGAGAGCTAGTTGCACGATGGATTCTTGAAATGGTAAAAGTACGTAAGCCAATCAAACGGTTATGGATTTCATCTGTTACGGACAAGGCAATTAAGGATGGCTTCAATAACTTGAAAGATGGTCGTGCATATGAAAACTTATACCAAGCAGCTGTTGCTCGTGCGGAAGCAGATTGGGTTGTAGGTATTAATGCAACGAGAGCGCTCACGGTAAAATACAATGCACAATTATCGACTGGACGTGTCCAAACCCCGACACTAGCAATGATTGCGGAACGTGAGAAACAGATTCGTGATTTTGTTGCAAAGTCCTATTACGGCATACAAGCAGTAACGGAAACTTCGAAATTTACGTGGCATGACAAAACAGGTCAGACACAATCATTCGATAAGAGTACAGTTGAAAAGCTGATGGGGCAATTAGATACAATTAAAACAGGCAAAGTATTAGATGTAAAAACAATCCCTAAATCCCAACCAGCTCCACAACTATTTGACCTAACGGAGTTGCAAAAGGAAGCACATCGTCGTTGGTCATGGTCTGCAAAAGAAACATTGTCTACATTGCAAGGATTATATGAGTACCACAAAGCAGTTACCTATCCACGTACTGATTCGAAACACCTTACATCAGATATGGAAAGTACTCTAAAAGAGCGTGTTAAAGCAGTCGATTTTGGACCCTATCGTAAATCAGTTACAACATTACTTCGTTCTGGTGCTGTAAAACCACAAAAAGGTGTAATAGATGATAAAAAAGTATCAGACCATCACGCGATTATCCCGACAGAGGAAACACCGATGATTCAGAAGTTATCGGATAAAGAGAATAAGCTATACGATTTAATCGTTAAACGCTTCCTTGCGGTATTTTTTGGGCCGTTTCGTTATGAACAAGTAACAGCTGAACTATCGGTAGGCAGTGAAGTGTTTAAAGCGAAAGGACGTAGCGTCACTGATGAAGGATGGAAAAAAGTTTATGTGACTGATGAGGAAGAAAGTGATTCAGATAGGCTGCCTTCATTTTCAAAAGGTGAGGAAGTAAAGATTCGTGCGATTGTTATGACTGATGGAAAGACCAAACCTCCTGCTCGTTTTAATGAAGGGACATTGCTTGCGGCAATGGAAAATCCGACTCAATTTATGGCAGGTGAATCCAAAGAATTGATAAAGACTTTGGGTGAAACGGGGGGACTAGGTACAGTTGCTACAAGAGCGGATGTAATTGAACGCCTGTTTAAATCATTCGTGATGGAGAAGAAGGGTAATGATATTCATACAACATCCAAAGGGAGACAATTGCTAGAACTCGTCCCAGAAGATTTGAAGTCACCAGCATTAACAGCTGAATGGGAACAAGGACTTTCTAAAATTGCCAATGGTCAGTTAAAAAAAGAAGTATTCATGAAAGATATGATTGATTTCTCAAAGAAGACCGTGGATGAAATTAAAACAGACGATAAAAAATTCAAACATGACAATGTAACGGGAAAGGCTTGTCCTGATTGTGGGAAACTACTGCTTGAAGTGAATGGGAAACGCGGAAAGATGCTTGTTTGTCAGGATCGAGAATGCGGTCATAGAAAGAATATATCCACACTAACAAATGCTAGATGCCCGGTCTGTAAAAAGAAATTAGAGCTTCGTGGAGAAGGCGATGGTAAAATATTCGTCTGTAAATGCGGGCATCGGGAAAAGTTGTCAGCATTTGAGAAACGTCGTGCGAACTCAGGTGGAAAGAAAGCTGATAAACGAGATGTCCAGAAGTATATGAAGAAACAGGAAGAGCCTGAGAATAATGCAATGGCTGAAGCTTTAAAGAAACTATTTGATAAATAAGCGAATAATAGAACTTTGGTCGTGTTTATCCTTTCGAAGAGTAGGTATATAATAGATATACTAAAATTATCCGTATGTACATTGTGGAGGTGAATCGGCATGAACGTTGTCTTAACAAACATGGTCGCAAATGAGCAATTACAACGCCATCAAGCAACACAGCGCAAAAACGCAGAAAGTGCTTACACCCGTAGTGCTCAATACAATGAAGGCAATAAGAAAACGTTGGAGAAATTAGAAGCGCTTCTTCTTGGTGAAAATGAGCAGGAATCGCCAGTAGTTAAAAACGTTTCCGATGATTCCACGCAGATTGAGCAACGAGAACCGCAACTTGGGGCAGGACAAGTAAAGCAAGTTAACTTGCCACTAGGCAAAACACTGGAAGAAACAATCGCCAGTTGGCGTTTAATACGCTCTGATGCAATTTCAGAACCTGAGCCAACAACTGCCGATTATCAATTAGCAGCAAAAGCGTCTGCCAATATCATGAGTATCGAAGCCCAAATTGCTTTGCACAATATGGCAAAAGAAATTCGTGATAGCAGCAAAGATTCTTCCACGCTCTCTTCAAGAAATGCAGCGCAAGCAACAAAGATGCAACTTTTGTTCGATAAAGCAGCATCATCCTACGCATACCAGAATGAAATGAAAGAAAAGAACTTCCAAGTTGGTTGGCCGGAATTTTATAAGAGTGCATAATCTAAACAGAAAAATCGCCATTCAATGGCGGTTTTTTACTATTTAAAATAAAAGCGTATAAGTTGAAAAGAGGTCGTAATAATCTAATGAAACCTATTAAAACAAATGCGATACGTTTACTAGAAAAAGAACATATTCACTATGAACTAATCGAATATGATGTGAAAGATGGAGTAGTAGACGGTGTATCAGTAGCGGAAAAAACGAATCAAGCACAAGAAATTGTCTATAAAACACTTGTGACCATTGCGGGAACGAAAGAGTTAGTTGTTTTTTTGATTCCCGTTGCGAAGGAACTCGATTTGAAAAAAGCTGCTCGAACTGCAAAAGTGAAAAAAGTAGAAATGTTACCCCTGAAAGATCTAACGAAGGAAACTGGCTATATACGTGGTGGTTGTTCAGCGGTTGGTATGAAAAAGAGATATCGAACATTTATCGATTTAACAGCAGAAAAGCAGCAGTTCATCATTGTAAGTGCAGGTAGACCCGGCCTGCAAATGAAAGTGAATCCTGAAAAACTTGCAACGATTACAAATGCGATTTTTTGCGATGTCGTAAAAGATAGATAGCATATCGTTAACTAGTAGGACATGCTACAATGAATATAGTTTAGAAATCATTCATGACTGACATGGGTGGTTTTTCTTTTGGAAAGAAGGACAGCTATGAGAAAGATTTTAATGTGGCGTTGGACATTTTTCATTGGTGGCATGATGTTTCTATCACTAGGAATTTCAATGACTATTAAAGGACAACGTCTAGGAATTGGACCGTGGGACGTACTACACGTAGGTTTGTATGAAAACTTTGGCTTAACAATTGGCACCTGGGGCATCATTACGGGGTTCCTTATTATCGTCGGAACTACGATTTTCACGAAAGAGTGGCCGAAAATTGGTACGTGGTTAAACATGGTACTCATTGGCGTGTTTATCGATTTATTTAACTGGTTGCTACCGGACTTTGCTACATTAACGGGTCAGATTATTATCTTCATCCTGGGCGTTATTGTGATTTCTTATGGAATAGGCATCTATGTCTCACCGAATATTGGTGCAGGTCCACGCGATAGTCTGATGCTTTTATTCGCAGAGAAATTCAATATAAGTATTAAAAAGATACGAACTATTATTGAAGTAGTTGTAGCGCTTGCAGGTTGGTTACTGGGAGGACCTGTTGGGATAGGTACGGTTTTTATCGCTTTATTTATCGGACAGATTGTACATTATGCACTTCCTCAAACTAGACGGTTGTTACTAAAAGTAATGGGCGAAGTAGAAGAAAAGGTTTTATTCTAACTGATGAAAGCACATGCGAATTGCTGTGCTTTTTTTTGTTGGCAATGCATAAGATAACCATACGAAATTAGAAAGGATGGTCGACATATACGGGACAATTACGCAATACATGGGAACAGCCTATACAGGGCAAGGAATCTCTCACAAGTTTGACAAACTCATTGCCACTGCAAACGAAACAGTTTTCTTGAAATGCCCTCCAACTCATATCATTTCAAATGTACTAAATAAGATGCTAGCGGATTTTGTAAAGAGGGGATACGATGTCGACAAATTCATGGATCCAATTCATCCAGATAATACACAAGCTATTTTTATAAAAAGTGAAAGCTTATTAATCATTCAAGCTTCCCATCCTATCGCACTCGAACCTACTGATTTAGGCGGACGTCACAAAGTAATTAGCTTTTATGACATTTATGATGAACAAAAACTGCAAGACAAGAATCACTTGATTGTTGAAAAGTTGGCACTAGCGAATTCGAATCTTGAAAAAGCACTTCGCACGCTGGCAGATGCAAAACGACTCCATGACGAATGGGAAGTTGGAAACATTAATCGGATGCAATGGGATGTTCATGAAAAGAAGATTAGTACTTTAAAAGAAGAGTTATTTGGAACGATTAGTCTAAATAAAAACGCGGACGTATCTCATCGCTTAATAGGATCGCTAACATCAAGAGGCGCGCAAGACTTTATTCCATCTATTACGAAAAATCTTGACAGAAGAGTGCTAATAAAAGGTCTACCTGGAACGGGTAAATCAACACTAATGAAAGCACTGGCAGCGGAGGGGATTAGTAGAGGATTTGATGTCCAATATGGTTGGTGTGGACTAGATCCAATTGGGGTAGACCTTGTTGTTTTTCCTGAACTCTCAATTTGTTTCATCGATGCAACGTTGCCGCATGTCTATGAACCAGAACACCCCGGCGATGAAATACTAGACCTAGTCACAATGTGTAAGGAAGATGCAGAGGCGGAAAGAAAGATTGAGGATATTGAAAAATTGTACAAAGACAAAATACTTGATGCGACAGGCTACATGCAAAGTTATGCGGTATCTGAGAATAGCTTGATCATTGCAATGGACTCCGCCATCAAACAAGAAGTATTTGAAGATAAAATTAGTGCCTTAAAAAGCTATAGTAAATAAATTAACGAGACTCTTTCAGAAATGAATGCACTTCACACTACACACGTGTATCTCCTGTGTTAGAATGAAGGCATCATCAGTCTGAAAGGAAGATTGCTTTGTCAAAAAAACTAAATGCATTTTTACAAGAAAATTTAAAAGAACTTCGGGACCAAGGACTCTACAACGAAATTGAACCCGTTGAAGGACCGAATGGCCCGATTATTAAAATCAAAGGTAACGATTTAATTAACCTATCTTCAAACAATTATTTAGGGCTGGCGACAGATCCTGATTTAAAGAAACTTGCTATCGCCGCAACAGAAAAATATGGTGTCGGTGCAGGCGCCGTTCGTACAATTAACGGAACGCTTGATATTCACATTGCCCTTGAGAAGAAATTGGCAGAATTCAAAGGAACAGAAGCAGCAATCTCCTATCAATCTGGTTTCAATTGTAATATGGCTGCAATTTCAGCAGTTATGAACAAAAAAGATGCTATTCTATCTGACGAATTAAACCATGCATCTATTATCGACGGTTGCCGTCTATCTGGAGCAAAAGTAATCCGCGTAAACCACCAAGACATGGACGACTTACGCACGAAAGCGAAAGAAGCAACAGAATCAGGTCTTTATGAAAAAGTGATGTATATTACAGATGGCGTATTTTCGATGGACGGTAACATTGCAAACTTGCCAGAAGTCGTTAAAATTGCTAAAGAATTTGACCTCATCACATATGTAGACGATGCGCATGGTTCAGGTGTAATGGGTAAAGGAAAAGGAACAGTTAAACACTTCGGACTTGAAAAAGAAATCGACTTCCAAATCGGAACGTTATCAAAAGCCATCGGAGTTGTTGGCGGATACGTTGCCGGTACACAACAACTGATTGACTGGTTAAAAGTTCGTTCACGTCCTTTCCTATTCTCAACAGCACTACCAGCAGGAGATGTAGCTGCAATTATCGGTGCAATAGAAAAAATCATGGCATCCACAGACCTGCACGACAAACTGTGGGACAATGGTAATTATTTAAAAGACGGACTTTCTAAAATGGGCTTCAATATTGGCGTTTCAGAAACACCAATTACACCATGTATAATCGGTGATGAAAAGCTGACACAACAATTTTCCAAACGTCTAGCAGAAGAAGGCGTCTACGCTAAATCAATCGTCTTCCCGACAGTCGCTAAAGGAAAAGGCCGTGTACGCAACATGCCAACTGCAGCACATACTAAAGAAATGCTAGACAACGCACTCGTCATCTATGAAAAAGTAGGTAAAGAACTAGGCGTCATTAAATAATGTTGAAAAGAGCCAGCATTGCTGGCTCTTTTTTTTGTATGTTTAACTAGTCGGAAAGTCATGAAACGCTGATAAGTAGTGTGAAAGCGCTGATATATGGTCGATGAGCGTCGATATATTGTGTGAATCCGCTGATAAGTGATGCGCAAACGATGATATCCACCCACAATCGCTGATAAAACTTCCGGTGTGTTGTGTAAGTTGAGTGTGCACACTTTCTCGTGTTTTAACTAGTCAGAAAGTCATGAAACGCTGATAAAGAGTGTGAAAGCGCTGATATATGGTCGATGAGCGCTGATATATGGTGTGAATCCGCTGATAAGTGATGAGTAAACGCTGATAACCACCCCGCAAACGCTGATATCCACCCCACAACGTCGATACCGACCCCACAACCGCAAATAAAACCCATTACCATAAAAAACAACATGAATCTTTATTGTATTTTTGGATAGAACAATTTATAATGGTTTTGATTGATGAAATCAATGTTATTTAATAGATTAATATAATGTGTTCTCTACAAAAAGACAAATGTATCTTGTGAGGAGTATGTATAATGAAGAAAATCATGGTAACTGGCGCACTAGGTCAAATAGGTTCAGAGTTAATTACGAAATTACGTTCAGAATACGGTACAGACAATGTGTTGGCGACGGATATTCGCCGCCCGAATGGTGCGATTGATGGTCCGTTTGAAATTCTAGATGTGACAGATGCTCAAAAGATGAATGATCTTGCCAAGGAATTTGGCGCGGATACGTTAATGCACATGGCAGCTTTATTGTCTGCGAAAGCAGAGGAAAGCCCTTTATTCGCGTGGAACTTAAATATGGGTGGTCTTATGAATTCATTGGAAGTGTCCCGCGAACTAGGTCTTCAATTTTTCACGCCGAGCTCAATCGGAGCTTTTGGTCCATCGACTCCAAAATTGAATACTCCGCAAGATACTTTGCAACGTCCAACAACGATGTATGGAGTAAATAAAGTTTCAGGAGAATTACTATGTGATTACTACTTTGAACGTTTCGGTCTAGATACGCGAGGTGTTCGATTCCCAGGTCTTATTTCGAACGTGGCGCAACCAGGTGGCGGTACGACGGATTATGCAGTGGACATCTATTACAAAGCAATTGAAGAAGGGAAATATACATCATATATTGCGGAAGGTACATATATGGATATGATGTATATGCCTGATGCATTGCAAGCAATCGTTAACTTGATGGAAGCGGATCCTGCAAAGTTAATTCATCGCAACGCATTCAATGTAACAGCTATGAGTTTTGAACCTTCACAAATTGCAGCATCTATCAAGAAACATATTCCGCAATTTGAAATTGCTTACGATGTAGATCCAGTTCGCCAAGCAATCGCAGATAGCTGGCCAGATTCGATTGATCCTTCCGCGGCAATTGCTGAATGGGGATTTAAAGCGCAATATGATCTTAATAAAATGACAGCGGATATGCTATTAAAACTAAAACAGAAATTAGCAATTTAACAAAAAAAGTAGTGCAGTTCTCAAAGAGAGAATTGCACTACTTTTTTTGATTAGAACAACAGATGCGCAACGCCTGCAATAATTGGCAATGCAATCAGTGTACGTAATAAGAAGATGACTAGAAGATCGAAGAAGTTTACTGGGATTTTTGATCCGAGAATTAAGCCACCCACCTCAGACATGTAAATTAACTGTACGACTGACATTGTCGCGATTACGAATAATGTCATTTCAGAATGAATGGCACCATCAGCTAAAATAACGGGTAGGAACATATCAGCAAAGCCGACAACCATCATTTGTGCTGCATCTGCGGCCTCTGGAATGTTTAAGAACGACAATAACGGTTCGAAAGGTTTTCCTAAAAATGTGAAAAAGCTCGTATATTCTGCAAGAATTAAAGCAAGTGTACCGAATGCCATAACGACAGGTGCAACGCCAATCCACATATCAAGTACATTTTTCATGCCATCTTTCACAATTTTAAGGATTGAACGGTTTTTAGAGGCTGTTGTTAGTGCATTTTCTAAGCCGTGTGTAATAACATTATAACCCTCTGGAAGTTCTTCATCTTCACCAGTAAAAGGTTTTCCATCAATGTATTCATCTTTCTTCCCACGTAGCGGGTAAATTCTTGGCATAATTAGAGCTAAAACAATACCGGTGAGAACAACTGTTGCGTAGAACGGTAAGAAGTACTTACCCATTCCAACTGTGTCGATGATAACAATTGAAAACGTAATGGATACAACGGAGAAAGTAGTTCCAATAACAGCTGCTTCTTTCTTTGTATAAAATCCTTCTTCGTATTGCTTGCTTGTTAGAAGGACTCCAATTGTTCCATCTCCAATCCAAGAAGTTAATGCGTCAATTGAAGAACGACCAGGTAGTTTGAATAATGGTCGCATAATTTTCACCATCATTGTACCGAAGAATTCAAGCAAACCAAAGTTTAATAGCAATGGTAAAAGCAATCCTGCAAACAAGAAAATTGTGAATAAAAACGACACTAAGCCATCAGGTGCTAACAGTAGACCACCTGTGTTTTCATTAATAATTGCTTCTGGTCCAACTTTAAACGCCACCATAATCGCAAATACTGCACCGATTACACGTGTTATCGTCCAAAAGAGTGATACTTTAAACAAACTGTTCCAAAAGGATTGTTGCTTTTCATCTTTTGGAATTGCTGAGAAAACGACAGAACCGATTGCTGCAATCACAATAACGACCATCGCAGTCATTGGCATATAAGGTTCAAGTTTACCTGACAAAATATCTGCAAACTTCGCAATTGGAACTTTCCATCCACTCTCAAACTCTATTGGTATCATGAATAAAACAATACCGATAACAGAGGGGATTAAAAACAATAACCATGCAGATAAACTAAACGATTTTTTGTCGAACTTGGAAACTGTAGCTAAAAAAAGTATGAAAGCTACTAAAAAGGCAATAATGAGGATAATCGAAATGATCATTTTATAAGGCTCGAGTATACTAGAGAAATTGTATAATAAATTCATAAATGAATTACTTGCAACTTTCTCTGACGCAGTTGGAACAATGAATGGAATAATACCTACAGCGAAAACTACGAATAATAATAGTATTCCTACTAAACTTGACTTCTTCATACTACAAAATCTCCCCTTTTGAATACATCGTGCATATTATGTATATTTATACATAATAAACGCTATTTCTCCCCATGTAAATAGCGGACACGAATTTCTTATTTTTCTGTTAATATCGTAGCACAAAAGAGAATCAAATAGTGAATTTTCGGTTTAATAAAGAGTTTATCCGAAAAAAATGTCGCAGTCTGATAGACTACGACACCGCAAAACGTGAGTTATTCAAAATCGTTTGTCCAATCATATGTGTAGAAACGCTCATAACGAAGCCAGTTGAGTGCTTCGGGTTCTTTTTCTGCTAAGCGTTTCTCCATGTCTTGCATCATCCAAACTGTTTGAGAAGCATGTGAATTCATAGTCGCGAGCTTTTTTGAAGAGACAGCTGACACATCATTCATCACATCAGGTTGACCAAGAACTTCTGCGGTATTGTTCGCAAAGGCAATCGTGTGAACTACAGGTCTAGCGGCCACCGGGATTCTTCGTACTGCTCGAATAACAGCACGTGCTGTTGCATCATGATCAGGGTGGACAGACAAACCAGGATAGAAAGAAATAACAAGAGATGGATTTAACTCATCCATCAAGTCCGTAACAAGCTTTACCATCTTCTCGTCGTCCTCAAACTCAATCGTCTTATCTCGCAATCCCATCATTCGTAAGTCGGTAAGCCCCATCGAGGCACAAGCTTTCTCTAATTCCTTTTTACGAATTTGGGGCAACGTCTCTCGATTCGCAAAAGGGGGATTCCCGAGATTTCTCCCCATCTCTCCAAGCGTTAAACAGGCATATGTAACGGGTACGCCCATTTCAATATATGTAGAAATTGTCCCTGATACGCCAAAAGCTTCATCATCAGGATGTGGAAATATGACAAGTACATGTCTTTCTTCTTTTATCATCAAACTTCCTCCTTAATACGTAAACGGTGTTTCACTAATCTCAAGTGACACAGCCAATTTCCCTTCAGGATCAAGGCCGGCCATCAGTAAACGATCATGTTTGTCAACTGTATAATGAGTAATCCCTTGTGCATATATCCAACCAGACGGCAACTTCAAACCAATTCGGTGGGGAGATTCACCTGCTACTTTGCCGAGTTCATAGTTGATAACAACATTACGAATAAATGCACCAGCATTAAAAAAGCCTTCTTTAAAATGCGCTGCATATGACCCGTTTGTTGTCTCTAGATGAATGTAGACATCTTTATTGGCATACGACGTAATTAATTCTTGTAAATGTTCAACATTAACCTTATCCATGCATGATCCTCCTTAAAACTAAAACAATCCTTCTACTTAGTATATAGAAGATAAAAGGTGATTGCGATTGACGCGTCTTGAGGGAAAACTTATAGTTGTGTCGGAATTTTTAACAACCCATTGAATTATTTACAAATTCCAAGACATCTTATTGTTAAAAGACCTATCAACTATTTACTATTAACCTACAAGATACAAAATCGAGAAGGGACATATTACTATGAAACTATCCATTGATACTGTTACGAAAGATAATTACAGAGAAATACTAAAGCTAAGTGTATCATCTGCACAAACCAATTTTATTGAAAGCACACTTGAATGTCTAACCGATGCCAATGAACAGCAAGAATATAAACCTGTAGGCTTATACGTAAACGAGCAACTTGTCGGATTTGCGATGTATGGCTATTTTCCGGATGAAACAAAAAAAGGTAGACTATGGATTGATCGATTACTCATCGATGCACAGTTCCAAGGACAAGGATTAGGTACGCGCTTCATGGAGGCATTAATCGTAAGAGTCGAAAAAGAATACGGCATTCAACCTATCTATTTAAGCGTTTATCCAGAAAATAAAGGCGCAATCCACATCTATCAAAAATTCGGCTTCACTTTCATCAATGAATTCGACATCAACGGCGAAAGCATTATGGAAAAACCATCCGTGTAAAGCAATACATTAAATAGTGGTATGTGGAAATAACCCATGAAAAAAGCAGGAGAGGAATAGTCTTCCTCTCCTGCTGCCACATTTTCTATTTACACTTCAGTTGTCGTAATTTCAGGAGCGCCAAATCGATTTTTCGCTCCATGCATTACAGGTCCAACGTAGTCATTTAACTTCCAACCATTCGAGATAGCTGCAGTGACGAATTTCTTTGCTTCGATGACTGCATCTTTTATAGTAAGGCCGTTTGCAAGGTTGGCTGTAATCGCAGCAGCGAAAGTGCAACCCGCACCGTGGTTAAAATACGTTTTTGCTTTGTCGGCTTCTAATAGTAAAAATGTATGCCCATCATAAAATAAGTCTGCTGCTCTGTCATGTTGTAATTGCTTACCACCCTTAATGACAACATTACGAGCTCCGTGTTCATGGATTTTTTTCGCGACTATTTTCATATCGTCGATCGTTTTCGGAGTTTTTAAACCAGCCAATTGTCCTGCTTCAAAAAGATTTGGTGTAACAATTTCTGCTTTAGGTAATAAGAATTTCACCATTGCATCGACAGTGCCGGGATTTAGCACTTCATCTTCGCCTTTGCACACCATGACAGGGTCAATCACAACGTGATCTAAACCAGACGCTGTAATTGCTTCCCCAGCAGTTTGTATGACTTCTTCGGTGCTAAGCATACCTGTTTTAATGGCGTCAATTCCAGTAGATAAGGCCGTTTTAAGTTGTGCCTGTAATACATCGATAGGTAGTGAGTATACGCCGTGACTCCAATGATTCTCGGGATCCATTGTTACAATTACTGTTAAAGCGGTCATGCCGTATGTTCCGTGTTCTTGGAACGTTTTCAAATCGGCTTGAATACCTGCGCCGCCGGAAGTATCTGAACCTGCTATTGTTAATGTTTTTTTCATTGTCATCATTAAGGACTCCTTATAGTTGGACTAAACTATCTTTCATTTTATCAAAAACAACAGAAATTACAATTCTCCAAGATCGTCTGCGGTCATCATTTTAATGATGGAGTATGTCAATAAAGCGCTAATAATCAAAACAATAGTAGCGCTCGTAAACTGTTTATTTATAAATAAGCCAATTGATAAAGCGAACAAGACAATTATTGCAATGCCGAATAATAGAAGGAAGACGATTAATCCAACGCGTTTGGATTGTGCGGGAATGGATTCCCCATTTTTCGCTGCAGCGGAAATTTTCTTTACTTTCTCACGGATTTGTAAATCTGCCAAAAGTGACCACCCCTTTTCCCAATCGTACCATGTCTTTCTAGTTGTTTGAAATGAAACATTCCAGTAAAATAAATGGTAGATAAGTAGGGAAGAGGGAAGTTATGAAAGACGACAAAAAGATTGACCAAATAGAAAGATTACTAAAAGAATTGAAAGCCTCTGACAATGAATCAGCAGTGACTGTTGAGGAGACAAGGAGAAGTCGTTTCAAGTTCTGGAAAATCGGTAAAACCTTTTTTTCATTATGGAGAAAATCATTTATCATCGTTGCGCTTTTAATCGTACTGTTAATTGTCTCATTACCGTTTGCAACAATGTACTTTCTAAAATCAGGAAGCACATTTACAGAAGACAAAGGTGTGTTTTTAGAACGTATCCAACAATTGAATGAACTGGCAACTGCAGAGGCGTATACAAAAGTCATCATTGAACAACAGGATAATACGTTATTTGGACAAAGTATCGGCTTGAATGTACCTGGTACGAAAAGACAATTGCTTGTTGTTATTCCTGGTTCGGTTAAAGCAGGTGTGAATTTATCGACATTGACGGAACATGATGTCGATGTGAATGAATCTGCTAAAACGGTAAACTTGAAACTACCAGCGGCAACATTTCTAGGCGGAGCTGAAATCTATTTCGATCAAGTCGAAGTCTATTCATTAGAAGGTGTATTCCGCGAAAAAGCCAATATTGAAGAAGCTTATGAATTAGCGGCAAAAGCGAAAGAACTGATTGTAGAAGAGGCAACTACACAAGATGTACTAACGACTGCACAAAACAATGCGAAGAACGCCTTGCAAGAAATGTTTTCGTTTACAGGATACAAAGTGACCTTTAATAGCGAGGAGTGATTCGTATTGGAAATACAACCATTCGGTAATGACTGGGACGATATTCTAGCTACACAATTTGCGCAACCTTATTTTAAAAAGTTACGTAGTTTTATGTTACATGAATTCGCGACAGAAACAATTTACCCGAAGCGTGAGGAACTATGGACTGCATTTCAATTAACACCGTTTAAACAAGTGAAAGTTGTGATTCTTGGTCAGGATCCCTATCACGGAGCGGGACAGGCTCATGGCTTAAGTTTTTCAGTAAAACCTGGCGTCAAAATCCCACCGAGTTTGCGTAACATGTACAAAGAGTTAGCGGCAGACATCGGTTGTGATATACCGATGGAAGGAACGTTGACAGGTTGGGCACAACAAGGAGTCCTCATGTTGAATACCGTCTTAACAGTGCGAGATGGTCAAGCACATTCGCATCGAGGACAAGGATGGGAAACGTTTACTGATGAAGTCATCAAACAGTTGTCAAACAGAGACGAACCGATCGTATTCATACTCTGGGGACGTCCTGCGCAAGAAAAGAAGAAACTGATTGACCTGTCAAAGCATGCCATCATTGAATCGGTACATCCAAGTCCATTGAGCGCAAGTCGTGGTTTCCACGGCAGTCGCCCTTATTCTGCAACAAATCGAGTACTAATGTCTTGGAATGAAGAGCCGATAGAGTGGTGCCGAATAGCTACCAACCTTTAATTCAAATGAAGTCCGTGATAAAGTGAAAAGAAGAGAGAGGTGTTTTCATCGTGGCAGTTAATTGTTTTCAATGTCAATACTTCTACGTGACATGGGACCAACAAAATCCAAGAGGTTGCAAAGCGTACGGTTTCAAAACACGTGAACTCCCCTCAATCTTAGTTAAACGGTCTTCCGGATTCGACTGCATGCAGTTTAAACAAAAGAAAGGGGATGAAAGACGATGATTCCCTACGAACGAATCTTGTCTGAAATGGAACGTCAATTATCCAACGCCCGCCAAGCATCAGATGAATACGCGACGCGGGAAGCACTATCAGCAATCCGTTCTCTTTGTGAAGTCGCATTAACAGGAGACACGAAAGCAGAACAACGCATTGCACCTAAGATGATATCGAATAATAATGAAACACAATCATTGAGTTCATTAGAAGGTACAATACTAGAAGAAGATGATGCAAACGGTGGTTCTTTGTTTGATTTTTAATAGGTTATTAGACGTATTTCGCCGATAAATGTGGAATAAACGCCGATATCGCAAATGGAAACGCCGATATCACACCGGTATGCGCCGATAAAACACCCAACACCAAACTTAAAAAGAGAAAGAAGGAATACATATGCCATTTTTTATTATTGCCGGTGCCGTTAATGCGGCAATCGCCGTAGCTTTCGGTGCATTTGGGGCACATGCTCTGAAAGATCGATTGAGCGAACACTATTTAGCAATTTGGGAAACAGCGGTTCAATACCAAATGTTCCATGCAATTGGCTTGCTTGTCGTTGGAATCCTATTAAGCCCAGCATTACTTGGGCCATCTACACAGCTTAGTTGGGCAGGATATTTAATACTTGCTGGAATCATCATTTTCTCAGGAAGTTTATACGCACTTAGTCTCTCAGGTGTAGGTATCCTTGGAGCTATCACGCCAATTGGCGGCGTTGCATTCATCGTCGGCTGGATTATGTTGATCATCGCAACAGTTAAATTTGGAAAATAAAAATGTGTAGCTGTGAGTATTCACGGCTACACATTTTTTCATTATCATTATTGAGGTCTCTGCTGAAAATAATTAAGTTCCTCATCGAATTCTGCATAGTCAAAATAAATCATTGGGAACAAGAAGCGATGCCCTGTCGCTAAATCACTTAAAATAACATGGTCACGACCTGCTGCTTCAACAATACCGCGAACTTCCATCGTGTTTTTTCCTGCTTCTACTGCATGTTCAAACGAAAAATGAAATGTTCCTGGCTTGCCACGATTAAGCCTTAAAATATTTTCAATATAAGATTGCTCTCCTTGCGCAGGTGGCCTCGTGCTCGGGAGTGTTACTTGTGGAGGGGTGGTTTGTTGATTTGGGTAAGCAGGGTTCCAATAATATTGAACCATTTTTTCATCCTTTCTTAAATGGAATTACAGACTTTACAATCTTCAACTTGAGGGGAAATACAAAGTGTGAGTTATCTTAACTCATATTTCGCTAAGATAACTATTGTGCAAGTTCCAATTTAATTAACTCCCGAATGGTCGGACTTAACCAGTCATTTAAATCGTATGGTATTTACAACCCCTTACGTCCACCATATGCAATAGCCACGTCTTAAATGACTAAAGAAATGATGAAAAAAGGAAAAGTTAGTAGGGAGGCGAATAAGAACTTAAACGGTAAATGGGGTGTTCCATCTACTTCGTTTAAACAAAAGAGGAGGGTTCAATTGAAGAACAATAAATTCAGAGTGCTGTGGATTGTCGGGAATGTATTTCTTTACGTGTTACTAATAGGTTACGCAACTTGGGTTGTACTAAATATTCATGACCTCCAAAAATACAATATGTTGACACAACCAATCGTATTCATAATAGCTCTCTTTTTTGTAGCGCTATATGGCAGTTACAGGATTAGAACTTGGATACAAGAGGGAAAGATATAAAAAAGGGTAATTAAAATTCACTACGCTTGCATCAACAAAAAAATGCCAGGATAGAATGTATTTGAATGAATAATCGTAAAAACCTAAAGTAGATGATTATTTTCAAAAGAAGATTAAATGGAATATCGTTCTAAACTTTGAGTTGACAGAAGATTTTAAGTGGATGCATCCATGTTATACGTTGAACAATAAAAACGTTTTTATTAATTCATATCTTTAAAGAATACTGTGCATTGCTTCATAACTTTGAAACATTTTATTTCAACAAACGGAAAATGTGAAAGGTGCACGCCAGATTCGCTTTATGAATGTTGATGAAATAAGAAAAATGGAACCCATTCTAAAAAAAATATCAAAAGAGCGATTGAAATCGAGGAAGCCGGTTTGAGAGTGGAAATGATAGAATATACAATTCCAGAAGTACTTCAACAAAGACTTGTGGAATTACCGGTAATGAAAACGGTATGTGAAGCATTGACCATAGGCAGACAAAGAGCGTACCTTCTTCACTTTTCTCAAGCTAGGCAATCTAAAACGTGACAAGTAAGGATTCTTTTAATAGTAAAAAACGGGAAGCCTAGTGTTAGCCAGGCTTCCCGTTTTACGTTCATCAAATGTTAAAGAATGATGCTTTTTTATCGCCATCTAAAATCGTACCAACGAAGAATGAACCGAACTCGCCGTAGCGTGCACTTACTTCGTCAAAACGCATTTCATAGACAAGCTTTTTGAATTGAAGTACATCATCTGAAAATAATGTTACAGCCCATTCATAGTCGTCAAAACCAACTGAACCTGATATGATTTGCTTCACTTTTCCAGCATATCCCCGACCAATCATGCCGTGGCTTCGCATTAATTCTTTGCGTTTATCCATGTCAAGCATATACCAGTTATCATCGCCATCCCGCTTTTTATCCATTGGATAGAAACAAATATACTGATTGCGTGGAAGCTCGGGATATAAGCGAGCCCGTACATGTGGGTTCTGGTAAGGATCATCATTAGATTCCCCTGCTAAGTAATTCGATAATTCTACAACTGAAACGTAAGAATATGTCTTGATTGTGAAATCGGCGATAGCAAGTTTGTTAAATTCTGCTTCAAGCTCCTGCAATTCATCCATCGTAGGGCGAAGTGTCATCAACATGAAATCAGCTTTTTGGCCGACAATTGTATAAAATGCATGGCTGCCAGTTTTAGCGTCATCCGCTTTTTGAAGCTTCTCTAAATAATTAAGAAACTCGTCAACTGCTGTCTGCCGTTCTTCTTTTGAAATCAACTTCCAAGATGCCCAATCCATTGAGCGTAAGTCGTGTAATACATACCATCCATCAAGTGTAATAGCTGCTTCAATCACGTGAAATCAAACCTTTCATTATGGATTTATGAACTTTTATAAGTGTATCATAACGAGTTTGAAAAATTCGACTACAAAGGAAGGGTGTCACCAATTTGACACGGGTTGAAAGGCTGTTATCAGTGTCAATATTGGTGTATGCTGAAGGGAGAATATTACATACAAAGGTGGAGTAGACATGGATTTATTCGACAGCATTAAAACAAGTTTGCTTGGCAACGAAAAGAAAATAGTTCTTCCAGAAGGGACAGACGCTCGTGTTCTAACAGCCGCAAGTAAGTTGAAGCTGGAAGGGCTTGTTAATCCGATTCTATTAGGTGATGAAACAGAAGTAGGACAAGCCGCAAAAAATGCTGGAATTGATATAACGGGAATCATCATCATTAATCCTGCAGAGGTGTCTTATTTCGACGAGTTTGTAGAGGCATTCGTAAAGAGGCGTAATGGGAAAGCATCTGTTGAGAATGCTCGTGAACAACTTCTCGATCACAATACTTTCGGTACTATGCTTGTTTATATGAATAAGGCGGACGGGCTTGTTAGTGGAGCTGTTCACTCAACTGCGGATACAGTTCGACCTGCACTTCAAATTATCAAAACAAAACCTGGGATTTCTAGAACAAGTGGAGCTTTCATCATGATGAAGGAAACGGAACGGCTCGTCTTTGCGGATTGTGCTATTACAGTCGCGCCAACAGCTCAAGAATTAGCTGAAATTGCAGTTGAGAGCGCAAAAACAGCCGAGTCTTTTGGAATCGACCCACGGGTTGCAATGTTATCCTTTTCGACAAAAGGCTCTGCAGTAACAGAAGAAACACAAAAAGTAGCAGAAGCTGTCACAATCGCAAAGAAGTTAGCACCTGAGTTAACACTTGATGGCGAATTTCAATTTGATGCAGCCTATGTGCCCGCAATCGCATTAAAAAAAGCACCAGACTCAGTTATACAAGGAGATGCTAATGTTTTTGTATTTCCGTCTCTTGAAGCGGGGAACATCGGTTATAAAATAGCAGAACGTCTAGGTGGATATGAAGCAATTGGCCCTATTTTGCAAGGTTTAAATGCACCCGTTAACGACTTGTCACGCGGATGTTCTGCTGATGATGTATATAAGTTAAGCTTGATCACCGCAGCACAAAGTCTATGAGCAGGAGATAGTAAAATGTCTAATTATGAAACAGCACTGCAATTACCTGAATGGCGTTTTGTGGATGAATCCATGACCGCTAGAACTCGATCGGCGCTCGAATCATTTGCTGCCGACGATACACTTTGCCAACTTGTTGGTCAACAAATGAGTCAACCGACAGTGCGAACCTGGGTACACGATCGTACAGTCGTCCTTGGTATCCAAGATCATCGGCTACCTCATATTGAAGAAGCAACAACAATGTTGGAACAAGCAGGCTACCAATCCATCGTACGCAACTCGGGAGGACTTGCAGTTGTGCTCGATGAAGGCGTTCTAAATATCTCTATCATCCTATCCGAACAACGCTCAGCTATCGATATACCAGAGGGGTATGAACTAATGCTTGCTTTTGTTCAAATGCTTTTTCCGGAAGTAGCTGACCGTATTAAAGCGTATGAAATCGTAGGCTCATATTGTCCAGGAAGTTATGATTTAAGCATTGATGGACGAAAGTTTGCAGGCATTTCTCAACGAAGATTACGTCAAGGAATCGCTGTTCAAGTCTACCTATGTATCGAAGGTAGCGGAGCACAACGCGCACAACTAATTCAAAAACTCTATGAAATAGGGCTACAAAATACAACGACAAAATTTAACTATCCTGTCATTAAGCCAGAAGTGATGGCATCGCTTACAGAGCTACTCGGAGTTCCACTAACGGTTAGCGATGTTGTCATACGAATTCAACACCTACTTCGACAACTATCGTCAACAGTGGATGTAGGTGGTTTTAAACCGGAAGAGATGGAGTTGTACACGTTTTATCTTAATCGAGTTGTTGAACGTAATAAAAAAATGTTAGCAAAGCGTTAACACTTTTAAAATAGCGAAAGAAAAAACCGCCGATTAGTGATTAATCGGCGGTTCTTTTGATACTAAGTTACCATTCTGCTCCATTTTAAAGACAGGAGCTGTACGATCTTCATCATCATTAAAAGTGACAAGTCTACGTGCACGGTTCATAATCTGCACAAACTGCTCATAGTCCTCTCGCAATGTTTTGTTTTCGTGTTCAAGCGTATGCACCCTTTTCTCAAGCTTTTCCGCTTTATCATTTGCGAGTTTCGCTGTTTGTCTCCAACGAAGTGACTCACTATCAGCTGCTCCTGTATGATGCATTCTCACAAGATATGCAATTACCGTATCAAGCGATAGTGCTGATAAGGGCACTGAAACTTTATTGGATTCTTCAGAACCTTGTGTAGGCGTATACAGTTGTTGGCCGCGTCTTGTAAAATCTTTACCTAGTACTCGTATAGCTTGTTTACGTTCTTTTTTTGCGTCAGCCAATTCTTTTTCGTAATCACGTCGCACAACAGCATTCCATCTAAAGCCGCATGCTGCAGCTGTTCGGTTCAGTGCATCGCCAACTTCTTCAAATGCGCTTAGTTGTGTACTTCCTTCACGCACATGCCGTAAAACTGTGTCGGCCAGTAGTGTATCGTTTTCTTCAATCCAAGCATCTTGTCTAACCTTAACCATTTACGTGCCTCCCGCCATATGTTCATAGTTTCTTCGTTACTAAATTCAGTGTGCACACAATCTCGTTCTTTTATTCAGCAAAAGATAGAAAATCATTCTCTTTTTTGCTGAAATCCATTTTTCATCCATCATCACCATACTTTTTGTTATACTAAAAGAAATGAATGACGGGAGGTGCACTATGGATTATAAAGACAAAAAATTAGTTGAAGAGAAAGTATTCAAAGATCCAGTTCACCGCTATATCCATGTGCGCGACCAAGTAATTTGGGATGTAATCAGTACACGAGAGTTCCAACGTCTTCGTCGCATTAAGCAACTAGGAACAACTTATTTGGTTTTCCATGGAGCTGAACATACTCGTTTCCAACATTCACTAGGTGTCTATGAAATTGTTCGTCGAATTATCGATGATGGCTTTAACGGACAAGCAGAATGGAACGATGAGGAACGTATGGTCACATTATGTGCTGCACTGTTACATGATCTGGGTCATGGTCCGTTTTCGCACGCGTTTGAAAAAGTATTCGACTTAGATCACGAGAAATTCACACAAGCTATTCTTCTAGGAGATACAGAAGTGAACGCTGTCCTTCGACGTGTTGGCGATGATTTTCCTCAACGAGTGGCGGATGTCATTGGTAAGACGTATCCTGACAAACTTGTTGTCAGTCTTATATCTAGCCAAATTGATGCAGATAGAATGGATTACTTGCAACGAGATGCCTATTATACTGGCGTTTCTTACGGCCATTTTGACATGGAACGTATTCTACGTGTCATGCGACCAACCGATGAACAAGCAGTTATAAAGTCTAGTGGTATGCACGCAGTTGAAGATTATATAATGAGTCGTTACCAAATGTACTGGCAAGTATACTTCCATCCTGTTTCAAGAAGTGCAGAAGTCATTCTTATTAAAATACTTCATCGTGCAAAAGATTTGAACGAAAGTGGCTACTCATTTGCACAACAACCTGTACATTTTCAGTCGTTTTTTAATCGGACGTTCGAATTGGAAGACTATATTTCATTAGATGAAAATATCCTTCTTACGTACTTTCAAATATGGATGAAAGAAAAAGACTCAATTCTATCAGATCTATGCACGAGATTTATTAATCGAAACCTATTTCAGTATGCAGAATTTGATCCTGCAACTGAATATAGAAAGATTGCGGAATTAGAAAAACTATTTAAAGAAGCAGATATTGATCCTGACTATTATTTATTGGCAGACTCTTCATCTGATTTACCTTATGACTTTTATAGGCCTGGCGAAGAAAATGAACGCCTACCCATCTATTTACAAATGGCAAACGGTGATCTTAGTGAACTATCACGCTCGTCCGATATCGTGGATGCCATCTCAGGAAAGCGTCGTACGGATCATAAAATCTACTTCCCAGAAGACATATTCACGAAAAAACAGCACGAAAATCCCCTGTATGCACAAATTTTACAACTACTCAGAAGCTAGGAGGAGAAAGTACCTTGCTACAAGAACATGCTAGAATTGTCCAATTCATCTCGCTTGCAAAAGAAGTTACTGGACGAAAAAAATTGCAAAAGATGGTCTATATTGCGAAGAGAATGAATTTCCCCTTTGCTGAAAAATACGAATTACATATGTACGGACCATACTCTGAAGAATTAACGCTTAGAATAGAAGAATTATGTGAAATGGGTTTTCTTGCGGAACAATGCACTGACAAAGCATCGTACGTTCAATACGCTTACAATGTAACGGAAACAGGTAATGATTTTCTAGATACGGCCGATCAACCACATCCGAATCTGTCTATATGTATCGATAGACTTAACGGCAAGAGCTCTCGCTTTCTTGAACTGGTTTCAACACTACTTTATTTTGATCATCTTCCAAAAGACGAACAAATAACTAAAGTGCATATAGTTAAAAACAAACTCAATTTCACCGATGAAGAAATGACAAACGCTTTCGGTTTTATTGAAGAACTACAACGGCAATCTCTACAATAAATAACAAAAGCTGACCAAGTAGACACTTGATCAGCTTTTGTTATTTATCACTAAAACGTTTTCCGGCAACTGCATAATGATTTTTTTGCATCTCTTCAATAAAAACAGTTACATTTTCCACAGGTGCACCTACCGTTTCAGACACAGCTTGTGTGACTTTCTCACAAAGTGCACGCTTTTGTTCATCCGTCCGACCTTCTAACATTTTCACTGTTACATACGGCATTCTATTTCCCCCTTGCACATACTATCCGTTATAGTATATATATTATCAGAGTTGGAGGGGACAGACGAATGACAAATGAAGAGAAACCAAAACAAAAGCTAGGGTTTACGATCATAAAAGATGATCCGACAGATGGCCACAAAGGATTCGGTGTCGGTTCACTGTCACTGGAAAACGTCTCACCTGTGATTATCGACGTGGATGAAGGCAATGCGCAAATCGAAATCGGTGCAATGCACGCCCGTAGCGATACAGAGCGTGGCATCAAATTCACGACAAATCGAAAAGATTCCGAAGGTGGTAAACCATACTGGCTAGTATGGGTAACGATCGATTTCAAAGAGAGTGGGCCTTATTACGCTGGCGTCACTGCATGTGAAATGATCGTTAATCGTGAAAAACGTCGTGGTTATAAATTACTTGCAGATCACGTTAACCGGATGGATAAATCGATGAAACGAAATATAATTGTCGAAGAAATGGATGGAAAATCAAAGCAAATTTTGGCCGACTTCCTTGAAAGTCATAACAAAGAAATGTGGGACCGAAGTGAACCGAAACTACACATCGATCTTGCAATCGATTCACCACATCTATGAACAAAAAATGACAAATTTCGCCGACATTCGTTTATGAGGTTGAATGTAGACATAAAACAAAGTAAACTTGAAATACAGCTTGCAATTGTAAGCTAGGACACCTGATTACGTGTTGCCCCAATTGTAACGCAGATCATTCAAACCCAAGCATGATCCACATTCAAACGGGCGCCGTTATTAGTAAAAAAAGCTTTCCCCCTCGATTCAACCCAAGGGAGGAAAGCTTTTTCTATTGGTTGGATTAACGTTTTAGCTAGGGGCTAACGCCCGTAAATTTGCTCAAACGCCCGAAAGCAGTACCCGCGCGCCCGAAAATTTGTACAAACGCCCGAAAAGTGTGCCCGCGCGCCCGTAAATTTGCTCCAACGCCCAAAAGGTGTCCTCGCGCGCCCGTAAATCTGCTCCAACGCCCGAAAGGTGTCCTCGCGCGCCCGTAAATTTGTTGAAACGCCCGAAATGTGTGCCCGCGCGCCCGCAAATTTGTTCCAACGCCCGAAAAGTGTCCTCGCGCGCCCGTAAATCTGCTCAAACGCCCGAAAAGTGTGCTCGCGCGCCCGTAAATTTGCTCAAACGCCCGAAAGAAGTACTCGCGCGCCCGCAAATTTGCTCAAACGCCCGAAAAGTGTGCCCGCGCGCCCGCAAAATTGTTGAAACGCCCGAAAAGTGTGCCCGCACGCCTGCAAATCCGCTCAATCGCCCGAAAGCAGTACCCGCGCGCCCGCAAATTTGTTCCAACGCCCGAAAGCAGTACCCGCGCGCCCGCAAATTTGCTCCAACGCCCGAAAGTTGTGCCCGCGCGCCCGCAAATCCGCTCCAACGCACTCAACAATAGCTCACTCAAAAAATGAAAATGGAAATAGCTCGAACGACTTATCATCACTATTTATAGTCGAACGTTCTGTGCGTAGCGTTTTGTCTGTACACAATTTCTGTGGCATATCTTTTTCTTTCACAAAAATGAGTCGTTGCTTATCGCAACCTTCGACTGCGATACCGCCAGTTTCAATGTCAACCACTACACTTTTTACACCTTTTGGCGGTATGAATGGCTCAGGTTTTTTACCTTTATGGGCCTCTTCCATAAAATCAATCCAAATTTTCTTTGAAGCGATTTTATCAGAACTCTCGACTAATTGCTTTCCTTTATCAAATCCTGTCCAAATCCCCGCTGTTAAAGAAGGGGAATAGCCAATCAAATATTGGTCGGATATTGTAGTACCGGACTTTGCAGCATAGGGACGCGTTTGTTTTTGCCTCATCGACAAGCCTGTTGATGGCGTGTAATCATTGAAAACGGGGTCGAACATGCCTGTCATTAAATGAGTTAAAACAAAGGCGTCTTGTTGCGTAAGGACCTGTTTTTTCTTTTGCTTTGGGTGTTCATATATTATCTTTCCTTCAGCATCAGCAATCGACATAATCATTCTTGGTTCAATACCAATGCCACCGGAAGCAATGCGATTATAGGCATTGGTCATATCGAGTAATGTAACTTCTGATGTACCAAGTGCGACTGCAGGTGAATCTGGGAACTTAGCTTTAATGCCAAGTCGTTCTGCCATTTTACTAAAGTTTTTATTGCCGATTTCTTCAAATGTTTTTACAGCAAAAATATTATCCGAAATCGCGAGCGCTTGGGCAAGTGATAGCGGATGACCGGCAAACTTGCCATTCACATTGTTAGGTTCGTATGTTGATCGACCTTCATCATAAGTGAAGATGGTCTTTTCGGTGGATAAAAAAGTTAATGGATTAAACCCGTTTTCTAAAGCAGCCGCATACAGAATGGGTTTCATTGCGGAACCTGATTGTCGTTTTGCTTGTGTTACCCGATTAAATGGACTCTCTTTATAATCCATTCCACCGACCATTGCAGTTACATTTCCCGTTAGTGGTTCAATCGAAGTAAACCCTACTTGCAGTCCGCTATCAGGCATCCATTTCTTAATCACTTCTTCAGCAACCTTTTGATGGTGGGGATTAAGAGTCGTACGAATTGTCCAACCACCTTCTGCGGGATAACGTCCTTTTTCAGAGAGTAACTTTTCGGCTTCTCGCCAGACTTCATCTAAATAATAAGGCGCAACACGATCAAAACCAGCCCATTCACGTGTCTTCAACTCGACATTTATATTCTTCGCTCGTTGCTCTTGTTGCTCTGTAATAAAACCTTGATTTTTCATAAGCGACAAGATAAGCAAAGAACGATTTCTAGACTTCTCAGGATTTTCGATTGGCGAATAAATCGAAGGGCCTTTCGCAATACCAGTTATGACAGTAGATTCTTCTAACGTTAATTCTTTTGCCGATTTGCCGAAGTAAAACTTACTTGCAGCCTCGACCCCATACATCCCGTGCCCAAAATAAACGGTATTTAAATAGCCTTCCAAAATAACATCTTTCTCGTAAAAAGTCTCCATCCGATAAGCGAACAGTGCTTCATTTATTTTACGTTTCCACGTTTTTTCAGTAGTTAAGTAAAGATTTCGGGCATACTGCTGTGTAATTGTACTTGCACCTTCAGCCATTCGTCTTGTCTTAATATCCTTAAGTACAGCTCCAACAATCCGTCGATAATCAAAACCGTTATGATTGTAAAAATTTTTATCCTCCGTCGCAATGACAGCATCTATTAAAAAAGGAGACATCTCATCTAAATCAACCCAATACCTACGCTCAGCAGAAAAACGATCACCAACCTGATTTCCGTCCTTATCAAGAAAAACAGATGCCTTTGGCACACTCAAAGATGGTGCTCCGGTAATTTGAGCATAAATTCTAAGTGACAAAACAACTGTTGCCATTGCTGTTAGAATGGTTAAACATAATAAAAGAGTGCGACGCAACATCGCTCGTTTCTTCATTTTTTTCACATACACCGTTCGTCGCATATGATCCCCGTCCCATCTATATCAATGAACACAGTATGTGACGCAATGAATCAGATTAAACGAAATGATAGTAAAAACATTCAATTAATCTTCAAAACTACCTCAAAACACTACAAATCAAGGAATCTGCTAATGAAAATATAGCCTCAAGTACAAATGAATGTTGCTACGCGCCTAAAAAGAGAATGATTTCGCCCGCAAAAAGAAGATTCCGCCCGAAAATCCATTCAATCGCCCGCAAAAAGAAAATAGCGCCCGCAAATCCATCCAATCGCCCGCAAAAAGAAAATAGCGCCCGCAAATCCGCTCAATCGCCCGTAAAAAGAAAATAGCGCCCGCAAACCCACTCAATCGCCCGCAAAAAGAAAATAGCGCCCGCAAACCCGCTCAATCGCCCGCAAAAAGAAAATTTCGCCCGTAAATGCATCCAATCGCACGTAAAAAGAAAATTCCGCCCGCAAACCCGCTCAATCGCCCACAAAAAGAAAATTTCGCCCGAAAAACCATTCAATCGCCCGCAAAAAAGAAAATAGCGCACGAAAAAACCATTATCAACGTACCAATAAAATCCAATTCATCAACACTTGCTCGCATAGATTGAAATTAGTGCAACTAAACAGGTATAATGTACAGATATATTCAACAAGAGGACGGTGAGCGTATGGAGACGCTGAATTCGAAAAAAAGCGTACACATTCATCTACGTTCAATCATCAAACATCCAAATCAGCCTAAAGAGGTACATGAAATGCGAATGATTGGTGAGCTTATCGATCGAAAAGGGATATCCTACTTGAGATATGAAGAGGGACAAAACGGCGATAGTGTCTTGGCGACAGTTAAATTAGATGCACATGATGCACTTATTATGAGGAAAGGGTCCGTTAATATGCGGTTACCTTTTGAAACGGGTATCCAACGCACGGGAACTTATCGTAATGGTCCGGTATCATTTTATTTAGCTGTTCATACAAAACAGTTGGCGTATACGAAACCAGCTAACGGTAGTGCCGGTAAGTTTGCAGTGCACTACAACTTAAGTACAGAAGATGGACTTCTAGGAACATACGAATTAACGATTACATACTCGGAGGGAAAGCTATGAATGCAGTTGAGAAGATACAAAGTGAAGTGAAAGCAGCAATACATGAAGCGGTAGTAAAAACAGAGTTGTTAGCAGTGGAGGACATTCCGGAAATTCTCCTTGAAACGCCGAAAAACAAAGAGAATGGCGACTATGCAACGAATATTGCTATGCAGTTGACCAAATTGGCGAAGAAGCCGCCTCGTGCAATTGCCGAAGCGATTTTAGCTAATCTTGATAAGTCGGCAACATCTATAGAGTCAGTCGAGATTGCAGGACCAGGCTTTATGAACATTCGTCTAGCGACAGACTATTTAAGTGATATTGTGAGAACAGTTCTATCTGAAGGCGATCAGTATGGTCGCTCGACTTCAGGTGGCGGTGAAAAAATTCAAGTTGAATTTGTTTCTGCTAATCCGACAGGTGACCTACATTTGGGTCATGCGCGTGGTGCGTCAATTGGGGATTCCCTCTCTAATGCAATGGATTTTGCTGGCTATGATGTGTCCCGCGAGTATTACATCAATGATGCTGGGAATCAAGTTCATAATCTTGCGCAATCCGTTGAAGCACGTTATTTCCAAGCACTTGGTTTAGACAATGAAATGCCGGAGGATGGTTACCATGGTGCTGATATTGTTGTGCTTGGACAGCAATTGGCAGACAAGTTTGGTGATAAATATGTGAATGTATCTGATGAGGAGCGTTATGCATTTTTCCGAGAATATGGATTGAAATATGAATTGGATAAATTAAAGAAAGATTTGTCCGATTTCCGTGTGAACTTCGATAACTGGTATTCTGAAACATCTTTATATGAAGACGGTAAAATCGATGTTGCGCTTAATAAATTAAAAGCAAATGGTCATGTCTTTGAAGAGGAGGGTGCTACATGGTTCCGCTCCACAACTTTTGGAGACGACAAAGACCGAGTGCTCATTAAAAAAGATGGTACCTACACATACTTAACTCCGGATATCGCTTACCACGAAAACAAGTTATACCGTGGTTTTGATAAATTAATCAATATCTGGGGAGCAGATCACCATGGCTATATTCCTAGAATGAAGGCTGCAATTGAAGCGCTCGGTTATGATCGCGATACGCTGGAAGTAAGTGTTGTGCAGATGGTTCAATTAATTAAAGATGGTGAACTAACCAAAATGAGTAAGCGTACAGGGAAAGCTGTCACGTTGCGCGAACTTGTAGAAGATGTTGGTCTTGATGCTGTACGTTACTTCTTTGCAATGCGTTCATGTGATTCGCAAATGGACTTCGACTTAGATTTAGCGATTTCTCAATCAAATGAAAACCCAGTGTACTATGCACAATATGCACACGCTCGTATCTCTTCGATCTTGCGTCAAGCAGAGGAAAAAGGAATGGCTGTTTCTGTAGAGCATGTAGATATGTTACAAGCTGAAAAAGAACTGGAATTGTTGAAGAAGATCGGTGATTTCCCGAGAGTAGTAAGTGACGCTGCTAGACTTCGTGCGCCACATCGAATCACGACATTTATTCAAGAACTTGCATCAACTTTCCATAGTTTCTATAATGCTGAGAAAGTTCTAGATGCATCGAACGTTGAGCTATCTGAGGCGCGCTTAGCACTCATTACTGCTACACGCACGACAATCGCAAATGCATTGAAGTTGGTTGGTGTATCTGCTCCAGACACAATGTAATCTAGAGTATAGAAAAGGTTGAACACAAAGCAATAGTCCCCCGTAATACTAGGGTGGGCTATTGCTTTGTTTATAGTTCACTTGAAAAGATTACCATCGTCTATCGACACAAACGAAACTTATAGTATAATGAAACCGAACCACAACTACATACCAAACATAAAGGTGCCCCGCTAAAAGACGGGGTTAAAAGGGAAGTCGGTTGAATGCCGGCGCGGTCCCGCCACTGTATGTGTGAGTAAGTCGCAATGATCACTGAGAGAAATCTTGGGAAGATGTCGACAAACGATGAGCACGAGCCAGGATACCTGCCTTTATGAAGTCACCCGCAAGCCTACGAGGATAGGTATGGTGAAAATCGTTGAGTGCTTTTTAAGACTTTGATTTTTCCCGACATCTTCTCCTTCGTAGCCATACGGAGGATTTTTATTTGGAACAAACAGGAGGAATTGAGGATGAAGAAACTTTGGCAATTGGGGTTAATGGCAATATTGTCCGTAATGTTGCTAACAGCATGCGGAACAGCAACAGAGGATAAGCCTAAAACAGGTTCTACACCACAAGAAGACGTTGTAAAAGCAGAATTTCCAGTTACGTTAACGGATGCTGTTGGTAATGACATTACACTTGAATCAGCACCTAAAACAATCGTGTCAATGATGCCAAGTAACACGGAAATTCTTTTTGAACTTGGGTTAGGAACGGAAGTTGTTGGTGTAAATGATTACGATGATTATCCGGCAGAAGTATTAGATAAAGAAAAGATTGGCGGCATGGAATTCAATGTCGAAAAGATTGTTTCCATGAACCCGGAAATTGTTTTCGCACATGAGTCTGGCTTAGGAACTGGTAAAGAAGGATTGCAACAACTACGCGATGCGGGAATTCCGGTATTCGTTGTTAAAGATGCAACCAACTTCGAAGAAACATATGAAACAATTGAGCAAATTGGTAAAGCGACAGGCAAATCTGCAGAGGCAAAAAAGATTGTCTCTACGATGAAGGAAAAAGTAGAAAACATAATTGCTAAAACGGCAAAAGCAGCAAAAAAGAAAACGGTTTTCGTTGAAACATCTGACGTTCCTGAGATTTACACGCCAGGAAAAAACACATTTGTTCAAGAAATTCTAGATATGATTGGTGCAGAAAACATTGTTTCTGAAGAAGGATGGGTAATGATTGACTCTGAAAAGATTGTCAGCGACAATCCGGATATTATTGTTGTCATGCATGATTTTAATCCAGATATTATTGAAAGTGTAAAAAAGCGTAGCGGCTTTGATGCTGTCACCGCAGTCAAAGAAAACGCAATCGTACAAGTGGATGCCAATTTAACAAGCCGAACAGGTCCACGTTTAGCTGAAGGTTTAGAGGGAATTGCAAAAGCAGTCTATCCTGAGGTTTTTAGTGAGTAAATCGTTGGTTGCCTACATCGTTTCTGCCGTCACACTCGTTGTGGCGGTATGGCTCGGTGTGTCGATTGGAACAGTGGAAATACCTATCAGCACATTTTGGAATCTGACAGCGGATCCAATAGCGACTAATATTTTATGGAAAATCCGTCTGCCGCGTGTTGTACTTGCCGGTTTGGTAGGAGCTTCATTGGCGATAGCTGGAGCAGCTTTCCAAGGTTTGTTGAAAAATCCGTTAGCTGATCCTTATACCCTCGGAGTGTCGTCCGGCGCCTCTGTAGGTGCTGTAATGACACTCTTTTTTGGTATTTCACTGCCATTCTTAGGCACCTATACACTTCCGATTTTCAGTATGGTTGGTGCGGGTTTGACAATGTTCCTAGTCATTGGCTTTGCACGACTCGTTGATCGTTCTATGAAGATGGAAACGATTATTTTAACAGGTATTATTTTCGGCTCGTTTTTAGGGTCCGTACTATCGCTTATGATTGCATTAACCGGAGAAGAACTAAGGCAAATTATTGGTTGGTTACTTGGGAGTGTTTCAATGCGCGGGTGGAATTATATTACAATGATTTTACCCTTTGTTATCATTGGTTCGGTTATGCTATGGCTCAATCGAAGAGAACTCAACGCGATGCTGTTTGGAGAGGAACGTGCCCATCATCTTGGTGTGAATGTGAAGCGTCGTAAAATTATGATTCTGATCGGAGGATCCATTTTAACGGGTTCAGCAGTTGCCGTTTCTGGAACAATTGGATTTGTAGGATTAGTTGTACCACATATGACGCGGCTTTTGTGGGGTGCCGATCATCGTCATCTGTTAACATTGTCATTCATGAATGGTGCTACATTACTAATTATTTGTGATCTTATCGCTCGAACCATTATATCTCCAACAGAACTACCGGTTGGTGTGATTACGGCATTTATTGGTGCGCCAGTATTTGCATTCATTTTTTACAGACAACGAAGGCAGGGGGCTATGTAAGATGTTGCATGTACAAGGAATTGAAGGAGGATACGGCAAGGAGTCTGTCGTGAAAGATGTCTCTTTTCAGGTCAATAAAGGTGAGATACTTGGCATTCTAGGGCCGAACGGCAGCGGTAAATCAACTTTATTAAAGATCATTTCGGGCATTCTTCCAAAACGAAGTGGTACCATTTTCATTGATGGCAAAGATGCTTCGCTTTATTCCCAAAAAGAATTTGCACGTAAAGTAGCAGTTCTTCCGCAATTACATACCCATGCTTTTTCTCATTCTGTTCGTGAAACGGTAGATTTAGGTCGCTACCCACATCAGTCTGGCCTCTTTTCAACATGGTCTGATGAAGATGAACAAGCTGTTAAGGAGGCACTTGAGCTAACCGCGATGACACGCTACAAAGATACAGCGATTGAATTATTATCAGGTGGGGAACAACAACGTGTTTTTGTAGCACAAGCGTTGGCGCAAGATGCTCCGATTTTATTGTTAGATGAACCGACAAATCATCTTGATATCGCGCACCAACAACAATTACTTGATACGATACGCAAGCAAGCGCAGGACAAAGGGTTAACAGTCATTTCAGTGTTCCACGACATCAATTTAGCGTCTATGTACTGTGATCGGTTATTAATGATGAACGATGGCCGAATTGACAGTATAGGTGTGCCTCAAGACGTTGTGAAAGATGAGTCAGTTGACCGTGTGTACAAAGCGCGTATTAAAACGCAGCCCCATCCTGAATTGCCAAAACCTCAAATTACGCTTCTCCCTGATGTGCAAGTGCAATCGGATTCTTTTGCTGTTTCCAAAAACGATTTTACAATTTCCCCCCAATTTGTCACACTTCAAATAGCAAATCCTTTAAAAACGCTTTCATCTGCAGTTCATAATCCAGGATTGGGTTGGTACCGTACGTTTGTTAACCGACATGTCGATGCCGATTATAATTGTGACGACGTGCAAGCTGAAATGGCTCGTTATTTAGAACAACAAGGTTTCCATAGTACTGACACTGTTGGAATGATGACTGCTGTAACGACCGAACATGCTGAGGTTGAAGAATATAAAGGCGATTTTGGCATGGTTATCATTGCTGTGACAGCTGGCGTTGGAAATGCCGTCGATGTATCCCAGGCGCTAGCGCGTGAACAACGTGTAGGTACCATTAATACATGGGTGATCGTTAACGGCATATTACCAGACGAAGCATTCATTCAAGCGATGATAACAGCTACTGAAGCGAAAGTAAAAGCACTTCAAGTAGAAAATATTATGGATCCTTTAACAAGTACGATAGCAACTGGAACATCGACAGATAGCTTGCTTGTTGCAGCGACACAACGAGGTGAGAACTTACCGTATGCAGGTCCGATTACACCGTTAGGGAAGCTCATTGGTCATGGTGTTTATGACTGTACGATTCGAGCTATACAAACGTATAAACGTGCGAAAGGATGGACGAATTAATGCCTGCGCATTTCATAGCAATTGCAATAGGTTTCGTTTTAGATAGATTAATCGGAGATCCGCCGAACTGGCCGCATCCTGTTAGGTGGATCGGTTTTTATATTACAAAGATGACAGCTTTTTTAAATAGAGGGCGTGCGCGCAGAGGGAAAGGGGCGATCATCCTTTTTGTAACAGTCGTCATCGTGCTTATTATTGTCTTCGCAATCGTAGCACTCGCCTATAGCTTACATACATATATCGGTGTAATCGTCGAAGCTTTGCTAATTGCAGCGGGGCTTGCACAAAAAAGTTTGCGTGAAGCGGCTTTAGCGGTACATACACCATTAGTTGAAGGAGATATACAACTAGCAAGAACGAAATTGTCGTGGATTGTTGGACGAGACACAGCAAAGCTGAACGAAAGTGAAATTGTCCGTGGCACAATTGAAACGGTTTCTGAGAATACATCGGATGGTGTTACAGCACCATTATTCTGGGCGTTTCTATTTGGTGCACCAGGGTTATGGGTATACAAAACAGTTAATACATTGGACTCAATGATTGGCTATAAAGACGAACGATATGAGAAGTTTGGTACGTTTTCTGCACGAGCGGACGATGTATTGAACTTTATTCCAGCGCGTTTAACAGGTTTCTTAATTTTATTGAATACCCCAAATGATGGCGGGCTCTCCTTTTTTAAACGACTGATTGGTTGGAGTCGTGATGCCAGGCGCCACCCTAGCCCAAATAGTGGGTTTTTAGAAGCTGCCACAGCTTGGCAGTTGGCCATCAAGTTAGGTGGCCAAAGTACATATCGTGGGGTTACCTCAAAAAGACCGGAAATCGGTCCTGGAATTGTACCGCGCAAAGCAACACATATTGAGTCAACAGTCATGCAAATGCATACCGTTTCCTTTATCTTTTGGTTATTGTTAACAGTGATAGGAGTGCTCATTTATGGGATTGCCTGAACATGGTGCAAATCCGAATAGTTTGTACGAAAAAATAGGGCTCGTTCCACCACGCGATATAATAGACTTTAGTGAAAATGTGAATCCAGCTGGACCACCTCAATCTGTTATAGACATTTGGCCGGCGTTAGTTAATAAATTATCCGCCTATCCCAATCCCACTGGAGAACCTTTTCGTACCGCTGTCGCACACTATCATGATGTATCGACTGAAAATATCATTGTAGGCAATGGAGCTGCAGAACTAATAGCCTTGCTTGCACAACGATATCGAGGGAAGCGTGCAATAGTTATTCATCCAACGTTTTCGGAATACGAAGCTACATTGCGTGCAACGGATTGTGAAATTGTAAGGATTTCTGCTAAAGAAACCTCGAATTTCGACTTGCCAATTCAAGAAATTTTACTCGCTATGCATGATGCAGATGTGCTTTATTTATGCACACCGAATAATCCAACGGGAGTATTACCTAACCGTAAAGACTTAGAAGTCATTGTGGCTCATGGCGGAAAAGTAAATTGCGAAGTAGTGATCGATGAAGCATTTATAGACTTCGTTGATGAAAAGCTGTCTTTCATTCCAGTCGCGCTGTTAAATCAACATGTCATTATCCTTCGCTCAATGACTAAAATGTACGCCATTCCAGGCATTCGTCTCGGCTATGTTGTCGCCAATCCACTAGTCATTACTGAAATTCGGGAAACCGCACCACAGTGGAACGTTAATGGTATAGCGGTAGAAATAGGAGTGGCTTGTTTGAGGGCGCTCGAATATCGAGAACAAGCCATCGTCCATAGTCGAACTGAACGTCAAAAAATGACGAAGTTTTTACAGGGAAATGGCTGTACAGTTACAGATTCAGTGGCTAACTTTTTAACATTTAAACCACAAAATGCACAATGGACTGAACAGTTATATACAGACTTACTGAAACGTGGAATAGTGCTTCGTCATTCAAAAAACTTTATAGGCATGAATGGCAGTTGGCTTCGAATTGGAATGAAAAAAAGTGTGGAAATGACTGTTCTCAAAGAGGAGTTGACACGATGGTTCAAGGCGAACTTACAGTAGTCATCGGAGGCGTTCGATCTGGTAAAAGTATATTTGCTGAACAACTACTTGTGAAGCAAGCGACTAGTAATGGGGGACGGCTCATTTACATTGCTTCCGGCGAAGCGTCAGATGCTGAAATGCAGGCGCGTATCGATCGCCATCGAAAAGACCGTTCAGATAACGACTGGCTAACCATTGAACAACCTACCGAGATGGAGCAAGTGTTAACAACGATTCAGCAGGGCGATTACATCCTTTGGGATTGTATGACGACGTGGCTTGCAAATGAGTTTTACGTTGGTTGGAAAACCGGCACACCATGTATCCAACAAGTCGGTTGTATCGATAGGAAAGTAGCTAAATTGTACAAGACAATTGAAAAAATACGATGCAACGCAGCACACTTCGTAATCGTATCCAACGAAGTATTGGATGAGCAACCTTCTATTTATCCCGAAACTCGTTTGTACAGCAAATGGCTAGGCAACATACATGAGGAAATTGTAGCTCAATCAACTACAGCAATCGAAATGGATGCAGGTATTGCAATTGTACATAAACGGAAAGGGGGTACTTCATGAATGGGTTAATGATTTTAGGGACTGCATCTGATAGCGGGAAAACAATGATTTGTACTGCATTATGTCGTTTATTAGCCGATGAAGGTGTAAGCGTTACTCCTTTTAAGTCACAAAATATGACCTCTTTTTCTGCGTTAACTGCAAAGGGAGAAGTCATTAGTCGTGCGCAAACCATTCAAGCAATAGCGGCGCGAACGGAACCAATCATAGAGATGAATCCCATCCTACTAAAACCGACAACTGATATGAAATCAGAAGTATTTTTCCTCGGAGAAAAATTTGGTCCTATTGAAGGCATGACATACCGTCAACAATATTATAATCGCGGAATTCAAACGATTGAATTCGCTTTACGATCGTTGGCTCTAACATATGAAACAGTGATCATTGAAGGGGCAGGAAGTCCAGCTGAGGTGAATCTTAACGATCGAGAAATTGTCAATATGCGTGTGGCAGATATCGCAGATGTACCTGCCATTCTCGTCGCTGATATTGACCGTGGCGGTGCAATCGCTTCAATTGTAGGTACATTACAGCTATTAACACCTAAACATCGTGAAAGAGTTAAAGGAATACTCATCAATAAATTTCATGGAGACAGCTCTTTATTTAAAGAAGGGGTGGAATTTATTGAAAGTTACACAGGCATACCTGTTGTAGGTGTCATCCCTTATAAAGTGGACCACGGAATTGAAGAGGAAGATATGGAACGACCGATTGTCATGGCGCCTTATGCTGTAGATGTATACGATGAATGGGCAAAGCATGTGAAAGCTCATCTCGATTGGTCACTTATTAAGCGTATTCTAACTAAAGGTGTGAAATGATATGAAGGGGCTTTTACTTGCACTACAGTTTTTTTCCGCGGTTCCTGTTAAGAAAGAATTATCGTTAGGACGCAAAGAAGTGACAGCCATGTATAGTGCGCTACCATTTGTAGGTGCTGGAATAGGGCTTGCGATGTATGCAATGTCCGTACTAGCGCTAGATGTGATTGGGGTTAGTCCTTTGCTAGCTGCTGTCTTCATAGTGCTAACAGCAATCCTATTGACGGGCGGCTTACACCTCGATGGATTGGCAGATACAAGTGATGCATTCTTTTCTTACCGAGATCGTGAAAAACGCCTAGCCATTTTGGATGACCCTCGTATAGGTGCATTTGGCACGATGGTATTACTTTTGTTAATTATCGTAAAAATTACATTAATGAACGAATTGATAACGAGTGGGAAGTTAGACATCGTTTATTTTTTACTAATCCCTTTTTTAGCGCGCAGTGCAATGAATGTCTATTTTACAACTGTTCCACTTGCGAAAAGTGAAGGGCTTGCACACTTCTTTAAAGAAAAGATGGCAAGTCGTACTGTGACGATACTATCTGTACTAAGCGTCTGCCTTATGCTAGTAGCCGCAGGGGTCCTGTTAAATGATTTTATCATCCCAACTGCTTTCTTCGTGTTACTTACAGTCGTCATTTACCTTTATAGCCGCTGGTCCATGAAACACTTCGGTGGTGTTACGGGTGATTTATCAGGAGCGTTAATAGAAGGACTGGAGGCGTTATTATGGCTGATGGTTATTATATTGATGTAATACGCCATTTACCAACAGCAGGAAATTTACAAAAACGCTATATCGGTTGGACAGACGAAGCAATACAAACACCATTCATTGGCGATAAACAATTTGAAATGGGAACGAAACTTTATGGTAGTGATTTACAACGTGCACAGCAAACCGCGTCGCATTATTTTCCACATGAAAACTATCATGAAGATTTGCGTTGGAGAGAATGTAATTTCGGCGATTATGAAGGAAAAACATATGCTGACCTTGAAGAAGATAGACACTATAGAAACTGGATTGACAATCCATATAGTGTCGCGCCACCAAACGGTGAACGACTGCAACAAGTGGAAAATCGCGTGTTGTCGGTATTTTCTGAATTGCCAAGTGGAGCTGTCATCATTACACATGGAGGTCCAATTCGCGTGTTATTATCTAAGTTCTCTGCCACACCAACAGAACTTTGGTCATGGGATGTTCCTCACGGCGGGATGCACAGGCTAAAGTGGTCTAACGAACAAGCCTTCAAGGAGGGGAAACCATGCACATCTATATTGGCGGTGCCCATAACGGCAAGCGACAATTTGTAAGAGAACAGCTTTCACAAGAGGAAGTTGAATGGTTTGAAGGTGAATTACCAAAATTGAATCAAATAGTTGATGATAAGAAAATTGTCATAGCTGGCCTAGAAAATTGGTTGGCAAAAACGGACTTAAATGAAGAACAGGCAATTACACATATCATAAAGAGGATTCAACATCGAAATTGTATCATTATCTTAACGGATATCGGAAGAGGTATTGTTCCGATGGACGCACAACAACGCCGATTACGGGATGTATGTGGTCGCCTCAATCAGCAATTGATTGTGCAAGCTGAAGAAGTTACACGGGTTTGGTATGGTATTCCACAAACTTTAAAGAAAAGGGGAGAAGGACAATGAAAATTTACACTCGTACTGGAGATAAAGGGCAAACAAGCTTAATAGGCGGACGTGTCGATAAAGACAGTCTTCGCGTAGAAGCTTATGGAACGCTGGACGAATTGAATTCATTTGTTGGAAAAGCGATGACAGAATTAGAACCTACAATTTTTAAAGATATGTTAGAAGACTTAGAAACCATCCAAAATGAGCTGTTTGACGGTGGCGGTGACTTAGCAAACGTTATGAAAGAAAGGCATTATAAACTTTCGGAAGAACCCATCAACGTATTAGAAACACGAATTGACCAACTGATGGAAGAAGCTCCGCCGCTTGAGCGATTCATCTTACCGGGAGGGGCACCTGCAGCAGCTACACTACACATCGCAAGAACTGTAACGCGTCGGGCTGAACGTCTAACCGTAACGCTTATGAAAGCTGAACAAGACGTCCCGACGACAGTTGCACGCTATTTAAATCGCCTATCTGACTATCTATTCGTCGCTGCACGAATTGCGAACGCACGTCTGAACGTGCCCGATAATGAATATGTTCGCAGTGCAAAAGTATTTAAGACGGATAGCAAGAATGCTAAAAATGAAAACTAACCAATGAGATGGAAACACTTCACTTTAACTGCCATGATCGTTGGACTAAGTGTGATTGGCAGCTTTATAAAAATCCCAACAGGTATAGGGTCTTTGGCGCTAGATTCAGCTCCAGTGCTTGTATCCGTTATTTTTTTACAACCGCTATTTTCTAGTACAGCGGCTATAATCGGGCATGTTGCATCCGCTCTAAACTCAGGATTCCCATTAGGACCATTTCATCTACTCATCGCACTTGAAATGTTTATCATCGTATATATATTTGCGAAACTACATCAAGCTAAATACAATCGCCTAAAATGGCTATTCTTTATCATTGCAAATGGAATCCTTGCATCATTGCCATTTTACTTTATAATCTCACCGGCATTCTTCATAGGCATAGTACCTATGTTATTAGCGACAACAATCATAAATGCAATCATAGCGGCAGTCTTAATGCCAAGCATTAAACCATTACTAGCAAAAAAAGTGGAGATGAAACGATGAGAAATGCAATTTTAATTGGCAACAATCATATCGTTACAACAGATAACTCTGGAGGTATCGGTGAGAAACAAGCGGACATCGTACATACAACCGATCGACTGACAGCCTATTTTTCAACACGCGTTTGTCTCTTAGAACAGTGGGCAGCTCACGCTATGCCCACAACTGTACTGCTTCATAATTTTAGTGGCAGTGCTAGCTGGCATAACTATGTAGCAGGCATTGAAGATGTATTTACTGAAACCTCAATGCCGCCCCCTCCCATAAGTGGCAGTTCAGAAACAAATATCTCACTCTCCCAATCTGCGATAGCAATCACAATGATTGGGCAACAACAAGAACGAATTACGAGTAAAGATTGTGAATGGTACACTTATGGCTATCCGCTCGTTGGCGATGAAGTGCTTCAAAATCCTGAAAAAATAGCCTCACTACAAAAGCTTAACCAAGCGTTAAAAGAAGGATGCATCCAACAACTATGGCCAGTTGGTTCACGAGGTATCCTCCATGAAATACGAATCCTTACAAAAACATCAACAGCTGAAATCACCACACACCTTGATATTCATAAATCGGCAGGACCTAGCACAGTCGTACTACTTTCAATTCCAAAAGATAAACAACAACGAGCAAACGACTTATTTAAAGAGCACTTACATAAAGTAGTGATTAACTACTAAAAAGCATCCGCATGTCGGATGCTTTTATTTTGCGCGCCCGTATATTTGTACAAACGCCCGAAAGTGTGCCCGCGCGCCCGCAAAGTTGCTCGAACGCCCGTAAGCGTGTCGCGCGCGCCCGCAAAGTTGCTTCAACGCCCGAAAGCGTATTCCACGCGCCCGCAAATTTGCTTCAACGCCCGAAAACGTGTCCCGCGCGCCCGCAAAGTTGCTCCAACGCCCGAAAACGTGTCCCGCGCGCCCGAAAGCGTATCCCGCGCGCCCGCAAAGTTGCTCAATCGCCCGAAAACGTATCCCGTGCGCCCGCAAAAACACGCTCCCTTCATCTCTCCTAACAGAAAAACAGCATCTATCAATCTCCTATCTTTTTAAAATCTCTCTACAGTCAAAATGCATTAAAAAATCAAATCTTTCAAACTTTTGTTTGACTGAATGACCATTCATATTCTAGAATAGGAAACAGAGCATCGACAATCTACTTTATTTCAATTAGACTATTTGTACTGTTCAAACAATGTGGAAGGGGAGAAAATGAATGGGTGCATTACTCATTGCGAACTGGATTCTATTTTTTGCTGTTGTGGCTTACGCGCTTGCGTTATTTACATATCTAATTAAAACACGTACACAGTGGATCAAAATGGGGAGAAAAGAAGAGTTTGATCATAATATTGGAGAGCGTCTCCATAAAATTTGGGTTTATGTTTTCGGTCAAAAGAAACTATTAAAAGATAAGAAGAGTGGCGCGATTCATGTCATGTTCTTCTATGGTTTTTTACTTGTTCAATTTGGAGCAATCGATTTAATTTGGAAAGGGCTAAAACCTGGATCTCATTTACCGTTAGGTCCTGTCTATCCATTTTTTACATTCTTCCAAGAAATCGTTGCATTGACGATTTTAGTAGCGGTTGTATGGGCTTTCTATCGTCGATATATTGAGAAACTTGTCCGTTTAAAGCGAGGCTGGAAGTCTGGTCTTGTGCTAATTTTCATTGGCGGCTTAATGTTGTCGACGCTACTCGCGAATGGCATGAATATGATTTGGCGCGGACATGAAGCAACGTGGACAGAGCCAGTCGCATCCTCGATTGCTACCATTTTCAGCTTTATGCCTGAAATTGGAGCTGCATCGATATTCTTTGTTGCATGGTGGATTCACTTGCTCATTCTATTAACGTTTCTTGTCTATGTTCCGCAATCAAAGCATGCGCATTTAATTGCTGGACCTGCCAATGTCTATTTTCATAGATTAGACCATGCAGGACGCATAAAGCCAATTGACTTTGAAGCGCTTGAAGATGAGGAAAATGAAGAGGATATGCCTGCGCTAGGAGTAGGCAAAATTACAGATTTTACACAACTACAGATGATAGATTTCTATGCATGTGTGGAGTGTGGACGTTGTACGAATATGTGTCCAGCTACGGGTACGGGTAAAATGTTATCACCGATGGATTTGATAACGAAGCTGCGTGATAACCTTACGAACACAGGCGCACTCGTTACGAAGCAAAAGCCATGGGTACCGACGTTTGCGTTTAATAACACAAAAGGGAATCAGATAGCTTTAGCTGCAGGACTTGAAGGCGCGACGATGGACGACATTTACAATCCTTCTCTCATTGGCGATGTCATTACGGAAGAAGAGATTTGGGCATGTACAACTTGCCGTAACTGTGAAGATCAATGCCCAGTAATGAACGAACACGTTGATAAAATCATCGATCTTCGTCGTCACCTTGTGATGACGGAAGGTAAAATGGATCCTGATGCACAACGCGCGATGACAAACATCGAACGTCAAGGAAATCCGTGGGGGCTTAACCGCAAAGAGAAGGAAAACTGGCGTGATGCGCGTCCAGAACTTCATATTCCTACCGTGAAAGAATTGAAGAAAGCAGACGAAGAATTCGAGTACTTATTCTGGGTAGGTTCAATGGGCGCATTCGATAACCGCTCTCAAAAAATCGCGCTTGCATTTGCTCATCTAATGAACGAAGCGGGTGTTAAATTCGCAATTCTTGGTAATAAAGAAAAGAACTCTGGGGATACACCACGTCGTCTAGGAAATGAATTCTTATTCCAAGAACTAGCAACGTCTAACATTGATGAATTTGAAAAAGCGGGTGTCACTAAGATTGTTACAATTGACCCTCATGCATACAATATCTTTAAAAATGAATATCCAGATTTCGGTTTTAAAGCAGAGGTTCTTCATCACACTGAAATGTTGTTTGACCTTGTAATGGCTGGCCGTTTGAAGCCGGAGCATGCCATTAACGAAACAATTACATTCCACGATTCTTGTTACCTCGGACGTTATAACGATGTATACGACGCGCCGCGTGAGATTCTGAAATCGATTCCTGGTGTAAACCTTGTTGAGATGAAGCGTAACCGTCAAGACGGAATGTGTTGTGGAGCTGGTGGTGGATTGATGTGGATGGAAGAAGATACAGGCCAACGTATCAACGTTGCACGTACTGAACAGGCAATGGAAGTTAGCCCAGGCATTATCTCTTCTGGATGTCCATACTGTTTGACCATGTTATCTGATGGTACAAAAGCAATTGAAGTTGAAGAACAAGTTGGCACATATGACATTGCTGAGCTACTTGAGCGTTCAATCTTTGGAGAAGATTTTCATCCAGAAGTTGTAGAAGAGGAAGAAACAATTTTAAATTAATCGCTTATTGCGACTAGATTAAAAGATAGATATACTAGATGTAACTAAAGGGAGTGGAAACACTCCCTTTTTTCTTCAATTAGTTGTCGAGCGAGCGTTCAGTCACTCGAATGAACGTGTTTTTGTAAGCGTTATCAATTTAATCTGGGGGCGATTTAGTTGACGAAGACAGTCATTATTGAGGGCGCACGTACGCCTTTTACAAAACTAGGGGGAGCACTCGTTAGCAAGACTGCAAGCGATCTTGGCGGGATTGCGATTCAAGAGGCTCTCAAACGTTCAAACGTTTTGAATGCTGAAGTTGATGAAGTAATTATCGGTACTGTACTGCAAGCGGGTCAAGGTCAAATACCTTCAAGACAAGCGGCTGTGAAAGCTGGATTGCCATGGTCAGTTAAAACGGAAACCATTAACAAAGTGTGCGCTTCTGGAATGCGCAGCGTGACATTGGCAGATCAGCTCATTCGACTTGGGGAAGAAGAAGTTGTCGTTGCTGGCGGAATGGAGTCAATGTCTCATGCGCCCTATTATTTATCGACGGGACGATTCGGCCTGAAAATGGGTGATGCACAGTTAGTCGATGGCATGATCTATGATGGTTTATCGTGTTCGTTTTCACCGAATCGTGTGCATATGGGCACATACGGAAATGGTACTGCAAAAGAATTTAATTTGACGCGAGAAATGCAAGACGAATGGTCTCTACGTAGTCATACAAAAGCACTCCAAGCAATGGATGCTGGTTTATTCGCGGAAGAAATTATCCCCGTTGAAGTACCGCAGCGAAAAGGGGATGCAATTTTAGTGGCAACTGATGAAGCACCGCGTCGTGATACGTCAATGGAATCACTGGCGAAATTACGACCTGCATTCGGTAAAGACGGCACGATTACAGCAGGTAATGCGCCCGGGGTCAATGATGGAGCGTGTGCGCTTGTGCTGATGAATGAACAACGGGCACGTAAAGAAGGCAAGACGCAACTTGCGACCATTATTGGTCATGCCGAAGTGGCAGTCGAACCCGAAAATTTTCCGCAAACACCAGGTCTAGTCATTAATGCTTTATTAAAAAAGACGGGTAAAACGATTGATGAAATTGACTTGTTTGAAATAAACGAAGCATTTGCAGCAGTAGCGTTAGCAAGTGCTCAAATCGCTGGATTGGATGTCAATAAAGTCAATGTAAATGGGGGAGCTGTAGCGCTTGGTCATCCAATCGGCGCAAGTGGAACTCGAATTATCTTAACGCTTGCTTACGAATTGAGACGTCGTGGCGGGGGAATTGGTATTGCTTCCATTTGTTCGGGCGGTGGGCAAGGTGATGCAATTATGATTGAAGTGGACAAAACACGCTAAATTATTGAACGAGAGGAGTGGACAGTGTGGAGATTAAAAAAGTAATGGTCATTGGTGCAGGACAAATGGGTGGTGGCATTGCTCAAGTTTGCGCGCAAGCTGGTTTTACTGTGAAACTGAATGATATTAAAGACGAATCGTTAGATAAAGGATTCACAGTCATTACAAAAAATCTTAGCCGTAACGTTGAAAAAGGACGTATGACAGTAGATGAAAAAAATGCAGTTCTTAGTCGTATTTCGAGATCACTTGACCTACAAGATGCTGAAGATGTTGACATCGTTATTGAAGCAGCGGTAGAAAACATGGACATTAAAAAATCAATCTTTGCAAAAATAGATGGCATCGCACAGCCGAATACCATTCTGGCAACAAACACTTCTTCGATGCCCATTACAGAAATCGCAGCGGCAACGAATCGACCTGGAAAAGTAATCGGTATGCATTTCATGAATCCGGTGCCAGTGATGAAGCTTGTAGAAATTATTAGAGGGCTTGCGACCGAAGATGGGGTTTATGCAGCAGTTGATGGAATGACGAAAAAACTAGCGAAAGTGCCTGTCGAAGTAAATGACTTTCCAGGTTTCGTTGCAAATCGAATACTCATGCCAATGATTAACGAAGCGATTTTCACGTTGTACGAAGGGGTAGCGACGAAAGAGGCCATTGATGATGTCATGAAATTGGGCATGAATCATCCAATGGGTCCACTTCAATTGGCAGACTTTATTGGACTGGATACATGTCTCTACATTATGGAGACATTGCATGAAGGATTTGGTGATTCGAAGTATCGTCCGTGTCCTTTGCTTAGAAAGTATGTAAACGCTGGCTGGTTGGGGAACAAATCGGGGCGAGGATTTTACGAATATAACTAAAGGAGAACGAATGGGATGGACTTGAAATTCACCGAAGAGCAACAGATGATGCGTGACATGGTTAAAAACTTTGCTAAAACTGAAATTGAGCCCTTCATTCCACGCATGGAAGCAGGGGAGTTTCCACGTGAAATTATTACAAAAATGGGCGAGCTCGGTTTAATGGGGATTACGACACCTGAAAAATATGGTGGTTCAGAAATGGACTTTGTTTCGTATATAAGTGCCATTCATGAACTATCGAAAGTGAGTGCAGTCGTAGGGGTAATTCTGTCCGTACATACTTCTGTCGGAACAAATCCCATTATGTATTTTGGCAATGAAGATCAAAAGAGTCGCTATTTAACAAAGATGGCGAGTGGCGAGTACTTGGGGGCATTTTGTTTAACAGAGGCATCTTCAGGCTCAGATGCGGGTTCATTGAAAACGCGTGCTGTAAAGAAAGACGACCACTATGTGTTAAATGGCTCTAAAATGTTTATCACAAACGGTGGTGAAGCAGATGTATACATCGTTTTCGCCTCAACAGAACCTGAAAAAGGAACATATGGCATTACAGCGTTTATCGTCGACAAAAAAACACCGGGCCTTATTATTGGTAAAGATGAAAGCAAAATGGGATTACACGGTTCACGAACTGTTCAACTCACTTTTGAAGATATGAAAGTTCCTCTAGAGAATGTGCTAGGATTAGATGGTGAAGGGTTTAAAATTGCGATGGCAAACCTAGACGTTGGTCGAATTGGAATCGCGGCGCAAGCGTTAGGGATTGCCGAGGCTTCATTGGAAGCTGCAACAGCTTATGCAAGAGAGCGTGTTCAATTTGGCAAGCCAATTGCATTGCAACAAGGGGTAGGTTTTAAGCTGGCAGATATGGCAACTCATGTAGAAGCCGCCAGATTATTAGTCTACCGTGCAGCAGAGCTCCGTGCAAAAGGCTTACCTTGTAGCAAAGAAGCGTCGATGGCAAAAGTATTTGCCTCACAAACAGCAGTGGACTGTTCAATCGAAGCGATTCAAGTGTTTGGTGGCTACGGATACACAAAAGATTATCCCGTTGAACGCTACTTCCGAGATGCCAAAGTGACGCAGATTTATGAAGGTACAAGTGAAATTCAAAAACTCGTAATTACAAAACATTTAACAAAATAAAAACTAAGGTGGGACTTTAAATGAACTTTAAGCTATCAGAAGAACACGAAATGATTAGAAAAATGGTGCGCGATTTTGCAGAGAAAGAAGTTGCACCAACAGCGGCAGAACGTGACGAAGAAGAACGTTTTGATATGGATATCTTTAAGAAAATGGCTGAACTTGGTTTGACGGGTATCCCGTGGCCAGAAGAGTACGGTGGTATCGGTAGTGATTATTTAGCATACGTCATTGCAGTTGAAGAATTATCACGTGTATGTGCATCAACTGGAGTTACGCTATCAGCACATACTTCACTTGCTGGATGGCCGGTATTTAAATTCGGAACAGAAGAGCAAAAGCAGAAATACTTACGCCCGATGGCTGAAGGTACAAAGATTGGTGCATACGGACTAACGGAAGCTGGTTCAGGATCTGATGCAGGTGGCATGCGTACAACTGCAAAATTAGATGGAGATGACTATGTACTAAATGGTTCTAAGATTTTTATTACAAATGGGGGAATTGCGGACACATACATCGTTTTTGCAGTGACTGATCCCGACTCAAAACATAAAGGTACGAGTGCATTTATCGTTGAGAAAGAGTTTGCGGGCTTCTCGGTTGGTAAAAAAGAAAAGAAACTTGGTATTCGTTCATCACCTACAACTGAAATTATATTTGATAACTGTCGTGTGCCAAAAGAGAATCTGTTAGGTGAAGAAGGGCAAGGGTTCATCATCGCAATGAAAACATTGGATGGCGGTCGAAACGGAATTGCTGCGCAAGCGGTTGGAATTGCACAAGGTGCATTGGATGCTTCTGTAGACTATGCAAAAGAGCGTATCCAATTCGGCAAACCGATTGCAGCAAATCAAGGGATTGGTTTCAAATTAGCCGATATGGCAACAGCGACGGAAGCTTCACGTCTATTGACGTATCAAGCGGCGTGGTTGGAGTCAAATGGCTTACCATATGGGAAAGAGTCCGCAATGGCGAAATTAATGGCGGGCGATACAGCGATGAAAGTAACGACAGAAGCAGTCCAAGTATATGGTGGCTATGGCTACACGAAAGATTATCCAGTCGAACGCTTCATGCGCGATGCAAAAATCACTCAAATCTATGAGGGAACACAAGAAATTCAACGTATGGTCATCTCCCGTATGCTAACAAAATGAGTGGAGGTGAGTATGTTTGTGGAAGCACGAAGTGAAATCATCCGTTAAAGATGAAGGTTTAATTGAAAAAAGACGTGAACAAATGATTAAAGGTGCTGTAAAGCTCTTTAAAGAAAAAGGCTTTCACCGAGCAACTACGCGAGAAATCGCAAAGGCAGCAGGTTTTAGCATTGGGACGCTTTACGAATATATTGGAACGAAGGAAGACGTGCTCTACCTAGTTTGTGATAATATCTACAACGAAGTAAATGCACGTCTTTCACTATTAACAACTGATGATGGGACATTGACGAGCTTGAAATCGGCAATTTCAACGTATTATCGCCTAATTGACGATATGTCAGACGAATTTGTAGTGATGTATCAAGAATCGAAATCATTACCTAAAAACGCGCTTCAATATGTCTTTGAAAAAGAAATGAAAATGGTTGCACTATTTGAAAATATCCTATCAGCGTGTGTGAAGTCTGGGGAACTTCGTATTGCAGAGAAGGACATTACAACTGTCGCACATCATGTGGTTGTACAAGGTCAAATGTGGGCTTTCAGAAGATGGGCCCTTCGTCAACATCATACGATTGACGAATACATTCGCATTCAAACTGATCTAATTTTAAAAGGAATGGAAAGCTAACGCACGTTAAGAACTATTCATTCAGCTAGAAGGGGTGTTTTGAAATTGGCTACTGAAGAAATCTATAATCCAAAAAACCATGTCCGTTTTGTAACAGCATCAAGTCTATTCGATGGTCATGATGCATCCATTAACATCATGCGTCGAATTCTTCAATCTAGTGGTGCAGAAGTCATTCATTTAGGACATAATCGCTCTGTTGAGGAAGTTGTTAATGCGGCAATTCAAGAAGACGTCCAAGGCATTGCAATCTCTTCCTACCAAGGCGGGCATGTCGAGTACTTTAAATACATGCAGGATTTACTGCGTGAAAAAGGGGCACCCCATATTCGCATTTATGGTGGCGGTGGCGGTGTTATTATCCCGAAAGAAATCAAAGAATTGCACGACTATGGAATTGCTTGGATTTTCTCGCCAGAAGACGGTCGTAAAATGGGTCTTCAAGGGATGATCAATCGCATGCTAGAAGAATGTGATTACGTCACAGCTGCCGACAATGAAATCGAAAACCTTGAAAATATAACTACAGATAAACCAGAAGTGCTTGCGAACGTCATTAGTTATGCTGAAGAAATGTATGACAAAGACGACACGGACGCAAATCTTCTCATCCAAAAAGCACGGGAACTATCTAAAAAAACACCAGTCCTTGGGATTACGGGAACTGGTGGAGCGGGTAAAAGTTCTCTAACAGATGAGTTGATTCGTCGGTTCTTACATGACTTGCCGAATAAAAAAGTAGCCATTTTATCTATCGATCCCACGAAGCAGAAAACAGGCGGGGCATTACTTGGTGACCGTATCCGTATGAATGCAATCTTTAATAACCGTGTATTCATGCGTAGTTTGGCAACTCGTGGATCGCGTACTGAGTTATCTGGGGCTATCAAAGACGTGCTAGATGTAGTCAAAACAGCCGGATTCGATCTCATCGTTGTTGAAACGAGCGGAATTGGCCAAGGTGACGCTGAGATTACTGAAATCTCAGATGCCTCGATGTATGTGATGACGAGTGAATTCGGTGCCCCAACACAACTTGAGAAAATTGATATGATTGACTTTGCAGACTTGATTGTTATCAATAAATTTGAGCGCAAAGGATCTGAAGACGCTTTACGACAAGTGCAAAAACAATATCAACGCAGCCATTTATTGTGGGACAACGATTTAGACGAAATGCCTGTCTACGGAACGATTGCAAGTCAGTTCAACGATAAAGGCACAAACTCGTTATTCGCTGCACTCGTAGGTGTGTTAAATAAAAAATGTGGACTCGATTGGGAAACATCGTATGCGCAATTTGTGAAAACGCAGAAACAAAACGTTATCATCCCGAATGACCGTCATCACTACTTAAGAGAAATCGCTAGTACAGTACGTGATTATCATAAAAAGTCCGAGCAACAAGCAGCGTTAGCACGTCGTTTATTTCAACTCGAAGGGGCAATGGAAGCAGTCGAAGAAAAGTCGTCTGACAATGCTTTAATTGCATCCCTCCAATCACTTGCAGAGGGTGTTCGCGACGAACTAACAGCGGAGTCGAAGCGGATATTAGCGAACTGGGAAACGTTAAAAGAATCTTATGCAGGTGATGAAGTTATTACAAAAGTGCGTGATAAGGAATTACGTACACTGTTAACAACGACAAGCTTATCGGGCTTGAAGATTCCCAAAGTATCGTTACCGAAATTTAAAGATTATGGAGAAATCCTTCGTTGGGTCTATAGCGAAAACGTGCCAGGGTCCTATCCGTATACTGGAGGCGTCTTCCCGTTCAAACGTGAAGGGGAAGATCCGAAACGTCAATTTGCTGGAGAAGGCACGCCAGAACGAACGAACCGACGATTCCATTATTTATCGAAAGATGACGATGCAAAGCGTCTATCAACAGCATTCGACTCTGTAACGTTATATGGAGAAGATCCAGATGAACGACCGGATATCTACGGAAAAGTAGGCGAATCAGGGGTTAGTATTTGTACATTAGAAGATATGAAGAAATTATATGATGGTTTCGACTTATGTGCACCAGCGACTTCTGTCTCTATGACCATTAATGGACCAGCTCCAATCATACTAGCGATGTTCATGAATACAGCAATTGATCAGCAAGTTCGTATAAAAGAAGAAGAAGTAGGTCGCACCCTTACAGTTGAAGAGTTTACAACTGTCCATGACGCGACGTTGCAAGTCGTACGTGGAACTGTACAAGCGGATATATTAAAAGAAGACCAAGGTCAAAATACATGTATCTTCTCGACAGAATTTGCACTGCGCATGATGGGGGATATCCAACAGTACTTCATCGATAAAAAAGTTCGCAATTATTATTCTGTATCTATTTCTGGTTATCACATTGCAGAAGCTGGCGCGAATCCAATCTCTCAACTAGCATTTACACTAGCAAACGGCTTTACGTATGTCGAATACTACTTAAGCCGCGGCATGGACATTAACGATTTCGCACCAAACCTATCATTCTTTTTCTCAAACGGCCTAGACCCGGAATACACAGTTATCGGTCGTGTTGCAAGAAGAATATGGGCAGTCACAATGCGTGAAAAATACGGAGCGAATGATCGAAGTCAAAAACTTAAGTACCACGTTCAAACATCTGGACGCAGTTTACATGCGCAAGAAATTGACTTCAACGACATTCGTACAACATTGCAAGCACTTATGGCATTACAGGACAACTGTAATTCATTGCATACTAACGCATACGATGAAGCAATCACAACTCCGACGGAAGAATCTGTTCGCCGAGCAATGGCGATTCAGATGATTATTACAAAAGAAATGGGTCTTGCGAAAAATGAGAACCCGCTTCAAGGTGCATATATCATCGAAGAACTAACAGATCTTGTCGAAGAATCTGTACTCAAAGAATTCGATAGTCTCAATGATCGTGGTGGCGTACTGGGATCCATGGAAACACAATACCAACGTGGAAAAATTCAAGAAGAATCGATGCATTATGAAATGCTAAAGCATACCGGAGAACTACCGATTATCGGAGTCAACACTTATTTGAATCCGAATCCACCATCCTCCGATGACATCGATAACATGGAAATCGCTCGCGCAACAACGGAAGAAAAAGAAACGCAAATTAAAAACCTACGCACATTCCAACAAACACATGCGACCGAAGTGGATGCTGCGCTTCGAAAATTAAAAACAGCAGCAGTCTCTGGCGGCAACATCTTCTCCGAACTTATGGAAACCGTCAAAGTTGCCAGTCTCGGCCAAATCACAAATGCCCTCTACGAAGTAGGTGGCCAATACCGACGCAACATGTAACGATCAAATAATCCGCAACCCTCGTAAAGGATTGCGGATTGTTTTTCCTTTGAATACAAAGTGTATTGTTGTGCCTGTAAATTCTCTCGCGCGCCCGCAAATCGAGTGAATCGCCCGAAAGCAGAGTCCGCGCGCACGTAAATCGTGTGAATCGCCCGAAAGCAGGCTCCGCGCGCCCGCAAATCGAGTGAATCGCCCGAAAGCAGTGTCCGCGCGCCCGCAAAACGGTCGAATCGCCCGAAAGCAGATTCCGCGCGCCCGCAAATCAGCTGCACTAAAAAATCAACAATCAAAAAATATCAAATCAAAATCTTTTTTATAGTCATATACTGGTATTTGAACGTATAATGAAAAGTATGTATGAAAAGGGGGGAAGCACATGAAATTATATCTTCATATATTGATTGTTACGGTGCTTGTCATACTTACATTTATCCTCTACAATAAAGGTTTCGGCGCTATCCCGTTTTTATTAACAGGTATTTATTTGAGTTACATTTGTATAAAAGAATTAAATTACTATAAAAAGAGTAAAAGAATGTAGCATATTCAACGTACCATTGTATATAATGGTGAGTATGCTTATGGACAGAGAAAGGACGTGCGTTATTTGAATATCAAAGAAATGACGAAAAAACAATTAGCAGAAGAATCATTGATCGATATCGTTTTTGAACTTTTAATCGAAAAACGTGAACCACTTACGATGCAACAACTGTTGGATGAAGTACGTAAACTTACTGGAATTAGTGAAAGAGAATTAAAAACAAAGATGCAACAATTTTATACGGACATGAATATCGATGGACGTTTTATTGTCATTAATGATAATCGTTGGGGATTGCGTGAATGGTATCCTGTAGATCAAATCGAAGTAGAAACAGCGCCTGTTGTAAAAGTGCGTAAGAAGAAAAAGAAAAAAGCAGTGATTGAAGAAGATGAGGATATTGAAGAAGAAGAAGATGAGGATGAACTTTTCGATGAAGAGTTCGATGAGCTTCTAGAAGATGAGGAAGATGACGACGACGAGGAAGATGAAGAGGAAGTTGTTGAAATTGAGGCTGATTTATTAGACCCTGACGATGACCTTGAAATTATTCCTGAAGATACCGATATCGACTTAGATGAAGAAGAAGATGAGGAAGAAGAAGAATAATTACTTGACTTCAACGCTCTATCGCTATAAGATTTTACTGGGCTCCTTAAAATAAGGACACACAAACTAGTGCATATGCGCTCCTCCTGCAGTCAATAACTGCAGACGGGGCGCTTTTTATTTTTTGTAACAGAAGACAACAAAAGAGTGGAGGAAATTGACATGACAAAGTATATTTTCGTAACCGGTGGCGTTGTATCATCACTAGGAAAAGGAATTAATGCTGCATCACTAGGGCGACTATTGAAAAATCGTGGTTTGAAAGTAACGAACCAAAAGTTTGATCCGTATATTAACGTGGATCCTCGAATGATGAGTCCTTATCAACACGGAGAAGTTTTTGTAACAGAAGATGGTGCAGAAACGGATCTTGATATCGGTCACTATGAACGTTTTATTGATATTAAGTTAAATAAGTTTTCCAACGTAACAATGGGAAAAGTGTATTCATCAGTTTTACAAAAAGAACGTCGTGGCGAATACAAAGGTGCGACAGTTCAAGTAATCCCCCATATTACAAATGAAATCAAAGATCTCATCAAGCGGGCGGGTCAAGAGTCTAATGCTGATGTTGTGATTACTGAAATTGGTGGCAGTGTGGGCGATATTGAATCCCTTCCATATCTAGAATCCATTCGTCAAATGAAGACAGAACTAGGCAAAAGCGATGTAATGTACATTCACAATACACTTGTTCCATACTTGGCGGCAGCTGGGGAACTTAAAACCAAACCGACCCAACATAGCGTAAAAGAACTTCGTAGCCTTGGAATTCAACCGAATATGATTGTTGTACGTAGTGAATACCCTGTACCACAAGAGATGAAAGATAAAATAGCGCTATTTTGTAACATCAAACCCGAAGAAGTAATCGAAGCGCTAGATGCTGAAACGCTTTACGAAGTTCCACTTAGACTTCATGAGCAGCATATGGACAACATTGTATGTGATTTTCTGGAACTCGACACTCCAGAACCGGATCTTGTCGAAATTAAAGAACTTGTTACAAAAGTGAAGTCATTATCTAAAAAAGTCACGATTGCACTTGTTGGGAAATATGTTGAATTACAAGATGCATACATCTCAGCTGTGGAAGCGATGCGTCATGCAGGATACGGATTCGATACAGACATCGAAGTAAGTTGGATAAATTCTGAAGAAGTAAACGCAGAAAATGTTGTAGAACTTCTAGGTAATGCAGATGGCATCTTAGTTCCTGGTGGTTTTGGCGATCGTGGAATCGATGGCAAAATCATAGCAGTGACATATGCACGTGAACACAATGTACCGTTTTTCGGTATTAGTTTAGGGATGCAAATGGCAGCAGTAGAATTTGCAAGAAATGTTTTAAATATAAAAAATGCGCATTCTGCTGAATTTGATTTGGAAACTGCAAATAAAATCATAGATAATCATCCTGAAAATGATGGGTTTGGTGACCCGGATGAATACTTCCGTCTCGGCTTGTATCCATGTAAGTTATCAGATGGAACGAAAGCACAAGCCGCTTACGGTGAAGAATTAGTATACGAACGTCATCGTCATCGCTTTGAGTTTAACAATGCTTATAGCAAGCAGTTCGAAGAGGCTGGCTTTAAAATATCTGGAACAAGCCCTGATGGTCAATTGGCTGAAATTATGGAACTAACGAATCATCCATTTTTCGTAGGCGTACAATTCCATCCGGAGTTTGCATCACGCCCAACCCGTCCACAACCTTTAATTAAAGAATTTATTGGTGCAGCATTAGCTCATCAAAAATAAGGAAATGAAAGCGTCACAGATGTCATTAATAACTGACACTGTGACGCTTTTTTATAAATCTTTCATGATTTCATCATATTCCATTTTCACAGCTTCATAGACGAATAGTGCGGCTAAAGCGTGTGGTTGAATGATTCGTTGACCTTCATCATCGGGTAATAATCCTTTTGTAATGCCAGTATAGATATATGTGTAAGCGAGATTGAAAAGTGTATTACTTTCGTCTGGCTTTTCAGCTGCTAACACACCGAAAGGTATAAACTGACTTGCTAATTGTTTTGCAAGAGTTAGACCGTGCTTGTCGGATACTGATCTGGACAAAATCCAAACACGATCTTGAGTGCCGATGCTCATGTCTGTTTCATAACGCACAGCTCCGTCAAAAGGCTCAATAGCGAGAAGGGCATTTGTTGCAACGCTCTCCATTTCACCAAATCCAGCAATAATCACACGACCTTCTCCAATTGTCGCTTGAGCAAGTAAACGTGCAGTCTCTTCAATCGCCATCTCATTATTTGTAGCAATACGTTGGAGTAAACCAGTCATTTGTGTCGTTAACATTTTCATGTGTTTCACCTCTCTATAAGTATAAGAAGTATTGAAATGGAAAGCAAAAAGGAAATTCCTTCATTAAAAAGAAGGAAAAAACTACTACTTTGTCAAATAGATACTAATACTAGGTTATTACACTTTCGAGTACTATTTTTCCTACGATTGAGATAGTTTGTTTAGACGAAAAAATTTACTATATATGTATGATGAGTATATACAAAGGGTAGGTGTAAGCGGTTGAAAAGTTTACTAATTGTCGATGACCAAACCGGAATTCGGCTATTACTCGATGAAGTGTTTAGAAAAGAAGGATTCGAGACGCGTCTTGCAGCAAATGGGCTTGAAGCAATGCGGAAAATGGAAGAGGGTTTACCAGGTTGTGTTCTCTTAGATATGAAGATGCCAGGACTTGATGGATTAGAAGTATTAAAACGAATAAAGGCTCAATGGGCAGAAGTACCGGTTATTATGATGACTGCTTATGGAGAAATTGAGAAGACGGATGATGCGTTAGAGTTAGGTGCAGTGCAATACTTTACAAAACCCTTTGATATTTATGAGGTTCGAGATGCTGTACTAGCACTTTTCAAAGACTAATAGAGCAGGCAGTGGAAAAGGCTGTCTTTTTTTGTTATGATTAAATTGGTAATACGAAGTATATAAAGAGTAGTTCTTAAATTGTATTTCAATAGTCGAAGGAGGAATTTACATGGCGCTCGAATCAATGAAAGAAATGATGGTTAAAGGGAAAAAAGAAGGATATGCAATCGGACAATTCAATTTGAATAATCTAGAGTACACACAAGCAATATTACTAGCCGCACAAGAAGAAAAATCACCCGTTATCTTAGGTGTTTCTGAAGGTGCTGGACGTTATATGGGTGGCTTTACAACTGTAGTGAATATGGTTAAAGGATTAATGCACGATTACAAGATCACAGTCCCAGTAGCAATTCATCTGGACCATGGTTCTAGTTTTGAAAAATGTAAAGAAGCTATCGACGCTGGTTTTACTTCTGTCATGATTGATGCATCATCAAAATCTCTTGAAGAAAATATTGAAATTACAAAAAAAGTTGTAGAATATGCGCATGAAAAAGGCGTTTCGGTAGAAGCTGAACTAGGAGTAGTTGGTGGACAAGAGGACGATACAATTGCAGAAGGCGTAATCTATGCTAATCCTGCTGAGTGTTTAGAATTAGTACAGAAAACGAAAATTGATTGTCTTGCACCAGCATTAGGATCTGTTCATGGACCTTATAAAGGTGAACCGAATCTTGGTTTTAAAGAGATGGAAGAAATCTCTAACCAAATCGATATACCACTTGTGTTGCACGGTGGAACAGGAATACCGACAAAAGATATTACACGCTCCATTTCACTTGGTACGTCTAAAATCAATGTCAATACAGAAAATCAAATCGAAGGTACAAAAGCTGTTCGTGAGCTATTGTCTTCAGATGCAGACGCATACGATCCACGTAAGTTTTTGACTCCGATGCGCGACGCTATTAAGAAAACTGTAATTGGTAAAATGCGTGAGTTCGGTAGCTCACAAAAAGCATAACAATAAGTAAAGGAAGTAAGGAGAAACATCATCCCACGGAGCGGTGTTTTCTCCTTCTTTTCTGTAATCAACTTAACTTCGTAAAGACCCCTCAATCTTCACGCAAAGAGATGGATTCTGAATCGAAACGTTAGGAAATACGATACAACATTAACTAGGAGGATTCATTTTATGAAATTTTTTATTGATACTGCAAATTTTGAAGAGATTAAAGAAGCACACAGCTGGGGAATTGTATCAGGGGTAACAACAAATCCATCGCTTGTTGCGAAAGAAGATGTGCCATTTCATGATCGATTACGTGAAATTGCAGCACTCGTTCCAGGTTCAGTAAGTGCAGAAGTTATTGCGTTAGATGCTGAAGGTATGCTGAAAGAAGGTCGCGAACTTGCGAAAATCGCACCTAATATTACAGTGAAATTGCCGATGACACCTGAAGGTTTAAAAGCATGTTCTGAATTCTCTAAAGAAGGGATTAAAACGAATGTAACCCTAATCTTTAGTGCCAATCAAGCACTTTTGGCTGCACGTGCAGGCGCGACGTATGTATCACCGTTTCTTGGTAGATTAGATGATATTGGCCAAGATGGAATGGCGCTTATCGGAACAATTGCTGATATATTTACAATTCACGATATTAAGACTGAAATTATAGCTGCCTCCATTCGTGGACCACAACATATAACAGATGCTGCACTACATGGTGCTCATATCGCAACAACACCATTTAAAGTGTTGCAACAACTCTTTAATCATCCATTGACAGACAAAGGAATTGAAGCGTTCCTTGCAGATTGGGAAACAAGAAAGAACAAGTGACATACTGAAGGAGAATATCATGGAAGTTTATAAAATTACAGGTGGTAAACCACTTAAAGGTACTATTAAAGTAAGTGGCGCTAAAAATAGTGCCGTGGCACTAATACCCGCTTCTATATTGGCGGATTCACCCGTAACAATCGAAGGATTACCTGGCATTTCGGATGCGCATATCTTACAAGCTTTGTTGGAAGATATCGGTGCATCTGTTGATTTTGCAGATGGCAAAATGACGATTGATCCGACTAATATTATTTCTATGCCTTTACCAAATGGCAATGTTAAAAAACTTAGAGCATCTTATTACATGATGGGTGCTATGCTTGGAAGATTTAAAAATGCTGTAATTGGTTTACCGGGTGGATGCCATTTAGGCCCAAGACCGATTGACCAACATATAAAAGGTTTTGAAGCTCTTGGTGCAAAAGTGACAAACGAGCATGGTGCTATTTATCTGCGTGCTGAAGAACTTCGTGGTGCTAAAATTTATCTAGACGTTGCAAGCGTGGGCGCGACAATTAATATTATGTTAGCTGCAGTGCTTGCGAAAGGTCAAACGACGATTGAAAATGCTGCGAAAGAACCTGAAATTATAGATGTCGCAACATTATTAACCAATATGGGTGCAGACATAAAAGGTGCAGGTACAAATATTATTCGCATTAAGGGCGTTGAAAAGCTTCACGGAACGAAACACACAATCATTCCAGACCGTATTGAAGCGGGGACATTTATGATTATGGCCGCTGCGGCAGGCGATGGAGTAACGATTGATAACGTCATCCCTTTTCATGTCGAGGCGTTAACAGCTAAATTACGTGAAATGGGCGTAGATGTGGTAGAGGGAGACGAACAAATTTTTATTCCGAAATCAAAGAATATCCAATCAGTTGATGTGAAAACAGTTGTCTATCCAGGCTTTCCCACTGATTTACAGCAGCCTTTCTCTGTGCTTTTAACACAAGCAATTGGAACTTCTGTTGTAACAGATACAATATATCCAGCTAGGTTTAAGCAAGTCGATGAGATTAGTAGAATGCATGCAGAAGCAAAAGTTGAAGGGCGTTCTGCAATAATTACGGGACCTACACCATTAGAAGCTGCAACAGTTCGCGCATCTGATTTACGTGCAGGCGCAGCACTTGTTATCGCAGGTTTAATTGCTGAAGGAGTTACAGAAGTTCAAGAAATTCAGCATATTGAACGTGGCTATAGCTCGCTTATTGAGAAACTTCAAGGTCTTGGAGCAGATATTGAAAAAGTGAAAATACCAACAGAATCAATTAGTGCAGAATAGTTGAATCCATTTAAAAAAGTTGTGGTATAATTTTTTACGTAGTAAATCTTACGGACATTTCCGTAAATCGGGAGGAACCTAAATGGAACGAAGTTTATCGATGGAATTGGTTCGTGTTACAGAAGCAGCAGCAGTTTCTGCATCTCGCTGGATGGGTCGCGGACTAAAGAATGAAGCGGATGATGCAGCAACAACAGCAATGCGTACCGTATTCGATACAATTCCTATGCAGGGAATCGTCGTCATTGGTGAAGGAGAAATGGACGAAGCGCCAATGCTCTACATCGGTGAAGAACTAGGAACAGGTAGTGGTCCAGCAGTAGACGTCGCAGTTGATCCGCTCGAAGGAACAAACATTGTGGCATCGGGCGGTTGGAATGCACTAGCAGTTATCGCCATTGCAGACAAAGGTAACCTTCTCCATGCGCCAGATATGTATATGGATAAAATCGCAGTAGGTCCTGCCGCAGTTGGCAAGATTGACATTAATGCATCTGTGACAGAGAATCTTCTTGCTGTTGCAAAAGCTAAAAACAAAGATATTGGTGACATTGTTGCCACAGTGTTAAATAGAGAACGTCACGCAGGAATTATCGAAGAAATTCGAACAGCGGGCGCGCGTATTAAGTTAATTAATGATGGTGACGTTGCAGGTGCTATCAATACTGCATTTGAAGACACAGGCGTGGACATTCTCTTTGGTTTAGGAGGCGCTCCTGAAGGTGTTATTGCAGCAGTTGGACTCAAATGTCTTGGTGGAGAAATACAAGGTCGTCTTGTACCATCTAATGATGAAGAACGTGAACGGTGCCTTAAAATGGGGTTAGATGTAGAGAAAGTACTTTACATGGATGACCTTGTTAAAGGGGACGATGCAATTTTTGCAGCAACCGGCGTAACGGATGGCGAACTTCTTCGTGGTGTTCAATTCAAAGAGGGTTATAGTGAAACACATTCACTAGTTATGCGTTCTAAATCAGGAACAATCCGATTTGTTGAAGGTCGACATAGTATGAAGAAAAAACCACTGTTAGTCATGCAAGACTGATATACCTCAATACCCGGTGTTAGAGCCGGGTATCTTCTCTTATACAGGCCGCAACCTGTGAATCCTTACCAGAAAACAAGAAAACCTCAATGTAAAATTCCATTAATGTAAAGAGTGGTGCCCACTATATGTCAGTAATGACTTTGTCAGCGTTGGAAAACATGAATTTAAAAGAGTTATATACTCTTGCGAAAAAATACAAAATAACGTACTACGGTAAATTAACAAAAAAAGAACTTATATTTGCGATTTTAAAAATGCGAGCAGAACAAGAAGGTTACTTTTTCATGGAAGGTGTTCTTGAAATCATTCAGTCTGAGGGCTATGGTTTTTTAAGACCTATTAACTACTCACCAAGTTCCGAAGATATTTATATTTCAGCATCACAGATCCGTCGCTTCGATTTACGAAATGGTGACAAAGTATCTGGTAAAGTAAGACCGCCAAAAGAATCTGAACGCTATTATGGATTACTTCAAGTGGAAGCTGTAAATGGTGAAGATCCTGAAGTGGCACGTGAACGAGTCCACTTCCCAGCGTTAACTCCGTTATACCCTGATCGCCACATAAAACTCGAAACAGGAACTGATCCAAGCAAACTATCTACACGTATCATGGATCTTGTTTCTCCTGTAGGTTTTGGTCAACGTGGACTTATCGTCGCACCACCAAAAGCAGGTAAAACGTTACTACTTAAAGAAATTGCGAATGCAATAACCGTCAATCATCCGGATGCAGAACTTATTGTTTTATTAATTGATGAACGACCAGAAGAAGTGACGGATATTGAACGCTCTGTAAAAGCTGATGTTGTTAGTTCGACATTCGATGAAGTTCCAGAAAACCATGTTAAAGTGGCTGAACTTGTATTAGAGAGAGCAATGCGACTTGTTGAACATAAACGAGATGTAGTTATTCTTATGGACTCGATAACGCGCTTAGCAAGAGCGTATAACTTAGTCATTCCACCAAGTGGACGAACATTATCAGGCGGTATCGATCCAGCGGCATTCCACCGACCTAAACGTTTTTTTGGTGCTGCTCGCAACCTTGAAGAAGGTGGAAGCTTAACGATATTAGCAACTGCCCTCATTGATACAGGATCACGAATGGATGAAGTAATCTATGAAGAATTTAAGGGAACTGGTAATATGGAACTTCATCTCGATCGGAATCTTGCAGAACGTCGCATATTCCCGGCGTTAGACATTCGTCGCTCGGGTACAAGAAAAGAAGAACTACTCCTTAAACCAGAGCAACTAGAACGTCTCTGGGCGATACGAAAAACATTCTCTGATGCGCACGATTTCACAGAGCGATTCATGAAGAAATTGCGTCAAACTAAAACAAACGAAGAGTTTTTTATAAAGTTGAATGAAGAAATGAAGGTTCATCGTGGTGGTAAAGGATTACTGTAAAACAACTGTTTTCAATTAATTAATTAGTTGCAAGGCAGACGCGAATTTGTTATCATATTCAAGTATGGTAAATGCCATCTGCTGCATATACGATTGGTAAATACGGGTCGTGTAAGGCATCAGTCTTTTGCAATACCCCTATAACATACTCTGTTCCAGATGGTTCAGGGCGAGAGGAGAGAGACAGATGAAAGCAGGAATTCATCCAGAATACAAATTAGCAAAAGTTGCTTGTTCATGTGGAAACACATTTGAAACAGGTTCTGTTAAAGAGGATATTCGAGTAGAAGTTTGCTCAGAGTGCCATCCTTTCTACACTGGACGTCAGAAATTTGCTGCAGCGGACGGACGTGTGGACCGCTTCAACAAAAAATATGGCATCAAAGAAGAAGGCCGCGACGAAGAGTAAGGCTTTCTTTATACCCGTCAAGTGCAATCGCACTCGACGGGTATTTATTTTGAATTCAATCTAAAAATGTCATGTATGAAAAATTGAAACAATCCTACTATTATCTAAGATAGACTCATAAATATATCTTTTGTACCACAACTGTTAGAGAAATAAAAGACGTCATTTATTTACAAAAGTAGGGTATGATATAGTTTCGCACATTCGACAATACATAGAGTGGCTCGACTGAAAGGAGAAATACGTATGTACGTTACAATGCAAGGTGGCTGGATTGAAGTTGTATGTGGCAGTATGTTTTCAGGGAAATCAGAGGAATTAATACGCCGCATTCGACGTTCTCAATTTGCCAAACAGAAAATAGCAGTTTTTAAACCTGAAATAGATGATCGATATAGTGAAGAAGCTATTGTAAGTCATAATGGTGCAACGGTGATTGCAAACCCGGTATCCCATTCAAACCAAATCAATGATTTTATCAAAGAGGAATATGACGTAATTGCAATAGATGAAGCTCAATTTTTCGATGAAGGCATTGTAGAAGTCGTCATGGAACTTGCGGATCGAGGATTTCGTGTCATCGTTGCAGGATTAGACCAAGATTTCCGTGGAGAACCATTCGGTCCAATGCCTAAATTAATGGCAATTGCAGAACTTGTCACTAAACTCCAAGCAGTTTGTACAGTTTGCGGTTCACCATCCAGTAGAACGCAACGACTTATTAATGGAAATCCTGCTGGTTATAACGATCCAATTATTCTGGTTGGAGCATCTGAAGCCTATGAACCAAGATGTCGCCAACATCACGAAGTACCTCAAGGTATTTCAACTACTACAGCAACAATCGAATAACATAACTAGCGAAAAGCGTTCAGCGATAACTGAACGCCTTTTTCTATTGAATTGAAGATACACACATAATTAGTTATGCATAGTAAAAAGAAAAAATTGTATTTACTATAAGTTTTACCGTACAATGAACGTACGAAACAGTCCTGAAAATGAGGTGCACATGATGTTTGATAGGCTACAAGCTGTAGAAGATCGTTACGATCACTTAAACGAAATGCTTAGTGATCCTGATGTTGTAAGTGATATGAAAAAACTGCGTGACTATTCAAAAGAACAATCTGATTTGCAAGAGACGGTTGAAGCGTATAGACAATACAAATCTGTACGTACACAACACGATAACGCAAAAGAAATGTTGAACGAGTCACTTGACGATGATATGAAAGAACTTGTTAAAATGGAAATGGAAGAAACGGAAGAACAAATTGAAGAACTTGAGAGTCACTTAAAAGTTTTGCTAGTACCGAAAGATCCAAATGACGGTAAAAATGTCATCATGGAAATTCGAGGCGCTGCAGGCGGGGATGAAGCCGCGTTATTTGCAGGTAGTCTATACCGCATGTATAGCCGTTATGCAGAAATGAACAACTGGAAAGTTGAAGTGATGGACTCATCTGCCACGGAATTAGGTGGCTTTAAAGAAATCATTTTCTTAGTAAACGGTAAAGGCGCATACTCCAAATTGAAATTCGAAAATGGTGCACATCGTGTGCAACGTGTGCCTGAAACTGAATCTGGTGGAAGAATCCATACATCTACGGCAACTGTCGCTTGTTTACCGGAAGCAGAAGAAGTTGAAATTGATATTCATGAGAAAGACATTCGAACAGATACGTTCGCTTCATCTGGACCGGGTGGTCAATCGGTCAACACGACGATGTCTGCTGTCCGATTAACCCATTTACCGACGGGAATTACAGTATCCTGTCAAGACGAAAAATCACAAATTAAAAACAAAGAAAAAGCAATGAAAGTGCTGAGGGCGCGTATCTCGGATAAAATCACGCGTGAAGCCCAAGCGGAATACGACGAGAAACGTAAATCAGCGGTCGGTACAGGTGATCGTTCTGAACGTATTCGTACGTATAACTTCCCTCAAAATAGAGTGACAGACCATCGCATCGGTCTAACAATCCAGAAACTCGACCAGATTATTGAAGGCAAACTGGACGAAGTCATTGAAGCACTCATCATGGAAGAACAAGCGTACCGCTTAGAAAGTCTAGATCGTAATGACTGAAAAAATTTATGAAGCTCTCAATAGGGCTTCTTCTTTATTAGCTGAAAAAGATCTCGATGCGAACGCCGCCCGCCTTCTACTGGCGTTCATTACAAATAGAACAGATGCAAACTTACTAGCGAATATGCGAGAACCTTTGTCAGATGAGGAACGTATTGCTTTTTGGCAGAAAACAAACGAATTACTGTCAGGGAAACCTGTGCAATACATTATTGGCACTGAATACTTTTATGGACTGCCCTTTACCGTCAATGAACATGTCCTCATTCCGCGTCCTGAAACAGAGGAGTTAGTTTATGGCGCTATGCAACGCTGTCAAAAGATATTTAATGAGCAATCCGTCAAACTGGCAGATGTAGGCACTGGAAGTGGTGCAATTGCGGTATCTTTAAAAAAAGAGTGGCCTGTTGCGCACGTGACTGCAACAGATATTAGTGAACAAGCATTGGAAGTCGCGCAACGTAACGCAATGACGAATGAAGTAGAAGTCCGATTCTTACAAGGTGATATGACAGAACCCATCGCAAATGAGAAGTGGGATGTCGTTCTCTCGAATCCTCCTTACATTGCCTATCATGAAGCACAACAAATGTCTTCAACAGTACTCGATCATGAACCACACGGTGCGTTATTTGCGGATGATAACGGTTTGTTTTATTATCGAAAGTTAATTAAATCCCTTCCAGCTCTAATGAACATTCCGTCACTCATCGGTGTGGAAATTGGTTATTTACAAGGAGTGGAAGTGGAAGCGCTGTTTAAAGAATCATTTCCTACAGCGAAAACTGAAATTGTGAAAGATATAAATGGGAAAGACAGAATGATATTTTGTGAGATTCATGAATAACATTCCTTCGCTCTGGCAATAATGCCAAGTAGGAGGGGATAGATATGTTACAAGATTACGAGTTAAAGAGTGTAAAATCCAAATTTGAAAAATGTTTACCATATATTGAACTACTAGTTGCTGTCATTATCATTCAAGCGCTCATTTTATTATTCACTGGAGCTGAAGAAGAAGAGGGAACCATTCGCTTTAGATTGCTGGCACACTCGAATGCACAAATAGATCAACGTGTCAAAATGGACATTCAAGACGAAATAGAACCTTTAATTAAAAAAGCAATGAAAGATTCATCAACAAAAGAACAACTTGGGGATAACTTAAAAGCGATTGAACCTGAAATTATTAGTGCAGCAAAAGAAATTGCAGGTAGTAAAAACATCAAATTGGAACGTAAAAATGCACTAATTCCACCGAAACGCTCTGGTTTATTCATTCATCCGCAGTCATTTTATGATGCATATATATTAACAATTGGTAGCGGTCGTGGGGATAACTGGTGGTGTGCTGTGTTTCCGGATGTGTGTTTCGGGGATAAAGAAGCTGTAGAAGTGGATAGAGAAGAAGAAGAGGTCACTTTCTTTTTATGGGAGTGGATAAAGGGGATATTTTAATCTTGTTATCCACTGGTATTGTGGATAACTGTTGAAAATGTGTATAAGAGGTGATTTTTTTAATGAAAACAAAAGTTCTTTCTGTGGATAAAATGTTAGGGAATGAAAAAAAATATAAACACGCTGTGGATATATTGAAAAGTGGTGGTCTAGTTGCGTTTCCGACTGAAACGGTTTATGGGTTAGGAGCACTAGCCACGGATGAACAAGCAGTACGAAAAATATTTGAAGCAAAAGGGCGACCTTCTGATAATCCACTTATTGTACATATAGGAAATCCTGATCTTATTTCTTTGTTTGCTACAACTATCTCGGAGCATGCAGAGCGCTTAATAGAAGCATTTTGGCCAGGACCTCTGACCGTTGTATTAAAAAAGAAACCTGGCATTATTGCTCCAAGTGTCACGCCTGGAGTTGAAACGGTAGGTTTACGAATGCCAGACCATCCAGTAGCTCTAGAGTTATTGAAAGCATTAAATGGTCCTATAGCAGCTCCAAGTGCAAATCGAAGTGGTAAACCTAGCCCAACAACGGCTTATCATGTAGCGGATGATTTATCGGGCCTTATTCCACTTATTATGGATGGAGGTCAAACGGGTATTGGTGTTGAATCGACTGTAATTGATATGACCACTACACCTCCAACAATATTACGTCCCGGTGGAGTGACACGTGAAATGATTGAATCTAAAATTGGACCCGTTACGATTGCTAATGATAACAGTGATGATCAGGCACCAAGAGCCCCGGGAATGAAGTATATGCACTATGCGCCGAAAGCGCCTTTATTCGTCATTAGTTCAGATATAGAACGATTAACAGAGGCGGTTAGGACTTTGCAAAATGAAGGTAAACGTGTAGCGGTTATAACACCAAATGAATTAGAGGTAGCGATAGCGGACTGGCAATTTTTTGTTGGACATCAACTTGATAAAGAGGCAATCGCAGCAAATCTCTACGGTGCTTTACGTCAATGTGATCTAACAGAAGCAGATACTATTTTGGCAGTGGAAACAGACTTAGATGGAGTTGGAACAGCGATCATGAATCGATTGATGAAAGCAGCTGATGGACAACGCTATTCACAATAAAGGGCACGTATGACCTCGTCGGACTTCGCATAGTATGAATGGATGCGGAATTCGGGGAGGTATTTTAATTTGGTAGAGCTGTTCGCAGCGGGTATTACTTCCATTGACATAATAGTCGTCTATGCATTTTTGTCAATTAGAAAAGGGAAACTAGTGTTGGCATTATGGACAGCGCTCCTAAACATGTTATTTCCACTGCTCGGGTTTATTACGGGTGAGATGTCGGCAACTATTTTCACGGCATGGAGCGGTTTACTATCTGGGTTATTACTAGCTTTGATTGGATTACATATGCTCTTAGAAGAAAATAGTGGTACGATGTATCCTAGGCAAGTTCATCCTTTTTTGATTGCTTTAGCAGTTAGTATCGATACATTTTCAGTGAGCGTATCATTTGGTATGCTTCACATGGACAAAATGTTATTTATAGTAGCGTCGGGCTTATTTTCTTTTCTTCTTGCATATTCGTCTTTACGTATAAAAAATCATTTAGGAATAAAAAATGGAAAAGGAATTCGTAAATTTGCGGGTTTTGCCTTATTGATTATGGGAGTATGGTCATGTTTTAATTAAAATGCCTGTTTCTTTTATCATATAAGTAAGGTATTCTATAGGGAGTGGGTGAGTTTTTTGAATATTTACTTGATATGCACTGGGAACACATGTAGAAGTCCAATGGCAGAGGCGATTTTACGCTCAAAAGCGATTGATGGAGTCAGCGTTCGATCTGCAGGCATCCATGCTGTAGATGGACAAGCGATTTCAAAGCATGCTAAGACGTTGATTTTAGAGGCAGATATGCCATATACACCAGTATCAAGAGCGCTCACTGAACAGGATGTTGAATGGGCTGACCTCATTTTAACAATGACCGTAGGACACAAAATGACATTAACGTATGCTTTGCCTGAAGTGACAGAAAAAATCTACACATTAAAGGAGTTTGTTGGGCCAAATTCCAATGAAGATGTACTTGATCCGTTTGGCGGAAATTTACATACATATCGAAAGACGTTTGAAGAGTTACGACAATTAATGCAGAAACTTGAATTGAAAGTGGTGGAGGGACAAGCATGAAGAAAAATAAAAAGAAGTTCGGTCTTAAGTTTAAACTTGTTTTATTTGTTGCTGTACTTGCAATCGTGACTTATTCAACAAGCGCATTTTTCATCAATATTTTACAACCGAAATTTTTCCCTAATTTTAATGAACTTAGTTTTGAAGTGATGACATATGCAATGGGCATTTTCTGGTCTGCTGTATTAGCTGCGGTATTCGGTTCGATTTTAGTGAAGCCACTACAAAACTTAGAAGCAGCAGCAATTCAAGTTGCAGAAGGTAAAATTGGTAAAGACATTGAGTTACCAAACTCTTCCGATGAAATTCGTTCTGTAGCGGAAGCGTTTAAACATATGGTTCTTAATTTAAGAACGATTGTTGGGCAAATTGAAACGAACTTTGAAAAAACGGCTTCAACTGTTGACCAGTTATCAGATGAAACAGGAACGGCTGCAAAACAAGCCGATGCAGTAGCGACAACAATTATGGAAATTTCAGCTGGCGCAGAAGAATCTGCAGTATCTATTCAACAAACAGCAGAAGCGATAGAAGATGTTAGACTGCTTGCCGTTGAAGTTAGTAATCGTTCAGAAGAGTCGAGTGAACGTTCAAAAGAAATGCTAACCGAACTAAAACGAACAACAGAAGTATTCCGAACATTAGTTGGTGGAATTAGGGATATGTCAAGGCAAAGCGAATTATCACTTAGTACAATTCGGCAACTTGATGAAAATGCGCAAAAGATTGGTGAAATTGTTCAACTGGTCGGCAATATCGCTGCACAAACGAACCTACTAGCGCTAAACGCCTCTATAGAAGCAGCACGTGCAGGAGAACACGGTAAAGGATTTGCGGTAGTCGCTGAAGAGGTCCGCGTGTTGGCAGATGAAAGTGCTAAAGCTGTCCAAGGAATTTCTGCACTTGTTGTAACAATTCAATCCGATGTTTCAAAAGTTGTAAATGAAATGGAGCAACAAGTAAAAACAGCTGCAAATGAAGCGAGTCGTGCAAACGAAACAAGTGAAAATGTTGAAGCGATGTCGACGAAAGTAAACGGCATGGCAGATTCTGTTATAGAAATTAAAAAGTTTGTAGAGCTACAATTAGCGAATATTGAAACGACTGCTCGTCAATCGCAAGAAGTCGCAGCTATTGCAGAAGAAACATCTGCGAGTGCTGAAGAAGTTAGAGCGACAACTGATGAGCAAGTTCATTCGATTGAAAAAGCTGACGCAATGGCTGTCGAGCTTAAAAAACAATCAGAAGAGCTATACAATGTCATCAACCAGTTTGATCGTACAACGTAAAACTTTTCAAACACAGTACACATTTAAAGAGTGTACTGTGTTTTTTTGGGGGAAAAATGATAGAATGAGTTGTGAGTATATTAAGAAAAGAGGGACGTAATGAAAATCGCGATTTCTTCAGATCACGGCGGTAATAATCTACGTCGTGAAATTATTGAATTACTAGCAGAAAAAGGTCTGGAATACGAAGACCTCGGTCCAAAAGATGATGAATCAGTTGATTATCCGGATTACGCGAAACCTGTTGCGGATGGTGTTGCTTCAGGTAATTTTGACCGTGGAATTTTAATTTGCGGTACTGGAATCGGCATGTCGATTGCTGCTAACAAAGTGAAGGGCATTCGATGCGCACTTGTGCACGATGTATTTAGTGCGAAAGCAACGAGAGAACATAACGACACGAACGTTCTTGCGATGGGTGAACGCGTGATAGGTCCAGGACTAGCAAGAGAAATCGTGTCAACATGGTTGAGCACACCTTTTAGTGGTGGCCGTCATGAACGCCGTATAGAAAAGTTAATAGAGCTCGAAGGATGAAGTGACGAGGTGATAACAAAATGGATGCATTGAACGTATGGCAACTTCAGATAGAACAGTTGTTATCTGAGATGGCCGAACAAGCTAGCCCAAAACACGGAACGGTTTTTGTAGTAGGGTGCTCCACTTCAGAAATTGTTGGAAAACGTATTGGTACTGGGGGCGGTACAGAAGTAGCGGAAGTGCTTTTTGCACCTTTGTTACGTTTTGCTGAAGTATATAATGTTCATTTGGCTTTCCAAGGCTGTGAACATATTAATCGTGCATTAACGATTGAACGTCGCACAGCAGAGAAGTTCAATTTGGACATTGTATCAGTTATTCCAGCGATTAATGCAGGTGGCTCTATGTCTGCTTATGCTTATCAAAACATGCAAGACCCGGTTGTTGTTGAAACAATCCAAGCAAGTGCTGGAATTGATATAGGACAAACTCTAATTGGGATGCACTTAAAGACGGTCGCTGTACCAATCCGAACGTCCATCAAACAAATTGGAGAAGCAATTGTTACTGCTGCAACAACTAGACCGAAACTCATTGGCGGAGATCGGGCGATATATTCAGATCCAACACTTTTTGATAGATAGTACTTGTAAGGGAAATTCATTCTAAAATAGAAAATAGAAAAGGGGAAATGACGAGATGGATTTGACGAATGTGAAACGTGCAGATGAAGCAGTATTCGAAGCTATAATGGCTGAAAAGAAGCGGCAAAATAGCAATATTGAATTAATTGCATCTGAAAACTTTGTAACAGAAGCTGTTATGGAAGCGCAAGGTTCATACTTAACAAATAAGTACGCAGAAGGCTACCCGGGTAAACGCTATTACGGTGGTTGTGAACATGTTGACGTCGTCGAAAATATCGCGAGAGATCGTTTGAAAGAAATCTTTGGCGCGGCATACGCAAATGTTCAGCCTCATTCAGGTGCTCAAGCGAACATGGCAGTCTATTTCACCGTTTTAGAACCAGGCGATACTGTTTTAGGTATGAATCTATCTCATGGTGGCCATTTAACACATGGTAGCCCGGTGAACTTTTCTGGCGTTCTATACAACTTTGTTGACTATGGAGTAAATGAAGAAGATGAACTAATCGATTACGAGGATGTTCGTCAAAAAGCACTCGAGCACAAGCCGAAAATGATTGTAGCTGGCGCAAGTGCGTATCCACGTGAAATCGACTTCGCAAAGTTCCGTGAAATTGCAGACGAAGTAGGCGCTTATTTATTTGTAGATATGGCTCATATTGCTGGTCTTGTAGCGGTCGGTGAGCACCCGAACCCCGTACCGCATGCACACTTTGTAACATCAACAACACATAAAACACTTCGTGGACCGCGTGGCGGGCTCATTCTAGTGAACGAAGAATTTGCAGAAGAATTCGGGCGCAAACTCGACAAATCTATTTTTCCTGGAATTCAAGGCGGTCCACTTATGCATGTAATCGCAGCAAAAGCTGTCGCATTCGGCGAAGCGCTACAACCTGAATTTAAGACATATATTCAACAAGTGAAGAAGAATGCCCAAGCACTTGCTAAAGCATTTATCGAAGAAGGCATTGACATTGTATCAGGTGGAACAGACAATCACCTATTACTTGTCAATCTTCGTTCACTGAATATAACAGGTAAAATCGCAGAACACGTTTTGGACGAAGTCGGAATCACTGTCAATAAAAACACAATACCTTTCGACACAGAGAGTCCATTCGTTACATCAGGTATTCGAATCGGTACACCTGCTGTCACAACAAGAGGTTTCAAAGAAGAGGAAATGAAAGAAATTGCCTCTATTATTGCTAAACTACTAAAAAATCATGAAGATGAAAACATTAAAAAAGAATCTTATGAGCGCGTTATCGCACTAACAGATAAATTTCCGCTATATGCATAACAAAATCTCCCCCGTTATGGGGGAGATTTTACTATGAGAAATAATATAATATGATCCCGCGCTTGTGAAATTGCGTTTGCGCCCGCAAAGTTGTTCAAACGCCCGAAAGTGTATCTCGCGCGCCCGCAAAGTTGCGCAAACGCCCGAAAAGTTTCGCGCGCGTGTCACTATAAAATACAACAAGTGAAACACTCAAAAAATTCTTCATTTATAAATATCTCTTAACGTTTACCATCTCGATGACGAAAATCATTTCTTTCTGTTATAATGAACAGGACATTTCGAAAAGGAGCGATACTATATGCCAAAAGTACACGTTTTTGATCATCCGTTGATTCAGCACAAACTAACGTATATACGAGATATTAACACTGGGACAAAAGAGTTTAGAGAATTAGTTGATGAGGTTGCAACATTAATGGCTTATGAAATCACACGTGAACTTCCTTTGAAAGAAGTGGAAGTGGAGACGCCGGTTTGTAAAGCGAAAACAAATGTACTTGCTGGTAAAAAGTTAGGTATTGTACCGATTTTACGTGCGGGCATCGGTATGGTTGAAGGGATTCTAAATTTGATCCCTGCGGCAAAAGTTGGTCATATTGGGTTATACCGTGACCCTGAGACGTTTCAACCTATCGAATATTACGTGAAACTACCTTCTGATGTTTCTGAACGTGACTTTATTCTTGTTGACCCAATGTTAGCGACAGGTGGTTCTGCTCTTGCTGCTGTTGAGTCACTAAAGAGTCGGGGGGCAAAGCATATTACATTTATGTGTTTAATTGCTGCTCCTGAAGGTGTAAAAGCGTTAACGGAAGCACATCCCGATGTAGATGTCTATATTGCAGCATTGGATGAAAAGTTAGATGAAAAAGGCTACATCGTACCAGGACTTGGTGATGCAGGCGATCGTCTGTTTGGAACAAAATGACTCGAGAGGCGTGAATGTTTTGACACGTAAATGGAAAGTAATGACGATTTTCGGAACGAGACCAGAGGCTATAAAAATGGCTCCTCTTGTTTTAGAATTAGAAAAGCATCCAGATCAAATTGAATCGATTGTAACTGTGACAGCTCAACATCGACAAATGTTAGATCAAGTTCTTCATACATTTGGGATCACTCCAGATTACGACCTAAATATAATGAAAGATCGTCAAACATTAGTAGACGTTGCAACCCGTGGTCTTGAAGGACTCGATGGGATAATGAAAGAGGCGAAGCCTGATATTGTTCTCGTTCATGGTGATACTTCAACAACATTTATTGGCAGTTTGGCGGCATTTTACAATCAAATTTCAGTGGGGCATGTTGAAGCTGGTCTCAGAACGTGGGACAAATACTCTCCGTATCCAGAGGAGATGAATCGTCAATTAACAGGCGTGATTGCAGACCTTCATTTCTCGCCGACTGAAAAGTCAGCACAAAACTTGTTAGATGAAGGTAAAACGCAGGAAAGAATCTTTGTAACAGGTAATACAGCGATTGATGCGCTTCAAACAACGGTTCTTGAAAAATACAATCATCCTGTTTTGGATAAAATCGGTTCGGACAAACTCATATTATTGACTGCACATCGCAGAGAAAACTTAGGCGAGCCAATGCGTAATATGTTCCGTGCCATTAATCGATTACTTGCTGAACATGATGACATTCAGGTCATCTATCCAGTGCATATGAATCCGGCTGTTCGTGAGGTTGCAGATGAGTTATTAGGGAACAATAATAGAATTCATTTAATTGAGCCTCTAGAAGTAATAGATTTCCATAACTTTGCAGCTAGATCTCATATCATCTTGACAGATTCTGGAGGTATTCAAGAAGAAGCACCATCTCTTGGTAAACCTGTCATTGTCTTAAGAGATACAACTGAACGTCCGGAAGGAATCGAAGCCGGTACTTTGAAATTAGCTGGCACTGATGAAGAAACAATTTATAACTTGACGAATGAGTTGTTATTGAATGAGGAAGAATACAAGAAAATGGCGCATGCCTCAAATCCGTATGGAGATGGTCAAGCTTCTCGTAGAATCGTTGAAACATTGCTAAATTATTTATCTTCGTTGAGATAAAAGAAGAATGCGGATACCGACTTCTAATGTTCGACTGAATAAGTAATTAGAACTAAAGTTATCTCATATGACGCCACCTTTGTGGGAAGATTATGAAAATAGCATTCCAATTTTGTCGATTGTTTGACAATATTTATAGTTTGTGAAGAATTTCACGGGAATCAATTGACATCAATTTTTGGCTATTGTATGCTTACAAAGGTTAATGATGATAGGGTTTCACACATAATTGAAACAATTCTGCAACTGTCGATGTAAAGATATTGCAACTATCTTGTCTTTACACATTGAAAATGTAGAATAGCTTCGATTTCTAGATTGTGGATATCTTTATCTTATTGTATTATTCACTGGTTTACTTACCATACGACACCACTCGCGCAACTTTTAGGTTCAATCCGTTTCAAAGTCTATGCTTGCATGTGGCTGGGATATGTAACGTGAACCCCTCGCTTTTTCCATAAGTTCAGTTTGCAACTTCATTGAAACGTTGTTGTGATGTAGCATACAATTCCAAAATATGTGTCGGGAGAATAACTTACCATGCAAACTTTGCAAGAAATTTTTAAAAAGCAAAAGAAAGCACTCTTTTTTTGTTTAGCATTGTTTGTTTTAGGTTGGGGATTTACTGAGTATAAGACAGTTTTCGCTGGTTTAATACTGGGGTCTTTGTTTGGATTGTATAATTTTTTAATTCTTGTCCGTAATATGGAAAGAACTGAACGGAAGTTTTCGGAAGGTAAGCAAAGTATATCGCTTGGGACTGCGTTTCGTTTCGCATCTGGAATAGCTGCGGTTGCATTAGCTACTGCGATGCCGAGACATTTTGACTTGATCGGTACGGTTATCGGTTTTGCGATACCATACATACTCCTATTATTGGAGAGGATCATATACCACGTAAGACATCAATAAAGCTTTGCCGCAATTGTGGAACGAATCGTAAAAACTTGACTTAATTCTGAATGCAAAAGGGAGGTGAACGAAACATGGAACATGGCGATCCATTACGCACGGCTTTCAAAGGTACCGCGTTTGAGATGACATTCAATCTTTCAAACGTCCTAATGCTATTCATTACATGCCTAATTGTTTTCATTATCGCGATTTTAGCTACGCGTAAATTGCAGGTGAAACCGACAGGAATGCAGAATTTCTTTGAATGGATCATGGATTTCGTCAAAGGGATTATCAAGAGCAATATGGATTGGAAAACAGGTGGGCGATTCCACGTATTAGGAATCACGCTGATTCTATTTCTCTTTGTTGCAAACGTATTAGGTATTCCATTAGCAATTTATTGGAAAGGTGATCTTTGGTGGAAATCACCGACAGCTGACCCTGTAATTACATTAACGCTAGCAAGTACCGTCATTATTCTTACACACTATTACGGTGTTAAGATGACGGGGCTAAAAGAATACGGAAAAGGGTATCTTAAACCACTTCCATTCCTTGCGCCGCTTAAAATCGTTGAGGAATTTGCGAATACGTTGACACTCGGTCTGCGTCTTTACGGTAATATCTATGCTGGGGAAGTTCTTCTAGGACTCTTAGCTGCATTTGCAACATCAAGCTGGCTCGGATTGTTCGGAGCGGTTGTGCCGTCTCTAGCGTGGATGGGCTTCTCGGTTTTCGTTGGAGGAATTCAGTCATTCATTTTCGTTATGTTGTCTATGGTCTATATGTCACACAAAGTGTCAACAGACCACTAAGCATATAATGCCCGGATAACCGGGCGACAAAACAAAAAAACAGAAAATATTAGGAGGAAACAATAATGGGTCTTTTAGCAGCAGCAATCGCAATTGGTTTAGGAGCACTTGGAGCAGGTTTAGGTGCAGGTCTAGTAGTTTCAAAAACACAAGAAGGAATCGCACGTCAACCAGAAGCACGCGGTATTCTTCAAACAAACATGTTCGTCGGTGTTGCACTTGTTGAAGTTGTTCCGATTTTCGCAGCAGTTATTGCGTTTATCGTAATGAACAAAAACTAAGTAGTACACTACGAAGTAATGTCTTTAAATGGCGAAGAACGTACGATGTAGTCCTTCGCCATTCCTTTATGTAGATAAGCAAATCATTCAAATTTAAAGAGATATGAGCTCTTGAAGGGAGTGAAACAATCGTGTTTTTGGATACCTTCGCCTTACTAGCGGCAGATGGTGGAGCTACTAGTGGAATGGCACAATTAAATAAGAACCTAAACTTAGGCGATATTATCGTCACGGTTTCGTTTTTCATAATACTCATGTTGCTTCTCAAGAAGTATGCGTGGGGACCACTTATGGGCATAATGGATCAACGAGCTCAAATGATTTCAAATGAAATCGAAGCAGCTGAAAAAAGTCGTTTGGAGTCACAACAACTTCTTGAAGAACAACGCCGGTTGTTGAAAGAAGCAAGTGATAACGCGCTAGCGATTGTTGAAAATGCTCGAACACAAAGTGAAATACAAAGTAATGAATTAATGAACACTGCCCGCGCAGAAGTAAAACGCATGAAAGAAGCTGGATTGCTTGAGATTGCAACAGAAAAAGAAAAAGCGGTAGCGGCAGTACGTGAAGAATTCGTTTCACTTTCAATCCTTGCAGCGTCTAAAGTTCTTGGGAAGGAAATTTCCGAAGAGGATAACCGCGCATTGATTGAAGAAACGATTGTGAAGGCAGGCGAAGGGCGATGAGCCAATCGGTTGCAGCTAAACGTTATGCATTAGCATTGTTTGAACTTGCTCAAAAAAATGGACAAACTGGTGAAGTTCATGAAGATCTTCTTGAATTGAAAAAAGTTTTCCAAGACAACAAAGAACTTGGTCAATTACTAGGATCTCCTAGATTGTCAGGTCTTAAAAAGAAGGCAATGCTTGCAGAATTATTCAAAGGTGCTAATCCGCTTGTATTGAATACAATGTCAGTATTGCTTGATCGGAAACGTATGGATGAAATTGTCCATGTTGTTGAAGAATATAACGGATATGCAAATGAAGCTGCTGGTGTTGCAGATGCAAAAGTGTACTCTACACGCTCACTTTCTGCAGAAGAAACACAAGCTATTTCTAGCGTTTTTGCAAAGAATATCGGAAAATTATCATTACGTATCGAAAACATTATTGATCCAAGTCTACTTGGGGGCATTCGTCTTCAAATCGGCAATCGAATCTACGACAGCAGCGTAAGCGGTAAGCTTGAGCGACTGAAACGGGATCTAATTGGATCTTAAATTTGAAATTTGAGGGGTGACAAGCATGAGCATCAAAGCTGATGAAATCAGTGTTCTCATAAAACAGCAGATTGAAAATTATCAATCTGAGTTAGAAGTGAGTGAAGTAGGTACAGTTATCAAGGTTGGAGACGGTATCGCATTTGCTCATGGCCTCGACAACGTCATGGCTGGAGAGCTTCTTGAGTTCTCAACAGGTGTTTTAGGTATGGCGCAAAACTTGGAAGCGAACAATGTAGGTATCGTTATCCTCGGCCCATACACGGACATTAAAGAAGGCGATGAAGTACGTCGAACAGGCCGTATCATGGAAGTTCCTGTCGGTGAAGAATTGATTGGACGTGTAGTAAATCCACTTGGGCAACCAGTTGATGGACTAGGTCCGATTGCAACGACAAAGACACGTCCAATTGAAAGCCCTGCACAAGGTGTTATGGCGCGTAAATCCGTCCATGAACCACTTCAAACAGGTATTAAAGCAATCGATGCACTTGTACCAATTGGCCGTGGACAGCGTGAGCTAATTATCGGTGACCGCCAAACAGGTAAAACAACTGTTGCAATTGATGCGATTTTGAACCAAGCTGACCAAGATATGATTTGTATCTATGTTGCAATTGGACAAAAAGAGTCAACAGTTCGTGGTGTTGTTGAAACACTTCGTAAAAACGGTGCACTAGATTATACAATCGTCGTGACGGCATCTGCTTCACAACCATCTCCACTGTTATTCTTAGCTCCGTACACAGGCATAACGATGGCTGAAGAGTTTATGTTCGCAGGAAAACACGTACTTGTTGTATATGATGATTTATCAAAACAGGCAGCGGCATACCGTGAACTGTCATTGCTTCTTCGTCGTCCGCCAGGTCGTGAAGCTTATCCAGGGGATGTATTCTACTTACATTCACGTTTACTAGAGCGTGCTGCAAAGTTGAATGACACATTAGGTGCAGGTTCAATCACTGCATTGCCATTCGTTGAAACGCAAGCTGGAGATATTTCCGCTTATATTCCAACGAACGTTATTTCAATTACTGATGGACAGATATTCCTTCAATCTGACCTCTTCTTCTCGGGTGTACGTCCAGCGATCAACGCCGGTCTTTCTGTATCCCGTGTAGGTGGTTCAGCTCAGATTAAAGCAATGAAAAAAGTTGCAGGAACGCTACGTCTTGATCTTGCGGCATTCCGTGAGCTAGAAGCATTCTCAGCATTTGGATCTTCACTTGATGCTTCAACTGCAGCTAAACTAGAACGCGGAACGCGTACAGTTGAAGTGTTGAAACAAGATTTGAATAAACCGGTTAAAGTTGAAGGGCAAGTTGTGATCCTTTATGCATTGACACGTGGATTCCTTGACGATATAGCTGTCAAAGATATTCTTCGTTTCGAAAGCGAAATCCTAACTTGGCTGGAAACAAACCATACTGACGTTTTCGATCATATTCGTACGACAAAAGACCTTCCTAAAGATGACATGATGGCAGATGCTATCAACGCATTCAAGAAGAATTTTGTTCCGTCCGTATAATTAAAAGTGAAGTGAAGGACGGGAAACCATACCTTTACCTAAGATCAAACTAAACGATAAGGTGGTGAATAGCCAATGGCATCATTACGCGATATAGAAAATCGTATCAAGTCTACGAAGAAAACAAGTCAGATAACGAAGGCAATGCAGATGGTTTCAGCTTCTAAACTTACTCGTGCAGAAATGAACGCAAAAGCCTTCGTTCCATACATGGATAAGATTCAAGAAGTTGTCGGTTCAATCGCAGCAAGTTCAAGCAATTCTAACCACCCAATGTTGGTAACGCGTCCAGTTAAAAAGACAGGATATATCGTCATCACATCTGATCGTGGTTTAGTTGGAGGGTATAACGCACACATCCTCCGTGGAGTAACACGCGCAATTGAAGAACGTCATTCTTCAAAAGATGAAGTATCAATCGTCGCAATCGGGGGCAAGGGTGAAGAATTCTTCTCTCGTTTAGGCTTTGATATCATCGATAGCCTAACAGGATTGTCTGACCACCCTTCATTCGGAGAAGTGAAAGAAATCGCGAACCGTGCTGTTGGTATGTTCACGGAAGGCGTTTATGATGAAGTGTATTTATGCTACAATCACTTCATCTCCGCCATCTCAAGCGAAGTGACGGAAACAAAATTGCTTCCGCTCACGGAAATTACATCTGCATCGACAACTGCGTATGAGTTTGAACCTTCAAGTGAAGAAATTCTTGAAGTGTTACTACCGCAATATGCGGAAAGTCTCATCTACGGAGCGGTGCTCGATGGAAAAGCGAGTGAACATGCTTCCAGTATGACAGCAATGAAGACTGCGACAGATAACGCATCTGATTTAATAGATTCATTAACACTTTCATTCAACCGTGCACGACAAGCAGCGATTACTCAACAAATTACAGAAATCGTTGGTGGCGTAGCGGCGCTTGAATAAAGGCTGGTTACACGGAAACAGTAAGACAGGAGGGAAAAGTATGATTAACGGACATGTTCTTCAAGTAATGGGTCCAGTTGTTGACGTTAAGTTTGAAGACGGACAACTTCCGGCTATCTATAATGCATTGAAAGTTCAGATTCAACGTCCGAATGCCGAGCCTGAAACGTTGACTCTTGAAGTCGCACTTCATCTCGGGGACGATTCTGTTCGCACAATTGCAATGTCATCTACTGATGGTTTGCAACGTGGAGCAGCAGTTGAAAACACAGGAGGAGCGATTTCGGTTCCCGTTGGTAATGTCACACTTGGACGTGTATTCAACGTTCTTGGTGAAATTATTGACCTTGGTGAGGAAATCCCTGCTACAGAGCAGCGCGATCCAATCCACCGTCTAGCACCTGTATTTGAAAACCTTTCAACTGAAGTAGAGATTCTTGAAACAGGTATCAAAGTTGTTGACTTACTAGCTCCATACATCAAGGGTGGTAAAATTGGACTCTTCGGTGGTGCGGGTGTAGGTAAAACAGTACTTATTCAAGAACTAATCAACAACATCGCACAAGAACACGGTGGTATTTCCGTATTCGCAGGTGTTGGGGAACGTACTCGTGAAGGTAACGATTTATTCTATGAAATGACGGATTCGGGCGTTATTACGAAAACGGCAATGGTATTCGGTCAAATGAATGAGCCACCTGGCGCACGTATGCGTGTAGCTTTAACTGGTTTGACAATGGCAGAACATTTCCGTGACGAACAAGGCGCAGACGTTCTTCTATTCATTGATAATATCTTCCGCTTTACACAAGCAGGGTCAGAAGTATCAGCATTGCTAGGTCGTATGCCATCAGCAGTTGGTTACCAACCTACGTTGGCAACAGAAATGGGTCAACTTCAGGAACGTATCACATCGACAAATGTCGGTTCAGTTACGTCAATCCAAGCGATCTATGTACCAGCCGATGACTATACAGATCCAGCACCAGCAACAACATTCGCTCACCTTGATGCGACAACGAACCTTGAACGTAAACTATCTGAAATGGGTATCTACCCTGCGGTGGATCCACTTGCTTCATCTTCTCGCGCACTTAGCCCGGAAATTGTTGGAGAAGAACATTACGAAATTGCACGTCAAGTTCAACAAACGCTTCAGCGGTATAAAGAACTTCAAGATATCATCGCAATCCTAGGTATGGATGAGCTTAGCGAAGAAGACAAAGTGGTTGTAGGACGCGCGCGTCGTATCTCATTCTTCTTATCACAGAACTTCCACGTTGCAGAGCAATTCACAGGATTACCAGGTTCGTATGTTCCTGTAGCTGAAACAATCAAAGGATTTGGCGCTATTCTTGCAGGTACGTATGATCATCTTCCAGAAGATGCATTCCGTCTTGTAGGACGTATTGAAGAAGTTATCGAAAAAGCGAAAAAGTTAGGTGTAGAAGTTTAATTAACTTCTACAAACTCTGTTAATTGTGTAGACAGGATAAATATTATTTTATCAATTAATTCAGTTTAACGTTTAGTTAAACTGAATCATAAGTAAGGCCTCCGGCGGATGTCACAGATTTTGAACGATAAAAGTTGCACTTTTGCAATTTGAAAATCTGGATGCAATTACGCCGAGGCGTAATTGATTATGAGGGACCAGGAGGCAAATATATGAGCACAATGAAAGTGAATATCGTCACTCCAGACGGCCCTGTTAGTGAAACCGATGCGAATATGATTATTGCTGTTACCGAATCCGGTGAAATAGGGATTCTTCCCGGTCACATCGCGATGGTAGCACCACTTCAAATTGGTGAGCTTCGCCTGATGATGGACGATTCAACAGAACATATTGCTGTAAATGGTGGGTTCTTAGAAGTTCGTCCAGACGTTGTTACTGTATTAGCGCAAAGTGCGGAAACAGCTTCTCACATTGATATTGCTCGTGCGAAAATGGCGGCGAAACGTGCAGAAGACGCATTGCGTTCAAAAACAGATGACGTGGACTTTAAAGCGATGGAACTAGGTCTGAAAAGAGCTATAAATCGTATTAATGTATATGGTTCTGGACAATAAGTCACTCAACTGTAAAAATGATTCTGTAATACTCAAAGGCGAACAGAGGTCGTTTCTTCTGTTCGCCTTTTTAAAATTAAAAAAGAAAATATTTACATTTTTAGAAAAAGACTTGCTATATTATTAGGAGGAAATAACTATGGATTCATTACTTTTGCACCAACCATTATTGGCGATTGCTTCACATCTTTTTTTCATGTCTATTGCATTTATTGCATTACAAGCTGTAATGATTGAAAAAATAATAAAAAAAAACCACGTCATTAAAGCGCAGCTTCTCTTTATATTATTAAGTATTGTTATCGGTTGGGCAGTATCAAATTTCTTTTTGGAGATATCCTATTGGGCAGGAAGAGTCCCAAAAATGTTTTAAATGTACGGTTCATTTGATCAAGTACATAGTATGTTTTTCATGCTATCTCCGCGTATTTGAATTGCAAATATGGGGAGATGGCATGCAGAAGAATGTTAATTTTAAGTAACAGGAGTATTACATCTTTGTGATTGTGAATGCAAAGCAAGATGTTACTGCTATAATGAAACAGTTGGATATAGATACGATTAGTAAAGCTTTTATTTAAAAACACGGAAAAAATATCAAGTTTTTTTAATGGAAAAGGTTTGTAGTTCTAAATGATAGGGAACTAACTTTACAGGTGCCGAAATACTTTACACGTAACACCAAAAGATAAGCTGTCACATATTATAGACTACTTAACTGGATTAATTATGTAAATGATAGAATTAGCTTGTTTAATCGAAACGGACACTGTAAAATAGTATATGTTTTGAAATGGAAATTATGACAAGTGAAGTAAGAAAATAAAAATTAAATGAAAAGATACAACTTAGGAGTCGGAGGGACTTGTTTTGGATAAGATTATTATTAATGGTGGACGTCAATTAAATGGAATTGTCCGCGTAGAAGGTGCGAAAAATGCAGTATTACCAATACTAGCAGCAGCACTTTTAGCGTCAGAAGGGGTAAATGTAATTCGCGATGTACCAAATCTTTCGGATGTTGGAACAATTAATCAGGTATTAAAAAGTTTAAATGCAAAAGTGAGTCATTTCCCGAAAATGAATGAAGTAACGATAGATTCTTCAGAAACTCTTTCAAGTGAGGCTCAATTTGAATATGTACGAAAAATGCGTGCATCAATTCTTGTAATGGGTCCTTTACTTGCGCGGAATGGCTTTGCACGTGTTGCACTTCCTGGTGGTTGTGCAATTGGTTCAAGACCAATCGACCAGCACTTAAAAGGTTTTGAAGCGATGGGCGCAGAGATTACATTTGGACATGGTCATGTTGAAGCAAAAGCAGAAAACGGTTTAAAAGGTGCAAAAATATATTTAGACTTCCCAAGCGTTGGAGCGACTGAAAACATTATGACAGCAGCTGCTTTAGCAAAAGGAACAACAATTATAGAGAACGCCGCTAAAGAACCTGAAATTGTTGATCTTGCAAATTTCATTAATGAAATGGGTGGAAAAGTAATCGGTGCAGGAACAGATACAATCCGAGTTGAAGGTGTCACGAAAATGACTGCCACAACACACCATATCATTCCAGACCGTATTGAAACAGGTACATTTATGGTTGCAGCTGCAATTACCGGTGGAGATGTAACAATTGATAATGCTGTACCTGAACATAATGCTGCATTAATTTCTAAACTGGAAGAAATGGGCGTTGTTATTACTAAACAAGACGAAGGTGTCCGTGTAACTGCACAGCATCCTTTAAAATCTGTTGATCTTAAAACGATGCCTCATCCCGGATTCCCTACGGATATGCAGTCCCAAATGATGGCATTAATGTTAACAGCTAAAGGTACGGGAGTGCTTACAGAAACAGTATTTGAAAATCGTTTTATGCATGTCGAAGAATTCCGTCGTATGAACGCATCAATTAAAATAGAAGGACGTTCAGTCATTATTTCAGGTACTTCAAAGCTACAAGGTGCAGAAGTTGCCGCGACAGATCTTCGTGCTGCAGCAGCGCTTATCATTGCCGGATTAGTGGCAGATGGTGTCACGCGAGTTACAGAGTTAACGCATTTAGATCGTGGGTACGTAAACTTCCACGGAAAACTTGCGTCGCTAGGAGCCGATATTACCCGGGTATCACCCGAGTTGCAAGTAGAAAAAGAAACACAACTTGTCTAATTAACTAAATATAGCTACCTAAAGGACTGCACAGAACATCTGCAGTCTTTTAAGTATGTCCAAAAATATACGCATAAATTCAAAACGAAAACATATAATTTTGCATGGACAAACTACTGATTGTAATACTCATCCTTCTTTTGTTTTTCATTCCAATTCTAGCAAAGGAAAACGTTGACTCGAAGATTAATGCTAATCAAGACCAATCTGATTCGAAAGAGAAGTTGTGCAAAACAAATATTCAAATTGTTAATGAAAAAGAACCGATACCTCTAGAAGAATATGTTGTTGGTGTCGTTGCTGGTGAAATGCCAATTACTTTTCACTCTGAAGCGCTAAAGGCGCAAGCAACTGCTGCTCGGACGTACTCCCTTAGAGCGACAAATTATGGCCAGAATCCAATCGCTGCAGACGTTTCTGCACAAGTGTATATGGACTTAGAGCAAAGAAAAGTTCGGTGGGGAAAGGACTTTAAAAAGAACGAACGGAAAATACGGAAAATAGTTCAAGCGACAGCAGGAGATGTTTTAGTCTATGGTGATGAAATGATATCTGCCATGTTTTTCTCAACTTCAAATGGAATGACAGAGACTGCGTTAAACTTTAGTGGAAATGAGGTACCTTATCTTCAAAGTGTAGACAGTAAAGAAGAATTAGCGATATCACCGAAAGTTAAAAAAACGACTGAATTTTCGCTTCAACAATGGAATACTATATTTGGTGGACAATGGCATGAAGATGACTTTAGGGCGCTGCAACTTGTTCGCAATACAACAGGACGTGTACAAAAAGTAATAGCGGGAAGCTTTACAAAAAGTGGGCGTGAAATGCGTGAATTACTTGAGTTGCCTTCTACAGACTTTAATATTGCGTTTGACATTACAAACAAAGTGATAATCGTAGAGACGACGGGTTATGGACATGGTGTTGGAATGAGTCAATATGGTGCACAAGCTTTTGCAGAAAAAGGATGGAACGCAAAAAAAATATTAATGCACTACTATAAAGACACAAAAATAAAAAAGTTTACAATAGATAATAGTCGATGTTTAAAAACACCTTAACTTGTAGATAATAGCAAGTGAGGTGATGACAATGCGAGAAGAAAAACCGAAATCTCCTTCTCAGAAGAATAAGAATGCAAGAAAAACTAGTTGGTTCTGGCCAGTCGTTTATTCGGGTATCGCTATTCTATTCGTAGGCATGATTTGGGGCTATAATGCATTCCTAAAGGAAGATAGTACAGATCTTGCTAATACCGGAAAGGGTAAAGGTAACGAGGTAATTGTACAGACGAATGCTTCTAGCGAAGTGCTAAAATATCCGTTTAAAGAAGCGCTACTGGATAAAGTCAGTATTCTACAAGAATACTATGACACAGAAGCGAACGACGAGACGCGTGAAAATGCTCTCCTCGTATTCGATCAGACGTATATTACGAACACGGGCGTCTCTATTTCCGTTGATGGAAAGCCGTTTGAAATTCTAGCTGCAATGAGTGGTAAAGTAACTGATATTGTGAATGATCCATTCATGGGGAATGAAGTAACTATTAATCACGCAAACGGTTTGAAAACAATATACCGTTCCGTAGCAGAAATTCTCGTTAAAAAAGATGAACAGGTAACGCAAGGACAAGCCATTGGAACATCAACAGACAACGAATGGAATCCAACAGCAGGGATTCATCTTCATTTTGAAGTACAGAAAGATGACGTTGCAGTAAACCCGCGCTCATACTTAGGATTCTAAAAAAAGAAACTTCTAGCCCTCTCGTTTTTTCGAGAGGGTATTTTTTATATGGAATTAGTAAGTAGAATAGAACGTAAGTTGTTCTATATAAGTTACTAAAACTCGTTTATATCCGTTTAGTAATTCCTACTTTCTAATTCATAGATAGTGTGTACATCGCATATGATAAAGGAATCGGGAGCTGATATGGAAAGGAAGAGGGCGTGCATGAGCAAATAAGGAGGCGTTGCGTACGCCTCGGGAATATGTTGCTGGAAACAGGACTTACCGTCAGAGCACTAGCGAAAGTAACGGGTTATTCAAAGAGCACTATCCACAAAGATCTTACAGAACGCCTACCTTATGTGGATGTAGGATTATCAGAAGAAGTTGCAAAAATACTCGCATACCACAAATCCGTCAGACATCTTCGAGGAGGAGAAGCCACAAGAATTAAATGGATAAACGAAACTAAGAAAATAGAAAATAGGTAATTTAAAAGACGGAATACAAATATAAATTGTATTCCGTCTTTAAATTGCAACAAAAATGCTCAAACTTTCAATATATGGAACTAAAGTATGTTCATTGCAGATTGCTTATGGTAAAATAGGTAGTTAGAAGCGTATACATACTAAGAGAGAATATCCATATAAAGTGGAAGGGGAAAAGTAAATGTTTTCAAAAGATATCGGAATTGACCTTGGCACAGCCAATGTTCTAATCCATGTTAAGGGTAAGGGGATAGTTTTAAATGAACCGGCAGTAGTCGCAATAGATAAGAAATCTGGAAAAGTGCTTGCTGTTGGGGATGAAGCTCACCAAATGGTTGGTAGAACACCTGGCAATATCATAGCGATAAGACCAATGAAAGATGGTGTTATTGCTGATTTCGATATAACAGAAGAAATGCTACGTCATTTCATATCGCGTTTAAATGTGAAAGGCTTTTTCTCTAAACCACGGATTCTTATATGCTGTCCGACAAATGTGACAAGTGTAGAACAAAAAGCAATTCGTCAAGCTGCCGAGAAGTCAGGTGGCGGTAAGATTTTCTTAGAAGAAGAACCGAAAGTAGCCGCCATTGGAGCAGGTATGGAAATCTTTGAACCAAGTGGCAATATGGTTATTGATATTGGTGGCGGTACGACAGATGTGGCGGTCCTATCAATGGGCGACATTGTTACATCAGAATCTATTAAGATTGCTGGTAATGCGTTCGATAATGATATAGCGCAATACATAAAGCGTAACTACAAATTATTAGTTGGTGAGAGAACTTCGGAAAATATTAAAATAGATGTAAGCACCGTCTTTTTAGGTTCACGTGATGAACAGATGGATATTAGAGGACGGGATATGGTTACAGGTTTGCCGAGAACAATTACAATTCATTCTGACGAAATTGGTGAAGCTTTAAAAGAGTCGATTAACTTAATTATCCAATCGGCAAAGGCTGTATTGGAAAGAACACCGCCTGAACTTTCTGCGGATATTATTGATCGTGGAATATTCCTTACGGGTGGTGGGGCATTACTACATGGTATTGACCAATTGTTAGCAGAAGAATTGAAAGTTCCTGTATTCGTTTCAGATAATCCACTTAACTGTGTTGTAATAGGTACAGGCCTCTTATTAGAAAATATTGATGGACTTAGGGTAAGATAATAGGTAACGGAAATTAAATCGAACTAGGAGATGGGCTAATGTTTAAAGGTTTTTATACAGCCGGATCAGGAATGATCGCACAACAACGTCGCACAGAAATGTTAGCGAATAATATGGCAAATGCAAACACACCAGGATTTAAAGCAGAACAGTCTGTTCTACGTTCATTCCCGGAAATGTACTTGTCTAGAATTGATCATGCAAGGATACCGACTAAAAATAGCTTTCAAATGAAAGGCCTATCTCCAGTTGGTGCAATATCTACAGGGACATATATGCAAGAAACACTTCCACTTTTCACTCAAGGACAACTTATAGATACAGGACTTACAACGGATGTTGCACTTGTCGATGGTCAGTTGCCGACTGATGCTGAAACAGGAATCCAAGGAGCAATATTTTATAGACTTGAAAATGAAGCTGGACAAGAAGTGTACACGAAAAATGGTAACTTCTCACTTGATGCTGAAGGCTATTTAACAACACCGATTGGTCACTATGTTCTGGACAACAATGGTGCTAGAATCTCTTTGCAAAACGATGACTTCCGCGTAACAGATCAAGGTGTTATTATGGAAGGTGACACTGCAGTTGCAACACTTGGCGTTGCATTCTCGGGACGACCAGATTCCCTCATTAAGCAAGGAAATGGTACATTCTTAAGCGGTGATGGAAATCTTCCAGGAGCACAAGGAAACCAAAACGTCACATTCTCAATGCTTCAAGGTTACACAGAAGGATCTAATGTAGATGCATCTAAGACAATGACTGATATGTTAACAGCTTACAGAGCATTTGAAGCGAATCAAAAAATATTACAAGCTTATGACCGAAGTATGGAAAAGGCAGTTAATGAAGTAGGACGTGTCAATTAATAGTTCGAAGAGTATAAGAAAGGAGTTGGTTTAAATGATAAGAACAATGAGCACAGCTACCAATACACTAGGCCAATTACAAAACCAACTAGATATCATTGGAAACAACTTAGCAAACTCAAATACAAACGGCTACAAAGCCAATGAAGCAAAATTCCACGAATTACTTTATCAACAATTCAACAATGACAAAGCTGATACAGCACCAAGGCAGTCGCCAAATGGAATACGTTATGGTAATGGTGCTTTCCTTGGTCAAACGCAAATGAACTGGAAAGTCGGAGCTCTCCAATCAACTGGTCGCGGATTAGACTTTGCACTTACGACTCCTAAGCAATACTTCAATGTAATCATGCAGGATGGTGGCGGAGAACAAACGGTTTACACACGTCAAGGAAACTTTTATGTATCACCAGTAGCAAACGGACAAACGATGCTCGTAACCAGTGAAGGAAATGCAGTAGCAGACGAAAACGGCCAACCAATCGTTTTCCCTGACAATGTGAAAAGCTATTCTGTAAAAGATGGCGGTTCACTAGAACTAGCTTATAATGATGGAAGTTATGAAACTATTAATCTAGGCATTACTGTAATGGAAAGACCCAATCTTATGACCCGTCTTTCAGCAACAAACTTCGGAATTCCAGCTAATCTTGCACAACTAGGCGTAACAAGACAAGATGTATTAACGGATTTACGTGGCGCAGAAAGAAATGCAATTGGATTAGAAAATAACATGTTAGAAGGTTCAAACGTCGACTACCAAAAAGAAATGACGGACCTCATCAGTGTGCAGCGCTCATACCAATTTAATGCTCGCACAGTTACACTAGCTGATCAAATGCTCGGCTTAATTAATGGCATTCGGTAAAAAATCCGAATTCTTTAAATGAAAGCCAATTAGGGAGTTTGAAACATGACTGATGAAAAACAAAATAAAATACAGAAAAACGAATTCAATAGTAACACGAATCCTATAAAAACTTCCCGAAGTAAAAAAACTGAGGATACTCAGAAAAAAACAATTTGGGTACAGATGAACTTAATACCAATATGGGCACGCATCTTAATTGTGCTCCTACTATTAATCATTGCAATTATTACAGGTGCAATGGTTGGTTATGGAGTTTTGGGTGATGGCGTACCGTCAGATGTTTTGAAAAAAGAGACTTGGACACATATACTTGATATCATTAGAGGAGAGCAATCCTAAAAAAGGATAGCTCTCCAACTTGTTTTTTAGCAATTCACAAACTAAAAGTTAGGAGAATGGATATGCTAACGACAGCTCAACTACAAAAAATATTACCCCATCGATACCCTTTTCTAATGGTAGACCGCATTCTTGAACTTGAAGAAGGAAAGCGTGCTGTAGGCATTAAAAACGTAACAATCAACGAGGAATTTTTTACAGGACACTTTCCTGGTTATCCAGTAATGCCTGGCGTACTAATTGTTGAAGCACTTGCACAAGTAGGTGCTGTTGCCCTACTTATGAAAGAAGAAAATAAAGGAAGAATCGGGTTCTTCGCAGGAATCGACAATTGCCGATTTAAAAAACAAGTTACACCCGGCGACACATTGCGCCTAGAAGTTGAAATCACAAGACTTCGTGGTTCAATAGCCAAAGCCAAAGCAACTGCAACGGTAGACGGAGAAATGGCATGTGAAGCTGAAATTACACTCGCATTAGGACCTGTTACAAACGAACAATAGTCTTTAGTATGCTAATCAGATTAACAACTATACAAAATCACGTAAAATGAAAAAAAGTATACGAATAGTTCCCTCATTTCAGGTCAACCTACAAAGTATCATACAGATTGTATGGTAGACGGCTTGTGGAAAGGAGGGAATTTTTCATGTTAAAAAAAGCAATCCCGTTCGTCCTTATTTCTGGTATTGCACTTGCAGCATGTGGAAATACCGAAACAGTTCCAAATAACAATGAAACACCTATGGAAGACAAAACAAGACAAATGACGCCAGAAGTTCACGACGAACAAACAGGGCCTAACATGGATGGACTCAACGAAGGAACAGACACCAACCAAAATCGTACCAACGAAGGAATCATGAACGACGATACCAATGGTACAAATAACACGACGAATGAGGATGGCGCAATCGAAGAAGGAACATCGAATGACGACATCATGGAGAATGATCTCAACCGCAATAACAACAACCGCTAACCACAAGCCAAAAAACCGTCTCCTGCAAAGGAACGGTTTTTTCTTAGGTGGCTGTTTATTGAGCAAATTCCTGCAAAGTTTGCCACGCGGGCATTCGCCCGCAAATCCTGTTTAACGCCCGAAAGCATCACCCGCGCGCCCGCAAAGTGGCTGAAACGCCCGAAAGCGTCACCCGCGCGCCCGTAAAGTGGTTGAAACGCCCGCAAGCATCTCCCGCGCGCCCGCAAAGTGGTTGAAACGCCCGAAAGCGTCTCCCGCGCGCGCGCAAAGTGGTTGAAACGCCCGAAAGCATCACCCGCGCGCCCACAAATGTGCAGAAACGCCCGAAAGCATCACCCGCGCGCCCGCAAAGTGGTTGAAACGCCCGCAAGCATCACCCGCGCGCCCGCAAAGTGGTTGAAACGCCCGAAAGCATCACCCGCGCGCCCGCAAAGTGGTTGAAACGCCCGAAAGCATCTCCCGCGCGCCCGCAAAGTGGTTGAAACGCCCGAAAGCATCACCCGCGCGCCCGCAAATGTGCAGAAACGCCCGAAAGCGTCTCCCGCGCGCCCGCAAATGTGCAGAAACGCCCGAAAGCGTCACCCGCGCGCAACACACCCCATACCCAAAACCACACTCAAATAGCAGCCAACAAAAAAAGCTGTTCAAAAAGAACAGCTTACTTATGATCTTTTTTTAAACGTGGACGAGAACGCATGTCGCTTTCAAAACGTTCCAATAGCTTATCACCAGCGAGACCTTCACCGATTAATTCTTCCAATAGTTGTTCAGCATACTGACTTCTTGCGCGCTTCAATCTTCCTTTCAACAACACGGAAATGTTATCGCCTATCTGTCTCAAACTATCAACAGCAACTCGAAATGCGGCAGGTTCATTTTCAGGATAAGAGATGACAACTTTTGCATCTAAAAGTACTTCATCTGCTTTCCACTGTTCAAATGTTTCTTTATATTGCTTATCAATAAACATTTCAAGAATCCACATATGATGACTGTTCTCTTGGTTGATAATAATGCCGTCGATGAGGTGGAAGTCTTGTACTAGATCATCTTTCACAATTCCAACGGATATCATTTTGAATGATTTCACAAACGCTACCTCCACTCTTATTTCATTTGAGTATACCATAATCAATAAAAATCAATATAAATGAAAACTAGGCAAAATTAAATTGTGTGTGAGACTGAAAAAAAACAAATGCGTATTCTATAGCGTTTAGTGACTCAAAAAATAGTCAACGAGACTATAAAATCAAAAATTGAGGTGTGAAATCGCTTCAAAAGCTGAATTTGCTACTTTGCCAGTATAGAAACTAATTCGTTATGATTACTTCATTCTTACAGAAAGGAGGGGTCAGATGAATCATGTTGCACTTGTAGGTAGGTTGACGAAGGAACCAATGCTGCGTAAAGTTACAGAAGGAAGAGTGCAGGCTAGCTTTGTACTTGCGATTAATCGAAACTTTAGAAATCAAAAAGGCGAAGTAGATGCAGACTTTGTTCTTTGTACTGTTTGGGGAAAGTTGGCAGAAAATACAGTTAAGCATTGTGGTAAAGGGTCGCTAATTGGTATTGGTGGGCGCATACAATCTAGATCGTATGAAAAAGAAGACAAAAGTAGAGTCTACATTACTGAAGTCGTTGGTGAAGATGTTCGTTTTATTTTGACGAAGAAAAGGGAAAACGATAGCTTATATGGCGAACCTTTGAAAAATGGACAACCATCAGTGCAACAAGCTGAAGCGGAGAAAAAGAAGGAAAGTCACTTTAATCTGCCAAGCAAAGAAAAAGAAGGTTTACCTATTTTCTAGTAGTACAGCTGTGGAGTGTTTTACAGTGTACATACGTAAATAGGTGAATCGTAAGGAGGTGTGACGGGAGTAATCCGACATCTGAAATGTGTGGAAATATTTGTGTTGTAAAGGCCATTACAATTTAAAGTATGGGGATGCTTACGTTGTGGTCTTAGGAACACATACAGTGTGAAAGAAGGGGAACTGTATGTGTTTATATGGGGATGAAATAGAATGACTATTTCGATGAGGTAGGGAGAAATTTGCCATTTGTTACCGCATGAGAAACCTGAAGTGTAGACCGCAAAAGCTTACAGGTTTCTGCCATGCGGATACTTAGAAAAGGATGTGAAAGATATGACAACAGACGAAAAAGAAATGAACCGATTAGAAATGCAAATTGAACAACTCATTACAATTGTAGCAAATTTAAATGATCGTTTGCTTAAGATTGAAGAATTAGAACGGATGAGACAGAGACATGGTTTTCGTACGACTACTATTGCAAGGGAAATTTAAGTACTAAAAAATCCCCTAAAATGGAAAGTAGGGGATAGTTGTATGCATTTAGTAGTCAAATGATAAAAGATCATTGAGCTCAGTATCAGAAAGCTCGGTTAGCCACTGACTAGACTGGATTAAGTCAGCAGACAGCGCTGATTTTTCTTCTAGCATTTTATCGATTTTCTCCTCAATTGTACCAATTGTCACAAATTTATGGACATGGACAAAACGGGTTTGACCTATTCGATATGCACGATCAGTAGCCTGGTTTTCAACAGCTGGATTCCACCAACGATCCGCATGTAAAACATGATTAGCAGCTGTTAAATTTAAACCAGTTCCACCAGCTTTTAAAGATAAAATGAATATAGGGAACTCTCCATCTTGGAAAGCTTCAACTAAGCGGTCACGCTGGCCTTTAGGCATACTTCCAGTTAAGAAAGGTACATCAATGCCATGGAGTTCTGATAAGCATTGTCGAATTAGCTGTCCCATACCAATGTATTGAGTGAATATGAGACATTGTTCTTGGTTTCCTGCAACTTCTGCTGCCATCGAAACGATTCGATCTAATTTTTCAGATCGATTCATCATTTGTTCTGCTGGTGCATGAGGTTCTTTTAGGAATAAGCCTGGGTGATTACACAACTGCTTCAAACGACTGAGCATTTTTAAGATGAGACCTTTCTTTTCAAAGCCAGATAATGTTTTTAATTTATATTTAGTTTCTTCTAAGAAGCTCTCATACAATGCCGCTTGTTCGGTAGTTAAAGGAACATATTCATTTTGCTCTAGTTTTTTTGGTAAGTTAAGTTGTAAATCCGGATCGTTTTTTGTTCTACGTAACAAGAAAGGTCTGATTTTTGCGCGTAATTTACGTTTATCAGATTCTGAATCATCACGTTCAATCGGAATAATAAAGTTATCAGAAAACCTTCCGAAACTACCGAAATAACCTTTGTGAATGAAATCGAAAATTGCCCATAGTTCAGAAAGTCTATTTTCAATGGGAGTACCAGTTAATGCAATATGGTGTTTTCCTTTAAGCTTTCGAATAACACGGGATTGTTTTGTTTGCATGTTTTTAATGTTCTGTGCTTCATCTAGCGTAATACTAGCGAATTCAATTTCAGCAAGCATTTCGCTATCTTGAGAAGCCGTTCCGTACGTTGTCAATACAACATCGGGTTTCACTGCATCAAGGTATTCTTTAAATTTTTCATCCTTGTGACGTGTTGCACCATAATGTGTATGGACACTAAGTGAGGGTGCAAAACGCTCAATTTCTTTCTGCCAATTCCCAAGAACACTTGTTGGACAGATAATTAATGACGGTGATTCGGTTTCTAAGTTTTCGTGAACATGTAGCAAGTAACTAATAAGTTGGACAGTTTTACCTAACCCCATATCATCTGCGAGGCAGGCGCCAAAGTGGTTTTGTCGCATGAATACAAGCCAATTATAACCGTCAACTTGATAGGGGCGAAGTTCAGCCTGTAAGTTTGACGAAATACCAGCGGCTGGAAGACCTTTCTTATCAGATAACATATCCATATATTCACGTAATGATTGTTGCATTGTAAATGCTAAAAGTGGATCATCTAGTTCATCTTCATTTTCTAATGGGACAATTTCTTCAGGTAATTCTTGAAATAAAAGGTCTTTGACAGTCCATTCACCGGCATCTGCACGATCCATTAGACTTCTAATCTTTTTGAGCCACTGAGGATCTATATGAAACCATTCATCACCTGAGCGGATATATTCTCTGTTTTCATCAACAAGTTTGCGGAAGTCTTGCGGATCAATGGTTTGTCCGGATAACGAAAAACTCCAATCAAATGCCAATACTTCATCCAAACCTGTTGCTGATTTATATGATTGAGTACTTGCATTTGTTCGCACTTTCATTTTAGATTCAGTTACTGACTTTAGCCAAGCTGGTAAGATGATTGGATAACCAAAAGATTGGAGTAACGGCAAATCATTTTGGATGAACAACCGAACCTGAGGGTCTGCCATTGGTGTGGAAATGAATCCAATTGGCTCCTCCATCTCAATGGAACTTAAAAAAGATGTCATTTCAGATTGTCGAGTCGAAATTTCGAGTGCGTGCTGTTTCCATTTTGTCGGTAAAGCATCCTCAATAAATCCGTTTACTTTCTTTGCAGCAGGTGTCCAATGAGTGCCACGTTCACCTACGATAACTGTTTCAAGCAACCATTCAGTATCGTTTTCAAATTCAGGTTCAGTCAATCGGAAAGCAACTTGAATAGCCATCGTCGAAATAGACTCTCCCGGCCAGCCGTATTTTCTAAGATGAGGAAGTAAAGCTGCTAATTGATCAGGATGAATTGCAGAGTCTGCTAGCTTGTCTCTCACTGCATAACTAATAATGGTCGCTGCTAGTTCAGAAATCCCAATTTTGTTGTCATCAAAACGTATGAAAGCACCATCTTCTACTGCGTGATCCCAAAGAGAGTTGTCATTCCAAGCCTTCATAGCTTCATGAATTGAAGTCATATATAATTGATCTTCTTTAGTGACTCCTTCAAACGAAATATAGCGATGTACACTGGAGAATGCTTGCATTAATTGATCACTTCGCAAAATAACTTCATTGCCTTCGGTGTTTGACATTAAACCAAATAATGCACGTTCATTTGAAAAGAATAAAAGGGAAACTAGTTCATCAGCATGGATGTTACGCTCTTGTGCGTCTATCGCCTTAATAGAGAAAGTTCCATCAGCTAAAAGATGAAAAGATAGCTTGATAAGTCGATTTAAAGTAAAGGCGTTATTCATAAATTCAAGTTTCCTTTCTCCATCTCTTCAATTAATGCACGTAGTCTTCGGTTTTTTTCACGTACAGTATTAATATATCGATTCCAAAAATCATACTTCCCACTCTTTTTAGAACCTGCTTTCATTTTTTTGAATATTTTTACTGCCCTACGATAGCTATGACGATTTTTTTCTTTAATAAAATTCATAGCGTATACGTGTAGAAGCGGTAAGACAGCAGCCGGATCAATTGACAGGGCGTGTTTCAATCCACTTGCTTCAGCTTCTTCAAAAGTGATGGAATAACGATGCATTAACGATGCCCATTCAGCAAACCGCTGTCTTTCTATAAGAAAGTCAGCATAGACATCTATGCCTGCTTCGCCATATTGAGGAAACATACTTTCTCGTTCTGATTCAGTAAAGTCTGCTGCTTCAAGTAAACCATCTAAATCCCGAACGAATATGGAACGACTAGAGAGTGGAACGTCAGTAGTGATGTGGTCGCCAATATACGGCAATAAGGCATGCATAATAATCGAAAGTGCACGTGTGTCTTCATTATGTTCTGCAAAGTGTGCCAGTGGTAACCAATTTTTAAGTTCATTAGATGTTAAATCAGTTAAGAGTAGTTCTAATGCTTCGTAGTTTCCTTGCAGTAAATTGAAAAAAGCAACGAAGATTTTCGCTTCAGGAGAGTGCTCATTTTGAAGGATTTCTAATTCATCTAGTCTTGCAGCATTCATTGGAAATACGTTCTCCCAGAATAGCAAATATACTTTAAATCGTTCTTCGAATAAACCATCGTTATTCAGAGCAAAGTTTCTAACCAATTCTTTTATACGATCATGAAAAGAATCAGCTTCGAAAAGTTTCGGCTTTGCACCAACAGCATTAACGCTATCTTGTAACTTGCCGAGCTGATCTGTCAACCAGTTTTCCACATACCATTTACCATAGAAGAAAGTAGGTGAATGAGAACCTAACTGACGACTGACATATGACCAGCCTGCATCTAAGACATGCAAGCGATAATATAATTCAAATAAGGGTTTCCATTCCCATTCAAATGGAGTAAGTGGAATTGCTCTTTGATCCATCATTGAAGATTCGTGAATAAAGACACCAGGATTTTCATCCATTCTGATTCTTCGAAGTGGTGAAGTTAAGGATGTTAATGTATTTATCCACGCATCTGGTGTGCGTTCAGATATGGACAACATCATCTGTTGCGTTTCTGTTTGGCGCCATTCATGCATCCAATCGGTTAAAGAATGGAATTGTGAAAATAAATGAAAGACGATTGCAACACGATGGGAGCACCATCCATCAATATCACAAGAGCAATTCATGAACTTTTCATTGAATGAAAAAAGAACTGCAGCGGTTCCGACCGTTGCAACGACGGTTCCGTCATCTGAGTCTAATCTATAATTAGCTACGTCATCATTACGAACCATAGCCATAGCTTGACGTACTGTCGAGACATCATCATCCATATCGGATCTAAGAGTATGTTTAATTGTATCCATTAAGTCATCAATATCGTCTTTGTGTAAATAGGATAGGCGCTCAACTGTCATATGCATTGGATCACTCCCTCAAAAAGCATTCCCACTATTATAACGTGTATTAGTACTGTCCGTAAACGAACTTAATTTATAATCTTTTAAAGAAATAAAAATTCACGAAGAAAATGATGAAAAATACTTGTACTAATGGTTTGTAAATAGACAATGGAGGGTTGAGTTGTGGAGGAAATTGTATTCTACATACCAGGGCTACAACGGCAATTTTATAAAAATGAGGAATTTCAATATCAGTTTAAACATATAACTAGTAAGAACGAACCGACAAGTAAAGTGGTATTCGTTTCTAAAGTTGATAGTTTGTATCTACGATCTGTTTCATTTGCTTCATTAAATTTTCAGTTTATCACAATCGATTTTAAAAATAATCGATTAACCTTTAGGTGGAAAAGAAATGAGGATAACACGAATCGGCAACTTTACGAGGTTTTCACTTCACTTCGAATTAGCTTCTATATAAAGAGCATGTCTTTAATCGTGGAACGACCCATTAAGCAAAAATCTTGAAAGATTTGTAGAAACACAAAACTCCTTTATATATTTTGAGATTTACTGACACAAAATTAAATCTTCGTGGTATTATAACAATAATCGGAATATTCAATAAAGGAGGAGGAGCGATGTTATCCGTACAAAGAATCAAACCGTTTTATACTAGTCACGAGAATTTCCGATTAAGACTTGTTTTCGCATACCAATATTTATCTATTATAAAAGGAGGGGAGCTATTTCATTTCATACCTTCAGAGGGAAGAGAAATTGTGGTGAATATGAAGAGTTTACAAGTGGAAAATCTTGGTGAAGTATTTGTTTTTCAACGTGGAACTAGATTTTTACGATTACCACTCTATCAGCTTTTACTAATTTCAGATCTTAACAAGCATTTAACTATTATATTGGAAGGAAATGTGGATGTAGCAGCAGTTAGAAATATTGAAATTCCAGAATTCGTAGTATTAGAAGCACAATTACTGATTACACAATTCGAAAGAGATAATACACTAAGGATGATTGATGTTGCACTAGAAACGGATAATCTCAATATGTTTAATGAATTAACGGAAGGACTTAGTTAAAATTGAAAAAGAATACGTAAACAAACACCTCTCGTTGAATGAAACGGAAGGTGTTTTGTGTTTTAACAAAGGATTTTACTATAGAATGTAAGCTCATAGTGAAGTGAAAAAATGAAGAAATACAACGAAAACAGTTGAACCTGTTAACCCGAAGATGAGGTCTTGCCACATAACTCCGTTTTTCTCTACTTCTCTCATAATAATCAGCTCCTTGTTGTCGATTTCCCGGGAAATAAGTCTAAGTATAAATAGTAAGATTGCAAATAACTTATTTTGAATTTGTCGTAAGAGGGTAATACATATTATAAAAGTGTATAGTCCCAAATTAAGATTCCCCTAAAAAGCGCGATGTTAAACCTGTTTTTAAAAAATATTAGATTAGGTCTATATGGATATTGCAAAGTTAGAATAATTTGGTAAAGTTAGCATATAAGCTTTACTAAAAATAAGTAGGAATGAGCCATTAATAATAGGAAGGAGGAACGCTATGTTTTTTGAATTTAGGTTTTGGCATTATTTAACGAAATCTCAAGAATTAGCGAATAACTTGCGTACATCCTCGATGCGAGGCTTTAATAAACGCATCTTCCTAGTCATTGTATTCGGTGTTTGTCTTTTTTTTGTTCGCGAAATTTGGGGAATGAATACGGAGTCAATGACGTCTTTACTCGTAACGATGTCAACAATCGATTTTACAATTGCTAGAATTGCATCCCTTGTTGGTGAAATCATCTGGTCTTTCATTTATATGACATTCCACTTGTTTGGTATAGCCTACTTATTAAGTATGATTACGAAAATTCCTTTTAAACAACTTATCCCTATTCAACTTTTAGTAACGGCTCTCTTATTGTTTGAAAAAGCACTTATCCTTCTTGTTTTCTTCATGAGAGGTGAAACTGCAAATGTATCGTTCCTATCATTTGGACCATTAGCGGTGACATTTCTAGAAAACGAATATCTTATATACTTTTTAAATCAGTTAACGATTACAACTGCTTTAATTATTGCTTTACAATTATCATTCATTCGAACTTATAACGAAATTTCAAACAGAAAACACATCTTGTTTATATTAATTGCACTGCATTTAATTATGGCTTTGTTGACAGCGGCCATTGGTTTTATTCCAATGGATAAAGTACTCAGTTTATTAGTTGCTGGAGGTGGTATCCATGAATAAGTGGGTGAATATAATAGTCTCCATCTTCGTGAGTACGTTTATAGGTGTGAATATGTACCTTTTATTTTCGGACAAGAGCACCATTGCAAAGCAAGTATATGTGAGTGACTTTGAGCGTATGAATAGCGCAGATCACCAACTAACGATTACGAAAAGGGGACTTATTGCTCCGGAGAACATTTACACTGTTTATGTTAATCGTGAAGATACCGTAGATATGTGGCAAGTAAAAGAAGGCGATGTCATTCAAGCCGGTGCTGAAATTGCAACTTTGAAAAGTGATAAAGTCAAACAACAAATAGCGATATGGGAAGCTGAGCAAACAGCATTAGAACAACAACGGTCAGATATTCAGCAAATTATTTCGGATTTGCAAGCAAGTAGTAGCAATTCTGACTCTGATAGTTCTTCTTATGGAAATGAAAACAATTCAAGCTCAGACGGAGAAATCCAAGTAAATGTTGATGTACAAGTTGACGTTAAACAAGATGGTGCTTTCTCTCATGCTATTGCACAAGCAGAACAAAACCTTGCGGATATTGATAGAAAACTGATTGTGCTACGTGCACAATTGGAACAGGATGACTCTAATCTTGCAATAATTAGTCCAGTAGAAGGAACTATTGCTAAAGTTAGACGACATGGCGCTCAGTTAGCGGTAGATATATACAGTGCCCAACAAATTCTTATCACATATGCCATGAATGACGATTGGCAGTTGGTCGCAAATGGGGACCGAGTTATCATTCAGGGGGATGGGCAAGATAAAGTACTTCGAGGTTCAGTTTTGTCCGTTTCACACATACCTGCTGAAAATAATGACTATTTAAAAGCGTATAAAAAGCTAGACCCTCAAAAGGTTGAAAACCCACTCAGTTACTACCAAGTGAGTATTGTAATAGAAGACACTCTTGCTGAAATACCATTTGGTAATGATATGAACGCAGTCATTACAGTCGATGAGGCACTCGATACAATTTCTGTGAAAGAACCATGGATTCATGATCGATATGATAATAGGGCTACAATGTGGCGTTTAAACGATAAAGGGAATGCAACGAAAGCACTCATTGATATTCAATTTATATCAAAGACACGGGCAGTTGTCTCAGAAGGGCTTAAATTAGGCAATGTTGTGTTATACGATGTTGGATTTGAACAATATGCATATGAACCATCAGTGTTTCTGTCACTTCGCTTGGATAGTTTACCTGATAAACGTGAATGGAGAACGTTTGGATGGAAGAACTATGTGAAATATATAATTGGAAAGTAGAGACAAGAACCTTGTAAAATTCAAGGTTCTTGTTTCTTTTTTAGTAGGTAGTTGGTTATTTCTGAAAATAGTACATTTTATCTATGGATAATACTGTAAGTTAATCTTAATACCTAATTTAATAGGAAGACCATTTGAACGATTTTTCATACAATGAAAGAATTCAGTCAAATTCACATAAAATTCTATTACATTTCTAGTATTCTTATGCTATCTTCATAATGTCACATAATTTCGACAAGTGTGAAAAAAACAGCAAAGGGGATCTGGATTTGAAGAAAAATCGAACGATTAAGTTTTTCAGTACATTTCTTTCTTTTGTAATGGTTTTATCATTGTTGATGCCTATTTCAACATCAGCAGCTGAACAAGCAACAAAAGCGTTCAAAGCGTCCAATGTTGACGAAAGCATTTTACAACAAAAGGCCGCAATCGCTGAGCAATTATCGTTATTAGAGGGCGAAGCTCGACTTCATCCGAAACTTCAAAAAGTTTCGGGCGATAAAGATGTAGCGGTTATCGTACATTTATCAGAAAAATCGGTAGCACTTGAAAAAGGCATTAAAAATATCGCTGGACGTAGTCTTTCTGCGGTAGATGAGAAAAAAGTCCGAGCGAAAGTACAAGCACAGCAAACGAAGTTAAAGAAAGAAATGAAATTGAAAAAAATCAGTTTCAAGGAAGGTTATTCTTTCGATACAGTTTTAAACGGATTTGCAGCTACTGTTAAAGCAGACGACATCCGAAAGCTGTTAGAAGTTGAAGGTGTTACATTAATTGAGCCAGATACTGAAGTGCATGCATTCGAGGATACAAAGGCTTCAAAAGCAAATGCGAGTCAGGAGAAATCCTCACTCGTTAAAAACGACAAGATAGATACAAAAATGAACACAAGTATTTCATTCTTAGGGATTGAGCAATTATGGAATGAAGGCTTTGAAGGGCAAGGAATTAAAGTGGCAGTTCTCGATACAGGTATCGATTCAAGTCATCCTGAATTTGCAGGTAACTATAAAGGTGGTAAAAACTTTATACCTCACACAGGTAGTGACTATGCAAGGCCGCGTGCTGATAATGACGGATCAGAGACATCTCCACTAGATCGTCCAGCAAACAAACCAGAATATAACGAACGTGGTAGCTCATTCTATACATCACATGGTACACATGTTGCCGGTACGATTGCGGCAATGGGGAATAATCCATATGGCATTAAAGGAATAGCACCAAAAGTAGATCTTTACTCGTACCGTGTACTTGGTGCTTATGGTAGTGGGTCTAATTCTGGCGTTATTAAAGGGATTGACACCGCAGTTATTGATCAAATGGATGTTATTAACCTATCACTAGGTGGAGGCAGCAATACTGAAACAGACGCTTCATCATTTGCCATCAATAATGCAATGCTAGCTGGTACAATCGCTGCAATCGCAACGGGCAATTCCGGTCCGAACCGTGGGACAATCGGTACACCAGCAACATCTCGGTTAGGAATAGCAGTTGGGAATTCAACAAATCCAGAAACTAAAAATAATGGACAAGCTGCTATTACGGCGGGGGCTTATCAGTATTCCAAGCAATTGAACCTAATGGCGACGACATTTGGAGCAGATCTTGCAACGCAACTTCAAGGTGAATTTGAAATAGTAGCTGTTCCGGGAGCGGGGAAAGCGACTGATTATAATGGACTTGACGTTACTGGCAAGGTAGCACTTATTTCAAGAGGTGAAATTGCATTTGTTGATAAAATTGCCATAGCCAAAGAACAAGGTGCAATTGCAACAATCATTCACAACTTCGCTGGCGGTTCAAATGCACCAAATGAATCAGGCGTGTTCCTCGGAGATTCGTTTTCATTCCTACCGACATTTGATATGTCAGTAACGGATGCAGATGCAATTCGGGCAGCACTTGCTGCAGCACCAGGAACCATTACATTTGGCAATTTTGGCTCTACTGCGACACTCGGTGACGAAGTGAACTCTTCAAGTTCAAGAGGACCGACAACACCAAACTTTGATATAAAGCCTGACATCACAGCGCCAGGAACAAATATCATGTCTAGTATTCCGATGTATGGCGCGGATTACCCAGGTGCTGTTTATGATCAAGCGTACGATCGTAAAACAGGAACGTCCATGGCGACACCACATATCGCTGGTATCGCAGCACTCGTTCAACAAGCAAATCCAGATTGGAATGCATTTGACGTTAAAGTAGCGTTATCAAATACTGCGAAATTACTGGATACAACAAAATATGATGTGTTTACTCAAGGACCAGGTCGTGTAGATGCTTATGCAGCTGCACATCCAACAATTTTGGCCTATGCAATAGACACTGCGAATAATGCAGATGTTGTAGTCGAGAACCTAAAAGGAACAGTAACTTTTGGACCTCAATCACTAGAAAGGGATCTTTCAGTTACAAAACAGATCCGTGTGAAAGATATGAAAGGTTTAGGTGGAGACTACTCAGTTACAGTGGATGTAAAGAAATCATTTGCTGATGCGAAATTGACTGTCGACAAACCGACTTTTAATTTAGCTGGCGAAGAAGTTATTAACGTTACATTAACAGCATCACAAAATCCAAATGTTAAAGCGGGCGATGAACTGCTCGGTTACATTCACATAACAGGAAACGATAGTGATGTTTCATTACCGTTCGCAGCAGATTTTGGCGGTGCTGCAGCTGATGAACTGAAAGACTTGAAAATTACTGAAACAGATCTTTCATTCAACGGAGACGGTGTAAAAGATTCCGCTGTTCTATCTTTCGGGATAACAGGTGATGTAAGTACAAACTTTATTGAAATCTGGGACATTATGAATCCAACTGGCGGCGAATTTAAAGATGGCTATATCGGTTATTTACATGCGAGTAATGCGCTTCCAGCAGGTTCATATACATTAGACATTACAGGCAATTACTACCCATGGACAGAAGGTGTCGGAGAAACGAAAATTCCTGACGGATTGTACACAATTGACTTCACGGGTCAAACGATTTCCGGAAACCCACCAGTTCTTAGTGGATATGTAGGTCCAGTAATCGTCAAATCACAAGCTGGAACAATTGAAGGTACCGTATCAGGAAGACAAGTGACAGGTAAAATTGTTGATAAGTATATCGAATACAATAAAGAACTACTAAAGTATGATTTAGATTTCGATCTAAATGAAAAACTTAAAGCATCATACGAAGTATTAGAAAATGATGTTGTCAAATCTTCTGGTAATCTAGTTCTTGAACAAGACGGAGCATTTGCGTTTGAAACAAGTAGATTAGCAGAAAATGAAGTCATTAAAGTGAAGTATGCGGATGCAGCAGGTAACGCAGCAGAACAGATTCTTCAAAATGACGGAACGACAATCGACTATGAAGTTGATCAGGAAAGCCTATCACTAGCTGTCGGAGAAACGGCACAATTGACAGTGACAGAAACAATAACGAAACCAGATGGAACAACGGAGCAAAAAGACGTATCAGCTGATGCGGTATTCCAAACAGCTAACGCTGCAATCGCAACAGTTGAAGGTCCAATAGTTACAGCCGTTGCACCAGGTTCAACAGCAGTTGAAGTTACGTATAAAGATTTTACGTTCAATGTTGCTGTTGAAGTTACTGAAGAACAACAAGATATCGTAACTTACGAAGTAAACAAAAAAGAGCTTTCCCTTGGTGTTGGCCAACAAGAGCAACTAATGGTCACAGAAACAACACAAAAAGCTGACGGATCAATTATCGTAAAAGACATCACAGCACAAACCAAATTCAAAGCAGTGAATAACAAAGTTGCTAAAGTGAAAAAAGGACTTGTAACGGCAATTAAAGCAGGGAAAACACAGATTCAAGTTAAGATTCCAGGCCAAGACACAATTTTGGTTTACGTGGATGTCAAAGAACAACCTCAGGACATCGTGACGTATGAAGTCAATAAAACGAATTTAAAACTAAAAGTAGGAAAACAAAAACAATTAAAAGTGACAGAAACAACAGTAAAACCAGATGGCACAATCGTGAAAAAAGATGTCACAGCAAAATCTAAATTCAAAGTAATCGACAACACGATTGCGACTGTTAAAAAAGGATTGGTTACTGCAAAAAAAGAAGGTAAAACACAAGTGAGAGTCGTGCTACCGAATGGTGAAGTGACACTCGTTTACCTAACAGTTAAAGCAGACGCTGAAGAAAACGAACAGACTTACACAGTAAGTGAAGAGGAAATTGCTAAATTCATTAATGACAAAAAAGCGAAGAAAATAATTCTTACTGTACCTGATTCACAAAAAGAAATCGCAGTCGAATTCAGCAATGCGGTTTTAAAAAGTATCCTAAAATCTGAAAAAGACGTAGTCCTTCACAGTAATGGAGCGACATTCACACTTGAAGAAGATATCTTCGATGAACTACAAAAGAAATCATCAGATGCAACAATTACTCTCGGGAAACTGCAAGCGCCAGACAACTCGAATGCTCTATCTGATGAATACTCAATAGCCTTCGCAAGAGGACTAGGTGATTCGAAAGTTGACTTAACATCATTAGAAGAAGATATCGAAATAACGCTTCCAATCGATGCAACAAAGCTTAATAAGAAGGACAAAGTCAAAGTGCTAAACACGCTTACGAATAAATATGAAAACGGCAAAGTTAAAAATAACAATGTCCATTTTGAAACAGAAAAAGCAGGTAGTTTCATCGTCGTTAAAAAATAATAGAAAACGAACTTCCAAAGACTGCTTTGGAAGTTCGTTTTTTTACTATACAAACGTTTTTTAAAAGCCAAAACGGGTACTGTATAGTATAGAATAAGAAGAGAAGATAAAAGGGACCCAAAAAGGAAGTGCAACGATGCTAGAGCAAAATGGTGAGGCGCACGAGCTGCTGTACAATAAACCAAAACAACAAAATTGGAGCGCTAGAAGAGCCGCTCAAAACAAGAAATACAAAACAACCACGAGAAAAGTAAGTGATTACGTTGTCTTAGATTTCGAAACAACAGGATTTCGTGCAGGAGCCGATCGCATCATACAAATCGGAGCCATTAAATACATGAACCACATTCAAACAGACAGCATCAATACACTCATCAATCCAGAACGTCATATCTCTGTCCGGATCAGTCAACTTACTGGCATCACCAATGAAATGACGGAAGTAGCACCTGTTATCGAAAAAAAAATAACCGAACTTATCGAATTCATCGGCGACCTCCCTATTATCGCCCACAACGCATCATTCGACATGGGCTTCCTCTATGCACTCGAAAACACAATAGACATCGAGCTTCCACAATACACAGTCATAGACACCGTCAAACTCGCACGAAAGAAAATCACACAAACACCCAATCACAAACTCACGACACTGACCCAATACCTACAACTCGAACACAACGCCCACGACGCAATCGGCGACTGCCTAGCAACCGCCGCCATCTACCAATACTGCATCCAACAATAAAACAGCTTTGCTGTTTTATTGTTGGGTGTTATTTGTTTGTATGGCAATTCCTCCTTCGCAAATTGTGTCTCGTGCCCGGCAAGTGATGCAAATCGCCCGCAAACTGTATCCGTGCTCCCGAAAAGCGGTGTGAATCGCCCGCAAGCTGCGTCTCGCGCCCGAAAATTGATGCAAATCGTCCGTAAGTAAACTGTGTCTCGCGCCCGAAAAGTGGTGCGAATCGCCCGCAAATTGTGTCTCGCGCCCGAAAAGCGATGCGAATCGCCCGCAAGCTGTGTCCGCGCGCCCGAAAAGTGATGCGAATCGCCCGCAAGTTGTGTCTCGCGCCCGAAAAGTGATGTGAATCGCCCGCCTGAGACTGTAGATTTAATCCGTACACACAATTTAAAAGTATACAAAAGTAGCTTTACACAATTCGACTTTAGCAAATTGGATTTTCAATACATTGCCTTTCTGATACTCTAAGCAGGAGGTGATGAACATTATCTACAAAACTAGAACAATTCCTAAAAGAATTATTGGGAATTATGCACTGCTGCAGAGACTAGACCCCCGCCATGAAAAAATTGCGTTCATTTTAGAAGACTATAAAAATAGGAAAGCAGGTTTTGGCGGGGAGAAGTATTTTGATAAGCAATTAACAGAGTTTAAACCCCAATATCCCCACGCAATTTTGCATGATGTTTGCTTGAAACAAGATGGTAGCTATTTTCAAATGGACTCAATCTTAATTACGCCTGAATCAATAATTATATTCGAAGTGAAAAACTTTGCAGGTAAAATTGTAGTCACGCAAAATCCACAGCAATTTATTAAGGTAAATCCTACTGACCAACGTAAAGTTATCAAAAACCCCATAACTGAGCTTGATCGTAAAGAATTTCATTTAACAAACTGGTTGCAACAAAGAGGCTTTAATCTTCCAATCGAAAAAATTGTTGTATTCGCTTATCTTAATGAATTTCAAATAGAAAACACAATTGATGCAACGGTTTTATTCACCTACGAAGTTGTAAACCATTTAAGATCTATCGCTATAAAAAAAGAAAACCTTACTAAGAAACAGATACACAATTTAGCGATACAACTAAAGAGTTGTCATGAGGAGTATAACCCTTTTCCTATGTTGAAAACATTAGGAATCCAACAAAATGAACTTCTAACAGGTGTCATTTGTACTAATTGTAAATATCAAAATATGATATGGAATAGAGTGCATTTCCGCTGCACAAGATGCAATCATACTAAAACGCTTTTAGAATCTGCTATTTTCTCAGATTGGATGTCTCTAATTGGTAATACGATTACGAACAAACAGTTTCGAGAATTTTCGTTACTACCTTCATCAAGCGTCGCCAAGCGAATGCTCAAACATCCACTCCTAACAAAACTAGATAAAGGGAAATCTACTTACTACGAAATAAATCCAACGTTACTCAACCAAGATGAAACGCTTCACAACTTGTGAAGCGTCTTTTTTTTGAATAAAACCACTCGCT
>JARIDO010000048.1 GCA_029263895.1 Sporosarcina sp.
CTAACTTTTCCTCCAAGTCCTTACCTCCAGTAAACGAATAAATATAGTTTACTAGATGGTGTGATTGTTGGCGAAAGTGTACACGGCATTCGAGCGGAAACTGTCTATTTTAGTATAGCGGTTACAACTTCATCTAATTAAATTATTTTTATATCTGATCAAAATCAATATACTAAATGTTAACAGTGCTGTAATGCTAACGAAAAATAAATCACGGTTCATATGGTGAGTCGATCCACCAGTTCCAAAAACAAAGATGTGTGTCAGTAGATAAGATAAAGTTAAAAACAGTAGAATAGTAGTTAATTCCTTCATTTTCTTCTTCTTTCTAAATAGTAATGATAAAAGGATAGTCACTATAAAAGCAACTCCCATCACTAGGAAATAATAATTTATAGCAAGTCTTGGAAGTGTAAGCCTTCCGCCCATATCGTCATGACCGTATATAGGGATATCCAATTTACCACCTTGATTTATAAAATGGACTGAAGTAGGTTTATTATCATCGATCTCAAGGACAGTCATTCTGGGTTTTTCATATTCAAATAGTGTACTAATGTTATTTTTCCAAGCCATGACGTCATATTCTTTTTTATCAGAGTCACTGTAAACTATATTAAAATCAGATACATCTGATGTGAAATTTATAATTAACTGCCCCTCTTTCACTTCGGTTGACTCGATAGCTTCATTAAAAGTTAAAGGGATGGGTTTTGTTGTTTTATCTAAACCGATGAATAATAACAAGCTTATTATGAGAGCCGTTAGAACAGCGATATAGATCGTTCTTTTTTTGATTTTTCTTTTTACATCTTTTAAAGGAATAGCTTCTAACTCCTCTTTAGCTTCAAAATCTATTTTTGATACTTGTAGCTCTTCAAATTCCTTTCGGCATTCTGAACAATGTTGTACATGCTCATTCACAACAATGACAGTATCTACAGTCGCTAAATCTTCCACTACCAATGGCAATAAATCTTGAATTGTATTACAAGATAGCTTCATAGCTTACCCTCCAATGCTTTCTGTAACTTTTTTCGAGCTCGATGATAAGTGACACAAGCCCAGTTATCCGTCTTTCCATATAGCTTTCCAATTTCTTTAAAGCTCAATTCTCTATAAACTCTTAGTCTAAATACTTCTCCATAAGGCTCTTCAAGAGAAGAATCTAAAATGGAGTTTATTGTGATGAATTCATCCTTAGCCAAAAGATCTTTTTCAATGATAGAATTAGCCTCTATTTCGACGACATCATCTAAATTTTGGTTAGAATCGAACTTTCTATTCTTGCGTAGAAATGTGAAGTATTCATTTTTAGCAATTTGACATAGCCATACTCTTAGCTTCGTATCCCCTCTAAACGTATCAATCGCTTTTATTGCTTTTAGAAATGTTTCGGATGTAATATCTTCGGCTATATGCTCATCTTTAGATAAACTAAGAATGTAATAATAAACGTCTGTAAAGTACAGTTGATACATCTCTTCAAATTCTTGACTCGTCACATTATCACCTCCTGCACATATAAGACGTCTTATAATGTTAAATCTTACAAATTACAATTATTTATTTTGATTATGACAGCATACAGATCTAATCTCTCATCTGTTTTAAAAAGCCAATAACATTATTTAATTTGTTGATATACAATTAAATGAAGTAATGGTATTACCGTATACGAATCTGGTAAATTGAGTTGCAAGATATACTTATATGCTATTATTACAATAAATGAATAAGAGAGAAGGACATTGATGAAGTTAAAATTAAGTTGCGGTTTATTTAGCCTTTTTTTAATTGTATTTGCTGGATATGGCTGTATGCAAGCTACTGATGAATCTGAAACGATTAAAATGAAACTAGCAGACGTAAATAAATACAAGTATTTTTTAGATAAAGGAAATGAAGCAATTGGCAATAAAATGAAGGAAAAAGACTTAGTCATTATTGAGCCCATTACTATGCAAGTGAAGTATATAACGGAGGCTCAAGATAGTGGGACATTGGTATACGGGTACATTAATTCGATGGAAGCTGATCAGTGGAATGAAGATTTGTATGCAAAGTTTGAAGAAGAAGATTTTTATAAAGATGACAAGGGCAATCGAATGTATTTTGAGCAGTGGAATTCATATATGATGGATATGTCATCTCCTCATTATCAACAAGTATTAGTAGAAGAGATAGAAAAGCAGGTTGTTTTTAATGGTTTAGATGGCGTATTTTTAGATACGGTAGGAAATATAGACGCATATTTACCAAAAGCTGAACAAGAGAAGCAAAATATCGCTATGGAGCAGTTTATGAAAGAGGTTAAAAGTCAGTTTAAAGGACTATCGATTGCACAGAATTGGGGTTTTAATACACTTACCCATTTCACAGCGCCTTATATTGACTTTGTAATGTGGGAGGACTTTTCTTATGATGTCGTCGGAGAGGATCAATGGGCGTTAGATAAGATGGAGGAATTAAAAAAATTAAGAAGTGAGTTTGGTATACAAGTTATGACGGTTGGATTTACAGACGATCATCGAAGTAAGCAATTGGCACATGAAAATAAATTTAAATATGTATTTAATGAAGCTGGTTCATATTATAATGAATGGTAATCTGTATAAAAGCAAAAACGCCAATGACTTAAGAACAATGAAGTCATTGGCGTTTTTGCTTATTTTGTAAAGTTATCGAAATATCCTTGAATGAAAACAATTGGTGTACCTTTGTCACCGCTACCTGATGTCAAATCAGATAAGGAGCCGATAAGATCCGTAAGTTTACGCGGAGTTGTACCTTGTGACTCCATAGAGCCGACAAGATCTGTTTCTTTGTTATCGATGAATTGAGAAATGGCCTGTTTCAATTCATCACCGCGTAAATCTGCGAAATTATTGTCTGCTAAGTATTTAAGTTTTATTTCATTTGGGGTACCGTTAAGTCCGGTTGTATAGGCGGGTGATACGACTGGATCAGCCAGTTCCCAAATCTTGCCGACAGGGTCTTTGAATGCACCGTCACCGTAAACCATCACTTCGACAGTTTTTCCGGTCTTTTCTTTTAGCATGTGTTGAATTTTGTCAACAACGGGTTGGCAATTATTCGGGAACAATTTAATACTATCTTCAGTTGCTTTATTGGAACCTAATAAGCCGTACTCTTCGTTAAAGCCACTACCGTCAATAGAGTGAGCCAATATATCATCTAAACTATAGACTTTTTCAGCACCACTAGCGGATAAAATTCTTTTCGATCTGACACGAGTATGAATATCACAAGTTAGAACATTTTTTGTGTAGTCTAAAATGGTTTTAGCGTTATTGGAGAAAATGACTTCGCATTCGATACCGTATTCTTCAACGAGTGATTTATAGTAGTCAATATAGTCGACACCCGTAAATGTGTGTTTATTATACCCAAAGTGCTCACGGAATTCTTTCTCACTTAAGACGTCTGTCCAAGGATTAATACCTTTTTCGTCTAGAGTATCAACGTCAACCAAGTGATTTCCGACTTCATCGGAAGGATAACTTAACATGAGAACAATTTTTTTGGCAGTTCCTTTTGCTATTCCACGAAGACAGATGGCAAAACGGTTCCGGCTTAAAATCGGGAAAATGACGCCGACTGTGTCTTCACCAAACTTATTTGAAACGTCGGTTGCAATATGGTCGATTGTTGCGTAGTTTCCTTGTGCGCGTGCAACAACGGATTCTGTAACGGTAATGATGTCTTTGTCGTTGATTGAAAAGCCTTCCACTTCAGCAGCTTTTAACAAACTCTCTACAACAATTTCTTCAATTGCGTCCCCTTTGTTTATAATCGGACAACGTAATCCTCTAACAACTGTTCCAACAACTCGTTCCATCTTGCATCGCTCCTTATAGCAGCTACTTGTAGTTTTTTTCACGCTCTACTTGTACTATACAGTGGTTTAATGATATAAGTAAAATTAATATAACTAATGATGGGTATAAGGGGGAATTATGTGTCGGCGAAATTAGATTTATATAAAACTTTTTGTGTGGTTGCAAAAATGAAGAGCTTTTCAAAGGCGGCAAAAGTGCTCTATATGACTCAACCCGCCGTTAGTCAGCTCATCATGCAATTGGAAAGAGAAGTGGATACGCGCTTATTTAATCGAACACCAAAAGGTGTCACTTTGACGAATGAAGGAAGCCTTCTATTTGAGTATGCGAATTCAGCCATTAATCTAATCGAAGTAGGAGAAGAAAAGCTTTTAGAGTTTAAAAATTTAACTGCGGGTGAATTGCGAATCGGTGTTGGCGACACAATATCAAAATACTTTTTACTCCCTTATTTAGAACGATTTCGTACTAAATATCCGAACGTTAAAATTAAAATTGTAAATGGAACAACATTTGAGCTTCGAGCAAGACTAAAGTCAGGTGAAGTTGATATTGCCATTTGCAATTTACCGATTGACGATGAGACGTTAGAAATTAGACCTTGTCTTGATATACACGACATATTTGTCTATGGCGATAAGTACAAGAAAGTACTATCAAAGCTCGTTCATTTAAAAGATCTTGTGAAATTCCCTTTAATCTTTCTTGAACCTAATTCAAATTCGAGGTCATATGTAGAAGACTTCCTAGTCTCCGAAGGTGTAACGATGTCACCAGAATTTGAACTTGGGTCACATGACTTAGTCGTTGAGTTCGCAAAAGTAAATATGGGAATTGCGTGTGTTACAAAAGAATTCGTCCAAACTGAATTAGAAAGAGGACTATTAACTGAAGTGCAATTATTTAAGGAAATCCCCAAAAGAAGCGTAGGCATCTGTTATTTAAAATCAGTTCCTCTTTCACCAGCTTCAACACGATTCGTTGAGATTATTGAAGGATAGATGAAAAATAATAAAGGGTTATTCCTAATTCATAAAGAATAAAGAACGAGTACGTAGAGACTCTTATAAAGGAGGAAGTCTATGATTCAAAAAATCGGACAAATTATGTTATATGTTACGAATCAAGACGAGGCCGTATTGTTCTGGACTGAAAAGGTTGGATTTACTGTTTTATCTGAAGAGGATAATGGACAAGGTATGAAGTGGATTGAAATTGCACCTTCAAAAGACGCAGAAACAAGTTTCGTACTGCACGATAAGGAATTAGTTGCTAAAATGGAACCATCGTTAAATTTAAAAAACCCATCAATTTTATTCTATTCTAAAGACCTTGATGAATTATATAAAAAGCTTTTAGATCAGCATATAACTGTTGGTGAAATCGTAACTTTGCCATCTGGTCGAGTATTCAATTTTGCTGATCAAGAAGATAATTATTTTGCGGTTGTGGAAAAGCAGAATTAGTATTTATACAATCTCTACAGTGCTTGTAAACAAAAAGGTCTGTCATCCTTCTAGTGAGGATGACAGACCTTTTTACGTATACTCCGAAGGTAGGAATCGAACCTACGACCGATCGGTTAACAGCCGATTGCTCTACCGCTGAGCTACTTCGGAAAAATGATATTGCCATTACATATTGCAAGTGGCATGCGATTACTTTATGCAGTATAACACTTTCTTATCGCTAATGTCTACTATACAAATGATTTGGAAATACTATTTGTAGTGAAAAAGGAGGGTGATTATAAAAATGAATGAAAAAAAGCCACCACATGAGCAACTACCGGATAAAAACAATTTGTTAAGTTCAATGCAAGAAGTATTGTATCAAGAAGAATATAAAAGTGCTGACAAAGTAAAACAACAAGAAAAGAACAAGAAGTCCAATAATAACTGAAGAGGTTAAAATAAAATAGAAACCAAAACGATTGCACTTAACAACAAGTGCAATCGTTTTAGGTTTGAAAAATCATCCTCCACATCTGAAGAATGCTTGTATTTTCATATAATGATAAAGAAGACGAGCATGCTTTCCTAATTCGTTATTTTGATTTAGAAATGGTTCAAGTTGACGGATTAAATCACGATCACAATCACAACGGTTTACTGAACTGCGATAGCAAAAGTCATGTGCCTTACACGCCGCATCAATTTCATTAATGGGTGGTCCAGGTCCATTGCAACCTGGTCCGCACCAATTATAGCCTGGCAATATACATAATTTAAAACGTTTTCTTTCCACTAGATACCCCCCTTATCCTCCTTAATACAAGCTATTCAATGAAAGAGAAGTCCGTGTGAAACAATCACCTAGTAAAAGAATATTTTGTTTAATGCATTCAAAACCGACTTAAGAATTTCAATTCAATTTCCACGTTGTTGATGCATATACAAGACTTATATAATTTAACGGATTGAGTGTAAAAAACTATTAAAATTTTTATTTTAATAGTTTTATGTAAAATCGTATATAAAAGCTTTTGGATTTATTTTCATTTTACTTCCAATAAGTACACACATGAAATGGATTTTGCGCTAGACATAACTGATCGATTTCTATTTTTAAATGAAGGGGTTATCGAAGAAGAAGGTCATCCAACAGATATCCTTGTTAATCCTGAAAGTGAAAGATTGCAAGATTTCCTTAGCCGCTTTAATAGTGGGAGATAAGCAAAATGTAA
>JARIDO010000014.1 GCA_029263895.1 Sporosarcina sp.
ATTTAAGATGGATATGAAATAAGTTCTGAAATCTGCAGTGCGCCATCAAAGTTGATGGCGCACTGCATTATTTTGGTTCGTTTACTGTACGGTGGCGAAGTGCTTTCGGGCGTTTCATCATTTTTGCGGGCGCGCGGTATACGCTTTCGGGCGTTTCTCCAGTTTTACGGGCGCGCGGCATACGCTTTCGGGCGTTATATCATTTTTGCGGGTGCGCGGCATACGCTTTCGGGCGTTATATCAGTTTTGCGGGCGCGCGGCATACACTTTCAGGCGTTTCTCCAGTTTTACGGGCGCGCGGCAGACGCTTTCGGGCGTTTCATCAGTTTTGCGGGCGCGCGGGCGACGCTTTCGGGCGTTTCATCACTTTTGTGGGCGCGCGGCATACGCTTTCGGGCGTTTCATCACTTTTGCGGGCGCGTGAGTCACACTAGCACCTATTAGTTTTCATTCAAGCTCTTAAAAGGTAGTTTTTAATCTTTTATGGTGCTATTATTTAGATTAACGAAATACTCTCAGAGAAGGTGAACTTACAAATGCCAGCTAAATCAACTAGCATTGCACTTTATATTTTAATGTTCAATATGTTCATCGCCATGTCTGGTATTGGTCTCATCATTCCAATTATGCCTGATTATCTTAAAACGTTCGGAGTTGCGGGACAAGCGTTAGGCTTCTTAATAGCTGCGTATGCTTTCGCACAGTTTATTTTTTCTCCATTGTCGGGACAATTGTCGGATCGACATGGTCGCAAAAAAGTGATTATTTTTGGTCTTATTATTTTTGGCTTATCACAACTTGCTTTTAGTTTATCCACTGAGCTTTGGATGTTATTTGTTGCTCGATTTTTCTCTGGTTTTGGGGCTGCATTTATTATTCCGCCGATGATGGCTTTTGTCGCAGACATTACGACTTTAGAAAATCGCGGAAAGGGTATGGGGTTACTTGGGGCTTCGATGTCACTTGGTTTCATGATTGGACCTGGCATCGGTGGTTTCCTTGCTAAAATAAGTTTGGAAACACCATTTTATTTTGCAACTGGTGCTGCCATTTTTGCAGCAGTTTTGTCTTTTTTTCTATTACCGGATCCAAAACCAGTTGTTCCAGTTAACGGAATACCTAAACTGAAAGAGAATTTATATCAACAAATGAAGCGTTCTACAACAACTCCTTATTTCGTCATACTGATTGTTATGCTCGTCTTTTCATTTGGTTTAGCAAACTTCCAGTCCACAATTGCACTATATGTGAATTATAAATATGAGTACACTCCTGCAGAAATCGCACTATTAATAACTGTGGGTGGATTTGTAGGAGTTATCGTACAAACATTTGTTATCAATCGATTATTTAGGCGATATGGTGAAATGCGTGTCATATTGATAAACCTATTCATAGCCGCAGTTTCTATGGTCTCCATTTTGATGGTAGGGACGTTTTGGACAATTCTATTTGTCGCTACTCTCTTCTCTACAGCAACGTCATTGCTCAGGCCGGCTGTTAACACCCTTGTTTCTAAGCTTGCTAGCCAAGAGGAGCAAGGCTACGCAGCTGGCATGATGAACGCTTACATGAGCTTAGGCAATATGATTGGACCAGCACTCGCAGGTATTATATTCGATATTAATATGAATTTCCCATATATCGTCGGCATGTTTATACTGCTAATTTGCTTCGTTATAGCTGCAACATGGGCTAAACGCAATGCAGCATTGTTGTCAGAAACTAGAACTCATTAAATAAACCCCTTTGCAGTAGGCACACTTTTGCCAGCTACAAGGGGTTTTAAAATGTCTAATCAATACATCCTCATTCTTCATTTCGCAACTTACTTGCGTGTCTTTGCAAGACTTGATTAAATGCATTAACTTGCTTTAACGCAAATGTTGAATCGTAGCCAATTAGCCATGTATCACGTGTCAATTCGAATTCCTCTTCGTTATTTAAAAGCGGCATTTTATTGACACGCTCATCACCTGTTAACGTAATTGAAGGTAATATCGCGTAGCCAATACCATTGAGCGCTAATTGCTTACATGTTTCGATTTGGTCAACGATGATTTGCCTTTTTGGATTTTGCGCAAAATGTCTTTGCCACCACCGCTGAATCTCCATATAATAGCTTGAATCACTTTTGAATTGGATGAATGGACGATTCGTATTTTTTAATTCATCAATCGAATTAATTTCTCGATCTACTAAATAAAGTCGATCTCTAAACAGATACTCTTTCTTACTCTTCCAATCCACTTGGCCTCGTACAATTCCTATATGTGCTTCGCCTTCATACAGCGCTTTAACGATTTCAGAGCTCCATCCTGTCATTAAGGATATTTTAGCGTCCGGATATAACTCTACAAACTCTTTTAAAATTTGAGGTAACCAAGTTTGCCCCACAATGGATGCACATGCAATCTTCAATGTACCATGCACTTTATCCGCCATCGAAGCTACAAGCTCGAAAGTCTCTTCTCTCTTTAGTATCGCTTCTTTTGCATAAGTAATCACCAATTCACCTGCTGGCGTTGGTTCCAGACCTTTTTGTGACCGTATAAATAACAATGTACCCCATTCTTTTTCAATTGATTGAAGACGTTGTGATAACGCGGGTTGCGATAGGAATAACCGTTCTGCGGCTTTGCGCATATTGCCTTCTTCAGCAAGTGCTTTTATAATTTCAAGTTCAGTCGTAGTCATAGTGCACCTTCTTTCCTCGTGGAATTCGCGTCAACAACAAGATGCTTATAAGCGCGAAAACTACAACTGCTATATACACCCACTGAAGCGAATGATCCAAAGCACTTTGTAATGCACTCAGCGCCTCAGATGGAATACTTTTACGCCCCTCTACAGTCAAAAGAGCATTGATATTACCTAGTTCAAAAGTAGATCCTGATTTTTGGAACTGTGTAATGAGGATACTATTCAATATGCCACCAAAAATTGCAGCACCTATTGTATTTCCAAAATTCCGCATAAACATGTTCGCCGCAGTAGCGCTTCCACGTCTTTCTCTAGTCACTGCCTCTTGAATCGTTACAGTGAATGCAGTACTCGTTAAGCCCATACCAATGCCTACGAAAAAACTTCCGAAAGCTGCCCACCATGGTCCAGATTGCGGATTCATCAAAACAAAAAATACTGATCCGATAAAAAGTGTTATCCCACCTATAAAGGAAACAGGAAAAGCACCATATCGAATTAATAAATGACCCGCAAGAGAAGACGCAATTGGCCAGCCAATTGACATCGCTGTTAAAGTAAAACCAGCAATAATCGCAGGTTGTTCCATAATGCCCGTTACATATGTAGGTAAGTATGAAGAAATGCCAATAAGAATAATACCTGTTATTAGTGAAACAAGATTCGCATATAGGATGACTGGATTCTTCCAAAGTGTAAAGGGCATTATCGGATTTTCAACTCTACGTTCTACATTGACAAAGCAAGCAAACAAAATCACTCCTATAGCAATCATACAAATTCCTATCAATGAAAAACGAGCAAACGACTGACCACCTTCTACCATCCAAAACAAAATAATTGAAAGTGTTGATGTTAGTAGGAAAGCCCCTTTATAATCAATTGTTGCTTTTCCTTTCCGCTCCGGTTCATGTAGAAACAGATAGATTCCGAGCATTGCCAGCAATCCTAAAGGGATATTGATCCAAAATACAAACTTCCAGTTTAGGTATTGCACAAGTAATCCGCCAATTAACGGACCGGAAACTGCCGATATTCCCCAAACACTTGATAAATATCCTTGGATTTTAGCTCGTTCTTTTGTCGTATAAATATCACCAACAATCGTTGTTGCAATGGGCATCACTGCTCCGGCACCAATTCCTTGTATCAGTCTGAATACAATCAGCTGCTCCATCGATCTAGCGAAGCCACATAAAATGGATCCAATTATAAACAACGTCAAGCCTATGAAGAAAATGGGCTTTCTCCCAAATATATCAGCCAATTTCCCGTAAATTAATACAGTTACCGTGCTCATCAAAAGGTAAGCTGAGAATATCCAACTATACCTCGAAAAACCCCCTAGTTCAGCTGCGATTGTAGGCATTGCTGTCGATACAATTGTCGCTTCTACTGCTCCAACAAACATTGCTAACATGACTGATGCTAGCACAAAAGGTCGTTTCGTCATCTTTTCTTTCATATTTACAGATCAACCCCTTAACAGAAAAAAGACTCCTAATGGAGCCTTTTTTAAACTAGATACGCTTCATTCAGTTGAATAAATGTATTTTTTTAGTTTCTTCAAGATAACGCGTCTCGTTAAAATGCCTGCAAATGTTCCATCTTCCTCTATTACGCAAAGGAATGGGCTATCAATTAAAAGGTCCAAACCTTTTTGGAATTTGTCTGTCACTTTAATAACCGGTACATCTACTTGCATAATCTCATCCACTTTTAAATCTGCAAGCCGCTCATATTCAATATGTTCTAACCCTAAAATGGCGTCAGTAATCATACCCATACTGAGCAGTCCTTTAAAATGATATTTCGAGTCCAATACCGGAATCGCAGAATACCCAGTCTTTGTAAGAACTAATAAGGCATGTTCAGCATTATTACCAATTTGAACATGTGCAACTTTTTCAGATGAGATCAAGTAATCTTTAATTGGTGTAAATAAAAACTCTTTATTATTTATAGAAATCATATATATCGGCTCCTTCAATAGCTAAGCTGTTTGTGATAAGCAACTACCTTATCATACCATATATATGGTTGTCTTGACTTCTATAACTATTAGAAAAACCTCTTCAATATGAAGAGGTTGCATAGTAAAAAATAACGATTCCTGTAAATAAAGTTGCCACAAGGATTACCCAAAGGATTGGATTTACAGTAAAAGGATGATCTTCAATCGCCTCAGGTATCGCACTATCCTGACCATGAACGACTCTATCAGCCTTGTTCCATTTACGTACTGATAAAAAACCAATCATACAAATAATGATGACAACAATACTAAATGGAATAGTCCATATTTCCATTAAACATCCCTCCTGTTACAAAAAGGATGCTCTTAAAAGTTAATATTAATCATTTAAAACGGAAATTTATTGAGCCATTGTCCACCATCAAGTGTAACAATTTCACCATTCATATAAGCTGCTTTGTCTGACATGATGAATGCAGCTAATTCTGCAATTTCCTCTGGTTGTCCAAGTCTTCCTAATGGAATAGAATTCAGTGTCCGTTTTGCTGCTTCATCGGATTCCCAAAGTCGCTCCGCCCCACCCGTCCGATCAATTGGACCTGGCGCAATACCATTTACTCGAATGCCGTACTGTGTTCCCCACTCCACCGCTAGCGTTCGTGTTAAAGACATCACTCCTGCTTTAGCTGCTGCTGAATGAACAACCCCAGCGCCAGCATTCCAAGCATATGTCGCTAACATATTCAAAATAGCACCTTTTTGCTTTTTCTCAATCCAGTACTTCCCTACTGCACTTGAACAATAAAACGTACCGTTCAAAACGATATCTATGACCGATTTCCACCCATTAGGCGACAAAGCTTCCGCATGTACGATAAAGTTGCCAGCTGCATTATTTACTAAGCCATCGATTCTGCCAAACTTTTCATCAGCGAATGCGACCATTGCAGCAACAGAATCTACATTACGCACATCCATTTGAAATGTATGAATGCCATCACCAATTTCATCTTGCGCAGCCTTCAGTTTAGTTTCATCGCGACCTGTAATAATAACTTGCGCACCTTCAGCAGCAAATTTCTGAGCCATGTATTTCCCCATTCCATTTGACCCGCCAGTAACTATAATCACTTTTTCTTGAAACATACTAAATCCCCCTTTTCGAAAATGAATGAATAATCACTCATTATTGTAACATGGAGATTTCAGATAAGCGAGAAAATATACGAGAAAGCTATGAAAATGGTTATGAAACAAGAGAAACACACCATCTGTAAATGAGTGTCATTGACCGAAAGTTCGATATATTCGCGCCCGTAAAGTAGCTGCAATCAAGTCGTTTAATTATCGAAACTTGAGATTATTTTACAAATACAGCGGCTATTGCTACTATAAGTGTAAGAACATTCATCTAGAGAGAAAGGAGTACATAATTCGTGAACAATCCCTCCATTCGACAGTTAGCGATTGCCATATATACAGTCAATCGACATGCTAAAACTGCCCCAGATAATAGAACTTTGTATATGTTAAAAAAAAGAGCCCTCGAAAAGCTTATTACTTGCGGAAAAGCAGAAAAAATCGGATTGCATTTTGTAGATAATCCAAAGTACAGTAGACAATATTCGACTCTTTTAATTCGCTGTGATGATTTCCTCTTTCATACTATCCCAGAAAAAGATGACTTCAATACACTTCCACATTTAGGATTACAAGATCAATCATTTCGCAATCCGCAAGAACGAATGAATTTAAATATGGCGAAAGAACTTTTAAATCAATATATAGGTATTACTCCTCTAAAAAATATAAAAAAACTTCCCATTACTAAAAAAAGCATTCATCATTTGCAAAAAGAAAATCGTTTCCGTTCTTCTTATCTTGATGGGCAGTAAAAAAGACATTTTTGTTTGCAAACAAAATGTCTTTTTTCATTCAAATTCAGATAAAATTTAGCACAATTAACTATACTTTATGTATAACGCTTGTGTCCCCTTATCTGCATAACCTTTATGAATTAATTCCTCGTACATACTTCGTGCCAATTCTAGACCGGGTAAAGATAGTCCCATTGCTATAGACTCTTCAAGTGCAATATCCATATCTTTAAGAAAATGCTTGATATAGAAGCCAGGCTCAAAATCATGATTGGTAATGCGCGGTGCTAGGTTGGATAATGACCAAGATCCTGCAGCACCTGTAGTAATAGATTGCAATACGACATCAGGATTTAAACCTGCCCGTTCAGCATAGACAATTGCTTCACATACACCTATCATATTTGTTGCAATTGCAATTTGGTTACACATTTTCGTATGTTGTCCTGCTCCAGCCTCTCCCTGGTAGATAATCTGCTCACCAAATAGTGATAAAATAGGTAAGAGCTTTGTAAACGTTTCTTCAATTCCTCCACACATAATTGACAGCGTTCCATTTCGAGCACCAATGTCTCCACCTGAGACAGGTGCATCTAGCGCATACATTCGCTTGTCCATTGCTTTTTCAGCAATCCGCTTTGCGAGCAACGGACTTGATGTTGTCATATCAATCAAGAATTGTCCCTGAAGTCCATTATCAAAAATACCATCTTTACCGAAATAAATTTCCTCAACATCTATCGGATACCCAACCATTGTAAAGACAATGGAGGTATCTTGAATAGCCTCACTTACTGTATTTGCCCATTTCGCACCAAGTTCTAATAATGGGAGCGCTTTTTCCTTTGTTCGTGTAAATAGGGATACTTCGAAACCTTCACGTAATAAATGCTTCACAATACTGCTTCCCATAACACCCGTTCCAATAAATGCTACATTCTTGTCATTCAACTAAATCCCTCCTACAATCCCTGTATTTATTTCATTTTAACAAACTTCTCATCTTTACAATGCATTCTTATAAAAATCCGTTTAACCATCAACTTTGATTACGTCTCTAAACTTATCTTACTATAAAAAAGGAGGACGGGATCCATAAATCGGATTCCGTCCTCAAAAGGGGGAAATGAGAATGTTGCTGTGTTCTTTAGTAGTTTCCCCGCTTTAATAAGAAATTAAACATATTAAATTAAATAATATTGTACAACGTACTTTAAAATAATAATCTATTAACATTCCATCATTTGTCCATTTCTAATTTCATCATCGTAAGTTCATTCTTCACGAATCGTTCTTTCTTTTGGGCATCATACTGGTTAATTAACGCATCCAATTTCCTACTTAGGACCATCGTCACTTCAGCCGCAAGTCCCTCTCGACAGGCGGTTTCCAACAATTCTCTACGGGTGAATTCAATTTCGTCTTCTAGACCATTAAACATCCGTGATCGCCCCCAAAGATACTTGACATACATACTTTTGATTATACACGAATTGTCCCAAAAAAAATAAAAACTTGTCGACAAGTTACGACAAGACAATACAAATTGTCAGAGAAAATGAACTAATTAATAGAAAACACTTTACGTATTTACCTTTTTAGGGCACACTAAACTAGAATATATTTTTGGGGCTGCGAGACTCAAATCCCACTTTTAAAAGTTGTCGTTGTCAGTCGTATTAAGGGGTGATAACTAGTGATTTGAAACATTTCATTGTCTTGTACGTCTAACTATTTGAAGGAGGGTTTTCAGATGAAAAAATCTATGTATGTATTACTTACTGCTACAGCTTCAATTCTATTGCTTGCTGCTTGTGGTGCCGATTCTAAAGAAGTAAAACCAGATACAGAAAAACCGTCAGTAGAAAAACCAGAAGCTGAAGTTGAGGGTGGAACTGAATCTACACAACCTGATACATTAAAAGATGCGACAGTCGTGCCAAGTGATGAGCAAGAATATAAAATTTCAGTTCTACCAGAGTATTCTCTTGAAAGTGAAGAGCCTGGAAGAGATAGCCTTAGCTTAAATGAAGACGGATCAATTTTTATGCGTATTGAATCAGCTCCAAAATCAGATTCTTCATACGATACTTTGCATGAAAACATGAAAGAAGTGTTGGCCGCTTCTGCGAACGGTGCTTCACCGAAAGAAATAACAGACACTAATGCCTTACCTACTGGTGAAGGCATTCAAAACGCAAAGTCATTTTCGGTAGAAGATGAAACTGGTGTAATTACAGGTATACTCTTTGAACGAAATGACATGATTGTAAGATTGACGATTTATGATAATGCTGATCAAACACATTTCGAAAAGTTTCTTCGCATGGGAGAAACAATTCAAATGAAGTAATCTGTAATATACTCTATCAATCCAAAAGAACTGCATCTTAATTAGTTAGACTTGTCTAGCTACTAAGATGCAGTTTATTATTTTTTGTAATACACAAAAGGTCAGCAGGTCATTATGATAAATCTTTAATCGACAGACCTAGCTTTTTAACTAAATGGATTGCTTGTTCTTGTTCTTCAACAGTCAATGTCGAGAGTAATTTCTCGATATTTTGCGCATGTTCTGGAAAGATCGTTGAAATCAATTCACAACCAAGCTTTGTTAATGATACATGAGATATCCTTTTATCTTTTTCACTGGTTACTCGTTCCAGCAAGTTTTTTCTTTCAAGTTTATCAACGACATAAGTCATTGACCCGCTAGTTAATAATATTTTTCGACCTATTTTTTGTATAGGTTGCTTTCCTTTGTGATAGAGCAATTCCAACACTGCAAACTCAGTTGGATTCAAACCATGTTGTTCATGGAGATCTCTTGTTTCCTCTATTAACACTTTACTTACCCTCGATAGAACGATGAATAACTTTAACGATCTTTCAGTATCATTTGACATTCGCAAGCCCACCTTTTACATCACTACAAAGACTAATGTTTAATTATAATGGGTCATCCGATGCACTGTCAAAATAATTCATATCATTAATAACGTATTTCACTGTGTAGAATCTTATTGTCATCTACAAATGCTTTTCTTTCAAATTGGGGAAACGATATATTAAAAGTAGTACCTTTGTCCAGTTCGCTTTCTACAATAATACTGCCACCATGTTCTTCAACCGTTTTTAAAACAAAAGGTAAACCAAGTCCAGTACCACCAGCTTTTGATGTATAGAATGGCATAAACATCTGATTTAATTGATTAATTGGCATGCCTTTACCACTATCCGATACAGACAAAACAATTTGCCCTTTCATGTCTGAACCAATTCGTATAGCAAGGACTCCTCCTACTGACATTGCTTCAAAAGCATTTTTAAATAAATTGAGAAGCACTTGTTTAATCTTATCTGCATCTCCAGAAATTAAAGTGGTTTCTAACAGGTTTTCATGTTTCACTATTGTGATACCTTCCATAACAGCTTTTGGTCGTATAACATGAATCATGTCGTTGACAAGCACTTCTAAAGAGAAAATCGTTTTTTTGTTTGACGCTGGTTTTGATAGAACGAGCATTTCATCTAATATATTTTCCATACGACCAATTTCATCCTCAATGACTGAGATATAACGACTGGAATCTTCTGTTGCTGAAAGTTTTAGTAATTGTGTAAACCCCTTTAACGTAGTCATAGGGTTCCTAATTTCATGTGCTATACTAGCAGCTAGTTCACCTAATGTTGAAAGCGAATCAGAATGTGCTAACCTTTGCTCCAACACCTTTTCGTCAGTACAGTCTCTAATCCGAATTAAGTACATTCCTGTATCTTTATCATAAAACGTTGTAATATAGTAATGCCTTAGATCATCTAACGTTTTTTGATACGTAACAACAAGCTCACTAGTTCCAGTCTTTTTTAACAACTCAATTTCTTTCTCGAGTGTGTTTTTATCAATATCTAATAGGCGTAACAATACTGTATAATGCTGTAGTTTGAAATATTCTTTAGGCAACTTGAAAAACTTATGATGCAAACCATTCAAGTCAAAAATCATTCCTTTATGATCGATGAGAATCATAAAATTCTCAGAGTTACTAAAAGCATGCGAATATGGTTTATAGGTTGGGATTTCATTAGTAGCTGTCGATTGAAACAGAGCTGCAACTTGCTGTATATCGGAAAAATACTTCAATTTAACACTTTTTTTTATCAATTTATTATCATTAGTATATAATTTTACAACAATGTTTTTTTCAGTAGTATGATGCAAGTTTTTAATGAATTCATCCCATAATTGGACAGATTCCTTATCAATGCTGTCTTGTATTGTACTCATATTTCGATATCCAGTTAACTCCTTAAATACATCATTACCAAAAACGATAACACCATCCAGTCCTATAAGAATGGCGGGTCGTAGTGTTTCTTCTAATAGAAAAATAGTTTGACTGCTCACTTTTGTCATTTCTAAATTCACGTCTATTCCTCCTGATTTGTTTTTAGACAATATGAAAAATAAAAATGAAACATGCAATAAAGAGGATTTTTTTAAAATTAATATTAATTCAGATTATTCCATAAAATTGATATTAAAGATATAGTAAATTTGAACTATAAAGTTTTTACTTCATTTACCATAATACTGACTAGTTGATAGGAGAATACTGATGAATATTGTATTAACAACACTGAATGCTAAATATATCCATACAAATTTAGCCATTCGTTACTTAAAGTCTTTTGCACAACCTGAGTACAACCCAATACTTGCTGAATATACAATTAAGGACCCAACTATGAATATTGTTTCTGATCTTTATCAAAAAAATCCTGATGTCGTCGGTTTTAGTGTGTACATCTGGAATATTGAAGAAACGATAAAAGTAATTCGTATGCTTCGTAAAGTGAAACCAAATATCTTAATTGTTGTCGGTGGTCCTGAAGTTACATATGATTATGATTATTGGTTAAATAGGGTTTCTGAAATAGATGTCATTGTAATTGGTGAAGGGGAGCGCACGTTCAAAGATTTATTAAACGCGTATGTAGCTGAGCACGATTTTTCAACTGTTTCGGGTATCGCCTACCGAAAGGACGACGAACTCAAATTCACCGCACCTGGTGCGAAACTCGATTTACGTAGTCTCCCCTCACCTTTTCGATTCCAAGAAGATGTCGAAGAATTAGGAAAGCGAGTCACTTATATCGAAACAAGTCGCGGCTGCCCATTTTCATGTCAATTTTGTCTATCTTCCATTGAAGTAGGTGTTCGTTACTTCGATCGTGAAGCGATAAAAGAAGATATTCGCTACTTGATGAAGAATGGTGCAAAAACCATTAAGTTTGTCGACCGAACATTTAATATTAGTAGAAGCTACGCCATGGAGATGTTTCAATTTTTAATAGACGAGCACAAACCTGGCACTGTTTTTCAATTTGAAATTACAGGTGACATTATGCGACCTGAAGTTATAGAGTTTTTAAATACCAATGCCCCTGCTGGTCTATTTAGATTTGAAATAGGCGTCCAATCGACAAATGATTTAACGAATGAGCTCGTTAAACGTCGACAAAACTTTGAGAAACTCTCGAGAACCGTCAATATGGTTAAAGACGGAGGTAAAATTGACCAGCACCTTGATTTAATAGCTGGCTTACCAGAAGAAGACTATGATTCATTTCGTGATACATTCAATGATGTCTTTGCTTTACGGCCTGAAGAGCTACAACTTGGTTTCTTAAAACTACTGCGCGGTACAGGTCTTCGTATACAAGCAGAAAATTACGGTTACAATTATATTGACGAAGCTCCTTACGAAATCGTTTCAAATAACGTACTATCTTTCGACGATATTTTACGAATTAAACAAACCGAAGATGTACTCGAGAAATACTGGAATGATGGACGTCTCCCACGTTCTATTGAATATATTGTTTCAAAAAACTTTGAAACACCGTTCGACTTTTTTCAACAATTTGGAACCTATTGGGAGAATCGCGGATGGTCAAGGATCGGACATCAACTGGAAGATTTGTTTACAAGGCTAGACAAATTCTTAGTGTCGCAAGGACATACTGACATTGAAATCATCCGAAGTCTTATGAAATTGGATTACCTAGCTCACCAGCGTTTCCAACCACGAAAAGTTTGGTGGCAAGAACTTACACCTAAGAAAGTTACAACAACGATTGAAAAAGCATTGCTTGCAAATCCCTCTATACTCGGAGAACAGTTTACATCTCTTAATTTGACCGAACGAAACTTTAAAAAACAAACGTATATCACGTCAATTGGCTTAGATCCCAATGTGTTAGAAAATGGGATCACCGTTGAAAAAACCGGCCATTTATTAACTGTTTTTCAAAAAGATGATCACCCGTTGTTCTTCTTCATTGACGATAATCTTGTTCATCAGGCGTGATGACTACTATGTTTACAATTAAAAGATAATATAAGCACCAAAAAAAGAGGACGATTTTATATAATCGTCCTCTTTCTATACTTTTATTTAACATCATTTCAGTACATTAACCAATAATCACGCGTTCCTTCGGATAGTGATAGTGCACCGTTTTTGTTTTCCCCCCTAAAGTGAAGAGGAACGAAATGAGTCCCACACGTCCTATAAACATTAAAATCATAATAATGAATTTACCAGTAACGGATAGCTCTGACGTAATTCCAAGTGACATGCCGCATGTTCCAAAGGCTGAAGTTATTTCAAACAATAGCGCTACAACTGGAACGCCAGGTTCTGTGACAAGAAGGATAAGTAACGCTATCATGACCATAGCGGCTGCAAGTAAAATAACGGCATATGATCGAAAAACGTCAATCAGTTTTATTTGACGGTTAAATATATTGATAACCTGTTTTCCTCTCGCGAAGTTAATTAAGAACAGCACGGCAATGGCAAAAGTCGTCGTTCGAATTCCTCCACCTACTGAACTTGGAGATGCCCCGATGAACATAAGTGAACTTATGAATATGTCCGTTGCTTCACTGAAGTTTGTTATGTCATACGTCGTTAAACCTGCTGATCTCGACGATACAGAATGAAATAGAGCAGAGAATACTTTCTCATGCCATGCCATCCCTTTAAAAGAGTTCATTGACTCTAGGATGAATATCATGACTGCTCCCCAAACTAAAAGAATACCGAAAGTCGCAGTTGTAATTTTTGTAAACAAGGAAAATCGAAAGTGTGGTACTTTTGAAGAGAAAAAGCTTTTCACTTCAATAAGTACTGGAAACCCAATTGCACCAAGAATAATTAATAGCATGCTAACAGATTGTATAAAATAATCATCAAAATAAGGTAATAAAGACGCATCAGTTATATCAAATCCAGCATTCGTCGTTGCTGATACAGACATGAACATTCCTTGCAAAAGTGCTTCTTTGAAAGTGTCATAGAGAGGTAACAAATAGACTGTAAATATAATTCCACCCGTTAGTTCGATTAGAAAGATAATTTTAACAATTTCTTGAATGAGATTGACGACTCCCGCTAGGCTGTATTGATTGTGATCCACCATGATGAGCTGACGTTCACGTAGTCCAATACGTTTTTTGACTAACAACCAGAAAAAGGTACCGATGGACATAATCCCGATACCGCCCAGTTGCAGAACGAGCATCAGCATACAAATACCGAAAACTGTATACGTTCCTGAGATGCTAATCGGCGTTAGCCCCGTGACACTAACCGCACTTACTGCTGTGAACAAACTATCAATAAAACTTACTTTAACGCCAGGTAAATAGACGCCAGGTAAGTTTAATAGTAAAAACGAAAATGCAATTGCAAGAAAATAATAAAATACAATAATTTGAGCAGGTGTGAATCTGCGTAAAGTATCATGTGAAAGTTTCATCTCGGGTAAATTTCCTTTCAGCAATCGAAGATGTTAGCGCCCTTTTAGATAAGTTTTTATGAACATGAAAAAGATACTCATCAATAGATCTATAGACATCAATGGATTGCAACACGTATTACATGAAACCACATTTTACAGGTAAATTCGCAACAAAGCAAATGGCCGTGCTGCAATATGCACGACCACTTTATCATTATGCTTTTTTGTGATTTTTCCGAACACCCGTTAAGTAACCAATTAGTGCAATACCAACAAGAACAATCCAGAATGTCATCTTCCAACCGACTGAATGCGGAAATGACTCATTGATAATTTGTAGTTTCGGATGTGCTAATGTTAGAACGACCAATTTCACCCCTACCCACCCGACGATGAGGAATGCTGCCGTTTCCAGTGATGGGAATTTCTCTAGAAGTACAACAAATTGACGTGCAGCAAATCGCATGATTACCAAACCGATCAAGCCACCGAGTAACATCACAATAAATTGTCCGCCGTTGATACCACCAATATGGAAATTACCTAACTCTGGAAGTGTAACTGCAAGTGCAACAGCTGCAAGCATGGAGTCAAGCGCAAATGCAATATCCGCCAATTCGACTTTAAGTACAGTCATCCAGAATCCAGACTGTTTGCGAGGTTTTGCATCAATGTGTGCATTGGCTTTTTTCCGTTGATCTATAATATTTTTTATAGAAATGAACAACAAGTAAATTGCACCTAGCGCTTGTATTTGCCAATAGTTAACGAGTACTGTAATCATGAACAATGCGATAAATCTAAAAACAAAAGCTCCAAACAAACCATAAAAAAGAGCTTTCTTCTGTTGTGGCTTCGGTAAATGTTTTACCATTACAGCCATAACGACTGCGTTATCTGCCGCGAGAAGACCCTCTAAGACAACTAGTACAATTAATACCCATGCGTATTCTAATAAAATCGCTTCCAAATTCAATCTCCTCCAATTTCAATTTACTAAAATTTTCAAATCAAAAAGACCCTCACCTAATAAAAGGCAAAGGTCTCGCTAAGTCGGAATTTCAGTTTAAAAATCCAGCTATCATAACCGATGGCAAAAGCCATGTATTGACGACTATGAAATAGGTTTCCCTATAGCTACTCCCCTTTGACAAAATGTCAAAAGATATTCTGTTGAGTTCTGATAAATTATAGCACAAAATCGAAAAATAAAAAAGTGTCGTTAGCCAATTTTTATGTGAAAATCTTTATTTTTTTTATTTGCTACGTAAAATTTAGACATCGTAGGAATAGAAGCTACAAAATCAGCACATTGTATACCACTTCCATCAAGTAATGATTCTGCAATCGTTGTGTCAAAACTTGCATCCCACGATAAATAATCAAGTGTTTCTGCTTCCACACCTAGCATCCGCTGAATCCCAATAAACGACATACTCTTTTTAGCTACAGCTAGCGGTAATCTACCTTTAGCGTGCTTCCCCGTTAAATGATAAACCATTGCTGTGTACACTTCTTCAATGGGATGTGGTGAAGGATCTGTTAAATGAACCGTCTCTCCAGCTGCCTCTTCTAAACTCGATAAATAGACGGATGCCTCTAAAATATAGTCAATCGGTACAACATTGATGTAGGCACTCGACTTTCCTACGTAAGGAATGAAAGGCAGCCAGCGAAGTCTGTCAATCATATTCATAAAAAAGTACGGTCCATCAAATTTAATTGTTTCCCCCGTCAACGAATGACCTCTCACAATTCCTGGTCTAATAATTGTAGTTGGAACGGATTGCTTCAATTTTTCAACGAGTAATTCTGCTTCATATTTCGTTTCTTCATAATGATTTTTAAAGGCTTTTGGTTGAATAAGTTCAGTTTCTAACAGATTGCCTTCTCGTTTCCCCGCAACGTACGCTGTACTAAAATACATATAACGTTGAATCGTTGGATGGCTGCTTACAAATTCATTGACACGTCTCGTGCCTTCCACATTGACAGCCCAAGCGAGTTGCGGTTTAACAGCGAGATCATAAATTGCTGCTAAATGCCAAACCGTTAACGGTTGTTGGCGAAGCTCCTGTAGCATTTCGTCATCAATTTTTAAATTATTTTTCGTGATGTCTCCAGGAAGTAAATGAATTTCAAACGTGCTACCTAATTCTAGTTTTAACTGAGATGCCACTTCTTCTGCACGTTCCATTTGCCCATTTTGCACAATTGCATAAAACGTTTCAGCTTTTTGTTTGTGTACGAGCTCTTTCATTATTTGCGTTGCGATGAAGCCTGGAAATCCCGTAAAAAATTGTGCTGTCATCTCGTTTACCCCTTTTTATTTTAGTATATCATTAAATTTTCTGATTGTTTAATCATTATGTATTATTGGTAAAAGAAAGTACAACTAAAAAACACGGAGGAAACAAAAAGGTTCTATAATTTATAACGTTGGCGCAAGAAAGTCCTCTTCTCAAAACAAGAGAAAAGGATTGGAATTCACTTACGTTATTTTTATGAATATATATTGGCCTAAAAAATTCTGCAACCTACTGATTTCCATTCCAAGCGGACGCGTTCCCTGGTGAGCCTCCTAGTCGCACAAACCTTGCGTCTGCGGGGTCTCACCTGTCACGCTATGAGGTGAAGCCCAATAGTTAGACACTTAACTGGGGTGAACCTTATGAAAACTATATAAAAAGACTGTTTAGAAAATCAGTTTCCTGACATTCTAAACAGCCTCACTATAAGTCAATTATTATCGACTAAAATTCTTCACCAACGATATTTGACAAAGAACGAACAAAAATCGTTTATTCCGTGTCTTCCTATTAATCGATTTCTTTTATTTTTTTCGATACAGCACGTCGCCTTGTTTGTTCATCAAATAGACTATATATAATTGGAACAATATAAAGAGTAAGGAATGTCGAACTGATTAAACCACCGATTACTGATATTCCCATCGGCTGATTCATTTCAGTTCCTTCACCAATTCCTAAAGCCAGTGGCAACAAGCCCAGAATGGTAGTCATCGCCGTCATTAAGATTGGACGAACTCTATCCCTTACAGATGAAATAATCGCATCATACGAGCTTAAACCCGCTTCTTTTCGTTGATTAATATAATCCACGAGCACAATGCCATTATTGACTACGATTCCAACGAGTACGAGTATCCCAATAACCGCCGTTACACTAATTGGTGTGTTCGTTACAAATAATCCAAGTGCAACACCAATGATCATCAATGGCACAGAGAACATGATAACAAATGGATATTTAAATGATTCAAACTGCGCTGCCATTACAATGTAAACGAGCACAACAGCCAATATAATCGCTAACAACATATCATTAATAGCACTCTCAAAGAGCTCTCGATCTCCTCCATAGGAAACCACTATATCATCGGATAGTTTTAGTTTATCAATTGCACTATTTACTTTCCCTGTCATCTCACCTAACGTGTTTGCTGACTCATACTTCACATTGAAAGTCACTGAGTGCGCTTGGTCGACACGTTGAATGGATACAGGCCCTTCTGCAACGCCAATGGTCGCAAGCTCTTCCAGTGGCACGTAGACGCCTGCTGGTGTACGTATTTTAAGTTTTTTCAATTGTTCAACACTGTTGCGAAATTGTTCATCGTACTTCACGTAGACCGCCAGTACATTATTTTCTTCATCTATGAACTGTGACGCAAAGGCCCCACGCGTAACATCATGGACAGTTTGAGCAATTTGATAAGGAACTAAGCCATTTTCTTGCGCTTTTTCACGATTTACTTCGATTTGAATTTCTTCCACCGTGTCTTGGAGGTTATTCGTTACCTCAAGCACAGATTTCATATTAACAAGTTTCGAATTTAACTTTTCAACAGCTTCATTTAAACGTTTTTCATCCGTGTCTTGTAAAGAAAATGTCAGTGTATTAGGACTTGATCCAGCAGCAGTTTGCATGTCAAAACTAACTTTTGCATCGTCACCTACTATTTTCAGTATTTCTGGTTGAACTTTGTCAACAAACTCAAAGACAGAGCGATCACGTTCGTCTAACGGAAGCAGTTTTACGTACATTTCAGCTACATTAGCCTGTGAACTACCTTGTGCTAAGTTTTGCTGTGTTCCACCGACTAAACTAACATAGACGCCGATATCTTTTTGTTCTTTTAATTTCGTTTCAATTTTCGTCACAACATCATTGGTTGCTACTGATGACGAACCGTTCGGCAAAGTAACTGAAATACTAAAGAAACCTTCATCAGTAGCGGGTAAAAACTCCGTACCTACTTTCAATAAACTCAAACTACTAAAAATGAGCACAGCAATTGTCGCTATCAATACGATCGTGCGATATTTCAACGCCCATTTAACCGATTTCACAAAGCTGTTCAGTGGTTTCGAACGGCGTCGACGCGCTTCAATATTACCTTTAGGCTTTTTAAGCATACGACTTGCCAACATCGGTACCACCGTTAATGCAACAACGAGAGAGGCAAACAAACTAAACGAAATTGTCAACGCAAACTCAGTGAAAATTTGTCCAATGAGTCCACTAATGAATATGACAGGAACAAAAACAGCAAGTGTTGTTAATGTCGAAGCTGTAATTGCGCCACCAACTTCTTTTGAACCTTCACGCGAAGCTTGTTTCGGTTCTTTGCCCATTGCTAAATGACGTTCAATGTTCTCAATTACAACAATTGCGTTATCCACAAGCATTCCAATTCCTAATGCAAGAGCACCCAATGTCATGATATTTAAAGAGAAATCCGCGAAAAACATAAGGACGAACGTGACAATTACTGAGTATGGAATGGCAATACCGATAATGATTGGACTCTTTATACCTCTTAGGAAGAAAAAGAGTACCAACATCGCAAAGATACCACCTAGTATAAGCGACTGGCCAATGTTCCCTATCGCAAGTTGTACATAATCTCCTTGGTCAAATAGGATATCGGATTGTATGTTTTTATATTCTTTGCGTTCAAGAAGGTCATCCAACGCTTTTTTAAATGAGCTTGACACGCTAGCAGTATTTGCACCTGACTCTTGAAGCACAGACATCAACACGGCTGGATTATCATTCGCCCGTGTTGATGTATCAGTATCTGCTTCTAATACATCAACTTTTGCTACATCACCAATTTTTATTTTGCTACCATCTAAAGGATTGACACCAACTATGAGTGCCCGAATATCTTCTGGTGTCGAAATTGTACTAATAATACGAGTCGTTAACTTTTTTCCATCATCCGTTTCAATTGACTCACCGGGCATTGAAACATTATTCGATTGAACGACCTGAACAACATCGGACTGCGTTAAGCCATTGTTTTCGAGTTTAGCCTGATCGAGGATAATCTGAACTTCTTCAATGAGTTGACCTGAAACAGTAACACTCGCTACACCTTTCGTTCTACGTAATTCGGTTTCTAGTTTCTCTGCAATTTTCCGTATGTCTGTATCCTTAGAGGTTGACTGTAACGATAGCTGAATGACTGGAAATTGTGAGGGATCAAATTTCATGAAACGAGGTTTATTGGCACCATCTGGAACGTCCACTTGGTCTACTCGTTGCATAATATCTAATTGAACATCGTCAATCGTTGTAGACCAATCAAACATTAAGAGGATGAAATTCGCACCTTCTTGGGAAGTCGATTGAATTGATTTCAAGCCTGGCGCAGTTGAAAGACTTGTTTCAAGCGGCTTTGTAATTTTTTCGTTCACTTCTTCCGGCGAAGCACTCGGATAATTCGTCACAACAACTGCAACAGGTGGATTCAACTCGGGTATTAATGTAACCGGAATTTTAAAAAATGATACGGCACCTAAAATAACGACAAGTAGCATCGTTACAATTGTGAATACAGGTCTTTTTATTGAAAAGTCACTTATTTTCATTGAAGGATCCCCTTTTTTCTACAGCCATTTTCTTAATCATAGTGAAAAAAACATAAGACTTCAAACCATGACACTCATTATGTGAAAATGCCAAATAGCATGTCCTAAATATAGGAAAACCTATTGTAATTAGAGTTTCCTGAATGCAATAGGTCGTAGTTACAAAATGATTTAACAAATCTTATAGAACTTAAAAAAAACCGAAAAGATGAACATGCATCTTTTCGGTGTGCTACTTACAATAAACTATACAATTGAATATCTGGGTACTTATCATGGAACCAACGCATTGCAAATTCATTTTCAAATAAGAAAACATATTTGTCATGACGATCTTTAACGAGCATCGCCCGTTGACCTGCCATCGATTCCTTCACATCCGATTCATTGTCAATCCAACGTGCCACTTTAGAACCGATTGGTTCCATTCGAACTTCAACATTGTATTCATTCTTCATGCGATGCTCAAATACTTCAAACTGAAGCTGTCCTACCGCCCCTAAAATCACTTCTTCTGTATGAAGTGTTCGATAATATTGAATTGCACCTTCTTGAACTAATTGAAGAATTCCTTTATGGAAATGCTTCGACTTCATTACATTTTTAGCTGTAACACGTACAAATAACTCAGGCGTAAACTGTGGCAAGGCATCAAATAAGAAATTCGATTTTCCACCAATAACCGTATCACCAATCTGATAATTTCCAGTGTCATACAAACCGATAATATCTCCTGCTACCGCCTCATCCACAGTTTCACGGTCGTCCGCAAGAAATTGTGTCGTTTGAGCCAGTTTAATTGTTTTAGATATACGTGGTACAGAGACCGTCATTCCACGTTTAAATCCACCGGAAACAATACGGACAAATGCAATACGATCCCGATGAGCTGGATTCATATTCGCTTGTATTTTGAAGATAAAACCGGAAAATTCTTCTGAATATGGATCGACAACCGTTTCATCCTTCGTAATCCTTGCTTGTGGTGGAGGTGAAAATTGTAAAAATGTCTCCAAAAATGTTTGCACTCCAAAATTGGTTAGCGCACTCCCAAAGAACACAGGTGTTAGCTCTCCTTTGGATACGCGTTCTTCATCAAAATCATTTCCTGCTTCGTTTAACAACAAAACATCATCAAGCGCTTGCTTATAATAAGATGTCTCCATCATTGGGTGTGCTTCTGCTAATCCACCATCTTCATTTAATGCTAAAAAGCGATGTTCCTCATCTACACGTACTTGTTCAATTCGATTGTTATAACGATCATAGATTCCTAAAAATTCTTTCCCCATACCAATCGGCCAATTCATTGCGTACGATTGAATTTCCAATACTTCTTCAAGTTCTTCCATTAATTCCAATGGTTCCTTACCTTGTCTGTCCATTTTGTTAATAAACGTAAAGATTGGAATACCACGCATTTTACATACTTTAAATAATTTAATGGTTTGAGGTTCAATTCCTTTTGCAGAGTCAACCATCATTACTGCTGCATCTACCGCCATAAGTGTTCTGTACGTATCTTCACTGAAATCTTCATGACCAGGCGTATCGAGTATATTTACACGTTTGCCATCATAGTCAAATTGCATCACTGAAGACGTTACTGAAATTCCACGTTGTTTTTCAATCTCCATCCAGTCAGATGTTGCAAATTTTCCTGTCTTCTTCCCTTTGACAGTACCTGCATCGCGGATCGCACCGCCAAAATAAAGTAGTTTTTCTGTAATTGTCGTTTTACCGGCATCCGGGTGAGAAATGATCGCGAATGTACGTCGCGAAGCAATTTCTTCTTTTAAAGGCTTATCCATGTTACATTGTCTCCTTCTTTTCTGCTTTTCTAAGCATAGACAGATTGGGGTATGATTTCAACATATTTTTCTTAACGTATGCAAACGATTATCGTTTCGTTAATAGCAACAATAAAGGCAATAGGCTGTCCAACATAAGGACAGCCCACTGCTCCTTTATTTCTTTATTACCCCAGTACCAAATTTCTTGTCTGCTTCTTCTAGTGCAATCGCTGCATCAGAATGCGGGAATTTCGTCTTACCAATGATTTGAAAATCTTCGTGCCCTTTTCCAGCAAAAATAATAATATCATTCGGCTCAGCAATCGCTATTACATGACGAACAGCCTCGACACGATCTCCTATGCAGGCATAATTATCATGCTGCATTCCAGCCTCAAGTTCTTGTAAAATGGACGCATTTGGTTCATCTCTTGGATCATCCGTTGTCAACACAACATAATCTGCCACTGATGCTTTCTCTGCCATAATTGGACGTTTTTTTCGATCTCGATTGCCGCCCGTTCCAATTAAGAAGATCAATTTATTTTGTTTATATGGAAGAACAGCTGCTATCGCTTTCTCTATCGCATCCGGTGAATGAGCATAGTCAATGTACATCGTTAGAGGCAGTTCTGTTGGTACCTTTTCCATACGACCTTTAACTGCTCCAATTTTTGAAAGCAAAGCAATAATCGCTACTGTCGCCATTCCTTTTGCGAATAAAGCAGCAATTGCCGCCAACGCATTATAGACACTATATTCGCCAATAAGGTTCATCTCGACGTCGAATTCACCATCTGGCGCTGCAAGTGTAAACTTCGTACCATCAGCTTTCAGCGTAATGTTCGTCGCTTTGAATGTTGCGTCATTCTTTAAGCCATACGTCAATACTGGATGTGAAGTGAAGCTTGCCATTCGTGCTCCCCATTCATCATCAGCATTAACAATTGCAAATTTATGTTGACTTAAGTCTTGTCCTAATTGTGAAAACAGTAACCCTTTTGCATGTCCATAGTTATCCATCGTTCCATGGAAATCCAAATGATCATGTGTCAAATTCGTAAAAATGGAGATATCAAATTCCGTTCCTGCTAATCTACCTTCCGCTAGACCATGTGAAGAGACTTCCATCGTCATTGTGGAGCAACCTTCTGCTGCTGCACGTGCAATCATGCCTTGTGTCGTTAACACATCTGTCGTCGTATTCTCTGTTTCAAACAACGTACCATTTAGATCAAAGCCTATTGTCCCTGTCACAGCAGACTTCTCGTTAGCTTTTTGCAAAATCGCATGAATGATACCACTTACGCTTGTTTTACCATTTGTTCCTGTAACACCAATCATTGTCATTCGTTTCGATGGATATTGATAATAGGCAGGTGCCAATAGACCAATCGCACGTGTTGTGTCCTCTACCATTACAACTGCCACTTTTTCTAGATCAACATGTACTGGTTTAGATGCTACGATTATTCTAGCGCCGCTATCAATTGCTTTTTCCACATAGTCGTGACCGTCAACTGTAAAACCTTCTATACAAACAAACATTCCACCGGCACTGACTGCACGCGAATCTACCGCAATATCTGTCACGTCATTTGGAACAACTCCTTCAACATCTTTAACTGGCAATGTCGCAAGTAATTTTTCTGTATTCATGATACCCCTCCATTTAGTCCATCATTGGCGATTCAACATATGCACGCAGTAATTGTGCTGTAGCTTTTAATGAATCAATATGTGTCCGTTCTAGCGCATGGGAAGATTCAATCCCCGGTCCAAATAAAGCGTGCTTAACGTCAAATCCTGCTTTGATTGCCGCAGAAGCATCTGAACTATAGTATGGATAAATATCAATTTTATATGGAATATTTTCGTGCTTGCATAATGAAACAAGCTGTTGCGTTAATGCATTATGATATGGTCCACTGGAGTCTTTTGCACAAATTGACACCGTGTATTCATCAGTCGTCTGACCGTCTCCAATCGCCCCCATATCGACAGCAATGTACTCAACCGTTTCAACTGGAATATTAGAGTTTCCACCATATCCAATTTCTTCGTTATTAGAAATATAGAAATGTGTGGTATTCGGCAATTTCACGTCGTGCTCTATTAATGAACGTATGAGTTCAATCAATAACGCAGTGCTTGCCTTATCATCTAAATGACGCGATTTCACAAAACCACTCTTCGTCATCTCAAAACGAGGCTCAAATGAAACAAAATCGCCAACTTCGATTCCTAACGCACGAGTCTCGTTTGAGTCTTTTGCTTTTTCATCAATGCGCACTTCAATATTCTCTACACTGCGCTCAGCACTGCTAGCATTTTTATAAACGTGTACCGTTGTTTGATGCATTAAAATCGTCCCACTGTACACCTTACCCGCCGCTGTATGAATCTGGCAGTACTCTCCTTCAACTGCATTCCAGTTAAAGCCACCTATCATAGATAGTTTTAAACGACCGTCGTTCTTTATTTCCTTTACCATGGCACCTAGCGTATCCGTATGGGCAGTTAGGAGACGGTGTCTGTCGTTATTTTCACCTTCTATAGTAGCAATAATCGCACCTTTATTGGTCTTTTTAAAAGGAACATCAATTGCAGTTAGTTGTTGTGAAATGAGTTCCATCACATCCGTCGTATAGCCAGATGGGCTTGGCGTGTTCACTAATCTTTCAAGTAAAGCAACAACCTTTTTTTCATTGAATAAATTAATCAATTCTTATTCCTCCTATTCAAATATAATAAAATGTATTTTTATGTATATACAGATTCGTGTATGATGGTCTTAACAGAGAAAATCAGAGGTGCTCTATGAACAAAATAACAACAATCCATTCACGCAATAAATTCATTATACTTTTTTTTATGAGTAGCGTCATCTTACATCTAATACTCACACCAATCTTTTCGAATTATTATGATTTACCAATGGTACTATTTGGTTTCGTATACGCCATTGGTTTACTCTTTTTTCATTTTAAAGGTTCGAATCCAACTGTTTTGCGAATATTTATCGTTTTAGGTAGTAATTTATATGTTTTTTCCATCAATTTTGTATCTCCCGATCACGCACATATGCTGTATTTGATTTTCCCAATCATTGTGACGTCCATCTATAACGTCGTTTCGCTAACACTTGGCGTCACATTACTGACGATCATTGAAATCGGTATTCTATCTTCTTTACCTACGTCAACATATATGTCGGCAACACAACAGAATATGCTCCCCCATTCTGCGTCCATACTTATTGTAGTTATCGTATTGTGCATTCTCTATATTTTAAAAATGGGGAACGAATGGAAAACAATGTACTCTGAAAATGAACGTCTCGATACAATCATTTCATCGAAGGCGGGTTATTTGGAATTATTTTTCAAGCATGCCAATGATGGCATTGCTGTGTTCGATCTTGACCATAAAATACTCGTTGTCAATCCAGCTTTCGAGAAAATGTATGGCTGGAAACAGAATGAGTGCGTAGGTACATCCCCACGCTTTTACCCAAAGACGCAAGACGCACAAGCAAATGAACGAACTACTCGTGTTTTAAACGGAGAGAGTCTTCATGGTATAAGAACAAAAGAATTACGAAAGGATGGCACCACTTTCGATGCAGAGTTAACAATCGCACCTATCTATGATAATCGACACGAGTTGGTCGCTATATCCTTTATCTCTCGTGATATTACACATAAGATACAAGCTGAAAAATTACGATTAGACGGAGAAAGATTAAAAGGTATGGGTGAAATCGCAGCAAGTGTTGCCCATGAAGTTCGAAATCCGTTGACCTCAATAACAGGTTTTATTCAACTAATGAAAAGTGATCCAACGAATCCCTATTCATCCTATACGGAGATAATGTCAACTGAATTAAAACGGATTGACGTCATTGTCAGTGAGTTTCTCGTTCTATCAAAACCAAGTCTTCAAATGTCACATGATTTTTTTATCGAAGATACGATTCAAAGTGTCATTGATATGTTTCAACCTGAAACAAGCGCCTCATCGATTCATATACAATTTAAAAACCCTCAAGAGCGGTCGATGGTAAGTGGCAATGAAGGAAGACTTAAGCAGGTTTTCATTAACTTAGTCAAGAACTCATGTCAAGCACTCGTCCAAAACGGCATTATTTCCATTGAAACAGCGTATGACAACGGACAAGTCACCATTTCTCTATCTGACAATGGACCCGGTATGACACCTGAAACGATTAAAAATGTCTATGAACCTTTTTATACGACAAAGCCTGATGGTACAGGATTAGGAATGATGATTTCTAAAAAAATTGTCGTTGACCATTACGGGACGATTACGGTAACTAGTCAAAAGAACATAGGAACGCAAACAGTTATTACACTACCAACTCGCGTATGAAAAAACCACTCTCCGTTTTTAACGAGGCCACTGAAAAACTTACGTTTTTAAATCCTATAGATAAGCGTAAATTAAAAAAGACGCTATTTTTTCGATTTCGAACAAAATAGCGTCTTTTCCTTTCATATTCCTTATTCCGACCCCCTCA
>JARIDO010000029.1 GCA_029263895.1 Sporosarcina sp.
ACGAATCATCTCGAGCGACTGAATCAAGAGATCAGAAGACGAGAGCATGTGATTAGAATTTTTCCGAACGATCAATCAGCGTTTCGCCTTCTCGGTGCTGTTTTAATGAATTATGATGAAGAGCAGCATACCAAGTCGCCGATTAAAGTAATTAAGAAGTAAACTTGCTAAGCCCTATTGAAACAGGGGTGAACACGTCATAAGGAATTTACACAATATTAAGGACTTGACTCTTTTACGGGCGATTCAACACTCTTTTCGGGCGCGCGAACATATTTACGGGCGTTTCAACACAGTTTTCGGGCGCGCGAACACTTTTACGCGGGCGATTCATCACAGTTTTCGGGCGCGCGAACACTTTTACAGGCGTTTCATCACTCTTTTCGGGCGCGCGCGGGCACAATCTTCCAACACAAACCCCTCCACTGCCTCAGTGGAGGGGTTTCATATAACTAACTCACCGTGTTCATCTAATCGTGCGTGGACGCCCAGTTGTTTCTTTAGAAACGTATGTTTTTTGTTACCTATTTGTATTTCGGTTCCACTATGCACTAGGCCGAGTGTGATGCTTCCTTTATTAGACGTGCGCACGACGGTTTTCACACCGTTCTGACAGCCTACTTCTTGTAGTGATATTTTGTCCATTGCACTAACTTCACCACCTCGGCAAACACCTGATAGCGTTACGTTTTGTTGTGCACAAACGATGCAATGGAATGCACCTTTAGTTGTTATATGGATGTCACCATTACTATAAAGCGCGCTATTCACTGCGTAAGGTATCGTTAATTGTGATTTTAGGGTGTCGCGTATGTTGTGCGTATTAACCAAACGGCGTCCTTCTAATAATAAACTTTCAAAATCATGCAAGCTTATTTGATGTTTAGTAACCGGATTTATTAATGCGTTGTATAGCTTTTCTGCGAGACTACTCCATTCTTGCGACAGAATTCCAGATTTATTTTTAACCTTCTGGATGAATTCTTTTATGAGTTGTAAACAGCTTGGATAAAAATCGATGAGTACTACTTTGTATGGTAAGAAAGAATTGCAATTCATCGTTGCAGTTTGTATTTTTCGCAACTCTTTAATGATCGCTTGGACAATTCCGATTAACTCTTCTGTACATCTGTTCTTTTCTCCTACGACAATGGTTGAGGAAAAAACGTTATCTTCAATTTTGATTGACTGCGTTGCATGTAACGTCGCCTTAGAGACATTGCCATTCACTTTAATTTGTCCGGTTGCTCCAACAAACATAGAGGGTTGTATGCTTCCATCAATTTGAACGTTACCGCTATAGCGAATATTACCACTTTCGAGATTTACGTCTCCACAATGTTGAAGGTATTCTCTATGTAATAGAATTGTACTGCTATTAAATTGACTTTCTTCAATTGTTTCAATCATAAATTCACCTCTAAAGAGCGCTTTTTTAAAAAACTCAATCCAATCTATTTCTAACATGTTAGTTACCCTTATTTGTAATTTTCTAAACAAAAACATGCCCTGATTAAAATCAGAGCATGTTTTTGCTATTTTTGAAGCTTTACTTCATATACATTTTGCATTGTTTCAATGATAAATTCTGGTTTTGGTTTTCCAGCGTTAGCCTTGTGACCCGCTATATGTTCGGGGCTTTTTTCCCACCGCTTCCAACTTTCTTCAGAATCCCATTGCACTATTATCAATACTTCTTCGTCACCGCGACGCACTTTCTTCACTAACACTTTCAAGTCAATAAAGCCCGTTTGTTTTTCAATTAAACCTTCACCACTAAAACGTTCAACAATTTTTGTTGAAGAGCCTTCAGTAACTATGATTTTTTTGATTTGATAAAACATTTTAGAGTCCTTCTTCAACTTCTTTAATCATTTCTTTCATTGATTGAAGTCCGCCACCTGATAGGTACCAGTATTCAGCATTTAAATAAACGACTTTACCATTTTTATATGCATTTGTCTTTTTCACTAATTCGTTTTCAATTGAATCTTTAGCGCTTGCCCCACCACCAATTGCTGCGTCACGATCGACAACAAACATGACGTCAGGGTTTGTTTCTAAAATGTATTCGAATGTAACGTTTTGACCATGCGTTGAAATCTCAATTTTCTCGTCAGCTGGTTTGAAACCAAATACGTCATGAACAAGGCCAAAACGAGATTTAGGACCGAAAGCACTTACTTTTCCTTCACTACCAAGAATAATTAATGCTTTTGAATCGATTGACGATGTTTTTTCTTTAATCGATGCAACTTGCTTATCTACTTCTGCTAGCTCATCTTTCATTTCATCTTTTTTATCAAAAACATCTGCGATAATACCCATATTTGTTTTAAATGATTCCATGTAATTAGCTGTATCTACAGCAATAAAAATTGTCGGTGCAATTTCGCTAAACTGGTCATACAAATCACGTTGACGACCAGAAATGAAAATTACATCTGGCTTCATTGCATGGATTACTTCAAAATCAGGTTCTTTCAAGCTACCAAGGTTTTCATACTTCTCATCTTCATACTTTGATAAGTAGCCAGGTACATTTGCTTGTGGTAGTCCAGCTACTTCCACACCTAATTCATCAAGTGTATCAAGAGTTCCAAAATCGAATACTGCTACTTTTCCCGGATTTTTCGGTACTTCTGTTTCACCTAGTTCATGTTTTACTACGATTGTTTTCGCTTCTTCTGGTTTATCAGCATTTGGTGATTCAGGTTGCTTTTCATTTTTCCCGCCACATGCTACTAGTACAGCCATTAGTGCAACTAACATCAATGTCATTGTAATTTTTCTCATCAATACCATCCTCTTTTTTTATGAATTAAAGTACACACATATTCTGCAATCTTTCATCTGCTTAATAGGTATATCCATATCGTATATATCTTTTAACGCCTCAGAAGTAATAATGTCATTTGTCGGTCCGTCTTTTACAACAATTCCATTTTTCAAAGCAACAATTCGATCAGAGTAGACCGATGCAAAGTTAATATCATGTAACACAATGACAACTGTTTTACCTAACTCGTCCACGAGTCGTCTCAAAATTTTCATGATTTGAACTGAATGTTTCATGTCCAAGTTATTGAGCGGTTCATCTAGCAAAATGTAATCCGTGTCTTGTGCAATTACCATTGCGATAAAAGCACGTTGACGTTGGCCACCCGACAATTCGTCCATGTAGTCATGTTGCATATCCATGAGCTCCATATAATTTAACGACTGGTCGATAACTGAGATGTCTTCTGCAGTTAGTCTACCTTTTGAATAGGGAAATCGTCCAAATGAAACGAGTTCTCGAATTGTTAAACGGACATTCATAAAATTAGATTGCTTCAATATCGATACTTTTTTTGAGAAGTCATTCGACTTCATTTTCCGCGTATCGTTATTGTCTATAAGCACTTCACCAGTGTCCGCATCTAGTAATCTGCTCACCATTGACAAAAGGGTCGACTTTCCAGCTCCGTTTGGTCCTATGAATGACGTTATTTTCCCGCGATGAATGTCTACATTGACCTTTTCGACTACCGCTTTTTTTCCATATAACTTAGTCAGTTCTCGGACTTGGATCATGTCGATCGACTCTCCTTTAATAGTAAGTAGATAAAGTAAATACCGCCGATGAAGTTGATGATGACGCTAAGTGTTGTAGAGAATGAAAATACTCTTTCCACAATCCATTGCCCTCCAACTAATGCGACGATGCTCATGATTGCCGCGCCCGTTATAAGAATGGAGTGCTTGTATGTGTTAAAAAATTGATACGATAAATTCGCGACAATTAAACCAAAGAATGTAATCGGCCCAACTAATGCGGTTGAAACAGCAATCAGTACTGAAGACAAAATCAGCATGAGCTTAACGATACGATTATAAGGTACGCCTAGGTTAACAGCGGTATCGCGTCCAAGTGATAGCACATCAAGGCTGTTCACATGTCTCCAACCAATGACTAAGCATACAATTACAATAATAAGTGCCCACCAAACTAGCTCTCCACTAACATTGTTAAAACTCGCGAACATCTTATCTTGGACACGCATGAATTCATTTGGATCAATTAATACTTGTAAGAACGTAGAAATACTTCCAAAGAAAGTGCCTACAATAATTCCTACAAGTAATAAGAAGTAAATCGGTCGCTTTCCTGACTTGAATAAAAATTGATACAATATTAAGGCAAACAATACCATTGTTCCAACAGACAATATGAAATTCACTTGTTTATTCACAACTGTAATATGGGCAGAGCCAAGAAAGAAAATCATAACGGTTTGTAATAATAAGTACAGCGAATCTAGCCCCATAATACTTGGTGTTAGAATTCGATTATGTGTAATCGTTTGGAATATAACAGTTGAGTAGGCAATCGCGACGCCAGTTAAAGCCATCGCTAACACCTTTATCGCCCTACGTGGTAGCGCATAGTCGAAACTGCCATTTAAACCTTGAAATAGATATAGTCCACAAAAAACAATTGCAATGATTAAAAGGATGAGTAGTTTTCTAGAATTACGCATAGGCTTTCCTCCTAAACAATAAATAGAGGAATATTCCACTGCCGATAACTCCCACCATTAGACTAATTGAAATTTCATACGGATAAATTAGAACTCTTCCTAATATGTCGCAAATCAACAAGAAGATTGCGCCAAGTAAAGCCGTATGCGGTAACGTCTTTTGTAAATGATCTCCTTTAAAAATCGATACGATATTCGGGATAATTAACCCAAGGAACGGAATCATACCAACCGTCAATACGACTGTCGTTGTTACAAGCGCAACAAGGATCAAACCGATATTAACGATACGTTTATAAGCAAGCCCTAAGTTTTTAGAGAAATCCTCACCCATTCCCGCAACTGTAAAGCGATTCGCGTACAAATAAGTGATGATTAGCACTGGGATGCTTATATAGAGAAGTTCATAACGCCCTTTCATGATCATCGAAAAATCACCTTGCAGCCAAGCTGACATATTCTGAATGACATCCGCTTTATATGCAAAAAATGTTGCAATAGACGATAGTATATTACCGAACATGAGTCCAACGAGTGGAATAAAAATGGCGTCCTTGAATTTGATACGGTCAAGGATTTGCATGAATAGCAGCGTGCCGGCAAGCGCAAATGCAAAAGCGACAACCATTTTCTCAATTGTGGAAGCGTTCGTAAATAATAGCATCGACACTAAAATCCCAAGTCGAGTTGCATCCAACGTTCCCGCCGTTGTCGGAGAAACAAACTTATTTCTACTAAGTTGCTGCATTATTAAACCGGCAATGCTCATGCCAGCTCCTGCAAGCAAAATAGCTACAAGTCTTGGTAAACGACTAATCAGGAAAATTTCAGTTTCTTCGGATTGAAAGTCAAACAAATCCATCGGTGTGATATGGCTCACTCCTACAAACAATGAGAGGAATGAAAGGCTAATAGTGGCAATAATCAAATAGCGTATTTTCATGGGAAACCCCGATATCAAATAATATTTGCAACTAACGATAGGAAGTTAATTGAAAACTGTTATCATTTAGCTACAAATTAAAGTATAGCAGGATAAAAAACACTGTCAATGAATAACTGAAAATGATTCTCAATTAGGAATTAAGTTATATAACATTTGCTTTTTTCTGTCATAACGTTATCTCTAATCACTCTTTTGCGAGTACATACCGCTTTTAATTCTATCCAAAAGAAAAAACACCGAAAGAGTACACACTCTCTCAATGTTCAAACCCCGCATCATTTATTCATTCATCAACGAAGAAACATCAACTGCATTATCTAGTACTTCCTGCGGGACCTCAATCTTATCAATTTTATTAATCTTCGAGATTTCTGCAGTCATCTTTTGAATCATATGCATCTCTTCCCCATCAATATCTGCAGTTAAGTCCAAATCCATATTAAATGAGTTTGTATGAAACGTCTTTTTATCGATGAAGATTTCATAGTAAACACTTTTAACATTCATGCTCTCTAATATGTCTTCGCCACCTTCTTCAAGATTCATTTCAGGTGGCATGTTGTCTGAGGCAACTTCTTTAAACAATTCATTAAACTTTTCCCCTGATGCTTTTATAGAAAGAATGTATTCATCATCCGTTTGCTCGAACTTAAATTCATCTGCGAACTTTTGGAACATGCTCATATCTATTGTCGGACTAGCTCCGCCTGACATTTGGGTGATCATTTCCTCATTCATTTCAGTCGGCATCATTAACCATTGATTATTTTCTACCTCATACATGAAAAATCCTTTATCAGTCGCATAAATCTCACTATCTATAGCGCCTAACTCTGACATATCCATTGTCATTTTTTGATATATCGCCATCGGTTCAATGATCAAGTCCATATCCATTTTCGTGTTACTATTCATATTAACGTCTTGACTCGGAATTTCAATTTTATGATTGATGTTCATTTTCGCATGCAGACTTTTTTGACTTTCAGAAGCTTCCATCGCCTTCACATACACTTCTTTTGCCGTCATGCCACTTTCATTTTGGACCTTTTCCGGTTTTCCTGTTTCAGTGTTCTTTTTTGGTTCTGCTGGTGCATTACACGCTGTTAGAACGACAAGCAATAGACCTATTGCTAAACCTTTCACCCAATTGCTCATATGTATCTCTCCCTTTCAACAACTACTTTTAATTCTTCCTTATCATACGGTTCAAGGCTAGTTAAGTTCCAATTAATTTACTCTATTCTAAAAGATGCTTCGTTTCACCCAGTTCTATATATTGGTTCCATGGAACTGCTTAATACATTTAATTTAAATAACGACTATCGTTTTATTTTCACAAATCAGATATACTTGCATGTAGCAACTTAAAGGAGATTCTTAACTATGCTAAAACAATTCTTTTCCTACTATAAACCCCATAGACGACTTTTCATCATTGATTTTACAAGTGCAATTATCGTTGCGATTTTAGAACTAGCTTTCCCAGTAGCCGTAAAATGGTTCATCGATGACTTGTTGCCTGGAGGCAATTGGAACACAATCGTTACTGTTAGTATACTGCTCTTACTTATTTATCTATTAAGTACATTTCTACAGTACATCGTTAGTTATTTAGGGCATAAATTAGGCATCAATATTGAAACAGATATGCGTCAACAATTGTTTACCCATGTTCAACGACAATCATTCCGATTTTTTGATAATACTAAAACCGGTCATATTATGAGCCGTATTACGAATGACTTGTTCGATATTGGCGAACTTGCACACCACGGTCCTGAAGATGCTTTTATTGCCATCATGACGATTTTTGGTGCATTCGCAATTATGTATTCCATTAATCCTGAACTTGCGATTATCGCAATCATTATGGTACCGTTCTTAGTCATATTGGTTGCTTTTTGTAATGTTAAAATGAACGAAGCATGGAAGAACATGTACGGAAAAATCGCTAATGTTAATGGACGTGTAGAAGATTCCGTGTCAGGTTCACGCGTTGTTAAATCTTTTACAAACGAACAGTTCGAAATTGAGCGCTTCAACAAAGATAATGGCAGCTTTAGAAATGCAAAGCTCGTTGCATATAAAGTAATGGCCTGGACACATTCAAGTATGTTTATGATGACACGGCTAGTAACACTCATTATTTTAGTCGTTGGTGCATGGTTTACATTCAACGATAAGCTTACGTACGGTGAATTTGTCAGTTTCGTTCTTTTCGTTAACGTATTAATAAAACCCGTCGATAAAATTAGTGCTTTGCTAGAGCTTTACCCTAAAGGGATGGCTGGCTTTGGACGGTTCCGAGAATTGATTGATCAGGAACCTGAAGTCCAAGACGAGCAAAATGCCGTTGTAGTTGAAAAACTTTATGGAGACATTGCATTTAACGATGTTCACTTTAACTACGACGATAATAAAGATGTTTTAACAGGTATTAACCTGAATGTGAATGCGGGAGAAACGGTTGCTTTTGTTGGCCCATCTGGCGCCGGAAAAACGACTATTTGCTCATTGATACCGCGTTTTTACGACGTCACGGCAGGAGCTATTACAATTGATGGATTAGACATTCGACATATGACTCAACATTCGTTACGTTCACAGATTGGCATTGTTCAGCAAGATGTTTTCCTATTTACTGGGACAGTTAAAGAGAATATCGCATACGGTAAACTTGATGCAAGTGACGAAGAAATTAAACAAGCAGCCCATAAAGCCCACCTTGAAGATTTCATCGCGGGATTACCGGCTGGTTACGATACACAAATTGGGGAACGTGGCCTAAAATTATCAGGTGGACAGAAGCAGCGTCTTGCTATCGCTAGGATGTTTTTGAAGAACCCCCCTATCCTCATTTTAGATGAAGCAACTTCTGCCTTGGATACGGAAACAGAACGTATTATTCAGCAATCTCTCGCTGAACTTGCAGTCAATCGAACAACGCTCGTTATTGCACACCGACTCGCCACAATTCGTGATGCCGACCGCGTGATCGTCGTCACGGAAGATGGAATTGCTGAGGACGGTAAGTATGATGAACTCGTTAATAACGGCGGTATTTTTTCTCGCTTGCACGCTATTCAATATCAGAAGGTTTAACTTTTTACGGAGTGGGCATACTAGTGTTATCCCACCCCCTTTCTTTACAATAGAAAAGCTGCGTTGGACGACTTCACCAAAGTCGTCCAACGCAGCTTTTTACTTTTTTCTTCGTTAATGAGATACGACAAAGCCTTCAAAACGGGCTCTGTCTGCCTCAGACATCTCTACGGTCATAAGCGTGCCGTTCTCTTCGTAATCCGTCTGCTTAACAGTTGTTTTCTCATTTAGATAGGAGACGATTTCTCCACGTTCAAAAGGTATTAACAGTTTACAAGTGACGTACTGTTCAAAAACTTTTTTCTTGATCAAGGCAATTAGTTCATCTAGCCCTTTATCTTCCTTCGCAGAAATCCATGCACTGTCATCCTGAATAACAGGATACGGTACATTCGCACGATCGGCTTTATTGTATATATAAAGGGTTTCGATATTTTCTACACCTACGTCATGTAGTGTGTCGTTCGTCACTTCCATCATAAAGCGATATTCCGGGTTAGAAACATCCACAACATGCAATAGTAAATCGGCATCACGCGCTTCTTCTAGCGTTGAACGAAAAGCCTTTACAAGATGGTGAGGTAACTTAGACACGAATCCAACTGTATCTGTTAGAATGATTTCTTTATTATCAATTAGACGGAGTTTGCGAACCGATGTATCTAAAGTTGCAAAAAGCATATCTTCCTCATACACTTGCTTCGCTAGATTACCATCCATTTTGCGCAGCAACTGATTCATCAACGTTGATTTACCCGCATTTGTATAACCTACAATTGAAACGACGGGTGTTCCACTCTTCTTTCGTTGCTTGCGCTGCGTTTCACGTTGTTCTTTAACGTGTTCAAGTTCTTTACGTAGCCTTGCAATTTGATCTTCAATTTTCCGTCGATCTAACTCCAGCTTCGTTTCCCCTGCTCCTTTGTTTTGAAGACCGCCGCCCGTACCGCCTGCTTGTCTTCCTAAAGAAGCCCGTAAGCCGACTAACCGAGGCAACATGTATTGCAATTGCGCTAATTCAACTTGCATACGTGCTTCACTAGTCCGTGCGCGACGTACAAAGATATCTAAAATAAGCATCGTTCGGTCAATTACTTTACAATCCAATTCTTGCTCTAAATTACGTATTTGTGATGGCGACAACTCATCATTAAAGATAACCAGATTCGCATCCATCTCGTCGTAAAAGTTTCGTATTTCATCTATTTTCCCTTTCCCAACATAGTGAGAAGGATTTCGTCGCTCTAGATTTTGCACGATATGACCTACCACTTCAACATCAATGGCATCTGCAAGGTTTTGTAATTCTTCCATCGCATATTCAAAATGCTCATCATTTTGAATATGAACGCCGACGAGTACTGCTTTTTCAATTATTGAATCCATACACTGACCCCCTTCAAAAAACTTACCTATCCTTCATACTACCATAGGATTCATCACTGCTTAGCTTGCCCCAATTTAACTTCAGCCAATCTATCTTTCAACCCCTCTTTTTCAATGAAGCGTAATAGGACATTATCCAATTCGATTTGATCCGCATCGCCTATTTTACGTGACAACAAAATCGCCCATTCTGCTGTTTCTCTTAGAGGGTCTGACACATGGAACACACACTCTTTTATTTCCACTTGTTCACTTGAACTGTTTATTGTTCCATCTAACCGCAAAGTTGCAAGACGACTACTTTCAGGCTCATCCCATTCTATAAAAAAGGGATATGGCAATTCATTTGAAATGGGTTGATTTACAAAAAGCATCTTCCACTTTCGTAATCTACCGTCCGTTGTTTTTCGTTCTGCTTCCAATACACCCGATGTTTTGAAGCCTTTATTTTCAATTTCCATGTTAAATGACTCAATATTTTCCACCGATAAACAAATGGTTCCCCACCCATCGCCATCTTCTAAATCGTGCAATAAAAGTTTTGTTAAAGGGTGATCCACATTCTTCGCAATTTCCAGTTGTTCAACAGATAACCATTCAATATATGCGTTTCCCATATACATCAGCGCATTATGCGTTCCCCACTTTTCATGTCTACCACCAACAACAGCGTGATTCCCTAGTTCTCGTTGTTCTTCTACTACAACTTCAGATGTCTTTTTTGTAAAATACACTGCATGATCTAATTTCATGTTAGATACTCCTTCCTATTCCTATAAGAAAAACCTGCAGATAAACTGCAGGTTTTCATTCTTAACTCATCGATCGCGTTTAAGTACTTCAATCGTTTCAGTAAATTCCTTATTAATGTCATCATTATGTCTATATGTAACTAAGCTTACAATATACGTAACAAGTAGACAGACGAGGAAACCTGGAACAATTTCATAAAGTGTGTCATGTAACACTTTAACATTCGCCCAGACAAGAACGACAATCGTACCCGTAATCATTCCACATAATGCACCTTGCGATGTAAGTTTCCTCCAATAGAGAGTAAGTAAGATGATAGGTCCGAATGCCGCCCCGAAGCCAGCCCATGCAAATTCCACTAATGCAAGAATTGATTTGTTACTCGTCCATGCAAAGGCCAGTGCAACAAGTGCAACAATTAGCACTGACAAACGCCCAAATAATACATAACGTTTGTCGGGTGCATCTGCCTTAATGATTGCTTTATACAAGTCTTCAATCAACGCTGATGAAGTAACGATTAATTGCGATGAAATTGTACTCATAACTGCGGCTAGTACAGCTGCTAACATAATACCTGCTACAAAAGGATGGAAAAAAATTTGACCCAATGCAATAAAAACCGTCTCAGGATCTACTAATTTGGAACTAGGGTTTTGCTGATAATAAGCAACTCCCACAAGTGCTGTCGCAACCGCTCCAAACATACTTAGAAACATCCAGCCGATTCCAATACGCCGAGCACTTTTCGTCTCTTTAACGGAGCTAATCGACATAAAACGAACAATGATATGAGGTTGACCGAAATAGCCTAGGCCCCAAGCGACAGACGATAAAATACCAAGGAATGTAGCACCTGAAAAGAAGTTTAACAACTCGGGATTAACCGACTGAATACTAGTTGTCGTTTCAGAAATACCGCCTGTTAAGAATAAGCCAACAATAGGAACAAGCAATAACGCAAAGAACATAATCAATCCTTGAACAAAGTCTGTGTAACTAACTGCAAGGAATCCACCAAATAATGTATATGCAATAACGACTGCAGAAACGATTAATAAACCCATATGATATTCTAAACCAAATGCGCTAAGGAAAAATTTCCCTCCCGCAACCATTCCAGATGATACATATGCCGTAAAGAAAATTAAAATGATAATACCTGACGTAATACGAAGCAAACGTGAATTATCTTTCAAACGATTCTCTAAGTAACTCGGAATCGTTATCGAATCATTCGTTACTTGTGTGTATACTCTCAATCTTGGCGCCACGAACAACCAATTCAAATATGCACCAACCGTCAATCCAATTGCGATCCATGCTTTAACAAGACCAAATGCATAAATTGCACCCGGCAATCCCATAAGCAGCCAACCCGACATATCCGCCGCTCCTGCGCTTAACGCTGTAACGGCTGGGCCAAGTGACCGCCCCCCTAGCATATAATCCGTTAGATTAGATGTTTTCCTAAATGCATACCAACCGATGAAAAGCATAGCAGCTAAGTATAAGATAATGGCAATTAATTGATACATATCACTCGTCATTGTCATTCCTCCTTCATTTGTTTTTATAATGATAACATATTTCTCACAAATGAAAGCGCTCTTTTTCATAATCATCACACTATAGTATGATGGAACTAGATTGACAAAGTACTTTGAAATCCAGTATATTTCCCAGGGAATAATCCAATTTCGACAAGGAGGATTGAACATGACACATCCTAAATGGCTCGAACAAACAATTGAAATGGCTGTGCAAAATGTAAAAAAAGGTGGTGGACCTTTTGCAGCGATTGTCGTAAAAGACAATAAAATAATTGGCGCTGGTACAAACTTAGTGCATATTTCACACGACCCTTCCGCACATGCCGAGTTACTTGCAATCCGTGAAGCATGCCAATCGTTAGCTTCAACAGATTTATCCGATTGCATACTTTACGCAAATGGGGAACCTTGCCCAATGTGTCTCGGTGCAGCTTATTGGGCAACAGTCGGAAGCATTCATTACGCCTGTTCAAAAACGGAAGCATTGCAAGGAGCAAACTTTTCTAATCCTCTCGCACATTTCTTTGTCGATCAAACCGTACATCCAGAACGACGTAGCGTTCCGTTTATAAAAATGGATGTCCCTAACGCAATCTCCCCATTCCACGAATGGAACCGCCACAATATTGATTCCAGCAACTAACGAATACTATTCAAATTAAAGTCCTTTTAATAAAAGATAGCGCTGAGTACGTAATTCTTCCGGGCGCAAATACGGGTTTACGAGCGCACGGGCCCATTTGCAGGCGCAAACGTTAATTTGAAGACGAGTTCCCAATTCCAGCGCCATGCACAACAAAAATGATATAATGAACAGCGTATTCATAAGATTACTGAAAAACGGCGGTGGATCACATACAACGGTATATTGGGGAAATTGGCCTTATTATTACGGCAATTATATGGGGAAGTGGTTTCGTTGCGAGTGCAGTTGCATTAGAGCATTACTCACCTTATCAAATATTGGCAGTCCGTTTTCTAGTTGGCGCTTTAGTAGTAGCAGTGGTTTTTTCTAAAAGAATTAAAACTATTAAAAAGACTACGCTCATAAAAGGAGCAGTTTTAGGTGTTTTTCTATTTATGGCGTTCGCACTTCAAACAGTCGCCCTACAATTTACAACGCCTTCTAAGAATGCTTTTTTAACTGCAGTAAATGTCGTTATCGTACCTTTTATCGGATTTCTTTTTTACAAACGGAAAATAGATGGATTTGAATTACTTGGAGCGATGCTCGCTCTGTCAGGTGTAGCAGCCATATCATTGCAATTTTCCACTAAAATCAACGTTGGTGATTTACTTACCTTATGTTGCGCGATTGCATTCGCATTCCATATCTTTTATACAGCGAAGTTCGTGAAGGATGAAGACCCTGTTTTATTGACACTTATTCAAATGAGTACGGCTGCCCTCATTGGCTTGTTCGTCATTATTTTTAAAGGGGAAACAACTCTTTCAACCAACACAGAAGGTATTACGATGCTTCTTTACTTAGCTATCTTTTCGACAACAATTGCTTTCCTCTTACAGACGATCGCACAAAAATATATCTCTGAAACAAAGGCAGCCATTATTCTTTCTACTGAAGCGTTTTGGGGTATGGTCTTTTCCATCATTATTTTAAACGAAGTGTTAACATTTAAAATGATGATTGGGGCAATCCTTATTTTGAGTGCAATTCTACTCTCTGAAACAAAATTAACGTTTTTAAAGAAAACTAAAATCGGCCGCCTAATGTGATCTTTTGTTTTAAATGAATGGAGGAATTCGATGGTCATTGAACTTTTAACTAGCCATGCGTCCGTTAGAAAATTTAAAAAGACTTCATTAACAACTGAACAAGTACATGAGCTCATTAATGCTGGACAACATGCAGCAAGTTCTCATTTTGTTCAAGCCTATTCTGTTATACATGTTACCGACACAACAAAACGTCAAACGTTAGCCGAGTTATCAAAGAACCCTCAACAAATTTTAACAGCAGGTGCAGTGCTTGTTTTTTGTACAGACTACTATCGATTGGAGACTGCTGCCAAATTGGCGAATCAAACGATTGATTATGCGAATGCTGAAAGTTTACTCGTGGGGTCAATTGATGTTGCGTTGTTTGCTCAAAATGTTGCAGTTGCGGCCGAATCAAAGGGTTACGGCATCTGTTATATAGGTGGCGTTCGTAATGCCCCGCAAGAGATTAGTGATGTGCTTGGTTTACCAATTGGTGTCGCCCCGATGTTTGCGATGACTATTGGCATTCCAGATGAAGCGAATGATGTAAAGCCTCGACTACCAATTGAAGCGATACTGCACGAAAATAACTATGATGCAAACAAATATGATGAGCTATTAACAACCTATGATGTAACAATGAACACGTATTATACGAGCCGCAACACCAATCGAAAAAATGCCACTTGGTCTAGTGATATGGCGACATTTCTTTCAACTCCACGCAGAACACATATGAAAGCATTTTTACAAAGCCGAGGATTTCATTTTAACTAGGAGCGATTACGATGCATTTTGAAGAAGTGATTGATACATTGACAAACAGAATGGTTGATGGGACTTTTATTAGTGGAACCATTAGCCAACCGCGCGTAAAAACAGATGACTTGAAAAAATTGCGAATTAAACCTGTAGAAATTAAAGGTCAGCTTCGTATTCAATTTGAATATCAATATGACCGAATTATTAAGCACGACAATGTTCGAATTAGTGAGTTGCGCGAACAATTAAAAACACTGCTTGAGCGTTTTAAACAAATCCATGTTGAATTCACAAATGAGAAGATTCAAGTTCAACTTTCGAAAAAGTTAAAAGTTTTATGGAACTCCACCAAAGTTGATTCTACTAAAGTTGCAAACCTGTCTCATAATCGTAAAAAGAACTATATGCTTGAAGAAAATAAACCTTATCCCTTTTTGATCCGTTTAGGTGTACAGACACCAGATGGCAAAGTAAAGATGCAAAAGCATGATAAATTTCGCCAAGTTAATAGATTTGTCGAGTTCATCGACGATTCGATTCAACACTTACCAAATGATCGCCCCATTCGCATTCTAGATTTCGGTTCTGGTAAATCATATTTAACGTTTGCGCTGTATCATTATTTACGGATCGAAAAAGGACTGGATATTCGTGTGACAGGACTTGATTTAAAAAAAGAAGTGATCGAAGAGTGTGCAGTGATAGCAGATGATTTGGGTTACGAGCATTTGGAGTTTTTAGTCGGAGATATTAATGATTATAACGAAGAAACAAGTGTAGATATGGTTGTAACTTTACATGCGTGTGATGTTGCCACAGATATGGCACTTGCCCGCGCTGTAAAATGGGGCGCAAAGGTTATATTGAGTGTTCCTTGCTGTCAACACGAATTGTTTTCTCAAGTGAATTCACCCGCGTTAGACGTTATGCTGCAGCATGGTTTAATTAAAGAACGTTTTGCCGCCCTTGCGACGGACTCTATACGTGCTGAACTGTTAGGTCTTGTCGGCTATGATGCACAGCTGCTCGAATTCATCGACATGGAGCATACGCCGAAAAATATTTTGATACGCGCCTATTTAACTGGACGACAAGCATCAGAAGATGACTTTTCCCGTTACTCCACTTTCAGAGACTTATTACAAGCAACCCCTTTCCTAGAAAAGGAATTAGGTTCTAAACTACAGTTTAAATAAAACTCGTCAGCATGTAGTGGACACTATATGCTGACGAGTTTTTCACTACTTGTGTAGCATTTCTTTCATTCTAGCATTATTCAAATGGCCAATTCGGCAGCATATTGCTCAGTTTCCTATCCTCACGATAACCAAGCACATATTCTGCCTGCATTATTGTATGAATTTCCCGTGTTCCTTCATAAATGACAGGCGCTTTAGAATTTCGTAAAAAGCGTGCCACAGGATATTCATCCGAATAGCCATACGCACCATGGATTTGGAACGCATCATCTGCCGATTTATTGGCAAAATCACAAGCTTGCCATTTAGCAAGTGACGTTTCCCGCGTGTTGCGAAATCCTTTGTTTTTCAATTCTCCCGCACGATAGACAAGCAAACGACTCATTTGATAGCCAGCCTCCATGTTGGCTATCATTTGTTGAACGAGCTGATGTTTTCCAATGGCTTTACCAAATGTCTCCCGGGTGTGGCAGTAGTTCACGCTTTCTTCAAGACAGGCCATAATAAGCCCTACTGCACCTGCGGCTACCGTAAAACGACCGTTATCCAGTGCTGACATCGCAATTTTAAACCCTTCGCCTTCCGCGCCGAGTAAGTTAGCGGCAGGCACTCTCATATCCTCAAAAAATAATTCACCCGTATTTCCTGCACGAATGCCATACTTTCCTTTAATCGCTTTGGAGGAAAATCCTGGTGTCGTTCGCTCTACAATAAAAGCACTGATGCCATGATGTTTTTTCGTTTTGTCCGTATATGCGAATACAAGAAAATGGTCTGCCACATCACATAGAGAAATCCATGTTTTTTGACCATTCAATACGTAATCATCTCCGTCACGTACAGCAACTGTCGACATTGCAACTACATCGGAACCAGCTCCTGGTTCTGTTAAACCGAAAGCACCGATTTTCTCTCCTCTTGCTTGAGGAATTAAATAATTCTTTTTTTGTTCTTCGGTTCCCCACTGCATTAACGTCATGGAATTAAGTCCAATATGAACGGATACCGCTGTGCGAAATGCAGTATCCCCTCGTTCTAACTCTTCACAAAGAATCGCGAGAGAATTATAGTCCATTCCACTACCACCATATTGTTCAGGAACACAGACGCCCATAAAACCAAGGTCCGCGAGTTTCTTCCATATAGCAGAATCAAAACCACCTTGGCTATCCCACTGTTGAATGTGTGGAATGATTGCTTCATCGACAAATTTCCGAGCTGTTTTTCGCAACATCATTTGTTCTTCTGTGAATTCGAAGTCCATCATTGTGCCGCCTTTCTTTCCTCCATATTTAGTCAGACATGCGCTTTGTTCATTTCCACACTCTCAATGATTGAGACACCACGTTTTTTCATTTCGGCAATATAGAGTTCTCCTGGCACAATTCTTTCCGGTGGATAAACACCACGTTTCGTAATAGTTCCGCGTCCAATCATTTGCGCTACAACAGAAATGGTGTTCGCAGTCGCACGTGCCATTGCAGTTTCGTTCACAGTTAAATCTTTTTCAGTAATGAGGTCATATTCAATGGTCATCGGGTTGTTGTTTTTCAGTCCACTAACAATCACACGAAGAAGGACAGCGTCTGATTTATCTCCTAATTTGAGCTGTGGTGTGAGATGCTCCCTCATCACATCTCTTATCTTTAGTTTGGCAACACCGTCAATTGTTACTTCAGTATGTCGATCCAGTAGACCTAGATCCACAAGTAACTGAAACTTCTCTGCATGCCCTTTGTAGCGAATCGTTTTGTATTCTAACGTATTCACGTTTGGAAACGATTTTGTTAGCGTAGAAGTTCCGCCAGATGTATGAAATGCCTCCAATTCCCCATAGTTATCAAAATAAATGGACTCAATTTCTGATAAAGATGGAATCTCTATTAACTCGCCATTGCGTATGACATGAGATGTATCCGTGTAATGATCAAACACACCTTCAAGCGAGAAGACAACATTATAGTTTAACGGCGGTTCTGGCTTCACTGGTATTCCACCAACATATAATTTAATTGTGTCGACTTCATCCAATTTCCCCGCTCCGTAACCAGCAAGTATATTAATCATTCCTGGTGCAACGCCGAGATCTGGAATGAGTGTGACACCTTTTGCCTCTGCCTCAGTAGCAAGACCTAATACTGCATCCGTTGCTCCACCAATATGTCCGCCTAAATCAATGGAATGAACACCTATCTCAATAGCTAATCTAGCTATTTTTTCATTGAACGTATAAAAGAGTGCATTAATGACGACATCACCAAGCGCCATCACTTCTTTTAGTTGCTCATCATTAGAGGCATCTAGTAATAGAACTTGTAGTTTTTCCGTTTTCAACTCTGAAGCAAAGTCTTTTGCTTGCCTTACCTTCAAATCCGCTAGATAGACTCTTTCCACATCCTCACTTTTCACAAGATCTCTCGCAGCTTCTTTCCCCATTAAGCCTGCTCCAAGAATTACAATTTTCATCGTCCCATCCCCTAACTTGGTTTAGTCCGTGTCAATTTGTGCGCGTTGTAATTTACCACTAAAATCTATATATATGCTTTTCCACTCCGTGAAAACATCAAGCGCAGCAACACCCGAATCTCGGTGACCATTGCCTGTTCCCTTAGTACCTCCGAACGGCAGATGAATTTCAGCACCCGTTGTTCCTGCATTCACATAAACAATGCCTGTATCAAGGTCACGCTGCGCTTTAAATACTTGGTTGACATCACGCGAGAAAATTGAGCTAGATAATCCAAATTGAACACTGTTGTTCACTTCAATTGCCTCATCCAAACTAGACACTTCAATTAAAGATACAACAGGTCCAAAAATCTCTTCCTGTGCAAGTCTGCTATCCCATTTTACGTCCGTAAAAACAGTTGGTTCATAATAATGACCTGTTGAAAACTTGCCTTCATTCAAAATATTTCCACCTATAAGTAATTTCGCACCTTCTTCTTTACCGATTTGCACATAACTGTCTATTTTGTCTAACGCCTTCTGATTGATAACCGGTCCAATTGTTACTGATTCATCTAGACCATCTCCAATAGATAAGTCTTTCATGGCTGCAATTAACTTTTGTTCTAACACTGATTTAACAGCTTTATGGACAATGACACGGCTACACGCTGTACATCTTTGACCGGCAGTTCCAAAAGCACTCCATAAAATGCCTTCTACCGCCAAATCAAGATCAGCATCATCCATCACGATAACCGCGTTTTTCCCTCCCATTTCAAGCGACACTTTCTTTAAATAGCGACCGCCTGTTTCAGCAACATGTCTTCCTGTTTCCGTCGATCCTGTAAAAGAAATAACTCGAACATCAGGATGTTCTATCATCGCAGTCCCAACTTCTGAACCCGTACCAAAAACAATGTTGGCGACGCCTGCTGGTAATTCAGCTTCTTCGAATATCAATGCCATTTCATACGCCATCATTGGTGTTTCAGTTGCTGGTTTCCAAACGAACGCATTGCCAGCGACAATAGCAGGAAACGATTTCCACGTTGCAATTGCCACAGGGAAATTCCACGGTGTAATGAGTCCTACCACACCAATTGGCGCACGTACACTCATTGCAAATTTATCCTGCAACTCTGATGGGACAGTTTCACCAACTAAACGGCGGCCTTCACCCGCCATATATAAAGCCATATCAATACCTTCTTGTACTTCTCCACGCGCCTCTTCAATCACCTTACCCATTTCTTTCGTTAACACTTGAGACAGATGCTCTTTTTTCTCTTTCATTAAGCGGCCAATTTCATATAAGTAATCCGCTCGCTTCGGCGCTGGAACGAGTGCCCAACGTTTTTGCGCTTCTTTAGCTGCTTGCACAGCGAGCCCCACATCTTCTTTTGTCGATAGTCTTACTTGCGCCAATTCTTGTCCATTTGCAGGATTGTAAACAGCGGTGTAATTAGCTCCCCCAGCTTGCTGCCATGAACCCCCAATGAAATTCGTTAATTGCATTTCATCATTCCCCTTCCACGTTTAAACATTTTGAAAGCGCTTACTATTTGTTCTATTTCGACAACTTCGGCGATATTCCTTTAATTTCAATTGCGAATGTGTGAGCCCTCATCCCATAATAAAACGCTGCATTAGCAATTTTATGCCAATGCAGCGTTTTTATTCGTCTATCAATTACTCTTCATTTACTTTTACTTCAGGCTCTCGCTTCTGATACGTAGGTGGCATGACACGTTTTACAAATAGAGCTAAAACGACTGCTACAACTGCCACAAGCGTTGAAATCCAAAAGGAAAATTGTATTCCTTCTAACATCGCTTGTGACTCGATTTGTTGTTTAAATTGTGCCAGCGCTTCTGCAGTGGAGGGTATATTGCCCGAAGCTTTTGCTTCGACAAACAGCGCTGCACCTTTAGATTCCATTCGCGTTGTCATTATCGTTAAAAGAATAGCCGACCCTATCGCACCCGACACTTGTTGTAACGTGTTATTCATAGCCGTGCCATGTGGGTTCGAAATCATCGGTAACTGGTTTAATCCATTTGTCATAATCGGCATCATAACCATCGATATTCCAAACATCCGAATCGTATAAACAAACATGATGTAGAAATAGTCTGCTTCCATACCAAGCCTACTCAATAAGTATGTCGAAATAACAGTAATCGAAAGTCCAATTACAGCTAACCCTCTCGCACCATACTTATCGAAAAGTCGCCCAGTAATCGGAGACATAATCCCCATCAAGATGGCTCCAGGTAACAATAGAATTCCAGAGTGGAATGGTGAGATTCCACGAATTGTTTGAACGTAAAGTGGTGTTAATATCATTCCTGAAAACATCGCAACAGACAGTACAATCGATATAACTGAAGCTAATGCAAACATTGGATATTTGTAAATTCTAAAGTCTAACATCGGATCTTTCATACTTAATTGACGCAAAATAAATGCAATCAATGCAAGCGCTCCAATGACTATAGTGCCATAAACAATTGGAGAAGACCATCCTTTGTCACCTGCCGTACTGAACCCATAAAGCAGACCACCAAACCCTATACTAGACAGTATTATTGAAAATACATCGAGTTTCATGTCTCGATTAGGTGTGATGTTACGTAATTTAAAGAACGCCAGAACGAGAACCGCAATCGAGAATGGTAAGACAATTGCAAAAAGCATTCTCCAAGAGTAGTGCTCAACAACCCAACCAGAAAGTGTTGGCCCAATTGCCGGTGCCGTAATCATGACCAAACCAAACATTCCCATTGCAGTTCCCCGTTTTTCTATCGGAAATGCTGTCAACATGACATTCATAAGAAGTGGCATCATCATTGCCGAACCAGCAGCTTGAATCATCCGTGAAGCGACAAGAATACCAAACGTTGGTGCATAAATGGCAATCCCTGTACCTAGCGTAAATAAAAACATAGCTAGTAAGAAGATTTTTCTATTCGTGAACTTTTGAATGAAAAATGCACTTGCAGGTATTAAAATACCGTTTACGAGCATGTATCCAGTTGTTAACCACTGCACTGTCGACGGACTCACTGTGAATTCTGTCATAATTGCAGGTAAAGCTACATTCAATAAAGTGTTGTTCAGTAACGCTACAAATGCACCGACAAATAATATTGCAATCATTGCATACGGTGGTTTTTTGTGCATACTTGTAATATCTAATTTTGTTTCCATCTTTTTGTCCTCCATTATTACTGTGTGAATAAAAGTCCATCGCTCATTTATCCTGTTGAACAGTTTATACCGACAGTCCAAAATAATCAACTTTCGTAAACGCTTTCAAATGAAATTTTTATTTAATATTGATGTCATAGTGTTCTTAAGCTAATATATATCTGTACTAACGGTATACTTTTAACTACAACACGGTTTGAAAGGTGATCAAATGAATGATCGAAAAAGGCAAGTATTGCTAACTGCCCAACGCTTATTTGTAGAAAATGGTTTTTCCACAACCTCCATACAAGATATATTAAAAGAATCTGGAATATCTAAAGGAACTTTTTATAATTACTTCACATCTAAAAATGAATGTATGATGGCAATCCTTGAACAAATACACGATATTGCTACTATTAAAAGAAGAGAATTGCTATTAGAAAATGATGCATCTGACAAAAACATTCTCGTCGAACAAATTTTCATTCGTATGCTCGTGAATCGGGAACAGAATTTACTTCCTATTTATGAAGCCATTTTCTATTCCGGCGATGCAGAGTTAAGAGATTATATACGAAAACATCTATTAGGAGAGGTTGCATGGATTTCTGGACGTCTCATAGATGTTTATGGTGACGAGGCAACACCCTATGCACCTGATTGCGCAGTAATCATGCTTGGTATGATGCAACACTTCCTTCACTTTACGATAGCCAGTACAAAAAATGAATTCCATACACGTAAGATGATACAGTTTACGATGCGTCGGATTGATGCTGTCATGGCAAATATGATTGACACTAAAGATTCCCTATTAGAAAATGACATTTTACTTTCACTTAATTATCCAACAGTTGACAAAGACAATTTAAAGCAACAACTTGTAAGCCAGTTAGAAGGTTTTTTATGTTATCTACAAGTTGAACAGAAACAAAACGGTATTCAGTTTACACAATTTCTTTTAGAAGAAATTCGTTCAGAAAAACCAAGAGCCTTTTTATTGGAAACAGTTTCGCGTTCTTTCCGCGAAACATTTAGAGAAACACGCCATCACCAAGAGGCTATTGAAATCAGTTCAAGACTGTTGAAATACATTGATTTAAATGAAGCCCACTCGAATTGAAACCTTTTCAACCAATCATCCGTATAGTTAAAAACAAATAATACGTTGTATAGGAGGAATTCGATGAATAACCACGAAATTGACTACACATTACACGGGGATGACATGCAATTCGTTGAAGTGGAGCTAGATCCACAAGAAACAGTCATTGCCGAGGCTGGTGCACTCATGATGATGGAAGACGGCATTGAAATGGAAACGATTTTTGGAGATGGGTCTGCGAATTCGAACAATGGAATAATGGGTAAATTAATGGGTGCCGGCAAACGACTGTTAACTGGCGAAAGTTTATTCATGACTACATTTACGAATACAGGTACTGGAAAGAAACATGTTTCTTTCGCTTCACCCTATCCAGGTAAAATCATTCCGATGGATTTAAGTGTTCACAACGGAAAGATTATCTGTCAAAAGGATGCTTTTCTAGCTGCTGCGAAAGGTGTAACGGTAGGCATAGAGTTCCAACGTAAGTTAGGTACAGGTTTCTTTGGTGGCGAAGGATTCATCATGCAGAAACTTGAAGGGGATGGCATGACGTTTATTCACGCTGGTGGAACAATCATTGAGAAAAAGCTAAACGTTGGTGAAGTTTTACGCGTTGACACTGGTTGCTTAGTTGCCATGACGCATGATGTCGATTACAGCATTGAAATGGTAAAAGGCGTGAAAACCGCTCTCTTTGGCGGTGAAGGCTTATTCTTTGCTACTTTGCGTGGACCAGGTACTGTTTGGATACAGTCATTGCCATTTTCCAGACTTGCTAGTCGTGTATTTGCTGCTGCACCGCAAACACCTGGCGGTTCCCGAGATGAAGGTAGTCTTGCTGGTGGACTTTTCGATTTACTCGGCGGAAAATAATAATTGCAAAGACCGTCTTAATGTTCAAGAATCGAACGATAAGACGGTCTTTACTATTCTAACGGAAGTATTAATACATACACTCAGTACTAACTAAGTATCGGATTGTCTGACGTAACAATATCCTCTGCACCTTCGCTATTTTCAACTTCTGATTCAATCGTTTTACCAAGTACGTAATACTCCGTCTCCTCTTGATCTAAACTATTATAACGTTTCGCGATAAATCCATAGAACACTAGACCGAGGATAGCCCATCCAAGTAATAATAAATAAGACGGCGTTGTAAGAGATGCTGGTGACAGTGGTACAAGTAACAGCAATAAAAATATCGCACTCGCAATCATCCCTATAAGTGCTAATAATTTTTTAATAGGTGCAATTTCTCTTCCCGCTTTTTCAGCACCCCACGCAAGAACCTTATAGGCTGCAAAACACGTAAAGAAATACGCAACGGATACACCTGTAGAAGACATATCAACAATCCACGACAGTGCTTGTCTACCAAACCAAGGTGTCGGCAACGTAATGACTGTTACAAACCATATTCCCCAAACAGGTACGTTACTCTTTTTCGTCATTGTTCTAAATACATTTGGCAATGCCCGAGCCCTTGCCATCGAAAACAATAGTCTACTTGACGACATATAAAAACCGTTTAATCCTGTAAATATCCCCATAATGATGGCAACCGCCATTACAATGATCCCCACCAGTCCGAGAGATGAATAAATAACGTCTCCCGTTAGCCAAAGATTCCCGTCAACTCCTGCAGTCCTTGGGAAAGTCCATGCAGTTAAACCAATCATCACTGCATAGATCAAAAACGATGTGAATAACGACATAACAATTAAGACTGTCGCCTTACGAGGTGAAAAGTCAAATTCCTCAGCAGCTTGCGGTACATTATCGAAACCTACGTACGCCCAAGGTGCAATCGCTAAAATAACGAGAATCGATACGAGAATCGATTGATTCCCTTTAAATAATGGCTGAATATTTTCCATAGGATTTTGTGCTACATCGAATGTGAATAACCCAAGTAAAACAACACCCGCTACAAGTAATATACTAAAGTAAAATTGCATCTTACCAGACACACTTGTACCTGTCGTATTAATAAGTGCAAAAATAATGATAATGAACGAGGAAATAAGTACTTCAGGTAAATATACATCCCAACCAGCTACCGAATATAAATAGCCTTGCTTCATAAAACCTGGCGCTAAAAACTTAAGTAAAAGTGAGAACGCTGATGCATTCAACGCTACAATTGATATGTACCCAAGGGATAAAAACCATCCACAAATGAACGCCCATTTCTTTCCTGCTGCAATAAATGCATATGTAAAACCTCCACCGGAAACCGGAAACTTCTTAATCATTACTCCGTAGCTCGATGCGATAACCATCATAATAACCGCACCTATTAACAATCCTATTGTTGCACCTAGCGGACCCGATTCGCCAATCCAATCGCCGGGTAATATAAATGCTCCCCAACCTACCGATGAACCTAGTGCTATTGCAAAAACCCATGAAGGTTTCAATGTTTTCGTTAACTTTCGCCTCTGTTGATCTGAATCAGCATTTTCCATTTCTATCTGCCCCCTATGTCTTTACGTAAATATTCCCTAATAAACTGTTAAAAAACATCATATCGCAACTTTTTTATTAAACTATTATTCAGACAAATAGAAGTTGTATTCTTTTAGCATCACTTTATACTAGGAATAAGACCACTTTCTGGGAAGGAATGAGCATGATGCTAAACCAATGCTTTAAAGCGAATTGGACGGGCCGTATTGACGACCCAGTAAATCGAAAAAGTTTCCGCTACCATCAAGTTGTTGAACTAATTGATGATATAGCATCTAGCTCTCTATCCAATACATGCGTACTTTTAGGGTTTGAATGCGAAGAAGGTGTCCGTAGAAATAACGGTCGTCTTGGTGCTGCATTAGCTCCGAATGCTTTGCGAGGAGAACTTTCAAAGTTACCATGGAAATTCTCGGAATCCAATAGGTTTGTAGATATAGGGAACGTCAGTTGTTCAGATAACAATTTAGAATTTGCCCAACAGGAGCTGGGTCAGACCGTCTCTACTATTTTACAAAAAGAAGGTATTCCAATCATTTTAGGTGGGGGTCACGAAACAGCTTTCGGTCACTATCTCGGTGTTCGTAATGCCATTGGTGAAAAAGCTTCACTTGGAATTATAAACGTTGATGCGCATTTTGATTTACGCGCTTATAACACGGCATCCTCTTCAGGGACGATGTTTAAACAAATTTTGGAAAAGGATACAAACACCGCTTATTTTGTTGCCGGCATCCAACAATACGGTAATACACAAGAACTATTCGATACAGCGCATCGTCTGAACGTTCAGTATTTATTGGAAGAAGACATAGAACACGATAAAATCGAATGCTTGATTGACTCCTTAGAAGCATTTATAAAAAAACATGACCATATCATGCTGACACTTTGTACAGACGTTTTAAACGCCGCATTCGCACCAGGTGTAAGCGCTCCTTCTCCATTCGGACTAAAACCCGCGACAGTTCGTTCAATTATTCATAACGTCACTTCTCATGACAACACATGCTCATTTGATATTTCAGAAATAAATCCAGTCGTTGATGAAAATAATCGAACCGTTAAATTAGGAGCCTATTTGGTGAATGAAGCAATCGCTGGTTTTATAGGAAAGGGCTGATGTGTTATGAGAAAACCACTACCTTTACAATCACGCATTTTCTCATATGGTGCAATTTTTGTATCACTTGTGGCAATTATCATCGGAATTTCTTTCTACTTTACAATGACGCAAGGAATCGAGCAGCAAATCGGAAATCGAGCGCTTAATATTGCAAATATCACAGCTGAACGTCCTGATGTAATAGAAGGTTTTAAGCAGCTTAACCCCGCCGAAGTTTTACAACCGATTGCTGAATCCGTTCGCCTTAAAACAAATGCAGAATATGTAGTCATCGGGAATACAGAAGGGATTCGGTACTCTCATCCTATACCTCAGCGTATCGGCAAAAAAATGGTTGGCGATGATAACGAACGCGCGTTACTCTATGGAGAAACGTACATTTCAGAAGCGACAGGCACTCTTGGGGCTGCGCTTAGAGGGAAAACACCGATCCGTAATGAACAAGGTGATATTATCGGCATCATCTCCGTTGGCTTTTTAAAAGAAAATATTTCAACGATTTTCTTTCAGTATGTCGACAATATTGCATTGATTGTACTCGTCGCAATTGTCCTCGGAATTCTAGGTTCGGGTATATTAGCACGAACGATTAAAAAACAGCTTTTCAATCTTGAACCTGCCGAAATCGCCAGTTTGTTCACTGAACGAAATGCGCTCATTGAGTCCGTTCGAGAAGGTATTATAATGGTCGACGCCAATGGAATCATCACAACTGTAAATGCAGCGGCCTACCATGCACTCTCACTGAACGAACATATTCAATTAATTGGTAAAAACATTCATGACATTATCCCTAACTCTCAACTGCCAACTATCCTAGAGACTGGAGAACGTCAATTAGATCGACCTATGAAGATTAGAGGTAAAAAAACAATTGTTAACCGAATACCTATCCTTGTAGGTAATGAGATTGTAGGCGCAGTCTCTAGTTTTAGACTTCAATCAGATATCGACCAACTTGCTACAGAGTTATCTCAAGTGAAACGTTACACAGAAGCACTTCGTGCACAAACACATGAATACAGTAACTTTCTACATACAATTTCCGGCTTAGTTCAACTCAACTCATACGATGAAGTTATTGATCTAATACACGCCGAAACAGCAGAACATCAATCACTTATACAATTCATAACGAAACGACTTCAGGATCCCTTTCTCGGTGGAATTGTCATCGGTTTCTTCAATCGAGCGAGAGAGTTAAAAATTAAATTTCAACTTGACGAAGACAGTATGCTTGAGAAACTACCTGTTCATTTAGAAAAAAATCATTTTATTTCTATCATCGGGAACTTAGTGACGAATGCGTTTGAAGCAGTGGAATCTATTCCAATAGAACAGAGAACTGTCCGTATATTTATTTTAGATAATGGTAAAGAAATTGTAATAGAAATTGAGGATTCCGGCATCGGTATTTCCGAAGAAGTGCTTCCCACATTATTCAAAAAGAAAGTATCAACAAAATTTGAAAAAGATCGCGGATACGGATTAATGAAAGTCGCAGAGAACTTAGAAGACTTAGGGGGGTCAATCACTTTAGAGAAAGGCGATTTAGGCGGTGCGCTATTCATACTATCAATACCAAAGGGGGAATAATTTCATGCTATCTACAATAGAAGTACTTATCATCGAGGATGACAAACGAATCGCCGATATACACCGACGATTTATCGATAAAATTGACGGATTCAAAGTCATCGGCTCAGCCTATACTGGCGAAGAAGCAAAAGACTGGATTTCGGCACTTTCTCCCGACCTCGTCTTAGTTGACGTATATTTACCTGACTCAAAAGGGACGGATATCATCGAATTCATACATGAACACAGTCCTGAAACCGATGTTATTTTCATCACCGCTGCTGCTGAAATTGAAATTGTGAAAAAAGCTTTTCGCAGAGGTGCAATCGACTATATTTTAAAACCTTTAACCTTTGAACGTTTTAAGGATAGTCTTCAATCCTATAAGGAAAAAAGGAATTCGTTCGCTTCAGAAGGGACTATGCACGAAGATACGATTCGATTTCTATGGAATGTTCCTCAAACGCCTGCTGTAACAGCACAGCAATTCACACCAAAAGGTATCGATGCTATCACAAGGGACAAAATCGTAAAACATCTTAAATCTTCGGAATTAGGAATTACAGCAGAAATGTTAGGGTTGGATATAGGCGTAAGTCGTTCTACTGCCAGACGTTATTTAGAATATCTCGTTTCTGAAAACCAAGCATTCACCGAATTAATTTACGGTTCTGTTGGAAGACCAGAAAGAAGATATTTTATAAAAACAACGTGAACAATATGAACAATATGAAGTTAACAACCTTTTAGTAGAACTTATTAATAGAAACATCGAGTACAGTAAATACTCTGTTAAATTAATGTTAGCGAATGTAAACGCTAACATTTTTTTATTTTGAGGAGGAATTGATTGATATGTGGAAAAAAGTTACGACTGTCGCTGCAACAAGTTTGTTAACACTTAGTCTAGTTGCTTGCTCTTCACAGAATGACACCCCAAAGAAGACTTCATCTACTTATCCAGAAAAGAATATTACCATTGTAGCTCCTTCTGGTGCCGGGGGCGGTTGGGATTTAACTGCACGTGCAATCTCTAAAACGATGAGCGAAACAAAACTCATCGATAAGTCAATTACTGTCGAAAACAAACCTGGTGGTGGCGGTGCAGTATACATGGCCGACTTTGCAACGAAAGAAGTGAAAAACGATTACGCTTTGCTCGTAAAATCTCCCCCTATTTTAATCAATCACAATAAAGCAGAGGGAAATAGCCCCTATGGATATAAGGATACAAAGCCCCTTGCCCAATTAACTCGTGATTACGGTGCGATTGTTGTAAAAGCTGATTCCAAATTTAAAACGTTAAAAGATGTACTAGAAGCAATCAAAGCTGATCCGAAAGCAGTTACACTAGCCGGTGGATCTGCGCCAGGCTCAATGGATCATTTAATTGGTGTTTTGCCAGCACACAAATACGGCATTGATCCAAAAACAGTTAAATATGTTTCCTATGATGGTGGTGGTGAGGCAATTGCTGCGCTACTTGGAGGTAATGCAGATGTTATTGCAACAGATGCCTCTGCAATTGGTTCCTATATGAAATCTGGAGATGTACGTGTCTTAGCAGTGAGTTCTTCTGAACGGTTAGGTGGCGAATTAACAGAAGTCCCTACTTTTAAAGAAGAAGGAATTGACGCGGAGTTTACAATATGGCGCGGACTGTTCGGACCAAAAGATATGTCCGATAGTGCATTTAACTATTGGAATGAAAAACTCAAGAAAATGGTTGAGACAGATGAATGGAAAGCTGAGTTAACTAAAAACGGTTGGGAAAGTGAATACCGAAACTCCAAAGACTTTACAACGTACTTAGAGGAGCAAGACAAAGTTATCGTAGAATTATTAACTGCTTTAGGAATGCAAAAGTAATCACTTAAGGCGGCACATTTTGCCGCCTTTTCATTTTCAGGAGGTGTGACGGAAGATGAGTAAAACGTTCGATCGATACGCGAGTATCCTCTTTTTACTGATTGGTCTTTTAGTTGTTATTGAAAGTCAAAGGATTCCTGATAGCGCATACGGCTCCGCTGTCGGACCTAAAACTTTTCCACTCTGGCTTGGCATCATTTTCATCCTATTAAGCTTGCGTTTGCTCTATGAAACGTTTACCTATAAAAGCGATGTCACTGATGTCCAATCTTTCAACTATAAAAAATTTGCCGTCATTTTCATTTGCGCAATTTTATATGCCTTTTTATTAGAAAAAATCGGATATGTTCTTTCTACATTTCTTTTTTTACTAATCGCATTTCAAACAATGGAGCGCGGACGTCTCGTCCCTTCTCTTATTATTTCAATATCTTTTTCGTTTGGAATCTATTATTTATTTGCAAAAGTCCTCGGTGGTTCGTTACCTGGATTCCCTATATTTTAAGTTGAAAGGAGTCGCACTATGAATACGTTACAATTTTTAGCTGATGGCTTTAGCATTGCATTTCAATGGCAAAATATACTTTTCGCACTCGTTGGCGTTATTATCGGAACAGCGGTTGGTGTATTGCCTGGGATTGGTCCAATGAGTGGCGTTGCGTTACTAATTCCAGTAACTGCTACGATTACTTCTGGGATGCCTACCGATGCAGCCGCTGCAAGTTCGATTATCTTATTAGCTGGAGTCTATTATGGCGCCATGTATGGTGGGTCAACGACATCCATTCTACTCAATACCCCTGGAGAATCAGCTTCTGTCGTTACGACACTTGACGGCTATCAAATGGCCAAACAAGGACGTGCCGGTGCTGCTTTAGCAATCGCTGCTATCGGTTCTTTTGTAGCTGGGATTATATCGTTGATCGGGTTAGTGTTGTTGGCTGAACCACTGTCCAATATCGCTATTAAATTTGGACCCGCAGAATACTTTTCTCTGATGCTCTTAGGGTTAGCTGCAGTTAGTGGACTTGCTGGAAAGTCTATGACGAAGGCGTTGCTCATGACGACACTCGGCTTAATGCTTGGAACCATAGGTATTGACGCTGTTTCTGGCATTGCTCGATTCACGTACAATCAACCCGTTTTATTTTCCGGTTTAGAATTTTTAACAATTGCGGTTGGCTTATTCGCTTTAGGAGAAGTATTTAAAACAGTGCTAGAACGGGATCATGAAGATGGCACGATTGCAAAAATCAATCGTATCTTACCTACGAAACAAGATATGAAAGATAGCACTGTACCTATTGTACGCGGCTCGTTACTAGGCTTTTTCATTGGTGTTTTACCTGGTGCAGGAGCAACTTTGGCATCCTTTTTCTCCTATATGACAGAGAAAAAGTTCAGTAAGAATCCGGACAGCTTTGGTAAAGGGAATATTGCGGGCGTTGCAGGACCTGAATCTGCCAATAACGCCGCTTCTGGTGGTGCAATGATTCCTCTACTAACATTAGGTATCCCGGGCTCGGGTACGACGGCTATTTTAATGGGTGCTTTAATTATGTATAACATCCAACCTGGCCCTCTTTTGTTCGATGAACACCCCGATATTGCATGGGGGCTGATTGCGAGTATGTTCATTGGCAACTTAATGCTGTTAGTATTAAACATGCCCCTTGTCAGAGTGTTTGCGAAAGTGATTCAAACGCCTAAAAAGTACTTATTACCAATCATTATCGCTATTTCTTTTTTCGGCGTATATGCTGTGCAATACACAACGTTCGATTTATATTTACTACTTGGTTGCGGTGTGCTCGGTTATTTATTGTCCAAAAATGATTTTCCAGTGGCACCACTCGTATTAGCACTTGTTCTTGGTCCTATGATTGAGAACAATATGCGACGGGCATTGACGATTTCGAACGGTGAATTTAGTATCTTCTTTACGAAACCTCTATCTCTGCTATTCATTATTATTGCAGCAGCATGGTTGTTAATTCCACTATTGCTGAAAATGAAAGGAAAGTCCGTCGTTATTGAAGATGAGAGTTAATTAAAAGAACCGTGAAACCCCATCAATATAGGGGCTTTCACGGTTCTTTTAATTGAGGAAATACATGTAACGAATAGTTTGTAGTGAATAGTCACGATAAGTACTTATTAACTTACTAAAATCATTTTTCACAAAACCTATCATGTCTCTAAAGTGTTAGGTTTCTTAATGCTAGAAGTTTAAAAACTTCTTTTTAAGAGCATATTCCACAAGTTCTGGTCTCCCTTTCAGTTGAAGTTTTTCCATAATTTTAGATTTATGTGCTTCAACCGTTTTAACTGATATGAATAACTTTTCTGCTATCTCTTTATTTCCATACCCCTTCGCTACGAGCGGGAGTACTTCAATTTCACGTTTTGATAAGATTTTATAGGGATCTGTCTCTACTACGTTAGAATCCTTATTGACAAAATCCTTAACGAGGGATGTTGCCATCGTGGGATGTATGTATATCTCGCCGTTAAAAGCAGTACGTATTGCCAACAGTAGTTCTTCATCAGGTAAGTTTTTCAAGACGTATCCGGATGCACCATTTTTTAATACGTGAAATAAATATTCTTCATCATCATACATACTTAAAATCACTATTTGGGTATTGGGAAAGTCTTCTTTAATTTTACCAGTTGCAATTAAACCACTTTCACCTGGCGGCATACTTAGATCCATGAGTAATACATCGGGACGATGTTTCGCGACTAATTCATAAGCTTCCAATCCATCTCCCGCTGTAGCTACTACTTCCATGTCATGTTGATAGTTCAAAATATGCATGAAACCGCTTCTAACAACAGCGTGATCATCAGCGATTATAATTTTCACGATTAACACCGCCCCCTCTAAGTTTGGCTACTAACGGAATCGCTAAACGGACGCTACTTCCTTTGTTAAGCATTGATCGAACTTCTAATTGACCTTTAACTAACTCTGCCCGCTCATACATTCCGTATAGCCCTAAACCTGTACCAGAGTGCGTGTTGCTATTTTTATCAAAACCAACTCCGTGATCGACTACTTGTAATTCTAAGTTGTTCTCTATGTCGTTAAGTTGAACAAACACTTCATCAACGCTGGCATATTTGAGTGCATTAAAAACCGCTTCCTGACAGATACGATAGACAACCGTTTCAACTTCTTCTTCATAACGTTTCGATTCAATTTCAGTACTAAAATTTACGATTAAGCCATAATTTCTTTCAATCCATTTAAAATGTGTACGGAGTGCCGCATTTAGTCCTAAATCGTCTAAAACAGCCGGTCTTAATTCAACAGACAAATGACGAATGTCATCCAAAAGAAGCATCATTGAACTCTCCGCTTGTTGAACTTTTTTCAAAACATCATTTTCAATATTCATATACTTTAGCACGCGTAAATCCACAAGAGAACTAATCATTTCCTGCGCTACACTATCATGTAGCTGCCTAGAAATACGTTTCCGCTCATCCTCTTGAGCTTTTATAATACTTTTCACCATAATTCGTTGGTTAAGGGTTTCTTGCGTTTGATATTGTTTTGTTAAATTTCTCAACATTAAGACACGAATCTTGTTGATAGCATCAACGACCTGAAAACTTGCTGCATATGGAATAACGCCCACGTCTTTCGTATCAAGGTGTATTTGGAAAGATGTGAAGTCTTCAGCTGAATTTGAGAGGTAACAAGATTGACAAGTCTGCGTTTCAAATTCACTCGTATACCCTTTACACGTCCCACATATTGCTTTTGGATCACCAACAGCCATTTGTTTCAATACTTCCGAGTCCAGAATCAATTCAGCAGAATTGTTCATAGATATCACTTTTCCTGAAGCATCAAAAAAGAAAATCGCTTCTGATGAATTATTAAACATACTCATTAGTAGATTGTTTATAGGCACTTCATTATTAAGCATCACGGTTTGAACATCTCCTCAAGATAGAATGGACCAAATGTAGCCCCTATCGCTTCCCTAAATTGAACAACACACTCTGAAGTCAATTTTCTGTCATCTCTGTATGCACCAAGAAGGACCCCTTGCACACGATGGTATTTAAAAAGCGGTATCGCTACAAAACTTTTCAATTCTTCAGATAGAAGGATTGGATACTTATATAGTTCGTCTTTGCAGATTTCTTTTTCTACATCTTCAATGTGCAATGACTTTCCGGTTTTCAAAATGGTTCCTGCTATCCCCTTACCCGCTTGGAGTACAATTCGTTCATAACGTTGACTATAATTACCTGACACATATGCCCATTTTGTTTCAACATGTCTTTCAGTCAATTGAACAAGAGCTAATCCAACAAAGTCAAACTGGAAAAGACCTCTCACTTGTTCGATTTCAGATTGAAAATCAAAATCTCCATGTCCATCCATAAATGCTAGCTCCTTACCTGAATGAATACATTGCTGGATCTTACAAAGTTGTTTTCTATTTCATCCTATCACTTTAAGCCACAGTTTGTTCAGAGTACTTCAATTGTATCAGCAGGTTTAGCATTTTTATAGAATTCATGAATACTGTTCATAGAATCATTCAATTATTAAGACTACATACATGAATAATGTTGACAAATAATCATTTTGAGTACTTTCTACAAACGATATTGAGGCAAGTCTATTCATACTACATCAAATATTTGTATGACAACTAAAAAAGACAGTTCCTGAGTTGACAATGCAACTCAAAAGGCTGTCCTTTTTAGAATTTAGTTTTATAGATCGTCAAATCCGTTTAATTCACTTGTCTTCACATATTGTCTAGATGTTTGTTCGAAGAAATCCGTTTTCGTATCGTCGAAGTTATCGACATAAGCGCGTATCCATTTCATTGGGTTATCGGTAAATTCAGGATATATTTCACTTAACCCTAACATACGCAGCATTTTATTTGCTCGGTATTTTACGTAGCCAGCCATTTCATCTAATTCGATTCCTTCGATATCGGCAAGTACGTAACGGCTCCATATAATTTCTTGCTCAACAGAATGTTTAAACTGGTCATAGATCCACTCAGTAAATTCGTCTGTATTGTGTTCAGGGTTTTCGGAAAGAGCCGCTCTAAAGATATCACTTATTGCTTTTCCGTGCTGAAGTTCATCACGATTAATATATGAAATCATTGTCGACGTTCCGACCATTTTTTGATTGCGTGCTAAATTGTAAAAGAATGCGAATCCACTATAGAAGAATAATCCTTCTAATAATGTCGTATAAACCATTGCTTTTAACGCAGATTCAATCGTTGGGTTTTGTGCGAAGTCATTATACACTTCAACGATTCGACTATTACGACGCAACAATACTTCATCAGTACGCCCCATTTCAAATGAAGCCATTTGCTTATCTAAGTTGGTGACGGAAGAAAGTACATACGCGTAACTATGATTATGCTCACTTTCTTGATCAGCAATTGTCGCCATAATGGATTTGACTGACGGATCCGTTGTATAGTCCGCAAGTTTTAGTGCAATTGTTGTCTGTGGACCATCTAGCGTTGCTAGCAAGCCAATGATCTTCAAAAATGCATCTTGTTCTACTTTCGATAAAGAAGAAAATTGTTTAACATCTTGTGTCATATCGACTTCGTTAGCGGTCCAAAATAACGCGCGAATTCGTTGACGTAAAGTATAAAAATGCGGATGTGCTAGGTCGTTCCAATTAAGGATCCCACTAGCTTTCCCACCGAATATTGCTGTTGATTTATTTGGATGTGCAGGTTCAAGTACCTTTACACGAGTAAGTGTTTCCAATGATTTAATACCCCTTTCGTCCAATCAATCACACTTTGTTGCTGTGTCCCTCTTGGACTTTGTTCAATTTTAAGCGGTTCAAAAGTAGAGTTATAAAATTTCGCTAGTTTTGATGCAGCTTGACAAAATAATGTATCTCCACCAAATTGCGTATCTCCTGTTCCAAACACGTAGACATTTTCAGGCTTATAGCCCACATCTGCTACGAAATCCTTCACTTCGTCGGGCGTAGCACCTTTATCCCACGTAAATGTCCCAATAATCATCGCATCAAAACGGCGGGGGTCCGGGATTGGACCGCCACCGATTCGATAAACGACTGTTTCGACATTCTTTTCAGATAAGGTTTGCTCAACTAATGACGCTACCTCTTGTGTATTACCACTCCACGATGCATAAGCAATTAGGAATGACACCATTCGCACTCCTCAACTTCTGTTGCAGTCGATCTAGTGTAATACGTTGTTTTCATTCCTGACTTCCAAGCTTGAACGTGGAGATCCAAAAGCACGGAAGCACGAATCGTATTTGGCACATATAGATTGAATGAAATGGCTTGGTCAATATGGCGTTGTCTCGCGGCATTTTGTTTAACAGACCAACGTTGGTCAACAATATATGCGGAACGACGGTATACATCATACGTATTATGGTCTAGATCTGGAGCGATAACCGGTAGCTTATAATCTTTTTTCTCTTCATGGTAAAACGGTTTGAATATCGGGTCAATTGATGCAGTTGAACCGGCAATGACGGATGTTGAACTATTTGGTGCAACAGCCATCAAATAGCCATTACGAACGCCATTTTTAGCTACTTGCGCGCGAAGGTCATGCCATGCATCTGTCTCATAACCACGGCTTTCAAAATAGTTACCTGTATGCCATTCAGATCCTTCAAATAAAGGATATGCACCTTTTTCTTCTGCAAGTTTCATTGAAGCAGTAATCGTAAGGAATGCCACCTTTTCGTAAAGTGTATCTGCATAATCTACAGCTTCTTCTGATTCCCACTGAATATTCTTCAGCGCTAGAAGATGATGCCATCCAAAGGTCCCTAGACCAATTCCACGGTATCGTGCATTCGTTCGCTGTGCTTGCACAACTGGTATTTTGTTTAAATCGATAACATTGTCTAGCATACGGACTTGAACCGTAATTAGGCGTTCTAGCACATCTGCTGGAACTGCTCGTCCTAGATTGATCGAAGAAAGGTTACAAACAACGAAATCTCCTGGCTTAGAACGAGTCACAACAATATCATCTTCCAATTTCACAGATTCGAATTGTGTTGGACTCATATTTTGCATAATTTCAGTACAAAGATTCGATGAGTAAATCATTCCCTCATGCTTATTCGGGTTTGCACGGTTCACTTCATCGCGGTAGAACATGAATGGTACTCCCGTCTCAAGCTGACTACGCATAATACGCTTCATAATATCAATCGCTTGTACAGTTTCTCTTGTAAGTTCAGGATGATTCACACACTCTTGGTATTTCTCACGGAAAGTACCATTGCCACGTTTTTCATCATAAAAGTCCTCTAAAGAATAGCCCATAGTTGCACGAACTTCATGCGGGTCAAATAAATGCCATTCTCCACGAGCCTCGACTTGCTCCATAAATAAATCTGGTAAACAAATACCCGTAAAAATGTCATGTGCACGTAAGCGATCATCACCGTTATTTAACTTAAGGTCCATGAACGTAAAAATATCTTTATGCCAAACGTCTAAGTATACCGCAATTGCACCTTGACGTTGACCTAGCTGATCAACACTTACAGCTGTATTATTCAGCTGTTTAATCCATGGTAAAACACCGCTAGATGCGCCTTTAAAGCCACGAATTGAAGAACCACGGGAGCGAACTTTCCCCATATAAACACCGATACCGCCGCCATATTTCGACAAGTTTGCAATATCTGTGTTGCTATCGTAAATACCTTGCAACGAATCATCTACTGTATCGATAAAACAGCTCGATAACTGACCATGTGGTTTGCCGGCATTTGATAGTGTTGGAGTCGCAACCGTCATATACAAGTTACTCATCGCCCAATAGGCCTCAGCCACTTTTTCGAGACGTTTTTCTGTTTCGTTTTGCATAAGCGTCATTGCGATAACGAGCCAACGCTCTTGTGGCAGTTCAACAGGTTTTTTATTAAAATCCACAGCGGCATAGCGGTCCATTAATGATTTCAAACCAATGTATGTAAAAAGATTATCTCTTTCAGGATCAATAAGATTACCAAGAACTTCAAGATCAGCTTGTGAATATTTTTCTGTCAATACAGGTGTGTATAACCCTTGTTTAACAAGCTGTTGAACATGACCAGCGAAATCTTTATACGCGCCGATTCCACGCTTTTCTTCTTGTATTTCATAAACTTCTTGAAGATAAATACGCGCAGCAACAAACGTCCAATAAGTTGCAGACTCATCGATATTACTAAGCACTTCAAGAATCATCGCTTTTGACCATTCAGATGTTGGCGCTCCGGGATGACGTTCCTGCCATCTTTCACTAGAAATTACTAGTGGTTGGATTTTCTCTACACCAAATTCTTGTTGTAGTTTTTCTATAAGGACATCCGTGCTTGTTATCGCAGCTTTCATCGTCATTAATATCTTCTCCTTCACTTGAATGATTCATTTCTACTAAAAAACGACATTTCCGTCGTAGCTCCATCATTGAATTAGTACATGCTAAGTCAATCTTACTTACCGTCTTTGTATTTCCACCAGTTGCAAAGCACTGCTAATTTGTCAAGTGGTAGAAATGTATTTTTTATCAATAACACTATATATAGTGTTCAATTCATTATGTATACCCTAACATGTTGTGTTCCAAGAGTAAAGTGACAAATTCAGAAGAACTACTAAATTCGTCTAGTTATCCACATATCCACACTTTTTTTATGGTCGTTCAATGTATTGGTTTTATCAACATTTACCAAAACACTTCACAGGTTATGAACAGATTCGACAAAATATAAAAAAACCTAGTGTTCTACATGCAGCTTTTTGTCGATGCATGTAGAACACTAGATTTAGTATTTTTTTTATTTTACTTTTTTTGATCTTCCCAACATTCTGCGCCTTTAAGGCCAGGTATCGATTCTGCCTTAAATACAGGGTTTAACCCTGCTCTACGTTGCATCCTGAAGTCTTCTAATACTTTGAAAGCGACATTGCCAAGCAATAAGATGACGACAAGGTTGATGACTGCCATCAGTCCCATAAACAAATCAGCCATATCCCATATTAGAGCCACTTTAGCCATTGCACCGAACATCACCATTGCCAAAACAGCGACACGGTAAATAATCATCCAACTTTTATGAGCATTGATGAATTCTATATTTGTTTCTCCATAATAGTAATTACCAATGATTGAACTGAACGCAAAGAACATAATTGCAATCGCTATGAAATACGGTGCCCAGGCACCAACATGTACTTCCATAGATGCTTGCGTCAGTAGAATTCCGTCTTGTCCACCTTTATCATATAAGCCTGCTAACAAAATTATAAATGCAGTCGCTGAACAAATCATGATGGTATCAAAGAATACACCTAAACTTTGTACAAGTCCTTGTTTTGCAGGATGTGACACATTCGCAGTTGCGGCCGCATTCGGAACACTACCCATACCTGCCTCATTGGAAAACAAACCACGACGTACACCTTGCATCATAGCTGCTCCAATACCGCCACCAACCATTTCTTTAATACCGAATGCATGTTCAAAAATCAGTTTAAACATTGCCGGTACTTCTGAAATATTCATCACAACAATAAATAACGCAATTAAAAGATAGAATGTCGCCATAATCGGAACAATGAATTGTGTCACTTTCACAATTCGCTGTACACCACCAAAAATAATAATAGCTGTCAATAGAACTAACACCAATCCAATCGTCCAATCAGGAATTCCAAAAACATTCATAAATGATTGACTAATCGTATTTGATTGAACAGCATTAAAAATAAATCCAAAACAGAGTGTTAATAAAATTGCAAAAGCAATGCCTAACTTCCGAAAACCAAGCGCTTTCTGCATATAGTATGCAGGGCCACCACGAAACGTATTGCCGTCTTTTACTTTATACACTTGAGCAAGTGTACTTTCCACAAACGCTGTCGCCATACCAATCAATGCGATAATCCACATCCAAAATACAGCACCGGGTCCTCCAATACCAATTGCCAATGCAACACCTGCGACATTCCCTGTTCCAACACGGGAAGCAGCGCTTATAGTGAATGCTTGGAATGGAGAAACACCGTCATTGCTATCCTTTTTCTCAAAGATTAGTCGAAACATCTCTTTAAATAGTCGTATTTGTACAAACTTTGTTTTAAACGTAAACCAAATACCTATTAATAGTAATAATCCAATTAATATATACGTCCATATAAAATTATTTGCTGGGCCAACGAGCCAATTCAATGCATTCTCTATCATAATTGTTACACCTCTCTAATTTAAAACTACAATACATTGTCTACCTGAAAGCGATAAAAATCTACCCTATTCTTTTTTGTTAGAAAAATTAATTTTTTTCATGTATCCGTTTTCATTGCTGTGAACGCGTTTTGGGTTAGCCGTAAGATGAAAAACATGCTGCACAGTTTCTTTAAACGCCAAGTTGAAGTGCCCATGTCCTCAAATGACATGATACTCTTTTACAATTAATAGGTGGCATTATAAAGATTGGCTCCACTATCGCTAATTAAAGTGCAAAGATGCATTCGTCAGACGAGAATCAATTACTAGCATAATTCTAACGGTATTTCCCACCTACTGAAAACTCAACTAAATCATTTGTCTAATTAAACTGGAAACAGCACCCAACTATGATAGATTTAAATTATAGACAACGCTTCCTCCTCCGAGAATTGTGCATATGTCTTTTTTTATTCCCTTCAAGTAACTTTTTCATAAACTATTTTCGTTTAAACTCTTTACACAAAAATACAGAAGGACACATGTTAAAATTTGAAAACGTAAGTAAAGTATTTAACGATGAATTTAAGGCTGTAGACTCTGTCAGTTTCGAAGTTCAGAAAGTTGAATTTTTAGTTTTATTCGTACCAAGTGGTTCTGGTAAATCCACTACAACAAAAATGATTAATCGTATGGAACGACATACTAGCGGAACAATCACAATTAACAACAAAGATGATCTTTCTTATACCCCCCTCTGATTTGCGCCGAAATATCCGCTATATCATTCAACAAATTGCAATTTCTCGTCATTTAACGCTAAGGAAGTTGGAGTTATTAATTCCTATACGACAGATGGCCAACTACAGCAATACGATTTACAAGTGTTAGAAGATGATAAATCTTACTTTCCTCCATACCATTCGTTGCCACTTGTTCGTAAAGAATCACTTGTACAATATTCTGAAATCGAAGATATTTTAGTGTTACTCGAAGGCATGATCGCAGAAAAGCCATGCAAGGATGAATGGTAAAGTCGATAATGTTGGCAAAATGGTTAAACAAGTTGCACATGACTTTCTTATAGAGGCAGGCTTGATTGAGGCACAGTAAATCCGGTACACAAAGTAAAAAAGCTCCATTCGACCTTTATCCAAGGTGAATGGAGCTTTTTTAAAGTGCATATTCCATAATAATGAGTATAACGCCCGTCACAAAAAGAGCTACATGACCGATACAAAAGCGCGGGAAAATTTTTCGATTCATTTCTTCTTCGAACTTTTCAGGGCTCTGAGTGCTACACGTATTACAAAAAAATATATTCTTTACCTTCATCCCTTAAGTGCCTGTTGCACACCTTCGGGATCGAATCCAAGAATCCACTTGCCGTTGATTTCTGTTTGCGGAACGCCCATCTGTCCAGTTGTTTCAACAAGCTTTTGTCCTGCCGCGCGATCCGTTTGTACATTGACTTCTCTGAAAGTAATATTGTTCTCTTTCAAATAATTCGTCATCATCGAGCAATACGGACAAGTATTTGTTGTGTATACAGTTGCTGTTGCATTCATATACATTTCCTCCTCTGTTAACATTTATAACCCTTATTATACCCCTCCAGGTATAATAAGCAACTTTTTTGTTTCTCTACTTACTTGTAATATTAATCATCCCAAGTAACCGTCATGACTTTACCTGAAACTGCATGAATTTGATAAGTAGCTTCATCCGGCCCATCACTAACATCCGCCTCAATTTCCACCATATAATATCCTCCATCTGTCTTATCGTAGAATTCAACGTCTTTGACCTCTCCACTTAATTGCGCCAACGCAATTTCCACCACTTGTTTTTCAGAAATACGAACGGTTTTTTTCTCTTCCGGCACTGTAGTCGAAGAGCTATCAGCTCTAGTTTTGTCACTAACTGAAGGCGGCGTTACTCCCTTTATTGGCTTTCCTGTTAGGTCATTTTCTACTTCTTGTTGACTATCTTCCACAGCCGAAGCGATTGGGGATTTTTTCGTTTGAATAAGTGTTAAAACCTCCCCCGACTCCTTGTCAATTTCAGCTTTGTACTGGGAACCTTTGCGAGAAATACCCGCTACATACACTTCATCATTTAACTTAATAGAGTCAACCTTACCGCCCGCATACATCGTTTCGAGTTGACTACGAACTTCATTTTTTGACAATGTTTTAGCTTTAGAAATTAGTTGAAAAGAGTGAAATTGACTAGCAATTACCACGATAATAAAGACTGCGGCTGGTATCGTCCATGATTTTCCTGCTAGCTTCATGTGCGCACAACTCCTCTCTTTCAATCAAGTCAGTCACTCATTATTTATCGGCAATAAAATGCGAATCGTTGTCCCTTTATTTAAAACACTCTCTACTTTCAATTCAGCACCCAGTCCTACCGCAATCTCTTTTGCAATGGATAAGCCAAGTCCAGTTCCGCCTGTTTTTCGATTTCGATCTTCATCTACACGATAAAAACGGTCAAATACAAATGGCAGCTGTTCTTTAGGGATTCCTTTTCCATAATCCCGCACTGTAATCTCTATATAAGCTTCCTTCTCCCAAACCGAAGTTTCAATTTCTTGTTCACTGTATTTTCTCGCATTATCCAGTAAAATGAACAGCAATTGTTTCAACCGACTCGGATCTGTCATCAGCATCACTGGACCCCTGCCCAAATGCAGGATTTTCCGATTATAGGCTTGTCGGATTGGTTGCACTGTTTCCTTAAGTAATTCAAAAGCATCAACTTGTTTAAACTGATAAGCATGAAATTCATTGTTTTTCGCAAGTTCAAGCATTTGCTCAATCATTTCTTTCATACGCTTCGTTTCACTTTGAATAGCCTCAAGTGCCTCTTGCGCTACTGTTGGATTGGTCATTCCTCTACGTGCTAATAAATTCGAATAGCTTTCAATAACCGTTAAAGGTGTTTTCAACTCATGAGAGGCATTAGAGACGAACTTTTCTTGTTTCTGATAGTTTTGCTCTAATTGTTCCATCATGTCGTTAAATGTCTGCCCCATTTTCGCCAACTCATCTTTACCATTTTCGGGCACTTTAATTTTTTCATAGGTGCCCCCTTTTCGACTCGTCGACATCGCAACAATCAGCTTCTCAATCGGCTGTGTTACAATCCGACTAAGTGATACACTTGATAAGATAATTAGAACTGCAGCAACAATTGTGACAATGATCATTACTACTTTAAGTATATTTAAATTTGCTTTAATATCCGTTAACCACTGTGTTAACTCTAACTCTACAACATCCCCCGTTGGCCAAATTGCAGGTACTCCAAGTGACAAAGCCTCTATCCCATCATGCATTTCAATCGTATAAGGTTCATTTGGCCGAGGTACTACATTTACCCGACCACTCCCCTCCATTGAGACAACAGAGACAACAAACTTTTCGCCTTCTCCAACTACTCGAATTGCCCCATTCGGAGGAACATTCGCACGTAGAATAAGCTTAGCATCAGCTTCAGTAGTAGCTTCACTAATCGCAACAGTCATCTCTTTTGCACGTCCAAGCAATTGACTATACTCTGTGGAGTGTGTGATTTTTTCGAACACAAAATATATCCCAATGTTTGTTAACACTAATATCACAAGCATTAATATCGAAGAAAATAAATGGATTTTCGTCTTAAGCTTCATGGACGTCCTCCTTAAGGACATACCCCACACCTCGAACTGTATGAATCAAAGACTGTTCACCATTATCGATTTTCTTTCGAACATACCGAATGTATACATCTACAACATTTGTATCTCCGTAGTATTCAAAGCCCCATACCTCGTCTAACAACTGTTCACGCGTCAAAACCTGATTGGGATGTTTTAATAAGTGTATTAGCAAATCATATTCTCGTGGTGTCAAATCAATCGAATGACCATCTCTGATTACATCGCGCGTTTGAATATTAATTGATAAACCCGCAAACGAGTATAGATGTTCATGCACCTCTTCAGCTGACACAGCTCCTACCGAAAAACGCAATGAAGAACGAATCCTCGCTAATAACTCTCCAATTTCAAACGGTTTTGTTACATAATCATTGGCGCCTAAATCGAGACCCCTCACTTTATCCTCCACATCACTTTTGGCTGTCAACAAGATGACTGGAGTAGAGGACTCAGTTGCACGAATTCTTCGAAGAACATCGAGACCGTTAATGCCAGGTAGCATTAAATCCAACAATATCAAATCCCACTCTTGCTCACGATATTTGATTAAACCATCAGTTCCAGAATGGGCAACCCCCGTGTCGTAACCTTCGAATTCAAGCTCGAGTTGAAGTACTCGGGCAATCTTTTCTTCATCTTCTATAATTAATATCTTTTCTGCCATCGTATTCACCCACTGCTTTTTCTTTATTCTATCAGAAATCCACTTTTAGGGTTTATTTAACAATATTTTTTCAATATGTGAAGTAAACTATTATTCATAATAACTGAACATAAAAAAACGAAGGGAATGCCCACCGTCCCTTCGTTTTTTCGTGTTCATGTGTACAAACTTTTCACGAGTGTTTCCAACATAATCGGCAGTCTTATAAAGGCGCTATCAATATGCAGTCTCTCTGTTCGTTGATGTGCGTCTTTACCGAATGGACCTACATTTAAAACTGGTGCATTTAGCTTTGCCATTTCAGCAAAAGGAATACTATATGTTTGTCCCCATACGGGTGTGTTGCGCTCAAAAGAAGTCCAACCATAGGATTCATCTTTATAATGAACATAACTTAAATCACTAATGCCATTAAAATAATGAATTTGCTCCACTACTGTACCAAGTGAGCTCGCTGTCTTTTTCATTAATTCAATCGATTTTACAACTAGCGGATCATCCGAAGTATTCACCGCTGGATAATAGGGAGGTGCAAAGAGTAAGATCATGGCTGGCGCTAGTTCCTGGCACTCAATTAATAACGCATCGACAATCTTAAATGATTTATCACGATCATCTAACTCGCTATCTCTCAGTATAGCTTCCTTTATTCGTTCTACTTCAATCGCACCAATTTTTTCTTGTGCATATTCGAGCAATTGATCGTAGCGAAGAACACGTATATCTCCAACAACATCGACGTTTTCACGTTCACAGATTTGTCTATAGGCCGTATTACAAGCAGTAGCAGCTTGCAATGCCGACAATTTAAACAAGTCCATCACTTCTGCAGCCGAACGTTTCATTAAAAACACATTGTATAGCGCAACCGCACGATACGGTGTTTGGGTTGAATACTGCCCCTTCAAATCTTTCTGATGTAATGTCACAGGCAGTGGCGTCGTTTCTCCGTAATCCATATCTTCAAACAAATTGTTCCATTCCATCTGTTGCGTCATGAAAGATGCTATATAATTTGCAGTAATTCCTTTCATTGGTTCACCAACATGTGTTTCTTTCCCATAGAACAAGGCAGCCGGCATAATTTTACCTATCGTCCCGGAATACACATATTCTTTCGGGTCACCCGGTTCTTGCGAAAAAGTTGGCTCACTGTTTAAGAATAACTTGTATGAAAGGTGATGTTCATTACGAAGACGTACGAGTTCAAGAACTGCTCTTCGCATTCCAGCGGAATTCACTTCTTCGTCTGGAACAGTTACTAGCAGTAAATTGATAGGCCATTGTTGAATGCTTGCTTTTTCAATTAATGCCATATGAAGTGCTAACCCCATTTTCATATCCATCGTTCCACGACCAAATAAGTAATCCCCAGATTCCAAATCAACGCGAGCATCTTCGTATAACTCTTCACGGTAAGCAAGTAGTTTTTTCGTTAATTCTTCCGGATGATAAGCTAGCGGTTCCAAAATGCCGTACTCTTCTGTCCAAACTGTATCAAAATGGCTAATCAGCACAATTGTATCCGTTGCTTCTGGATGTTTATATAGAGCAGTCACCGTATCTCTACCAAGACCTGCATCATGAAGTTCAAGATGCTCTGGATTGTTTTTAAAATAGTTGAGTGACATTAGTTTATTCAACACTCTCGAGGCAAATTCGCGTTCCCCTTGTGTCAAAGTACGGCTATCCCAACTAACTAGTTCACAAAGCAACGATCGCAATGCAGATGGTGAATTCCATTGATATTGAGTCATGATGATGCCTCCAATCTACTAATCAGCCTCTTAAATACAGGCTGGCTACAGGGAATAACTTGTAATCCATCGTCACCCATCGAATCATAAGTAAATCACGTTTCAGTCTGCCGGTTTATATGTAATATATTCTCTAAAACTACCTATGTCAAAGTATTCGAAATATAACACCAGCGCATCAGTGTTAAGTGTATGTCAAAGCCATTAGAACTGTCATGAACTTATAGTATGTATATTGCAAATGCACATCAAAAAACGACTCTATCACAAGTAGTGATAGAGCCGCTTCTATTGTTTAAAGGAATATAATTATCGCTAAAATTGCTGCTAACACAAGTCTGTATATCGCAAACGGCACTAATTTCACACGTGAAATTAGCTTCAAGAAGAAACGAATGGAGATGAGCGCAAAAACAAATGCACTAATAAAACCAACAATGTAGAATGATAGATCATCCATGGACAGATCTTCCCAATTCTTCATAACGGACACAAGACTTGCACCCATCATAATAGGTACTGCCATAATAAATGTGAAATCCGCTGCTGTTTTATGATTCATGCCAAATAGAACACCGCCCGAAATTGTTGCACCTGACCGTGAAAAGCCTGGCCATAAAGACAAACATTGAACTAAACCGACAGTAAATGCTTGTTTATAAGTAATCTGATCCAGCGATACGACTCTCGGTTTTTTGGGACCGAACTTGTCAGCAGCTATCATTAGAATGGAGCCTGCAACGAGTGCGACGAGTACCGTTTTCACACCAGATAACTCTAAGTCAATAAAGTCTTTCAGCACAAAGCCAACAATAACAGCTGGCAACATCCCGATAATGACATGTAATAGATTAAAACTTGAATTCATTTTTTGTCCTTCAATTTTATAAAGTCCGACTAAACTAAATAATCGTTTCCAAAACACAACGATAACAGCTAATATCGAGCCTAGTTGAATGACGATTTTAAACGTAAATGCAGATCGGTCTCCTAGAAAGTTCGTTATCTTTAACCACATATCATCCACGATTATTAAGTGACCTGTAGACGATACAGGTGCAAACTCCGTCATTCCTTCAACAAATCCTAAAATTAGCGCTTTCAGTAAATCAAATAATTCCATAAGGTTTTACACTCTCTTTCTGCGAAAACGGCTATACCAAATGTACACCGCAATTCCGCCTAGTACTAGTAAGATATACGTAACCGTTGAATAGACATCCATATACGAAATAATGGATTTCCAACTATCACCAACAGCTGCACCAAGAACAACAAGAATTGTATTCCAAATTAAACTTCCTATTGCCGTTAACAACACAAACAGTACAAAATTCATGTTAGACATCCCTGCAGGTATGGAAATCAAACTTCGGATGAGCGGAACTAATCGACAAAGTAATACTGTCCATGGACCATATCTATCAAACCATGCATCCGCCCGATGAACATCTTTACGTGTAAGACGAAGTATTTTCCCCCAACGGGCGACGATTTTCTCTAGTCGCGCGACATCCACTAACATTCCGATGCAATATAATAACATCGCACCTATTACTGATCCTGTTGTTGCAGCTGTGATGACACCAACACGCGTCATATCTGAATAGGTAGTCATGAAACCACCAAAAGTTAAAATAAGTTCAGAAGGAATCGGCGGAAATAGATTCTCAATCATGATTAATAGAAAAACACCAAAATAGCCAAATTCACTCATAAATGAAGTAATCCAATTTTCCACGTTACACCCTCGACTTTCTAACTTTACTAAATGAACATACCAAGTGCAAATAGAATTCTCACGTTAGATGAATTCATGCCTCCTAAACAGGTCCTCGACATAGGACGGATTTAAAAAAAAGAGGTTTCTTCTACCTGTGGACAATATCCCTTTATACAATGTTATTCACAGCAATCGGTGTATAACACTATAGAGTTGTTGATAATTTCAGACTTTTCACTATAAATTTGTGTTTTTAACGTTAAAAACATACTTTTTTAATAAAAGATATCCACAACTCTACTCTTCATAATCGTGAGAAAATCGCCAAAAGGCACTACCCGAAGAGGGGAAAGCCATTTTGACGATTTCTCAATATTTCTTTTATAAAAATCGTAAAAAGAAACCTAATCTTTGTTTTTCGTCACGAGTTCACGCTTACAATTTTAGTTAAACTCGTTGATAATAAGCATCCATTTGATTCCGCAATGCGGCTTTAAGGAATTTTCCGACTGATGTCTTCGGAATTTCATCTAAAAACACAATATCATCTGGAACCCACCACTTCGCAAATTGCCCTTCCATATAGGATAATAACGCTTGTTTCGTTTCGTCATTTCCAATTTGTCCTTCTTTTAATACAACACACGCAAGCGGTCTCTCCTGCCACTGCTCATGCGGGATTGCAATTACAGCTGCTTCAAAAACAGCTTCATGTGTCATCAAAGCATTTTCGAGATCAACTGAAGAAATCCATTCACCGCCACTTTTGATCAAATCTTTTGTACGATCCATCAATTTCAAATAACCGAAGTCAGTCATAACAGCAATATCACCTGTATACAGCCAGCCATCTTTAAATGCTTCCGCTGTTCGCTCGTCTTTATAATACTCACTCGCAATCCAAGGTCCTCGAACGGTTAATTCCCCCATCGTCTTGCCATCCCAAGGCACTTCACCATTTTCATTCACTACCCGTATTTCTAAGCCTGGCATAACAAGTCCTTGTAGTGCACGAATGTCGATTTTTTCATCCATCGATAAATCTTCCATATCTGCCGTTAAGACCGATAAACTGACAAGTGGAGACGTTTCTGTCATACCATATCCGACGATGAATGGTATGCCAAGCTTCTCCTCAAATGCACGAATTAACCCTTTAGGAGATGCAGAACCACCACAAATGATGCCGCGAACGGAAGACAAATCTCTCGGATTTTGTTCTTGTTCACGCAATACTGCTAGCCATATCGTTGGCACACCTGCTGACACTGTAACTTTTTCCTGCTCAATCAAATCGAGAAGGATTTGAGGGTTCAAACCCGGTCCTGGTAACACTTGGGTAGTCCCAAAAAATACAGAAGCAAACGGAATTCCCCATGCATTTACATGGAACATCGGTACAACCGGCATTGCAATATCACTTTCACGAAGACCCATCGCATCTGATAAACCAAGTGCATAACTGTGTAATACAAGTCCACGATGTGTATAGACGACACCTTTTGGATTTCCTGTCGTGGCAGACGTGTAGCACATACCAGCAGGCGTGTTTTCATCCAAATCCTCTGGGAATTCAAATGCATCGGAGGCCTCTTCTAACAACGCCTCGTACGCATGTACATTTTCTAAATTCGTTGGTGGAATTTCTTTACTATCCCCCATAATGACATAATGTTTTACTGTCTTAAGCATTGGTGCCAGTTGCTGAAGATGAGGGAACAAATTATCGTCTACGAGAAGAATTTCATCTTCCGCATGGTTGATCACATACGCGATATGTTCGGGTGATAAACGAATATTAATCATGTGAAGGATTGCTCCTGTGCACGGCACCCCAAAATATGCTTCTAGATGACGGTGATGATTCCACCCAAAAGAACCAACCTTCGTCCCATGTTTCATACCTAGCTTTGTAAGCGCATCTGCTAATTTGCGTGTTCGTTTCGCAAATTCACGGTAGGGAATGCGATGAATTGTATCCTCCGCTGTCCGAGAAATAATGAGTTTGTTCGGAAAAAATTGCTCTGCCCTTTTTACGAATGACGATAGAATTAACGGTGTTTGCATCAATAGAATCGCTCCCTTTTCTTGTGAACTATTTTTTAGAAGGTCCATGAAGATAGTATGCATTCTTGATTTCGTTTATTCCTAGCTACTCATTCCTAATCTATAAGAAGATTTAAATCCATCGCCCCCATCCAAATCACTACTAACAAAACTACGTATCTATTGGAGAATCATGTTGTACACTGTTGACGTTTTTTCATTGAAATGTCATAGACGTTCTATAATCGTGGCATTCGCCATTCCCATTCCTTCACAGATTGCAAGGAGTCCAAATCGCTTGCCTGTATGTTGTAATTCATGAATGAGTGATACGAATAGTTTAGTTCCTGTTGCTCCTAATGGATGACCAAGGGCGATCGCTCCGCCATTTGGATTCAGCTTGTCCATGTCTGCACCCGTCTCTCTTAACCACGCTAATGGAACCGGAGCGAATGCCTCGTTCACTTCATATACATCCATCTCGCTAATTGTTTTTCCTGCTTTTTGCAAAACCTTTCGCGTCGCTTCAATCGGCCCGGTTAACATTAGCGTCGGATCAGATCCAGTAACCGAACAAGCAACAATTCGAGCAAGTGGCGTACAACCTAGTTCATCAGCTTTTTGGCGTGACATAAGTAAAACTGCTGATGCACCATCACTCATCTGACTTGAATTGCCAGCAGTAATCACACCCGCCTCATCAAACACGGTTCGTAATCCACCTAATATTTCTACTGTCGTTTCTGGGCGGGGTCCTTCATCTTCACCAATCCATTTACTTCGTCCATCTTCCGTTACTACTTTTACGGGTACAATTTCCTTATTAAATCTACCTTCCCTAATTGCACGTAGGGCCTTTTGATGACTTTCAAATGAAAATGTATCTAGTTCTGTGCGCGTTAACCCCCACTTATCGGCAATTCGTTCTGCTGATAATCCTTGATTAATAATTTCATATTTTTGTGTTAACTTTACACTAGGTTTCACTCCAGCAACATTTGACATCATCGGTATGCGCGTCATACTTTCTACACCACCCGCAATCACGATTTCCATATCGCCAGCTGCAATGGCTTGTGCAGCAAAATGGACTGCTTGCTGACTAGAACCACATTGTCGATCAATTGTTACACCTGGCACATGGACAGGAAAATCGGCGATTAACGCTGCAGATCTTGCGATATTACCGCCTTGTTCTCCGACTTGTGTAACACATCCTAAAATAACATCTTCAACTTCCCCTTTAGGAATTTTAGCTCTATTGACTACTTCCTCTAAAACAATCGCAGCAAGTTCATCAGGTCTATAAGATGAAAAACTTCCCTTTCGTCTTGTTACCGCGGTTCTAACGCCTGCGACGATGACCACTTCTCTCATCCCAACACCCCATTCACTGAATAAACAGTTTTTAATCTATTTATAGTTTACATGAAAGCGTTATCATTTTCCATTTATATTCAAAACTAATTCAGCCTCAGGACCTAGATGAATTTCCGCACTACGACCGTTTGGACGAGCCGTATATTCGCTTATGATTAATATACAAACGAAAGGAGGCACATCACATGAAAAAGTTTAGTCTTGCTCTATTTGCAATCGTAGCCGGAATCGTCGCGTTAGTAAATCTAGGTTCACTTCTAGCGCTTGTTCTTTCAGCATTGATTGCATACGCAGGGTTTCACTACTTCCAAAAGAGCACTTCCGCACTATCCAAAATACTCTGGGCAGCAGTACTACTTATTGGACTTGTAACTGGAATTTCAAATGTACCAGCATTTTTCGGTATTATCGCCATCGTTAGCTTGATTTACGTTTGGCGGAAATGGGATAACGAAAAAAGAGATATACTTCTCACACAAACGGATGACCCCTTTGATAACTTCGAACGTCAATGGGATGAAATCACAAAATAACAAGGAGGATGTTGACATGAACTCAATTTGGAACCGATTTAAGTATTCTGTGCAGGCTGATTTGCACACTATACTCGACAAAAAGGAAGACAAAAATCCAATCGCCATGCTTAACCAATACATTCGCGCAGCAGAAAAGCAAACGGAATCGATTGGTAAACTAATTGACCGTCAAGGGACATTGAAAAATGAATTAGAAAAAGAATTAACACAAGCTTCAACAATGGCAATTAAACGTAGAGTGCAGTTGGAACTGGCACAAGTTGCTGGCGAAAAAGACTTAATCGCATTTGCAGAAGAAGAAATCCTCGCTTATGCTACGCGTACCGAAACTCTGACGACTTGTATTTCAGAAACAGCAAATGAACTGATCTCGTTAGAACGAAAATTTGAAGAGATGAAGCACAAGGTAAAGGATATGAAAGTTCGACAATTACAGCTGATGGGCAAAGAAAATGTAACGCGTGCACACCGTCGAATGGATCAAATCATATCTCCAGAAAATGATGACGGCAAAGTCGCATCTGTTTCGGAACTTAAAAAGTATATCGATAGCCTTGGAAAACAGATTGACCGTGAGTATGAAAACACTTCAATGGAACGTAGACTTGAAAGTCTTATAAAAACAGCAGAAACTGACAACGAAATAAATACGACAAAAGAAACAGAACTTGTGTAAACTAGTTGTAGGAGGAGAGCATTCGCCATATGCAATCCTTCTATTTATCTGTACACGCTAGATAACTCCGTCCTCAAGAAAGGGGAATACGCCGTTGAAACGCATTGATACGAGTAGTATTACATTTTGGGCATTTGCATTTCTGCTTCTCATATTTGCTGAAGCAACAATCTTTCATAATGGAAATATCATATTCCTCTTTCTTGGAACCGGACTTCTCTATTACGCCACACGAAAACGTACGAAGTGGTTATTCGTTGCAGGTTTATTTTTCATTGTTGTGGCTCTCCTAACATTGTGGAGTTTAAGACTCCTCATATTCGCATCCTTGCTATTTCTTCTAGTAAAGTTATGGAAAGGTGTGCCTTCTGAAGCAATCATGCGTCCTTTAAAGGAATTTCAAATAGAAAGCCCTAACGGCATATGGAAGAACAAACTATTTTCGATTCAAGCATCTCCTTTTTCATCATACGAATGGGAAGATGTTCATATACAAGGGGCTTTCGGTGATATTCATGTGGACGTAACGAATACTGTTCTACCAAAAGGGACTTCATTGATTTCTATCCGACAAGGTATCGGGAAAATAAAAATTGTTTTACCCTATGATATACCTGTTCGTGTTCATTACGCATCACTACTCGGCGATGCATGTATTTTTAATAATAATCGAAAACGACTCGTCAATGAAACGCTTCATATGAAAGATAGCTATGACGATATTGAGCAGAAACAAACAGAACTCATCATTTCCCTATCAACTCTCTTTGGAGATATCGAGGTGATACGTAAATGAAGGCACTTATTGGACGTGGATTTTTTCTAACACTCCTTTTTACGACTGTTACAATTGTATATCTCTACTTTCTATATGAATTATCTTTACAACACGTTTGGATTGCGTTCTATGACATGAAATTCGCCGAAGTCCCACTTGGTTGGTGGATTCTTAATACTACCTTATTGCTTGGTTTCGGGATTGCTGGTTGGACTGTTGCTATTGCAAACGCAAGGGATAGAGCACTTGTAAAAGTGATTGCAGGATTGATTGACAACGAGGATGCTACACAAACAAATGGTAGACTTCCTCGACGTGTCAATTTTGCAATTAAAAACGTTTCGGACGTGATCCACTCACAACGAAAAAGTCTTCAACGAATTACTGACGAAAGATCTGAAGCACAAGACAGAATCATACAAGAACGCATTGTACAAGAAAGACAACGACTTGCACGTGAATTGCATGACTCAGTGTCACAGCAACTATTTGCGGCTTCCATGTTGCTGTCCTCAATCACTGAACAAAACGACAAACTCGCTGAACAAAAACCACTTAAACAAGTTGAGCGTATGGTACAACAAGCACAACTTGAAATGCGTGCATTACTGCTACATTTACGACCTGCCGCACTGGCCAATAAATCGTTAGCCGAAGGGTTAGAAGAGTTGTTAGAGGAACTAAAAGAAAAAGTTACTTTCGACATTCGTTTCAGACTGGAAGAAGTTACTTTATCCAAAGGGGCAGAAGATCATTTATTCCGCATTGCGCAAGAAACATTGTCGAATACATTACGCCATGCACAAGCGACAGAAGTGGATGTATTGTTCATCGAACGTGATAGCCTAGCCATTTTCCGAGTGCAAGACAACGGAATCGGTTTTAAGGACAGCGACGGCAAAGGTGGGTCATATGGCTTACAAAATGTGAAAGAACGAGCAATTGAAATTGGCGGTAGTTGCAAGATTGTATCTGTTCCCTCTCAAGGAACAATTGTAGAAGTAAAACTGCCTATCTGGAAAGAAGGAGATTCAATTGATTAGGGTTTTGTTAGTTGACGACCATGAAATGGTACGTATTGGCGTGTCAGCTTATTTACAAATCCAATCTGATATAGAAGTTGTCGGTGAAGCAGTGAATGGACGTGAAGCAGTTGAAAAAGCGCTATCACTAAGGCCTGACATTATATTGATGGATATGGTGATGCCTGAAATGAATGGAGCAGAAGCAAGTGCAGCAATCATTAAACAATGGCCAGCAGCAAAAATCATCATCGTGACAAGCTTCTTGGATGACGATAAAGTATATCCAGCGCTAGAGGCAGGAGCCGTCAGTTACATTCTAAAAACGTCAAATGCAAAAAGAATTGTAGACGCTATCCGAGAAACATACAACGGGCAAACTGTATTAGAACCAGAAGTCACCACAAAGATGATGCAAAAAATGCGTGCAGGAAACGAAAAACCACTCCATGATGATTTAACGGAACGCGAGCTGGAAGTGCTCTTATTGATGGCACAAGGCAAGACCAATCAAGACATTGCTAACGACCTTTTCATCGCGATAAAGACTGTGAAGACACATGTCAGTAATCTATTGGCAAAACTCGACGTTCAAGATCGTACACAAGCTGTCATATACGCGTTCCATAATCGATTGGTGAAATAAATTCATCGACGGTTGTGTTGGGGGAGGATATCAGCGTTTTTTGGGAGGATATCAGCGTTTTTATTGGTTTTATCGGCGTTTCCTAGGCGGATATCGGCGTTTTTTGCACACTTATCGGCGTTTCACGTCTTTCTACCTATAAAATTCCATAAAAAAGACCTCACTTTTTAAAAAGTGAGGTCTTTTCATTATTACGGGTTAAGTGGATCATCTGGTTTCTGGTCATTCCACTTATCGTGAATATCTTGATTAAAATTCCCTTCCTCAGATGGTGGTATTTCATCCGTGTACGCTGGACCCGTCATGCCTGGATCTACAAATGATTCTGTTGGCTGGTTCATTGGAAACTTCCAATCCCCTGCTTCAACATTATCTTCTAGCGGTATATCATCCACTCCGTCTTTCATCTGTTCTTTCGCAGCGCGTGCTTGTTGTTTCATAGTTGCTTTTTCTTGTTCCCATTTTTCTTTAGAAACATCTGCACTCTGTAGGCTCGATTCCATCTTAGATAAATAACGTGATGCGTGTTCACGTCCACCTAATCCAAACGCGAGACCAAATGCTAGCGCTACACCGCCTAGTGTTAAGATGAATGCTGCATTGATAATCGCTGGTGCAATTCCTAGCTGACTCAGTGCCATAAATAACGCAAATGCAAGAATTGCATATTTAGCTACATAGCGAAGCATATGTGGAGCACCTGACTTAGTCGTCATGACGCTACCTACAAAACGTTCCGCAAGGTTTGCAAGCCAAAAACCGACAGCAAGAATAACGATTGCTGCAACAACCATTGGTAAATAAGCAAATATACCTGTTGCTAATGTCACCATAAAGTGCAAGTTTAGAATCTGTAATGCTTCCACAGTAAACAATAAAATGACGATAACTTGAACGATTGTACCAATGATTTCTGCAAATGATGGTACTGATGTTGTCGCTGCACGAACTCCCATTTTTCCAAATAGCGAATTAATACCAATACTGTTAAGAAGCATCACAACAACATCTTTCATCCAACGTGCTAAAACGACTCCAACAAGGACTAAAACAATCGCTACCGCAATTTTCGGAAGCATCGTCATAATATCGTTCAACATCGCAATTGCCGGTTGTGAAATACCTTCTAAATCAAGAATTTCCAAAGCTGAAATTGTCACTGGAATCATAATTAATACAAAAACGACAGTTCCAATAAGGCGTGAGATACTCGTTCCCTTTACAAATGAAGAGAGTTTCAACTTATCTGCAAAACGATCTGTTCCTACTGAAGCAAGTAAGTTCGTTAAGAGACTACGAACAATCTTCGCAACTAGATAACCCACAAAGAAAATAAGAACCGCCCCAATAAGTTTTGGGATGAATTTCATAAAGCTCGTCAACATACCTTCTAACGGACCACTTATACCGCTAAGTCCTAACGCATGTAAAACTGCTGGAACAAACATCAGCAAAATGATATAGAAAGCAATATTTGCAACTGTTTCTACCAATTTCACTTTATTAATTTCTTCAGCTTCCATACCTGTTTTCATAACGTATTTATTGAGATTAAGTTTTGTGCCTGCTACTAAAATGAGCTTTTTAACGACTAATGCAAGTACCCACGCTAGCAGTAAAATAAGCGCGGCTTTTAAAATGCCTAATACCGCCGAACCAATACCTGAATACATCGAAACAAAAGGCGTCGCCATCATATTCATGTTCATCATATTAAAGAACAAGATGAATGCTAATATTAGAATTGCAAAGAATACAACTTTACTAATGATTTTCTCTGCTCCCCATTTGCCTCTTTTCACATTTAGTCTTTCATTTACACGATTTTTTCGTAACAACTTATAAACTGCACTTTCCGCCATTTTCGCAACGAAAAAGCCAACAAGTAATACGAGCAGACCTAATAATAAATCCGGTAACCAACTAAACAGATTATCATAATATGGATCTCTGAACATTTAACATCCTCCATTCAAATTCGAATCTATTAGGTCTATTCCTATATTCGTATTACACTAAACCTTTTTTAGACAAATAAAAAAACGACCAACCAAATTAGGTTAGTCGCTTATGCATCTTCACTCGCTGCAGCTGTTTTTGTTTTGTGCTTATTCCACACGGTATGAGCTTGCTGATTAAATTCACGATTGTACTTTTCTCTATCGCCGTAAGGGAATCGTTCTCCAAGGGTTGGGTTATTATAACTCGGTGTTTGTTCTTTTTTATTTTCACTATAGGCAGATGGCTTATGTTCAGTTGTTTTTTCATCAGCATTCTTTCTGAATGTCTCGATTGAATTAGAGTCCGATGGATCAGCTAATGGCAATTCATCAGAAGGTCCCTTCCGTCCATCATGTAATGTAACCTTTGGTTCTAAGTCTTTTTTGTTAGGATACTTTCCATTATTGATTGTCATTCGCAAACACCCTCTCCTTTTCTTAATACCTTACTATATTCCCTCTTTATACAATATTAAACCTAAATTTTCAAAAAAGAAACTTTTTTCAAAAAAATGCGTTCCTTTAGTTATAGAGGAGGATTTTTTTGCGTACTATATTTGCTGTTTTATTTTCACTCAGCAGTATCCTTTTACTCATTTGGATTGAGCAAGGATTAGGCTTTCCTTATGTTTGGAAAACAATTGCAAAGATTGTTCTATTGCTATTTGTACCGCTTATTTTTTTCCGCTATCGGCAGTTACACTTTTTACATTTTAAAAAGACAGATCGAAAAAGTATCCTCGTAGGTCTCGCTGCTGGTTTGTTTTGTATTTTGTCGATGCTTGGTGTATTTATAGTGCTAGCCCCTTCAATTGATATCGATGCGTTAGTTGCTGACTTAGCTTCTAAAGGCGTAACGCCAGAAGTTTTCCCGTTCATTGCACTGTATATACTTTTTGGCAATTCATTTATTGAGGAGTTCTTCTTTAGAGGAATATTGGCGGTTTCCTTAAGAAATTCAAAACTTAGACTCATTCTGCCTTCATTCTTTTTTGCTATTTATCATATTGCCATTTTTCTATCTTGGTTCAGCATTCCACTTTTACTAATCGCGATCATTGGTTTATGGATTGGCGGAATCATTTTTCAATTGGCAAACGAGCGTAGCGGAACAATACTATCTTCTTGGATAATCCATATGTCTGCGGATATCGGTGTGTTACTAGTCGGTTTTTATATGATTTACTTGCACTAGTAGTTGCAACCATTTACAGCTTTAGGCGTCCCATTTGCAACTTGTAACTTACTGTCATCTCATTTGTTCTAGGGGGTAATTCGCTTGAAAGGCAAACAATCGATAAAATTACGCTACATATTGTTGGCGTTAGTAGCCCTATTCATTGTATTGACCTTCTATTATGGACAATCGTTTGAAGAAGCTATTTATACAGAGAGGTTCCCAATACCACCAACTGCAAAAATCAGTAAGATTTCTAGTTTAAAATTATTAGAGACGTATCAATGGGAACCGGCTTCTGAAGAAAACGGCTTGCCTCTTCGCTACAAATTAATGATACGGTTAAGTGGGTGGAAAGAGATTGATCGGATGGGTGCCTTGACGACGTATAAAAAAGGCAATTTAACTGTGGACGTTGTCTCCTATAATAATCGTATTGAATTGTATGGAAAACAGTAAAACGGCTAGACACTGATCAGTGTCTAGCCGTTTTATTTTGTTAAACGAGTGGAACTTTGACTGTTACTTTAAACAAATCTCCATCGACTTCTATTTTCATTTCTCCATTGTGTAAATCGACAATTGATTGTGCGATGGCAAGCCCTAATCCAGAACCTTCCGTATGACGTGAAGCATCCGCCCGTTTAAATCGCTCAAATAATTCATCTACATTCTCACTAATTTCATACTTCGTGACATTCTTCACTACAAATTCTGCATGATTGTCGACTTTGCGAAGCGTCGTATATACTCGCGTTCCCGGCAATGTATATTTGATGGCATTCATAATTAAGTTATCCAATACTCGCCACCATTTTTGACCATCTACAAATGCGATTAATGCTGTTTCAGGTAATGTCGTTCTGAAATCTAAATCCGATTGAGCAATTTGTTCAGCGTGTTCAGCGAGTGCCTGCTGTAACAATTGCGTCAAATCCACATTCTTCCTTGTTAATTCTAGATTCCCACTTGCCATTTTGGAAACTTCAAATAAATCTTCTATTAACGTTTTTAATCGCTGTGATTTCCTATCGATGATGTCTACATACTTTTCCCTATCCTGAATTGGAAGTTCAGGATTTTTCAATAAATCAGTATACGTTATGATAGAAGTCAACGGTGTTCGAAGATCATGACTAACGTTTGTAATCAATTCAGTTTTTAGTCGTTCACTCTTCGCTTGCTCCGTCATGGAACTACGGACACCTTCACGTAAATTATTGAGATTCACAGCATGTTTCGTTAAGGGTGATTTTCCTTGAACGCTAATATCGCGATTCAACCGACCATTCGCCATTTCCTCCGTTGCTTTCATAATTCTGTTCAAATAAGCAACTCTTTTTACATAGATGTATACCATCGGCAATCCGATGAATAATGCTAGTGGCATATAAATGATTAATAAGAAGGGCTGCCAACCGACAATGACGATTCCAATGCCTGCTAAGAAGAAGCCAATCATAAGGATAAACATTTGTAACCCAATCGAGCGATTCAAAAACATATCACGAAATGCTAGAACTAGTTTTAAACTAAAACTATCTCTGATTTCTTGTTCTATAGCGCCCTCTGTTTTCAATCGATCTACTAATAGTACGAGTTGAAATACAGTTGCCCATAAGAAGAAAAACAAAAAGCCAATTAAAATTAACCCATCGAGCCAATTCTCGAAATTCGTATTGTATATAAGAGAAGAGAGTTCGTAAGGTAACGCATCTACTAAAAAGTACGTCATTAAACCCGCTAGGAATAGGAGTGCTAATCTGATCTCAAGTTTCAACCAATTGTATTTTATTGATAAGTGATCTGTAAGTATCCATTTCTTTTGAAAACGGATGACTGTGAATAAAGCAATTAACGCAACAATACCAGCTATCCATAAAATATAATGTGTATATTTACCTTGTTCGAATGTTTCCATCTCGTATTTGAGACTTACATCATTTAGTGCTAACCGCGGTAATCGTATTTCACCTGCAAACTGTCGTACTTTTTGAGTTGTTTTTGTAGTATTTAAAGGTTCAACAGCACCATCGTTTTGCGACTGTATAAATGCCGATATATTTGTAGCTCCTTCGTCAATATAATCGCTTTGATGCGCATTCAAATAACCATTATCTGCGTTATACTTTGTGCTAAATACAAATGGTGCAGTCATATCACCCGCAGTAAAAACTTCGCCCGACTCAATATTTTTCAACTTATATGCAAACTCTAAACTCACTTCTTCGTTATAGCCATTTGAATTCGTCCTTACATATTCCAATAACACTCTTTCTTTTTCTGCACGAATTTTTTTCTTTACATGTTCGTCATCTTTGAAGTTTTGACTAATGTCTTCAATCTTTGCATCGCGTTCACTTATTAATGCATTTTCTACTTTTTCACTATTATTTGCTTTCGCTTCTTCAATTCGATTTCTATACTGTTCTTCAATATTCTCAATTTGATTCGCGAGTGACCCATACTCGGTGCGATGCTGTTCAATTTCTTCTTGGGTCACTACAATTTTCTTCATTTCTTCTTGAATATCTAACGGATTCAGTGTTGAACGGCTCAAGTTCTCAATAAACATCGATAGTTGATTTTGAAAATAGTCTCCATCCTGATAGCTTTTGCCAATATACTGAGTACCGTTCTTCGCAAACGATAGGAAAGCCATGAGCACAATTGCAACGAGGGAAACCCATATAAGGAGCAATTTTCTATTGTTATTTTTCATCTTCACACGCTCCCTCTAACTAATCTTGTAAAATAACTTATAGCTCTGTTCGAACGTTCCAAACTATCAGCTAGCATTTCTAAAATAAGTGGTGCACAATATACCAGGCTGCAGATAGCAATAACAATAGCGATAATTGACCCCATCAAAGCGTAGTCACTTTTCGATTTTGTAGCCAACGCCCCACACCACCTTCACATACCGCGGATTTTTCGGATCCGCCTCAAGTTTTTCTCTTATCTTTCGAATATGAACAGCTACAATATTTTCCGCATTGTATGCTTCTTCCTGCCATACACGTTCATAAATCTCATTAATCGAAAATACCCGACCTGCATTTTTCATTAGTAATTCTGTTATTTTATACTCAATAGGTGTAAGTCTCACAGCTGTCCCATCAACCGTTACTTCTTTCGATTCTTCATTTAATACAAGCCCATCAATCTCCACTTTCGTTTGACCGTCAAATGTACCAAATTGGACATAACGACGTAACTGCGATTTCACTCGCGCCATCAATTCCATCGGATGGAACGGTTTTGTCACATAATCATCTGCACCGACAGAGAGCCCGTGAATTTTATCTGAATCCTCCGCTTTTGCACTGAGCATAATAATAGGGATATTGCGCATCTCTCTAATTTTAAATGTCGCCGTTATTCCATCCATCGTAGGCATCATTATATCCAAAATAAGAAGATGAATTGTATTCTTCTCTAGCAATTCCAGTGCTTCTTTACCATCTGCCGCTTTCAAAACGTCATAACCATCATTTTTCAAATAAATTTCAATCCCATCACGGATTTCCTGGTCGTCATCTGCCACCAATACAGTGAATTTAGTCATCGTCCGCACCTCGCTTTACTCTATGATACCAATTGTAAACGGTAAATCTTAACTTTCACCCATTGGAATTATGAAGAATTTCTTAAGTTAATAAATATGTAGGCTTTTCCCCGCTTTTTAAATAGGTACGTACAACACGCGGTCATACCATATACAAAAGAATTTGCCTATGGTATGCTACTATTTGGCTTTTGCCGACGTGGTTCATCAACCATCCCACGCTAAAAAACTAGGAGGCACATTATAATGAAGCTTAAAACAATTGCAACGAGCGGAATTATCGCTGCGTTGTATGTCGCTGTATCTCTTGTTATTTTACCGTTTGGTTTTACAAACGTGCAATTCCGCGTGTCAGAGATGTTCAACCATCTCGTCGTCTTTAACAAAAAGTTTATATTCGGGATTGTATTAGGTGTTTTTGTAGTAAATTTATTCTCTCCACTTGGTATGTACGATTTGTTTTTCGGAGTAGGACAATCACTTCTTGCACTCTCCATTACGATTCTTTCTGCAAAATTCATTAAGGGTCTTCTAAAACGTATGATTTTCAATACGCTGATCTTTACATTTACAATGTTCATCATCGCTTTTGAATTGAATCTTGCACTAAAGTTCCCTTTTTTATTAACCTGGTTAACCGTTGCAATTGGCGAATTTGTCGTGATGGCTGTTGGCATACCAGTGATGATTGCGTTGAATAAAAAATTACATTTTAAAAAACTAATTTAACACAATATGCCCTTACATTTCATTGCATTTAAACGAAGTGTAGGGGATTTTTTAAGGAGTTGACGACACCATGTATATTACGATTCAAGAAACTGCAGTGCATCTCGGCATGCCTGCAAACCAAGTTTGGAAATACGTTACGGAAGGTAAAATACGGGCGGTACATGACGGACAACAGTTTTTAGTGAACAAAGATCAATTCGGGCTTTACTTTGAACAATTAGAAGTGTTAAAGAACCAAATTGAGGAATGGCGAAATGAACCTATTCCACCTGATCGAGATATAAAAGACGAGGATTAATGGATAGAAATTAATTTGTGAAAAGGATTGAAAACATCTCAAAAAGGGAATGTTGTAAATGTATATTGGTTGCTTCCATACAATTGACATAGTATAGTCTTAGTTTGTCTATAAATCAAAAGGTCCTTAAGGGGGAAGCATGAGAAAAATTTCAAATGTGTTTTACATTACAATCGGCCTAATTATTTTAGTTGTTGGGTACGGTGCAATCGCGAACGAAAGTTTTGAGGTTGTTACAACGAATATTAAAAACTTCGTTGCATCTTCATTTGGCTGGTATTACATGGTCCTAATGTCATTTATGGTTATAATGAGTGTATTTTTTATCATTAGTCCATATGGCAAAATTCGACTTGGAAAAGATACAGATCGACCCCAATTTTCAACACCTACATGGATTGCAATGTTGTTTTCTGCCGGCATGGGAATTGGTCTCGTTTTTTATGGAGCAGCAGAACCATTATCACATTTCGCAACGAGTCCTGCTACCGCAGCTCCAAATACGGATGCGGCTTTTAAAGAGGCCTTGCGACAATCATTTTTCCATTGGGGATTCCATGTTTGGGCAATGTATGGTGTGATCGCATTATCTTTAGCATTTTTCCAATTTCGTAAAGGTGAACCAGGGTTAATTTCAGCAACATTGAAGCCGATATTCGGTAAAAAGATGGAAGGTCCATGGGGAGTTTTAGTAGATGTACTCGCTGTCTTTGCAACTGCATTTGGCGTTGCTACTACACTCGGCTTCGGCGCTGTTCAAATTAACGCAGGGCTCAATTATTTGTTCGGGCTCTCTGTTGGTACTAAATCGCAATTCTTCATCATTGGCGTCGTAACGATTTTGTTCGTTGCATCTGCTTGGACAGGTCTAAGCAAAGGGATTAAGTATCTATCGAATACAAATCTCGTGATTGCATTACTTTTACTAGTCTTCATCGTCATACTCGGGCCGACTCTTCTCATTTTCAATATGTTTACAGATTCATTCGGCGGTTATATAGGAAATATCATCAAGATGAGTTTCAGTACAGCGCCACTGAATGCAGAAAATAGAGCTTGGTTAGACGGCTGGACAATTTTCTATTGGGCATGGTGGATTTCTTGGGCTCCATTCGTCAGTATGTTCATCGCACGGGTTTCTAAAGGAAGAACGATTCGCGAATTCATGATTGGTGTTCTTGTTGCCCCAACGGTTCTGGGTGCATTTTGGTTTACTGCATTTGGAGCAACTGCTATCGATATCCAAAAAAGCGGTGTTGATCTTGCTAGTTCTTCGTTAGAACTAACAATCTTCCAAATGTTCGATACGTTACCGATGTCATGGATCCTTTCTATTTTCGCGATTTTACTAATTGCATCTTTCTTCATCACTTCTGCAGATTCTGCTACATTCGTGTTAGGTATGCAGTCAACGAACGGTTCACTCACTCCACCAAACACAGTAAAGCTAATATGGGGTGTCATCCAATCGACAATTGCATTAATTCTATTATCTGTAAACGGCTTAACCGCATTGCAGAACACCATCATCATTGCAGCGTTGCCATTCTCCTTCATTATGTTAATGATGGTCGTAGCGCTCCTTAAAGCGCTACAAGAGGAAACAAAACAACTGAAATCCAAATAAGCATTACTAAAAACCCGTTACTACCAGATTGACTCTGGTAGTAACGGGTTTTCTGTCATTGCCGGACCAAAACTTTAGAAGATTTTCCGATGATGTGTAAAAAGTCGCCAACCATCGCACTGCCAGTCGGATACATCCCTGCTCCTGGTCCAATAAGCGTTAACAAGCCTAAATGCACCGTATCGATAATTATCGCATTTTCAACGCCATCTACTGCATACAATGGATGGTCAGGCCCTATTAAAGTCGGCTTAACTACGCCTTGTATATGGCCTTTCTCATCTTTTATAATTTCTGCGATGTGTCGATAACGTAACTTTGCTTTTGCAGCAGCATTTACATCATCAGTCATTACATTTGTAATCCCAGCAACCGGCACGTCACTCCAGTTGGGTTGCTCACCAAAAGCGAGAGCACTTAAAATCATCAATTTGCGAAATGCATCTCTCCCACTTATATCATCGGTTGGATCAGCTTCAGCATAACCGAGCGTTTGCGCTTCATGAAGGGCTGCCTTAAATGGAACCCCTTCTTCACGCATCTTGGTCAAAATATAATTAGACGTACCATTTAAAATGCCACGAATGCTTCGTATACTGTCCGTTGGCTGTAAGTTTGTAATTGTACGAATGATCGGAACACCACCAGCTGTCGTCGCTTCATAGCCCACTTGCACATTGTGAAGTTGGGCCTGTTGAAGCAAGTCTTCTCCATGCTTAGCGAACATTTCCTTATTTGCAGTTACCACATGAATGCGCTTGTTAATCGCTTTTGATAAGTAGCTACGTGCAGGTTCTTCACCAACAATCGCCTCAAAAATGACATCAATTTTGGGATCTGACCATATCGCTTCCATCGTGTCGATAAACACAACTCCACGTGTGGCAGGCCTTTTTTTCGTTGGATCTTTCACAAGAATCTTCACAACTTCGACCACATAGCCTGTCGCTTCTTCGATCTCGTGTTGACGTTCATTTAAAATTCTATAAACCCCTTGCCCCACTGTACCGAAGCCGAGAATAGCCACTCTAAGTTTCGACATACAGTCACCTCCAAACGGTTTTCAAGCTATTCATACTGTAACTGGCACAGCTTTTTCAATCGCCTGTTTTAAATCTGCAATTGTATCTTCAACAGCTTCTAGTCCTACCGATAGGCGAATCAATTCTTCTGTCACACCCGCCTGTTTCAATTCTTCCACTGATAACTGTTGGTGCGTCGTAGATGCTGGGTGAATAATAAGAGACTTCGCATCACCAACATTCGCAACATGAGACCATATCTCAACATTATCAATTACTTTACGCCCAGCGTCCCTTCCACCTTTAATACCAAAAACGATGATTGAGCCGAATCCATTTTTCAAATATTTTCGTGCAAGATCATGAGAGGGATGATTGACATTCCCTGTGTAGGTCACCCACTCTACAGCTGGATGCTTCTCAAGAAAATCAGCTACTTCAACTGCATTTTCATTATGCTTTGTGATTCGCAAATGGAGGGTTTCTAAACCTTGTAAAAAGTTAAATGCACTATCTGGATCTAAGCAAGGGCCAAAATCACGCAGTAACTGTACACGCAGTTTCGTTGCGAACGCCGCTCCTGCTGCATCCACTCCATAGCGTAAGCCGTGGTATGTCGTATCTGGTTCAGTAAATCCAGGAAACTTGCCTCGCGTCCAATCAAATTTACCTGCATCGACTGCAACCCCTCCAATTGTAGTGCCATGACCGCCAATCCACTTCGTCGCCGAATGTATGACGACATCTGCTCCGAATTTGATAGGGTTTGACCCATATGGAGAAGCAAATGTATTATCAATGAGCAATGGAATCTCATTGTCATGTGCAACATTGGCAACAGCTTCAATGTCGAGTACGTGTAGACTTGGGTTACCAATTGTTTCTGCAAAGATTGCTTTTGTTTTATCATTAATTGCTGCACGGAAATTTTCTGGGTCAGTGGAATCGACAAATTTTACAGTTATGCCATAGCGTGGTAGTGATACTGCGAATAGATTATACGTACCGCCATACAAATTACTGGCCGCTACGATTTCATCACCCGCTCCAGCAATATTTAAAATTGAAAATGCAATTGCAGCCATGCCTGACGAAAGTGCAACAGCAGCCGTTCCACCTTCAAGCAACGCAATGCGTTCCTCAAATACTGAAACAGTCGGATTGGTAATGCGCGTATAAATATTTCCTACTTCTTGTAAAGCAAATAAATTTTGTGCATGTTCTGTATCACGGAATACGAAGGAAGTAGTACGATGGATAGGCACAGCGCGAGAGCCTGTCGTTGGATCTGGTTGTTGACCTCCGTGTAAAAGTATTGTTTCTGGTTGAAGATTTGTCATTGTCATTACCTCCAGTAGTTTTTTTTAGATGGATGTACAGTTGCGGAGGCGATGGGGTTAAAGGAATAAAAAATAACCACCTTCGCTTAAGAAGAGGGTTATGCTTTCGCTTATTCCTCCCCTTATCTTTCAGACCGTTTGCACGAATCTGTAGGAAGTAGCACCTTTACAAGTAAGTTACTTGTTGGTTGCTGGGCATCGCAGGGCCTAGTCCCTCCGCCGCTCTAGATAAGAGTATATGAATGATTCAATTTTCCATCTTGTGAAATAGTATAGGATAATAGAGAAGAGAAAGTCAAGAGATTATTTAAAATAATCTGTAAATTATTTTTGTGTTAATTTATATAGTGATTGTAGAAACATATCGGGGGAATAAAAATGCTCACATGGATTGTACGTATAATCATTTTCGGATACGCCATTGGATGCCTACACGGTTCCACAATCGTGCAGAAAATAGCCGGCGTGAATTTAAAACAGACGGGATCAAAAAATGCAGGTGCTTCAAATGCGACAGTTGTACTCGGAAAGAAATTTGGCGCACTCGTCGCGTTCATTGATATCGCTAAAGGAGCCTTCTCCGTCATCGTTATTCGGCTATTAAGCCATCAACTAAATCTATCTGAAGATCAAGCTCTTTCACTTTTATTCTTAGTAAGTGTTGCGACAATTATTGGTCATAATTATCCTTTCTATATGGGGTTCAATGGTGGAAAAGGGACTGCTACGCTAATTGGTGCTTTATTTGCGATTGATTGGCGATTCGGCTTAATAGGATTTGGGTTGTTTGTAATTGCTGCACTTGCGACGGACTATATTGTGTTCGGTGTCTTCATGTTGTACATTACGTTTCTAGCACTCGCCATTTGGTATGGTAGTTGGCTAGCCATTGCAATTGCTATTGCACTTTTCTTAGTTGGTATCGTCAAACATCTCGAAAATTTTAGTAAGATTAAAGAAGGTAGCGAAACAAAAATTTCAGCTGTATTTGGTAAAAAAGTTAAGTGACGAGAGCGGAAACATTTTTAGATGAACTAGCATTAATTTCATACAAGAGTAACCAACCTTTGCATCTAAAATAGTTGATTTCCATTCCAGATGGCACGCTAAACCACAAGGATACGGCTTTCTTCCACTCCAATCAACGCAAGTACTACAACACATTGAGGTGAGCTGGATAATCAATTCTATAATCCTTCTTCATTTAAGTTATATTAAGTAGTTTTTAAATTAATTAAGTTGTGTGATTAATTAGATGTTGTTGTATGATTGGTGAGAATAGCTAGATAAATGAGAACTGCAATTGATGATCTGATAATAGCTGATTCGTCTAATAACACATTTTTTCATTATAAAGGGATGTGATTTAATGAGTATCGAAAAAAACATTATAAAGCCAATAAAAATTAGAGATTTAAAAATAGATGACTATGAAACTGTTTTAAAATGGAGTAAAGACGACGTTTTTTGTTCAGCTAATGGATGGCCTAGAAATAGAACTGAAGAAGAATTATATAAATGGTGGATACATTGTACAAATAATGAGGATCATAATTTTGTTCGAAAAGGAATTTTAGTAGGGAGAAAACTAGTAGGTTATGTAGACTTAGCTTTCATTAAAGATTGTAGGGCTGAATTAGGAATTGCTATTGGCGAAAGTAACTTATGGGGAAAGGGAATTGGAACTAGTGCTATTCAGTGCATGATGAAATATGCTTCCGAGAAATTAGGGATTTTTATTTTTGATGCTGAAATACACGAAGGTAATGTCCGCTCAAGAAAGTTATTTGAAAGTATCGGATTCAAAGAGATAAGTAGAATTGGTACTGAAGAATACTTAGGAATCGAGGACCAATTAATACAATATACATTTCAGTAAAGGGTCCTTATTTGATTGGAGACAATATGAAATTGATATAAAAATGAATAGGGGGTACCTAATGGAAATTTACAAATTTAGAAAAGATGTAGGGCATAACATCACAAATTATAATTCCAATTTTATTATGTCCCATATTACCCAAACTCAGAATCCAGCTCATATCGCATGTATGTACCTTGAAATGGGCGGAATAATCGGCTATCACCAAGCAGTTGTATCTCAACTTTTATTAATTGTAAGTGGTGAAGGCTTTGTTCGCGGTGAAGGAAATGAATTAGTGAAAGTTCATAGTGGAGAAGCAGTACTTTGGAAAAAAGATGAATGGCACGAAACCAAAACACATAAAGGCTTAACAGCAATCGTAATAGAAAGTGAAGAGTTAGACACGTCTTCACTAATCGCTGTTAGCAAGTGAGAGATATTCGAAAATAGTTAGCAATTGATATCGTCTGTTTGACCGATTAGAACTGTATTAAAAGATACAATTGCTGATCAATACTTTAATATTTTAGAAGATATGCCCAGTTTTTGCAGAGTAAAAGGTGAATTTTAAGTGATGTTAAGATCAAATGAATTTGCCGACTTCATACTTCATGAAATTAAAGATAGCTATGATGTCTACTTGATTGATTACGTTCCTTCATTAATTTAAAGAAACAAAAGAAAGACACTGAAGAGGAATTACTTTGTTCTTTCACTCAAAAAAGGTCCTCGAAAAGTTAGATTGTAACTTTCCAAGGACCTTTTGTTAAAAACACTTCAACTTATTACCCGTGTGGGTATATTAAACAATAAAAATTATTCTACTGGACCGTCCCAAGACATCATACCGCCAGACATATTGACAACATTATAGCCATTACTCTCTAATAATTGCGTCGCACGACCACTTCTGCCACCTGATAAGCAAACCATTGTATACGCTTTAGATTTGTCTAATTCGTGCATTCTGAATTCTAGTAAACCTAAAGGGATATTAATAGCTCCAGGGATCTTGCCTTCTGCAACTTCGTCCACTTCTCGAACGTCAATTATTGATATTTCTTTATTACTTTTCAACATTTCTTCAACTTCCATTGGTGTTACTTGATTCATTTTATTCTCTCCTCCGTAATATAGTAATTATTGTGAAGCAAAGAGTCATTAACGACTCTTTACTAATAACTCTACAGCTTCTTTTACGATTTCTTCTTGTGTACGATTTGCATCTTCTTCAGGGTACTGAATGCATTCGATTAGATTGGAGCTAACAATTACTCCAATCGTACGATCAATTGCAGTTCTAGTTGCAGACAATTGTGTGATGACATCTTTACATTCTTTGTCTTCTTCCATCATGCGTAGAATGCCTTTAATTTGCCCTTCAATGCGCTTAAGTCTATTCTTGACTTTGTCATCATAGTTCATGGGGAATCACTCCTCTTATGTTCTACCGCTTACTTTATACCCCCTGAGGTATAAAGTCAATTCAAAAGTACTCTTGCATATTTACAAAAAACAAGCCATTACTGCAAATCTCGTCAAATTATGGTATACTATTTGAAGACAACTTATTGATGCATCTTTTAGGACTAGTTGTTTCCGTATTCTATTATACCTTCTATTCTAGTTGGTTATCGATACGAGAACGCACATAGGGGGAATTCGTATGGCTTTTCCGCGCCGAGATAAAGACGTGTCGCCTTTTGTTGCAGCACGATATATTGATGAACAAATTTCATTTGTCCGCAATGATCATGAAGTAAGTGGTACGATTTTCAAAATACTAGAGAACTCTGTTATTGTTGAGATTTCTACTAAGGATGCTGAGCTTATTGGAGCTGCATCTAATCTTACTGTTGTTGCACATAAAAACTATTCTGTCGTTTAATACTTTCCATTACACCTTCAAAACCAAGTGCTTGGTTTTGAAGGTGTTTTTTTGTTTCAATACTGTTTTACAAGAAGTGTTTTGAAATATATGAAGCATATAAGGGGGAATACTTTATGAGCAAGGGATTACTACATCATATTGAACTTTATGTATCCGATCTAAAAAGGACAAGTGAGTTTTGGGGGTGGTTGCTTCATGAACTTGGTTATCATGTTTTTCAAAAATGGGATGGTGGACAAAGTTTTAAATTAGGAGATACCTATATCGTCTTTGTACAAACTAAGGATAGTTTCTTGGACGTTCCTTACCATAGGTGCCGAGTCGGACTTAATCATTTAGCGTTTCATGCTAATTCTCGACAACACGTTGATGAATTAACAAGAAGAGTAAAGGATAAAGGACTAACGATTCTCTATGAGGATAAGCATCCGTTCGCCGGGGGTGAAAGTCATTATGCAGTTTATTTTGAGGACCCAGACAGAATAAAAATAGAAATTGTTGCACCCTGAATGAGCAACCTAAATCACTCAAAAAGAAGGGGATTCCATCCTTTTCTCGAATTGAAGGATAGAGAAAGGGGTTAATTGTATGACTAGAAAATTGTTGTTTACCGTAAGTATCATAATGGGCATTATTTATATTTTTTTCATTCCGTCTGAACCTGTTAGTTTCAAAATCATGATGAAATTGATACCGATGGCTTTAATTATTTTATTCGCCTTATCGACGAGGCCCCTTGCTTCACCTACATATAAAAAGATTATTATTATCGGATTAACGGTATGCATGATTGCAGATGGAGTTATTTATTGGTTTTTAGCTGGTTTAGGTACTTTTTTTGTTGGTCATATTTTATATATTTACGCATTCAAACACGTTGCTCGTAAGTCGGTTCCTGTGTTTATTGCAATTCCACTTCTACTGTACGGAATTGCAATGGTAATTTGGATTGCTGCTCCGCAACTTATGAAAGGTGATTTCATTCTTGGCATCGCAATCATTGCTTACATCGCAATTATTTTAGCGATGGGGTGGATGGCGATTCGCTCTCGATTAGTACTCGCTATCGTCGGTGCGTTGTTGTTTATGTTTTCGGATTCAGTTCTCGCAATTGATCGTTTCGTTACTGCCATCCCTTATAGAGATGCGTTTGTCATGGTTACTTACTATGCAGCTCAATTGTTCATTGCAGCGAGTATTGGTAGCCGAGTCGTCAAGTATTCCGTAACCCGGAGTAATCTGATAAGATGAACGTATTATTAATTTAAACTAGGGGGACTATTCACAATGAAAGAAAAACTAATTGAACGACTTTTGCGTTACGCAAAAATAGACACACAGTCAGATGCTGCAAGCCAATCTACACCCTCTACAGTCGGACAGTGGGATTTATTGTACGAATTGCAAAAGGAACTTGCCGCTATTGGTCTACAAGATATCACTTTGGATGACAATGGCTATCTGTTCGCGACACTTCCAGCAACGACTGACAAAGAGGTTCCTGTCGTTGGCTTTTTGGCACATGTTGATACTGCAACGGATTTCACAGGTAAAAATGTAAATCCGCAACGCATTAACGATTATGATGGAAAAGATATTCAGCTGAATGCACAAACGCTAATGAGCGTGCAAGACTTCCCTGAGCTAGCCAATTATAAGGGGCATACGTTAATAACGACTGATGGAACAACATTGTTAGGTGCTGATGACAAAGCAGGTATCGCTGAAATTATGACTGCGATGGAGTTTCTAAGTGAAAACCCTCACATTATGCATGGTACTTTACGGGTTGCCTTTACCCCTGACGAGGAAATCGGTCGCGGCCCTCATAAGTTTGATGTTGAACAGTTTGGTGCAACATACGCTTATACAATGGATGGCGGACCACTTGGAGAACTTCAATATGAAAGCTTTAATGCAGCAGGTGCAACAGTCGTCTTTAACGGTGTTAGCGTTCATCCCGGTTCTGCAAAAGGAAAGCTCGTGAATTCGATTACGTTAGCAAACGAATTCCAAAGTGCCATGCCTTCCGATGAAGTTCCAGAGAAGACTGAAGGAAGAGAAGGATTTATTCACCTCATGCAATTCCAAGGGAATACTGAAAAAACAACTTTAGAATATATCATTCGTTATTTTGATCGCGAATCATTTGACATGAAAAAACAATTGCTAGTTGATACTGCTACTAAATTAGCGACGACGTATGGTTCAGAAGCCGTCCATATTACAATCACCGATCAATATTTTAATATGGGTGAAAAGATTGAACCCGTCATGGAGATTGTTGATATTTTGGCAGATGCTTATCAATCTCTTGGTATTGAGCCTGTCATAATTCCAATACGTGGTGGAACAGATGGTTCACAGTTATCTTTTAAAGGAATGCCAACACCGAACATCTTTACTGGCGGTGAAAACTACCACGGCAAGTATGAGTTTATATCCGTAGAAAATATGGAAAAAGCAACAAACGTCATTATTGAAGCAGTTCAATTATTCGAGAAACGAGCATAAGTAAAGAGAATCCTCATGAAAGCAATTTGGATTGATAGCCTCTCATCTGTTTTTTTGCTGTCACTTTGTTTTTATCTATGCACTTTTAGTTGCTACAATCGTCATCACCCGCAATGGCGTTACATAGTTATCAAACCTGGCTCGCTAGCAAAAAACTGCCATGACCTAATGTAAGTTAGGTCATGGCAGTTTTTTTAAGAATTTCTATGCGTGTCTATTCATTGCTAATGTGGTTGTGCTTAACGATTATATTCGCCAATCGTTTCAACCGCTTTTTCAGTAATCGTCGTATCAATGGCCTTATTAAAGTCAATATCTCCTCGAATTGCACCGTTTGCTTTGTACGTATCAAATTGCTTTTGAATGTCTTCGATAAACATCTTGCCGTCTGGATCTAATCCTGTAACATGAACCTTTTCCCATAATGCAGGATCTTTCAAGGCAGTATGCATTGTCATTATTTTCACAATTTCTTCTTTTCCTTCATCTTTAATAAATGCGTCGTTATAATCTCGAACACCTTTCAAATATGCAGCCATGAAGCGTAATGAAATGTCTTGTTCTTCGTTCATAAATTGCGGTGACCCTAGAACCATTGCTATTTGCGACTTAGGCGCATAGTCTGTTGCGTCCCCAAAACGAACATGGAAGCCTTTTTCGACCCCTTGCGCAATAAGTGGTTCGATATTCAAGGCTGCATCGATTGTACCCGATTCAATCGCTCCTAGCATTGCAAAAAAGTCTCCAATATGAACGTATTCAACATCTTCCTCTGTTAAACCAGCGTGCTTCAGCATTTCTTCAAAAATATAGCCATCAATTGAATTGCGTGAAGAGACCGCTATTTTTTTTCCTTTAAAATCGCTATAGTCTTTGATTTCGTCAACCATATGATTGCCAATCACGAATGTGAAATACGATTTCCCTGGCACATTATGGCCTTTATCCGCAATGATTTTCACATCAATTCCTTGTGCGATTGCATTAAAAAAAGAAGCTGTTGAAACGCCGCCTGCAATATCAACTTCCCCTGCTGCTAATGCCGGTAGCATGTCATCACTATTGGCAAACTGAGCAAATTCAACTTCAATATTGTAATCCTCAAAATAACCTTTTTCTTTCGCAATATAAAAACCTGCACCAGATGCAGCGCCATCCTCGGCGATAATTACTTTTGTTCTTTTCTTAAGAGGTGACAGATCTCCGGATGTATTTTCTTTCACATCTGGTTTCACCGTTTCTTTTGTTGTACACCCTCCCATCACTAGCGCAAATACAATCAACAACAGCAACCAGCCACTCTTCGCCCATTTCACTCGGAAACCTCTCCTTCTTACTCATTTTCCCTTCTAGAACGCTGTACTTCCTCCTGTAAATGTTGCCAAATGTCAATGAAACGGGCAGCCATAATCGGATCTTCACGAATGTCTTCCATCTTTCTCGGTCTTGGCATGTCGACAATAATCTCTTCAATGATTCGCCCCGGCTGTGAACTCATTAAAAGAATTCGATCGCTAAGCAATAACGCCTCATCAATGCTATGTGTGATGAACAAAACCGTTTTTCGTGTCTCCGCCCAAATCGATAATAATTCTTCTTGAAGGATGAATTTGTTCTGCTCGTCAAGCGCAGCAAATGGTTCATCCATCAGTAAGATTTCAGGATCATTCGCGAACGCTCGTGCAATGCTGACTCTCTGTTTCATTCCCCCTGATAGTTCTTTTGGATAAAGATTAGAAAACTTCTCAAGACCCGTTTTCTTTAAATAATAAGATGTTCTTTCATGGATTAGGCGTTTTGGTAAACGACGCATCTTCAAGCCAAATGCGACATTTTCTTCCACCGTTAGCCAAGGAATAATTCCTCGTTCTTGAAACACCATCGATTGTAAAGGACGATTGCCATCATCAGTGACAATCGTAAACTCACCTACACTCGGCTTTTCCAATCCGGCCAAAATGCGAAGTAACGTTGTTTTACCACATCCGCTCGGTCCAACTAAACAGACAAATTCCCCCTCAGCAATCGAAAGACTAATATCATCAATTGCAGTTACGCTTCCTTGCTTTTTATAAAAGGCTTTCGTCAAATGACGAATATCAATTTTCGTTTTCATTCCCAGCCACTCACCTCCACGGTAAAATCTTCTTCTGGATCCCTCGTAGTAACAGCGAGAATAGATAGCCAAAAAACGAAATAAGGATTAGCCCTACATACATTTCTTGTAATAAAAACGCTTTGTATGACGTCCAAATTAGATAGCCAATACCAGACGTTGCTCCCATCATTTCTGCTGCAACAATTGTTAATAGCGCAATCGCCTGCCCCATTTGAATACCTTCTAACATAACAGGCATTGCTCCCGGTAAAGCAATCTTCATAAAAAAGTTTACCTTTCCCGCACCATAATTTTTCGCTACATCGAGATGAATGGAGTCAATTGTAATTACACCTGCAACCGTATTAATGACGACAGGAAAAAACACACTACCAGCAATCGTCACAACCTTCGATAAATCCCCGATACCGAATAGAATAATGATGATTGGAAGCAATGCCAGCGTCGGTATTGGCATTAACGCCATCACAATCGGAGAGACAAAATGTCTAATAGGAGAATAGAGCCCCATCAGTAAGCCAATAATAATGCCGGGTATGACACCTGCTAGAAATCCTATAAAAATCCGATACAATGAAACACTGATATGATTAGCCATTTCTCCGCTCGCAATCATTTCAAAAAACGTATTTACAATCGCAGATGGCGGTGGAAAAAATCGAATATCAATCAGACCGCTCCTTGAAAGGAATTCCCATAACAACAGCAGGAATAATGGCGAGGCAATTGTTAAAGTCTGTTTTAATCGTTCTTTTGTTTGACGTTGCTTCCATTCTCTTTGCTCGACTTCAAACGGATCATGTCGCACAGCGGTTTCAACCCTTTTCAACGTTCACCACCTCTTCATATAAATTGTATGTATATGCCTATTGAAGTGTGTTGGGCAAATGCCACTGTATGCGACTCTTCTTTCACTTTTATCGTTTGACTTGCAACTAAAAAAAGCGTCTAACAAGTCATTTTACACTGACTCATCAGACACTCATTACGACCTATTCAATTAGCCTTGCCACGCACTCATACCGCCTCTAACATTGACGACGTCAGTAAAGCCCGCCTTCTTCAATATACTAGCAGCCTTCGAACTGCGCATACCACTTTGACAAATTACAATCGTTTCCTTTGATTTGTCTAGCTTATCTAACTGTGTGTTCAACGAATTGAGGGGCATATTACTGAATTCTTTAATATGACGACCTTTATATTCTGCTGGTGTGCGTACATCTATAAATTGTTTCGTTTTATCCTTTAACATTCCTTTTAACTCAGTTGTTGTAGTCGTGCGAACTCCTTTTGCCGGCATCATACGCCAAACTAGAAATCCAACGATGATTACGATAAAAATCCATCCCATATCCATTTCCTCCTATTGATTGAAAGTTCATTTCAACATTGCTGTGTGCTAACGTCAATTGCTGATAACTTTATAATACCACCAGGGGTATAAAGAAACAATTCATTTGTTTACAACCAAAATAAAAAGGTACTCCTCTATAGGAATACCGTTTAGTAGCTACACTTCTATTACTCTGCAATATAGATACTATATTTGAATGACGTTCTGCTACAACGTTATAATATAGGCATGACGACTTTAACAACTGACCAACTCAATCAACTAAATAGCTATAGTATCTACACTGAGCTATCTTCACATCCTTTATTCACGCTAGAAACGCTTTGCACCCCTGAGTATACGAAGCACACATTAGATGCTGTACAAGCCATTAGTAACAGTCCCAATCCCGTAGTCGCATCCTCTTATTTCATAAGACGTTATGGCATGTTCATTGCCATGCAATTTTACAACTTAGCAAGTTATGATGAAGTATGGATTGCCGAACAAAGTCAGCTTCAGTTTGGCGTGAAAGAAGAATTTGGAAAACTAGCCGTGAGTACATTTGCACATCCTTCAGACTGGCATAATGTCTCTGACAAAATTCGTAAAGATGTGATTCGGATGATTTTGAAAGAACAATGCGACCCTGTTATTCGACATATTCGCACAGTGACTTCTATTTCACCACTAACATTATGGGAAAACATCTTCGGTTTTATGCTCTGGCAATACCACGTGATGCTGTCCAATCCAGCAACATCCAATGAAGCTCAGCATGATCTTGAAACCCTTATAGACGATGCACTTTGGGTGGACATTGCACCTCGTTCACTATTCGCGACATATTTAAATGGGAGCCATCCTAGCGCGCTCATCAATACACAAGTACGAACAACTTGCTGTTTTTCTAAGGATGTACCAGGTCTCATGCAATGCGGTTTCTGTCCACTAAAGAAATGATGGTCTTATTAATTAGCACGAAATGCTTCAAATGACTTTTGCCAAGAATAGAGGAGCCCCATTGCTGCACCACTATAAAAAAAGCCCATGAATATGCCCGCGGATAAGTTTCCTCGATGACTAATGAAAACTGACAATATTAATGCAGTTACTGTGGCAAGTGTAGATAACCAACTACTTGGTACTCTTATAAATAATTTTACAATGACGAGTACGAGCAAAATAACAGGAATTGCCCATATCGCATCCCAAATATTCGTATGAATGATTGGAAACTCAGTTAGCATCTTCAATATCAGTCCTTTTATACAGTAGCATTGCCACTTTTCCATCGTATATTCGACAGCAACTACAAATGAGGTGAATTTTTTGTCCAGTCGTCAACCTATGATCTACGGCAATTTAGTAGACGAAGAAACAAGATGTATTCATTACCATAGTGAACTTGACCGTATTGCGATTAAGTTCTATTGCTGCCAGTCATACTTTCCTTGTTTCAAATGCCATGAAGAAGAGGGCTGTGGACGTCCGGCTGTTTGGCCAAAAGAGGCATTTGAAGAAAAAGCGATTCTTTGTGGTTCGTGTGGACATGAGTTACGCATCACGACTTATTTAAATTGTCACTCCAAGTGCCCGGCATGTTCAGCTAAATTCAACCCTGGTTGTAGTTCGCATAAGCATCTCTATTTTGAAGTATAAAAAAACATTCCCGTTTCGCCATTATTCGGCATTCACGGGAATGTTTTTCATTGTTATTTTTTCTTTTTGTACGGATATTGATTGTTGTTTTTATTTGCATTCTTTTTTGCTAGCTCTCGCGCTTTTGCAATGTCTGTTTCCTCACCAAATTCCGTGTTATAGTTCAATGTATTGTTGACTCTCGCCCGATTCCGTCCTTCCACTGCTACCTCTTCCATTGGACTAAACACCATGCCTAAAGCCGCAAGACCACTCAATCCAACTAACGCATAGATAACTCTGGATAAGAAAGCTGTCTGTCCTCCAAAAATAGTTGCAACGAGGTCAAACTTGAAAATTCCGATTAATCCCCAGTTAATTGCTCCGATAATGACTAACGACAATGAAATTCTTCTAAGTGTTCCCACGAAATCACACCTCCTTCAATTCTTTTTGTTATCGCCATCCTTAAACCCGCAAAATAAATGCTGAGGTTTGTTCTTATCTTCTGTAAAAAAATCGGATTAATACATTCAGGTTGAAACTTTAACACAAAAAACCTTATCTCATTGGATAAGGTTTTTAAATAAGTTTATAAATAAGCTTGTCTCCAGCTCTTTACTTCCCTTGCGTTCAATTGTTTTTCTAACTGTTCATCCCACTGGCTCGAAAGTGTATTCCACACACGTGCATAGAAACTATCTTCAACTTTATTATAGAGTCGAAATTCAATACAAGGTATCCAATCTAGTCGAATTTCTGCTACCGTTCCTATTGCAGTGACCACTTTTTGAACAGATCCTTCAACTTGCTCCACTTCTCTATCTTTTATAACTTCACGCAGTTCTGTTTCTTCAAAGAAAGTCGAATCCCAATCATTGAATTCATCTATATAGCGGTAGTGATCGATCTCTGCCGATTCAATTTCTCCAAGTTCTTCATTTAAAAATTTCTCATGACAAAGACTGTATAGGATTTCTACAGAGCCATCTTCCGGCTCATGTTCAAAAACACCTGTTGCAAGCTGCTCGTTTCCTGCTTCAGTCAATATAAAACCTGACTTTTTCTTTTCAATTAAACCGCCTCTATGCATTTTCCCAATTACGTCTTGGATAAATAATGGATCCACAAGAAGAATGTCACTTAGCTCTTCAATACTAGCTTCTGTTGATTTTTGAAGTGTAATGAGCATCATCTTCATAAGAATATCCATCTTTGTTCGCAGCACCGTTTTAAACGCAATGTCAACAGTATGGATAGGCAGTCCCCACAAAAGTGAATCCATGATTTTAACGTTAAGATCCTGCTGAAGCTCATTCGATAATTGTTTTTTTAACGCATTCATTTTACTACCTCCTGTTGCATTAGCCGATTTTAATCCCTGCTTGATCTTTGAATCCATTTTTGTTCTTAATAGTCGCTAACAAACGACTATACATTTCCTTCGTGTTGGCGTCTTTAGGTCGAATGGTAAACATGTCCGAACTACCGACAATGACAAGCAATTCCCGCGCACGTGATAGCGCCACATTCAATCTGCGATAATCCTTTGCAAATCCTATATCTCCACCTTTGTCTTGGTGATTTCGAACGAAGCTTACGATAATAATATCCATCTCCATCCCCTGGAACTTATCAACAGAGCCTGTTCTGCAATGCAAATGTTCTGGCATCAATTCCTGTTGAATTAAACGGTCTACTCGTTTCACTTGTTCTCCGTAAAAGCTAATGACTCCAACACTTTTTTGTTGATTCTCATCCATTTGGCCCGCGCTCTTCAACTTGCCCGTGGCATTGTCTAAATCCATTAGCAACTCTTTCACCATTTCCAATTCAGCTTGGTTGTAACGGCTCGTACCACCTTTTACTTTCTCTTCGAAATAGGCTTCCTCGTTTGGCATATCAAACCAGAGAAGATGATCATCTTTTCGGATGAACCGAGAGTCCATTAAATGATTACGTGATTCGTCCGAGTCTAGTAATCCACATTGAAGACTGTAATTCCCTTCTGCATAAAATGGAGTAATCGTTTCCATAATGGTTTCATGCATGCGGTATTGGATGGCTAACATCGTTTTATTTTGTTTAGGAAGCGTTCTAAATAGACGTTCAAAAAGTGATTCATCTAATAGTTTTTTCAGTTCCAATTTGTCTTCCAGTAGGTCACTTTCTTCTAAAAACTCTTCCACTGTTTCTTGACCGACTAATGGTGGGAGCTGGTGATGATCTCCGACTAAAATGATTTTCTTCCCTTTTAACATCGGTAGCAGCAGTTCTGGCGGAGTCGCCTTTGACACCTCGTCAATGATAACAACATCAAAGGTTGGGTATTCTTCCACAAAGTCACGTCTTGCCGATGCCACACATGTTGTTCCAATGACATTGGCATGTTGTACATATAATTTTCGGATTTCATCTAAATCATAGTCATTCGCTTCTTTTAGCATAGACAACCACTCTGTTTGGATTGTTTTAGTTAAAGGTAAGCGTATCTTTTCTTTAGATAATTTAGTTGCCGTTGTCATCAAATCTTCCATTGCTTTTTGTAGCGTTGGCCGTTGGTCGTCTATTTCTCGTTCCATGATTTCAGTTAACGAAACCTTTTTTTGTTGCTGTGCTGCAATTGCATGTTGTAAAGTTTCCTTTTCACTTTGCAACGTTTCAATGTCGGCCGTTTGTTGTGCTTGTTCCTTTGTAAGTTCTGTCTCAAGCAGTTTTTTTCGAACGATTTCCTGAGCAGTTCTTTCATAGTCGCTTTTTTCTTTTTCATACTGAATTAGTGACTTTTCGGTTTGGATTTGTTGTTCTTCTAATTCTGATATAGAGGCAGTTGTTGTACGGGAACTGTTTTCTTTGTCATACGCAATTTTCTGTTGCTGGAATTCCTCAATCTTACTTTCAAGTGTTTCTACTTCCGAGCGCAACTCTGTAATCATTTGTTGCTCTTTTATAACCAGTTGATTGATCTGTTCCACCATTGTTTGCTTAATCGTTGAAAACATACTTTTTGTTGCCTCAATGGTAGCGATTTGTTTTTTAGCGTAATTCATTTTTTGATACAGCACACCTAATCCAACGGTCATCTTTTCAAGAAACTCATACTTTTCCGAAGAATAGCTTCGTGATGCTAAAAACGCCTTTACGTTGGGAGCTATAAGCATTTTACCGACACGACTAATAAGTCCATTGATATCCTCGACTGAATCCGCCCTTTGCGGACGATTCGCTGGTGCTATTTTTTTAGTAAACCCATTATCATTTAACAGTTTTTGTATTGTTTCAATCGCTTTTGTTAGTCGTTGGATAAGCTCAAACCAATCATTATAAGAATCGAGTGATTGCGTCGACTTTACTGATTGAATATGTAATTCCAGCTCTTTCATTTTTTCTATGATTGCATCCGTTGGCTTAACTGTAGAGTTTTTGATGCTTTCAATTAACATATCTAATTTTGTAATCGGTTGAAGTTGTTTCAGAAGAAGTTCTAGATTGCTCATAATATGTTGGTGATGTTCTATCTTTTTCGAGACTCCAGCTAATGAATCCTCCACTTGTTCCATTTTCTCAGCAGTATGACGATACTCAATATACGTCTGTTGCTGTTGTTTTTGTTGTTGCAATGTTTCCATCTGTTTAATTGCATCTTCTGTCATACTTTTCGAATCATGAAGTTCCTCTAATTTCTCTATTTCACGACCAATATCTTTTACTGTCTGTTGCAATACGATAGCTTGATTCGTCATTGCAACGTGTGTATCTTTAAGCGCAGCTGCTTTTTCACTTAACGCTGTCATTTCATTCAAACAGACGGCATGATCTTGACGTGCTTGCTCCCTTAAGCGTAATTGAGCTTCAATCTCATCAAACTGTTGTTGAAGGTCTTGCGTTTGCTGTTCACCATTCATTAGTTCTTCTTCGATCTTCGCTTCTCTTTGTGCATGCACTTGAAGTTGTTCAGTGATCGCTTCAATCGTTTGATGTTTCCAATTCAGTGCAACATTTTCTTCGATGAATTTCTTTCCTTCTTCTTCAATACTTTCCGTTCGTCCATAGCGTAAAATTCGAATGTCTTGATAGGAAAACAGACGTCCAAGTGCATTGTCGACGGCTAAATTTGCTTGTGAGGCAACGAGCGTACGCAACCCAGCTTTAACATTTTGATGACAAATCTCGGAAATCACGGTTGTTTTACCTGTTCCAGGTGGTCCTTGAATGACGTATAGATCATTTGACGACATCGCACCAATGACCGCTTCTTGTTGAAAAGTATTCAATTCATTATGGAAAACTAACTCATTTTGTGCTTTTGTGATCCGTACAACCGGGCGCTCTTCAAAAAGGATTTTTTCTAAATTGGCATTCGCGGCAAATCCTAATTGCAAATCTTTAAACCCTTTTCGCAAACGTTTAACTTGGCTCAGTTCCGCAAAATTGCTGAACACAACTTCATTGAAGACGCTAGGGTTCCATTCATTGCGTCTTGCTAAGTCTTTGTATTTTCGATTTAGTTCAATTTCTATTGTTTTTCTAGCATAATTCGTTTGAATGACCGCTCCAAAATCACTTTGCTGAGCAACCATTTTCACGCTAAAACCTTTAACGGTTTTCCATTCTTGGTCTTTCAGTCCATTACAAGTAAGGGTTACTTTACTGAAATCTTTATTGATAACCGCAACTGAAAACTTGGCAGTAATATCTGCCACATCCGCATTCTTTTCTTGGATGCGCAAATAACCTTCCCAACTCGCAATACGCTTTTTAACGTATTCTGATCGCGCTTCTGCAACAGGAAGTTCTCGAAGACTTGTATAAAAATCAATGGGCATTGCGATTGATTTTCCAACTTGAAATTTCATACGCAACGATAACCGTCGATTCGTTCGAATGGGTTCTCTTCTACCACGAACGTGAAAACCTGTTGCTAGAAAATTTTCGTTTTTATAGACACATTCGAGTACAGCAACTCGATTGTCTAACTGTTTTGCAAGGTTAACATTTGTTTCATTATCAAAGAAAATGGAAAATGACATATTGCCCTGTCGATTTTCCGGTCGTTTTTCAATATGTACGTCAAAAGCCTGCTCCATTGAGAAGAAAGCCAACTCGTCTTTTCCATGTTTCGCGATTCCTTTGCGTGCACTGTCTGTCACAGTAAGTCCGCACAGCACTACATCTTGAGTCATTCCTAAGCCTACTTTCTAGCACTCCTTATATAACTACAAGGAAAAAGTCAGCATCCTTTGGAAGAAAGCTGACATCGATTTTAAGTCTCTATGTATAGTGTACTATTTGAACGGTGTTATGCAAAGATGAAGTTTTTGTTAGAGAGCGGTAGCGATGGTTCTAAAACGTAAGGCTAAGTACAGATCTTGCATATGATAGATGTTTAATCGGTTCCTGAAGATGCTGTTCGTCAAGAATTGGAATAGGGTCATTTAAAAAATGGAAATCGTACTTATAAAGAGTTATGTCAGATATTATTTTTGCAATTTAGGATTTAACTTTACATTATCCTAGTTCTTATTTCGGCAAAAATAAATAGTGTACTCCTCTTTAACAAAATCATATTAGTGAGTAAGGGGTTGCTATTTGAAAGCAAGGAAATTCATTTTTTAGAAGTGAAATTACTCATATTTTGGACGAGCTAATTCCCCAATGATTAATTTTCTCGCCATAACCTATACAAAATAGATAAC
>JARIDO010000041.1 GCA_029263895.1 Sporosarcina sp.
GGAAAAAGCTGAAATCGCCCGAAAGCAGTTCGCGCGCGCCCGCAAAAATCTAATATCGCCTGAAAGCAGTTCGCGCGCGCCCGCAAAAATCTAATATCGCCTGAAAGCAGTTCGCGCGCGCCCGCAAAAATCTAATATCGCCTGAAAGCAGTTCGCGCGCGCCCGTAAAAAGCTGAAATCGCCCGAAAACAACTCACGCGCGCCCGCAAAAAGCCAATATCGCCCGAAAGCAACTCTCTCGCGCCTGTAAAATCTGCACATTTAATAAGCGGTTAATGTTTTGATAAAAGCGTACCTTTCGAATATACTATGAATTGTACGAACTATTTAGGAGGTCGAAGTAATTGGCGAAAATGGATGATACATTAACCATGTTGAAGGCGCTAACAGATGCAAAAGGGATACCGGGGAACGAGCGGGAGCCACGGTCTGTTATGAAGCAATATATAGAGCCATACGCTGATGACATTGAGCAGGATGGAATTGGGTCATTAATCGCAAAGAAAACCGGCATTGCTGATGGACCAAAAGTGATGGTTGCTGGACACCTAGATGAAGTAGGGTTTATGGTGACAAAGATTGATGACAAAGGATTTATATCTTTTCAAACGGTTGGTGGATGGTGGGGACAAGTCATGCTTGCCCAGCGTGTAACGATTGTTACGCGAAAAGGGGATACAATTACGGGTATCATTGGTTCGAAACCTCCGCATATTTTGACGCTTGAGGCTCGAAAAAAACCAGTTGATATTAAGGATATGTTTATTGATATAGGTGCAACTTCAAAAGAAGAAGCAATGTCTTGGGGGATTTTACCTGGTGACATGGTTGTTCCTTACTTTGAATTTACTGTCATGAAAAATGAAAAGTATTTACTTGCAAAAGCGTGGGATAATCGTATAGGTTGTGCGATTGCAATTGAAGTTTTGAAAGCGTTAAAAGATGAGAAGCATCCAAATGTCGTTTTTGGTGTAGGTGCTGCTCAAGAAGAAGTGGGTCTACGAGGTGCACGGACGGCTGCGACGAAAATTCAGCCTGACATTGGTTTTGCCGTTGATGTTGGTATTGCTGGTGACACACCTGGTGTTACTTCTAAAGAAGCGACAGGTAAAATGGGTGATGGACCACAAATTTTATTGTTTGATGCATCGATGGTTGCTCACAAAGGTTTGCGTGATTTAGTTGTTGATACGGCTGAAGCGTGTAACATTCCTTATCAGTTTGAAACGATGCCTGGTGGGGGGACGGATGCTGGATCGATTCATCTTACTGGTAATGGGGTACCGTCATTAGCAATTTGTATACCTACGCGTTATATACATTCGAATGCCGGAATTCTACATCGTGATGACTTTGAAAATACAGTAAAATTGATTGTTGAAGTTATCAAGAAATTAGATCGAGAAACAGTGAATAAAATTACATTCGATTAATATGCTGACAATGCCTAGTCTCTTTAAAGACTAGGTATTGTTTTTGTTTAAAATAAATAAAAATACACTTGACTCTATAATTATACATACATATAATACAATATACAGAAGTAAAACGAAGAATGGAGTTGTAGGAAATGGTGAAATTAGAACACTCTAAAGACCAAATGGCCAAATCTTTGAAGGGGAAAGACTTTCTAACGCTGCTTGATTACACGAGTGAAGAAATTTCATACTTACTCGATTATGCATTTTTTATGAAACAACAAATGTCGCATGGGGAAATGCCGAAATTACTTGCGGGAAAAACATTGGGAATGATATTTGAAAAACACTCCACACGGACGCGTATTTCATTTGAAGTAGCGATGATTCAATTAGGCGGTCATGCGATGTTTATGAATGCACGTGATTTGCAAATAGGTAGGGGAGAATCGGTATATGATACTGGTAATGTATTGTCTAAATATCTTGATGCTGTTATGATTCGTGCGAATTCACACGAAATGGTGAAAGAGTTAGCGTTAAATACAACAGTTCCAATCATAAATGGACTAACGGATATATTTCACCCGTGTCAAGCAATGGCTGATTTACTTACTATTAAGGAAGTGAAAGGCACGCTCAAAGGGTTGAAAATTGCATATGTAGGTGATGGAAATAATGTTGCACATTCATTAATCATTGGGGCAGTCAATATGGGAATGGACGTATTCATATCAACGCCAATTGGATTTGAATGTAATGAGAATATTCTTGTGGAAGCTAAAAAAATTGCATCGATTTCAGGTGGAACGGTAGAGGTAGTGTCAACTCCGGTAGAGGCCGTTACAAATGCAGATGTGATTTATACTGATGTTTGGGCGAGCATGGGGCAAGAAGATCAAGTTGCCAATCGGTTAAAATTATTTAAGGACTTTCAAATTAATGACGCTCTTGTCGCGCATGCTAAAACCGATTATATGTTCCTACATTGTTTACCAGCGCATCGTGAAGAAGAAGTGACTGCCTCTGTAATTGATGGTCCTAACTCCTATGTGTTTCAACAAGCAGGCAATAGATTGCATGCACAGAAGGCACTATTAGCGAATTTATTATGTGATGATTTATAATTAATAAAGAAGTATAAATGATTAATCCGAAGATAACTCTTCGGATTTTTTTTGATAAATTATAGATTAATGTTATGTATATTCATCATAATGTTAATAATACTTTACATTGTGTTAAGTATACTGTACATTAAGAGTGTGAGGTGATTTGATGCTGAAGAATAGATTAAAAGAATTACGTGCAAGAAATAACTTTACACAGATTGAGCTTGCAAGCCTTGTAGATGTAACTCGCCAATCAATAGGGTTTATTGAAAAAGGGGAGTTCTCTCCATCTGTAACATTAGCCCTTAAACTTGCTCAAGCTTTAAAATGTGACGTTAATGAATTATTTTGGTTAGAAGGGGATGGGGAAAATGAAAAATGATTTAAGAATTACATATCCGCTATATCAACTTGTTTCAATCTTATTTTTAATGGTATTTACGTTCGTAATCGGTCGTTCAAATACAGTTGATTCGTTCAATTCGAATGGATTTGAATACCGCTTTGAAATGGGACAGAATGGAGCCGTTATTCTCATGACTACGTTCTTATTATTTATAATATTTATAGTATTCTTCAGTTGGAGAGTAGCTCGACATAATCGACAGAATCCCAAACGTAAAATCAGTATTTGGACATGGAAACCTCAAGAATACATTGATGATGATGAATTATTTCAAGAGTTAACGAAACGTGCAACGAAAAAAGTGTATACATACTATGTATGGGCTGTGCCGTTATTAGCAGGCATATTATTGGGGTCACCGTTTGGCAAGACAGGGATGCTTCAAGGCGTGCTTCTATTGGCGGTTGGTCAGTATCTTACTTATTACTTAACATTTAAGCGTAATTTACGGGAGGTTGACTAATGTTCGAGTATGTATTGGTCTTTTTAGGGGCAGCGATACCATGGCTCGAAATTGCGCTCGTTATTCCACTAGGTATCCTTCGAGGATTATCTCCGGTTTGGGTAATGCTATTAGCCTTTTTAGGTAATTTTATAACAGTCTTTTTACTTATTGTCGCTTTTGAAAGAGTGAAAGCATGGACAGATCGTAAAAGAGGGAAAGAGAATCGAGTGGTTTCAAACCGTACAGCAAGAGGAAAACGTCTCTGGAACAAATACGGCTTGCCAGGACTAGCAATGCTCGGTCCATTTGTTATTGGGACACATATTGCGGCGTTTATTGGCTTATTATTTGGGGCAAATAAAATCAATACAATTCTATGGATGACAATCAGTATTGCAACATGGACGCTAGTCTTTGGGATAACGACAGCTTTAGGGTTTAACTTTTTTGTTGTTGACTACAAAGTGAATGGATAAAACACGAAAAGCCGCTCAAAATAATGAAGCGGCTTTCGTCATTAAGTTGCTGCGAATACTTGCGCAAGTTCACCCGTAATCTTTGATTTCTCCGTATCATCTGAACTATTCCATAACTTTTCAAAAAACACGCCTAACCCTGGTAGTAAATGCTCCTCTCCACGCTTAATGGCATCCTCCACAACGCCGCGAATATCTTCAGCAGTATTGTTAGTCATATTTGCTGTAATCGCATCCCGTATTTGAAAATCCATGTTATCATCCTCCTACTATCATTTTGTCCACAACTGTCGCCAACTATACGGTCTTTTGTTACACTAAATAGAAAAAGGGGGTACATCTGAATATGAAACGCATAGAATCGACACAAAACTCCCTTGTTAAGCATTGGAAAAAGCTTGTGACTACTCGTAAAGAACGCGATAAATCAAATGAGTTCATTGTAGAAGGCTTTCATTTAGTTGAAGAGGCGTTAAAAAATAAAGACTACATCTTGTCTTTAATCATTAGAGACGGTGTTGAATTTCCTACCCAATGGTCGGTTAATGAAGTGCATACAATAGCTATAAATCAGCTAGTTGCCGATGAAATCTCTGAAACGGAACATTCCCAAGGGATTTTTGCGCATTGTCGACAACCGATTCAATCTGAGGATCAATATGATACTTGGAAAAAAGTATTGTTGATGGATACAGTTCAAGATCCAGGTAATGTCGGAACAATGATTAGAACTGCAGATGCAGCGGGGATTGACGCTGTAGTTCTTGGGAAAGGATCTGCAGATGCTTATAATCCTAAAACAGTCCGTTCTGCTCAAGGGTCACATTTTAACATTCCGATTGTTAGAGGAAATCTTGCTGAGTGGATTCATCGATTGAAGGAAGCTGGGATACCTGTCATTGGGACGGGGTTAAGAAATGCCGTGAGTTACTCAACTATTTCACCTCAAGAACAATTCGGACTGATGATGGGAAATGAAGGTAGTGGCGTCTCACCCGAGCTCCTTGCAATGGTCGATCAAACAGTTAAAATTCCGATGTATGGAAAAGCGGAGTCATTAAATGTAGCAGTTGCTACGGGCATTCTGTTATACAGTTACTCAAAAATGGACTGAGTTGTTGATGAGTTTTGTAAAATCGGTTATACTAATGGAGAATTAAAAATGTAAAAGCAATGACTGGGAAGAGTAGATGATACACGCTCCAAAAGGAATTCTGTGCCTTGACTGAAAGTACAGATGGGAATCGTGTCCATTGAAGTTCACCCCATGAGCTGCCGCTAGGACCAGTGAAAACTGTAAAAGTGTGCCGGTACAGGACCGTTATTCCGATTTGAGAGATTACACGATGATGTGTAATAATCAGGGTGGTACCGCGAAATCGTCCTCGTCCCTTTTAGAGGGGCGAGTTTTTTTATTTTTAGGAAGGAGTGTTGTCGAATGGAGCAGCAATTGAATGAGTTAAAAGAAACAGTATTGTTGAAAATTGATGAAGCTACGAGTGTGAAAGAGTTAAATGATGTTCGCATCGCGTATTTAGGAAAGAAAGGTCCTATTACGGATTTATTAAAAGGAATGGGGAAATTACCGGCAGATGAGCGTCCAAAAATGGGAGCTCTCGTCAATGTAAGCCGTGAAACAGTAACAGAAGTGTTAGAGCGCCGTATGGCTATATTAGAACAACAAGCAATTAATGAACAATTAGACAAGGAAAAAATTGATGTTACTTTACCTGGGCGTCCTGCGCTGCAAGGAAATCATCACCCATTAACACGTGTGGTAGAAGAAATAGAAGACTTCTTTATTAGCATGGGGTATGAAGTTGCAGAAGGCCCTGAAGTTGAAAAAGACTATTATAACTTTGAAGCATTGAACTTGCCAAAAGGGCATCCTGCTCGTGATATGCAAGACTCATTTTATATCTCTGAAGAGGTGCTTCTACGTACACATACATCACCAGTGCAAGCGAGAACTATGGAAGCCAAACAAGGTGCACCCGTAAAGATTATTTGTCCTGGTAAAGTATATCGGCGTGACAATGATGATGCTACTCACTCCCATCAATTTACACAAATTGAAGGATTGGTCATTGGTGAAGACATCCGCATGAGCGATTTAAAAGGAACGCTGTCTTTATTCGCAAAGAAGATGTTTGGTTCTGAACGTGAAATCCGTTTACGTCCAAGTTTCTTTCCGTTTACTGAACCTTCCGTTGAAATGGATATTTCCTGTTTCAAATGTGGAGGAGACGGTTGTAATGTATGTAAGAAAACTGGTTGGATTGAAATTTTAGGCGCAGGAATGGTTCATCCTAATGTATTGTCCATGGCAGGCTATGATCCTTCAGTCGTTTCTGGTTTTGCTTTTGGAATGGGACCAGAACGGATAGCGATGTTAAAGTATGGTGTGGAAGATATTCGTCATTTCTATACGAATGATATACGCTTTGTATCACAATTTCACCGGACGGAAGCATAAGGAGGAGTCTGCATGTTAGTTTCTACGAAATGGTTAAATGATTATGTAAATATAGAAGGTATTCAACCTACGGATCTTGCTGAAAGAATTACACGTTCTGGAATCGAAGTGGATACGATGATTGATCGGTCTCAAGGGATGACGAATGTTGTTGTCGGCTTTGTTAAAGAATGTGTAAAGCATCCCGAAGCAGATAAATTAAATATTTGTCAGGTCGATGTAGGTGACGAAGTTACACAAATTATTTGTGGTGCTTCCAATATTGCACAAGGTCAAAAAGTAATTGTGGCTCGACCAGGTGCAGTTTTACCAGGCGGTATGAAAATAAAGAAAGCTAAACTTCGTGGTGAAGAGTCCAACGGTATGATTTGTTCATTGCAAGAGTTAGGAATTGAAGGGAAAGTAGTTCCTAAAGTGTATGCTGAAGGGATTTACGTATTGCCAGAAACAGCAATTATTGGTGAAGATATTTTGCCTCTTTTAGGACTTGACGATACTGTTTTAGAATTTGACTTAACGCCAAATCGTTCAGATGCACTCAGTATGCTTGGAGTTGCTTATGAAGTCGGTGCGATTCTATCACAAGGAATTCAACTTCCTAAAGGTAGCTATAACGAATCACAAGAAAAAGCACAAGACGTGTTAACATTACGAATTGATGCAAAAGAAGCTAATCCGATGTATGTAGCCAAAGTTGTGAAAAATATTACGGTTGGTGAGTCACCTTTATGGCTACAAAATCGTTTGATGGCGGCAGGGATTCGTCCACATAATAATGTTGTAGACATTACAAACTATGTGTTACTAGAATACGGTCAACCGTTACACGCGTTCGATTATGATCGTCTAGGTACTAAAGAGATTGTTGTCCGCGTTGCAAAAGAAGGCGAGAAAATTACGACGCTTGACGAAGCAGAACGTACACTCAAAGAGCAACAACTTATTATCACAAATGGTAAAGAACCTGTTGCCATTGCTGGAGTGATGGGTGGACTGAATTCAGAAGTGCATGACGGAACGACGACTGTCGTTATTGAGTCTGCATACTTTAATCCTTCCTCTGTCCGTAAGACTTCAAGAGAACTTGGCTTACGCAGTGATGCTAGTACACGCTTTGAAAAAGGTGTCGATCCTGCACGCGTCATAATGGCCGCAGAACGTGCAGCCCAACTTATGACGGAACTTGCTGGTGGAGTTGTATTAGAAGGCTCTGTAGTGTTCGATGAACTCGATAAAACACCTGAGCGTATTATCGTGTCGCCGGATTATATTAACAATCGTTTAGGAATGAAAATTTCATTTGAAGAGATGCTGTCGATCTTAGAACGTTTACAAATACCTACTGAAGCCGTCAATGGTCAACTCGTTATTGATGCCCCGACTCGTAGACAAGATTTGCGTATTAAAGAAGATATCATTGAAGAAATCGCAAGAATGTACGGTTATGATGAAATACCAATGACGCTACCTGTGACAGAATCAACACCCGGTGGTTTAAGTTCTTATCAAGCAAAACGTCGAATTGTCCGTCGTTTTCTAGAAGGGGCTGGACTCTACCAAGCGTTAACCTATTCGCTAACTTCTAAAGAGCAATCACAAGCCTTTGCTCTTGAAACAGCACCAGTGACAGAACTTCTTATGCCGATGAGTGAAGAAAGAAGTATTTTAAGACAAAGTTTGATTCCACATTTACTGGAAGCAACTACTTATAATGTTGCGCGTAGAATGGATTCCGTTGCGTTTTATGAAACAGGGTCTGTATTCTTAGGTGAAGAGGAAGACGGCTTACCTCAAGAAGTCGAACATGTTGCAGCAGTGATTACCGGTAAATGGGTAGATCATGCGTGGCAATCTGAGACGAAAACAGTCGACTTCTTCGTCTTAAAAGGAATTGTAGAAGGAATGATGAGTAGCCTAGGACTTACGAATGGATTATCGTTTGAACAAGCAGTTATTGAAAATATGCATCCCGGTCGAACTGCGAGAATTTTTTATGACGGTGAGGAAATAGGGCTGATTGGTCAATTACACCCTACTGAACAGAAAAAACGTGATTTAAAAAATACATTTGTAATGGAAATGAACTTGAAGAAGATCCTTTCTCTTCATACAGATGTATTAGAGTATACAGCTGTACCGCGTTTCCCATCTATTTCAAGAGACATTGCATTAGTTGTTCCAACGGATACGACTGCTGGTATGGTAGAGACTGTTATTCGTCAAGCAGGCGGAAAGTTATTAAAAGATGCAAAGCTGTTTGACTTATACGAAGGTGATAATGTTGAAGAAGGTAAGAAATCACTGGCATTTTCACTTCTTTATGCGGATCCAGAAAGAACATTAACAGATGAAGAAGTTGTTCAAGCGCATGATAAAGTATTAAGCGCACTTACAACTGAAATAGGCGCTAACCTAAGAGGGTAAGTGGTATATGAGTAAAGCCGTTCACAGTGTTACTATGTGAACGGCTTTTTGTTTTGGTTCGTTTTCACTTTTTTCTTCTTTCAGCAAGCAACTTCGCTTTTTTTGTATTCGCAAAATGAAATTTTGTTAAAGATTTTAATTGTTCATCGCCATGCTGAATTAATATCTTTGCAGCGATTTCATCCACTTTTTTTCCTGCACCTTTTGGAAGGGTGATGCCAACTGAAGAACTTAGTCGATTCATTTCCTCTAAAAAGGCTACACGGGCAATAATGGAGGCAGCTGCAACTGATAAATGAAGACCCTCAGCTTTTGTAGAGAACAGTACGTTTTCTCGGATAATTTCTTTTTCTGATTTAATGTGATTATAATAAATAGCGCGTTCGGCAAATTGGTCAATTAAGATGTAATCAGGCTTCTCAGTGTCCATCTTTCGTAGTACATGTTTTAATGCTTGATTGTGGAGAAGTGCTTTGATTTTCCCTTGAGACCAACCCAATGCTTG
>JARIDO010000004.1 GCA_029263895.1 Sporosarcina sp.
AAACACAAAGTGTTCACTAAAAATCGAAAATAAAGACCATTCCAAGGTGAACTAATGATACAGTTAGATAGAATATCAAAAGTGAGTAGGCGATAATGATGATAGAAGTAAAACGATCACCCGTTAGTAATGGTGAATTCAATAGAGGTGTTTTTGCCAAATGTGATATAAAAAAAGGACAACTCTTCCATGAAGCACCAGTCGTTTCGTATCCAAACGAACAGCATCAACATATTGAACAAACGCTTCTCGGTGATTATGCATTTGAATATGGCATTAATCATACAGCTATACTTCTAGGTTATGGGATGTTGTTTAACCATTCATATGAACCGAATGCAACCTATGAAATCAATTTCGGAAATGACACGTTTGACTTTTTTGCATATAAAGACATAAAAGCAGGCGAAGAAGTGCTCATTAATTATAACGGCGATGTCGATGATAAAGAACAACTATGGTTTAATGAAGACTATGATGAATCAAAGTCTGCAGACTAAAATTAGAAAACGGTGTAGCACATGAGATTTCATGTGCTACACCGTTTTTGATAGATCATTTATTTATTCGCAACTAACTGCTTGTTGTTGCTCCTGACGATTTCTCTTTTTATCGACTGAAATGGATAATGAAATGGCCGCACAAATAAATGCAATAATGACAATAATTCCACCGACTGCAGGCATACTTGTGACACTGCCTGTTTGTGAGAAGACCATTCCACCGACACCCGAACCTAGCGCAATTCCGATTTGTAATGCTGAATTGTTAAAGCTTTGGTGGATGTCAGAAGAAACTGGATCACTCTGGATAATGTAATCCTGTTGTGGTGGCGCAAGAGCCCAACTAAGTGCACCCCATACCATCATGACTACTAAGAAAACAGGAAGTGAGAAAGTAGAATACGGTAGGATGAACAAACTAACTGCAAATGCTCCTAGAATGAATAATATACTTTTCTTCGAACCAATACGGGAAGCTAGTCCGCCTCCGAATGCTCCTCCGCTAACTGCGGCGATTCCGAAGATGAAGTAAAAAATACTAATTGTCGATGGACCAAGATTCATCGTTGTTTCTAGAAAAGGTGTGAAATACGCATATACCGTATAGTGCCCAGCTAACATAAACATTGTCGCTAAATGTGCAAACACAATTTTTTTATTAGCTAATGCTTTTAATTGCGCTGCGAGAGGCTGTACTTTACCAGTTGGTATTTCATCAAAAAACTTGCTAATGAGCGCAATGGTTCCCACTGTCAAAATTGCGATACCAAGAAAAACTGTACGCCATCCAAATGCGTTCGTGATGACAATTCCTATTGGAACACCAAGAACGAGTGATGAACTGATTCCCATGTAGATATATCCTAACGCTTTTGCGCGATGCTGTGGCTTTGAAATTCGTGCAGTAATCGTAAGAGAAAGGACAATTACTAACGCAGCACTTGCCGCAGTTAAAATTCTTGCTGTCATCATTGTTGCAAATGTAGGGCTGAAATAAGTAAATACGTTCCCTAAGAAGAACACACCCAATGTAATCAAATACAACTTTTTGCGTTCCACTTTTGCAGTCAACGATAGTAGGACAGGTCCTGCAATTGCATATACTAGCGCGAAAATCGTAATAAGCTGTCCGGCCGTTGCGATAGAAACGTTGAGGTCATCTGCAATGACAGGCAGAATACCCCCGACAATCAACTCAACTAAACCTACAGTTATCGCAGATATCGCTAATAAAAATACTCTGAAATCCAAACTAATTCCTCCTACCAAGTTATCATCCTTTTTTGAAAATGAAAAAATCCCGATTACAAAAATTCTTTTGTAATCAGGATTTAACGGTTCCTGGTAGAGACCCTCGAACCATATTATCGAGGTTATACATACGATTTCTATAATGAAATTTTCTATTGTACAATTTATCATGTTTTTTACACATTGGCAAGATGCCTTGTTTAAGTGCTAAGATTTAGACTTTTCATTTAAAACATAGGAAGTTGTTTTTGGGACAACCTACTTGTAATGATAATCATTTAAGAGGTGATGAATTTGAACATAGAAAAATCATCTGGATGGAAAGAAGGTTTTACAGAAAGGTTAACAGGTCAAGTGCCGTGGGATAGTTGGGAACTTTATAAAATAAGTTATGACATTATTGAAAATGGGCTGATTCGTGAATTTAAAGGTCTACAATCTCTTAAGTATTTACCGAATGTAAAACCTTTACCACATCAATTACATGCAGCAGAAACTGTCATTGATGAGATGGGTGGTAAAGCGATACTTGCGGATGAAGTAGGGCTTGGTAAGACGATTGAAGCGGGTTTGATATTAAAAGAATATTTGTGTAGGGGATTAGTGAAAAAAGCGCTTATTCTCGTTCCTGCTTCACTTGTGAATCAATGGATAGCGGAGTTGCATCAAAAGTTTCATATACCTGCAATGCAGTATCGAAAAAACTATGATTTGCAGTTTTGCGACATAGTTGTAATGAGTATGGACACAGCGAAAAGAAGTCCACACAAAGAAAAAATCTATTCACAACAATATGATTTGGTCATTGTCGATGAAGCACATAAGTTGAAAAATCATAAGACGTTAAGTTATATATTTGTACAAAACTTGAAGAAAAGATTTTGTTTGTTACTGACAGCTACTCCAATTCAAAACCATGTCTTCGAAATGTTCTATCTTGTATCCCTGTTAAAGACAGGACATCTCGGGCATTATGAATCATTTACAAAGACTTTTTCTGCTACGAAACGGAATGTGGAGGACGAAAGGCATTTAAAAGAATTGGTGAGTCAAGTAATGGTTAGAAATAGAAGAGGTGATACAGGAATTGAATGGACGAAACGTCATATTCAAATTTTCTCAATCGAATTTACGCAACGAGAAAAAGATGTTTACAATCTCATCGTCAACTTGAGTAGCGTTTCTAGAGCATTTTCAGAACCACTTACCATGCTCACATTACAAAAGGAAATGTGTAGTAGTCATATAGCTACACAGCTTACGTTAGAAAAAATGCTTCGTAACTGTGTGAACGATGAAGAAGTTTCGCACATTCAAGACGTTCTTCAGAAACTTGAGCAACTAGCTATACATTCAAAAGCACGAAAAGCGTTAGAAATAATTCAACAGGCGGATAATAAAGTGATTATCTTTACAGAATATCGAGCGACACAACAATTTTTAAAAGCCTATTTTGAAACGAAGGGCATATCAAGTGTTATCTTTCATGGGCAATTGAGCAAAAACAATCGTGAATGGGTGAAGCAATTATTTAAGGAACGAGCCCAAGTTTTAATCGCAACAGAGTCTGGAGCAGAGGGGATCAATCTTCAGTTTTGCCATCATATCATCAATTATGATTTACCGTGGAATCCTATGAAATTAGAGCAACGTATAGGTCGAGTGCATCGATTGGGACAGGTAGAGGATGTACAGATTTATAATTTAGTCATACAAAATACGGTTGAAGATGAAATACTGGAGTTACTAACGGAGAAAATAGGGATTTTTGAAAAAGTCGTTGGTGAAGTAGATGATATTTTAACAACATTTAAACAGTCTATTTAAAGGAGAATATTCATGTATCCCCAAGAAATACACGGATTTTTATTGCGCTTTTTTAAAGAGAATGGTTGTGAAATTATTGAGGGGAATAACAACTACATGGCTGTCCAATTGACAATCGAGATGGACAAAAGGATTATGAATCGTCCGTTCTATTGGCGTTATATAGAAAGTGTGAATGGAGAGTCAGCCCCTGCGACACTTACATTTATTACAGACCCAAACGAGGTTGCTCCAACCGTTAAAGGAGAAGTGGTGTATCTAGGTTCACCAAGACTGAGTCAATTATTTTCGGTGACAAATGAAATGGGAAGATTTGTCCATTTATATGAGCAAGTAGTTGGAGCACAACGTGGACAATCGATTTGTACGCCATGGCTAGGTGTGAATTATAAGATCGCATACCGCAGTCATCAGACAAAGGAAATGCTCTTTTCGTTAGGGATGAATCTTATGACAGGTGCTGTTATTGAAGAATTTCAAAAAACGCTGTCAACTTTAAAGTTAAGCGCCGATATGTCAACGAACACTTTTCATTTACCGTACACAATTTCACCGCAACGTGCTTTAGATCGATTAGAGGCGATTATCGAAAACGTTATAGCAGCCGATGATCATTCTTGGGCTCTCGTGGCAGAAAAAAGATGGCAAAAGGACCAGTTGTTATTAGACTACTTTTACGAAGGGGAAGCGCTACTTCCTCCTAGTTATGAAATAGAGAAAAAGGCGTTAGAAGAACAATACAAACCAAGAGTTGAAATTGAAATCATAAGTGGTGGCTTATTCTACTTACAATAAGTTGTAAAACTAAACTGACCCCTTCAATATGAGATGATTTGATGCTTTTCAATGAATCAGTGTATTGCTAAGATTTAGCAATACTGCATGTTTTGCAGAATTGTTGGGGGGATGGAGAAATGAAAGCAGCTGTACCTAGTTTGAAAACAAAAACGACAACATTTGATATGATTTTATCATCGATGGGGATTGCGCTTGTGTTTGTGGCTACATTGTTATTGAATATTAAATTGCCAATTACTGCGAATGGTGGTTTAGTTCATCTTGGAACAGCCATGCTTTTCATTATTTCTATTTTATTTGGACCTAAAAAGGGTGCGATAGCAGGTGCATTCGGAATGGGTTTATTCGATTTAGTTAGTGGATGGGCACTATGGGCACCGTTTACAATCGTTACACGTGGCTTACAAGGTTATATTGTTGGTAAAATTGCATGGTCAAACGGTAAAAATGGAAGTAGTTTGTCACTAAACATCCTTGCCATTCTCGTCTCAGTACCATTCATGCTAGGTGGCTATTACGTATGTGAACGGGTTATATTTAATAGTTGGATTGTGCCATTAGCATCTATTCCGGGTGATCTTGTACAGAATGCAATTGGACTGGTCGTTGCGTTGCCTGTTTGTATTTTACTAAAACGAATCTCGTTTTTTAGAACATAACGAAAATGCCACCGTCTAATCTATTTAGATGGTGGCATTTTTAAATTTATTCACACTGAATCATGATTTGGGTAATGTAATCATCGATACCGTCAATTACCATTTCGTTAATGCCTTCTTCATAGGCGTAGCCAGTTAATATAATTTCATTCTCTTTGGCGAATGCTACCATTCGTGCGTAAGCGCTTGGCAGTCGATCCCAATTTCCAATACAAAAACCACGGATATAACGTCCTTGTGGTTTAGTAAAAACCTTTACGTTTTTCGGCTTATTGTCTACTTTAATAAAAAAGCAATCATAGTCATCATAGTTCTCAGCTAAAATGTGTTCAGAGGAGATCATTGTTCCGTAATTTTTATTGAAAAGTCGGTGATCTCGCAAGATTTGAGTGTGATCGATAAGTACTGGGAAATAGTCATCATCTTCTAATCCAGTTAGCGAATCGCTAAGTATGAGATATTCTTCTTTACAGTCAACGATTTCAATCATTGATAAATCGATTTGATCAGCTAAATCGAGAAGTTCTTCTTGATTTAGTAGTAATTTTTTGATGGAACGAAGACGTTTAATGTTGTCATCAATTTCTTTCGTCTTCTGGACGATAATGTTACGCAGTGAAATAGGTGTTCGATTATTTATAAATGAAGAAATTTCGTCAATGGACATATGCAACTCTCTTAACGTTAATAACATTTCAAGAAGTGGACTTTGTGCATAGGTATAGTAGCGATAGCCATTTTCACCAATATAAGATGGAGAAAACAAGCCAATCTCATCGTAATAATGTAGTGTTCTTTTGTTGATGTTGTGAAGTTTTGCAAATTGACCGGATGTAAACATCATTTTATTTTTAGCTGGCATCAAAATCAACTCCTCACTTGACCTTACAGTTACTGTACAGTTTAACATGAAGGTAGATAGAAAAAAAGAAGTTAGTTGGAGGAGTTAGAACATGTTGAAAAATGCAATTGAATTTAGAGAAATTAGAAGCTCAGATTATTCAGCTTTAGAAAAGATTATTAGTGATACATGGCAATATGATCGTTTTAGCGGTCCAAAACTTGCGAGACAAATGAGTAAGCTTTATTTGGCTAGTTGTTTGGCAAGCCAAACCTTTACTTGTGTTGCTGTTCATAATGGTGAAACTGTTGGAATTGTGATGGGGAAAAATAACAAGGTGGATTCGGTTCCAATGCGGTACAAAATAAGACAAGCAATGGCCGTTGTATCACTCCTTTTAACACGAAAAGGTCGAATGGTAGCTAAAATTTTTGAGGGTTTAGATAAATTAAATGAAGACTTATTAAAGAGCGGTGGTCAAACCTTTGATGCTGAGCTTGCATTTTTTGCGGTTCGTTCAGATCAACGTGGAACAGGTATCGGCAAAGAATTATATCTTAGATTTTTGGATTACTTGAAAACGTTTGAAGCTGAACAATTCTTTTTATATACGGACAGTAGTTGTAATTACGGGTTCTATGAACACCAAGGATTAGAACGTTTAGCTGAACAAGAATATAGTTTTAAGCCCTATATGAATGAAGAGATGACATTTTACTTGTATGGACAGGTAGAAAAATAAACTATCATAGAAAAACTAAATAAGACTTTGCGGACTATTAAAATGGAATAGATAGAACTTGGCTATTTTAAAAGTTTTATATTACTATAGCTTCCTCCTATAAATAAAAAATAAAATGAATCGTTTTCATAAAAGTGGAACATTTTTGAAAAGATAAAAATCTGAGTAGTAGTGAAATAATTGTCGAACTGTGCCGATATAACAAATATGTAGTATAAAGAGGTCTATACATTATGATTTTAATATAAAAATGGGTCTAAAAGGATTTGTTAGGTCATAATTGTCAATCATTCTACATATGCAATTGAAGTTATAGAGGAGGAAGAACAATGTCGATAGGGAAAAAGCTGTATACAGGGTTTGGTATTATCTTATTAGTAATTATAGTTTCTTCAGTTTGGAATCATAAGGAGCTTAAACAGATTGAAACTGATTATAAGGGCATGATTGAATCCCGTGTTGCGCAATCCATGCAAGGACGAATTATCCAAACGCAAAGTTCGATGCAAGGATTGTATATTCGTTCATACTTAATATCAGCTAAAAAAGAAGATGAAAAAGCATTAAACGAACAATATGAAGCAATGCAGAATTCTTTAAGTAGCTTAAAGAAAATGGTGAAAGAACCTAAGGTTGAAGCATTTCTAGAAGAAATCACAACAAATTCTGAACAATTTAAAATTCATGCAGATGAAATCATTAAGCTAAGGGATACTGGCGACAGTCAAGCAGCAGTGGTTTTGTTAGACGAAAAGGTAGTCAAGATTAATGAGGATATTAGAAAAAGTGTAGATGAATTAATTAATTATCAGAATGAAAACTTGGAAATTTCAATGGCTGGAGCTAATAAATCGGCCGCTTCAGCTAAATTAGGACTGATTCTAGCGAGTGCTTTGTCGTTAATTTTAGGAGCGGGTATTTCTGTATATATTACCCGTAGTATATCGGGGCCGTTACGTCGCGTAACTGATGCGTCAAATATTATTTCTTCAGGAGATTTAACTGGTGAGGACGTTATTGTGAAGTCTAAAGATGAACTTCACCATTTAGCTGTTACATTCAATGAAATGAAACGTAATTTACGTCAATTAATCGGTAATGTCAATGATAACTCGTTGCATCTGACAGCTTCTGCAGAGGAACTGTCGGCGAGTACAAATGAAGTAGCAGATTCTTCTGAAGTGATATCAAAAGCAATTGAAAATATCGCTATGGGTGCACAAAGTTCTGCATCGTCAGCACATGAAAGTTCTATTGCGATGGAAGAAACAGCAACAGGCGTTCAACGTATTGCTGAGTCAACGGCAACGTTGCATACAAGTGCTGAAAATACAATGCGTATTGGTAACGAAAGTGAAAAAACAATGCAAGATGCGAAAGAACAAATGGCAATTATTCATTCTTCATCGACACAGACGAATGAAATGATTAAACGTTTGAGCTTGCAATCAGCAGAAATCCAAAATATCACAAATGTAATAACAGACATTACTGAGCAGACCAATTTACTTGCGTTAAATGCAGCAATTGAGGCAGCACGTGCAGGTGAACACGGTAAAGGTTTCGCAGTCGTTGCAGATGAAGTACGTAAACTAGCTGAAGAATCAAAAGCATCAGCTAGCCAAATAGTCGAACTGACACTAGCAATTCAGAAAGACACTTCAGATGTAGAAGTGTCTGTACAAGAAAGTCTTGAAAATGCTGCCCACGGTGTTGAAATGATTGAAGAAGCAGGAAATTCATTCTTATCGATGGTTAATGCAGTTCAAGAGATGAGCGACCAAATCGAGGAAATTTCAGCTGCGACTGAACAAATTTCAGCAAGTGCTGAAGAGGTTGCTGCTTCTGTAACAGACATTGCTAGTCAAGCAACGAATGCGTCTGAACAAACTGAGCAAAACTCTGCATCTATGCAAGAGCAAATGGCTACAATTGCCGAGATAAATGAAGTAGCTCGTGATCTAAGTGCAAAAGCTATCGATCTACAAGAAATCATTCAAGAATTTAGAGTCTAACTATTTAACATAAATACGTATGTAACTAGCTACTTTGAAGTAGAACACTTCAATAGTAGCAGTTACATACGTGTTTTTTTGTTTGCATATAGAGATTTCGCTAGACATTGTAGAATAATAGGGAATTATAAAAGATACATGGAAATATATTGATTTACGCTAATACTTTACCTATACTTGGAAATAGAGAGTTTCCATTTTAATGGCTATGTCCAATAGCGTTCTGTCATTAAAATGAAGAAAGAGGGGTATTTAAAATGAAGTGGTTTTTACAAGGCATGAAAAGAACATTTGAAATACGTGGTCGTAGTAGAAGAAAAGAATACTGGAGTGTTGCGCTTGTCATTCCTATAATATTTCTGATTCTACTCCTACTTGCGGCTTTTACAGATATTCACATTAACAACTTCGTCGCAACGATATTAGTTATTCTATTTGTCATATTACTAATTTCAACGTTTACAGCACTGATTAGGCGTCTTCATGACATTGGCAAGAGTGGATGGTGGGTATTCATACGTTTAGTTCCTATAGTTGGCGACGCAGCTATCTTTATTTTCGCTGTTATTGATAGTGAACCAGGAATAAATAAATACGGCGAGAATCCAAAAATTAATAGATATGTAGCACGCTAATGATGTAACGCATAACCCCCCAGATTTTAAATCTGGGGGGTTATGCGTTGCTAACGTTAATTTAAACACTTCGTTTTGTAAAATCGATTTCAGGGTAGTAAGCATTTTTAACAAGTAAGTTTGGACCTAAACAGCGAACAGCAGGACAGTGACAGCTTACCGATTTCGCTAGGGGGTGCTGTTGCCATTTTGTATACAAATCGGTTAACTTATCAGTTTGTATATTTCCAAGTGCGGGAATATCACCGAAATCCGTAACGATTACATCCCCAGTAAATATATTGACGTTCAAGCGTGAGCGGCCATCAGGATCATTCCGTATAGAAATATTTTCACTTGCATGAAGTAGCTTGAACAACTCTTTGTCAGCTAAGTCCGTGCTACATTCATAGAAAGGTAGCGTGCCAAAAAGCATCCAAGTAGAGTCATCGCGAAATGCGAGAATTTCCTTAATCGCTTGACGTGTTTCGTCGAGAGAAAGCACATCCAAAGTCGAAGCGAAGTCGCTTGGATACATTGGATGAATTTCGTGACGTGCGCAATGCATCTCGTGAACGATTTGTTCGTGAATTGTTTGTAAATGAGGCAATGTACGTTGGTTCAACATCGTTTCGGCAGACACCATTACGCCAAGTTCAGCAAGTGCTTTACTATTGTCAATCATCCGTTGGAATTGTTCGCCACGACGCTCGCGTGGTGGTTTTCGTTCCATATTCGCAAATCCTCCGTCGATAAAATCATCGACTGTTCCCCAATTATGTGAAATATGTAGAACGTCTAAAAATGGGGCAATCGCTTCATATCTATCAAACGGCATTGTTAAATTTGAGTTTAGTTGCGTTTTAATGCCGCGTTCATGCGCATATTTTAGTAAAGGAAGTACATAGTTTTCTACAGACTTTTTTGAAAACATAGGTTCTCCACCCGTTAAACTAATTGTCCTAAGATGGGGGATTTCCTCTAGTCTGGATAGCAAAAGGTCGATTGGTAACGCGTTCGGATCTTTAGGTGACAACATATATCCAACAGCACAATGTTCACAACGCATATTACATAAATACGTAGTTGTAAATTCAATGCTTGAGAGAATTTGTTTACCGTGGGCATCTACATCCATGTATGCTTCCCACGGATCGAAGGGGTGTTTGGAAGGTGTTTGAATCATAAGAAAAGCTCCAATCTCATTATAGTAACTCGTTAAGTATGACTTACTTTTTATGTGCTTGCAATACATGCTCTTGTAGATATTTAGTGAAATTAAAGTAAACGATTATGTAATTTAATCTATATAGAGCATTTGTAATTTCTTCTTCTCAAAATAAATAATGCACGAATAGCACAAAAAAGTATTAAAAGAAATAGAACTCGAAAAACTAGAAAAGTTCAGATCGAACGTTGTCGTTAAGTGATTGATAGAACTTCTACTATAATTAATTGTTAAGATTTGCATAGTAAATATATATCATTTAATAGTAAACATTCTACCTTTCCAACCGAAAAAATAAGTATATGGGGAAAGGAAGATTACTATGAATTTCAAGTCAATTAGAACAAAAATTATTTTAACGGTTGTGGCATTATTTTTAATAGGTATTGGTTTAATGATCTTTATGACAAATGATAAAACAAAAAAAGAAGTTACGGTTGAAATCTATGAAAATAGTGAAAATATTATTAGAGAGGTTAGCTATTCAATTGAAAACTTCTTAGGGCAATATGGCAAAGGGGCAGAGCTTCTATCTACTGAAAAAACAATTAGTACGTTTACGGGGACTGAAGAATCTGAAGTGACGGACCAAGAAGTAATTACTGAGTTGCAAGGGTTCATTGGGATTTATGAAGATGCATCATCGGCTTATTTTGCAATGCCGTCTAAAAAGACACTAATCTATCCGGTCATTGACTTAGAAGGCTTTGATCCGACGTCTAGGTCTTGGTACGAGTTAGCAAAGAGTACACCAGACAAAGTCCAATGGTCTGAACCGTATGTAGACGAATCAACGGGAGAATTTGTTATTACAGCATCTAAAGCAGTCCAGTCCAATGGGGAATTCGTTGGTGTTGTTGGTTTAGATATTCAATTAAGTGCGTTAACAGAAAAGATTAGTGCAAGTAATATTGGTTACAAAGGTTTTCTCGTTTTATATGATCAAAAAGGAACTGCCATCTCACATCCTACAAATAGTGGGGAAAACTTGATGGACATGCCTTATGTGAAAAGTTTATATGACAAAGAGCAAGGAACTAATCGCTTCACTGATAAAAACGGTACTACAGATGTAACTGTTTTTAAAACATTACCTGAATTCGGTTGGAAGTTAGGTGCTGTTTACCACGAAAAAGATTTGAATAAGCTCCCGCGTTTATTACGAAACTCAATGTTTGTAATCGCACTTATTGTACTAGTCATTATTTCTGCGGGTATTTATGTAATGGTAAACCGTATGATCAAACCAATTGGTACGTTGAAAGCATTGATGGATGAAGCATCTGAAGGTGATTTAACAGTGCAATCGTCTATTAAGAGTCGTGATGAAATCGGACAACTTGGTGATAACTTCAATAAAATGATCAGCAATATGAGAAGCATCATCAATGTTGTGACCGTTTCTGCAGATAATGTGAGAATGAGTTCTGAGAGTTTAAGCGCTGTATCAGAAGAAACGAGTGCTTCGAGCTCAGAAGTTGCGCATGCAGTTGGAGAAATAGCAGAAGGTGCATCGAAGTCTGCTGAAGATTCAGAAGTTGTCACTGAACGTACGGACGAGCTTGGTCAGCAAATCAATGGCATTAACGAAAGAGCTAGTGAAATGACTGCTATTGCTGAAAATACAAGTGTTATGAATGCGAACGGACAAAAACAAATGGGGGAGTTAAAAGATACTTTTGTATCCTCGGGTGTTAACTTACAAACTATGAGTGAAGTCATTTCAACGCTAGGTGAGAGAGTAAAAGCAATTGGTGGTGTCATGGAAACAATCACTGACATTTCTGCTCAGACGAATTTACTGGCGTTAAATGCGAGTATTGAAGCTGCTCGAGCTGGAGAACATGGTAAAGGTTTCGCGGTTGTTGCAGATGAGGTTCGTAAACTTGCAGAACAATCTGCGCGCGCAACAGAAGATGTAAAAGTGACAGTTCTAGAGCTGCAACAGGAATCTCATGTAGTAACCACTCAAATGGATGAAACTATTGAAACGTTCCGTAATCAGGGAATCGTAGTTGAAGAAACTGAAACGACATTCCAAAAACTATCTGAAATGATGAAGGACATGCAGAAGTCGATTGACTCGATTTCACATGAAATTAAAAACGTTTCTCAACACAAAGATGATGTCTCAATTACAATTCAAACAATGGCTGCTACATCACAAGAAACAGCAGCGGCGTGTGAAGAAGTGAGTGCTTCTACAGAAGAGCAACTTCGTGCGATACAATCTGTTACAGATGCAGCAGAAACATTAACTGAGTTAAGCGAAGAACTTACAAACGCAATTTCTCGCTTTAGAGTATAAACGACACATAGAAATACCCACTCCAGTAACACATTGGAGTGGGTATTTTTGAATACAATATAGTTATCATTAAAGGTTTTATAATATTTGTTGGGGAATGTAAACAATTCACAAAAAAATGTACGGAATCACCGATTTTTTTATACTTGAATTATCGAGAAACAAGTAAAGGAAAGGTGACCCGTGCATATGAATAATAACATGAACATTCCTGCATTAAAAGATGTAATCATCGAAAAGATTGAGAAAGTTGGAGAACGAACTGGGATTTATGTAACAGTCCCAAGAAAACCTCATCCCTGTCCCACCTGCGGTATGACAACAGAAAAGATTCATGATTATCGGATGCAAAAAGTGAAACATTTAAAATGGTTTGAACAGTTAACTGTATTGTTCTATAAACACTGTCGCTATGCGTGTGATTGTGGAAAGCGCTTTTCTGAATCCACTCCTTTCGTGGATATGTATCAACGCTTTATGAAAGAGTGAAACCAAGTGGTACGGATTCGTTCAATTAAAGCCAAAACCTTTAAAGAAGCTGGAGAAGTATTGGGAAGCTCTAGTTCGACAGTCATTCGGTGGTTTAAAGAAGTAATGTTAGCTGAAAAATTCAGTGGGATGCGATTACCTGAAGTGATTGTGATTGATGAATATAAAGGCGACACAGATGCAGGAACCTATTGACATCTTACTGAATTGTCGAAAAGAAAGCACATGAACTGAAAGAGGCCTATTGTGAGTGGTTTGATTGAGCTAAAAGAAGGGATGATGTAGTTGAAGTGAAAAAACGTTTAGAAGGATTTTACCGTAAGGTAGAAGAAGCCCGAATCTCAGCGTTTCTGAAAGCAATCAGTACATTTAAAAATTGGCAAGTAGAAATTTTGAATAGTATTATTTTTCCTTATTCAAATGGTTTCTTAGAAGGAATCAACAACAAAAGCAAGGTGATGAAGCGTAATGCTTATGGTTTCAGACGTTTTGACCACTTTAAAGCCAAGGTTTTATTGAATATGTAGTATAAAAATTTAGGTATTCACTTAGGATAAGTGTTTTTTAAATGTCTACGGACCAATTTAGAAGGCGTTCGTTGATTGGAGTGGAAGTCGACGACTCCTGCGGGAACAGCGCGAGCTGAAGACCCTGGACTGAGCAAAGCGAGGGAAGCGGCTGAGGCCGTGCCCGCGGAAAGCGTTCGACTGAAACGTAAATCAACATTACTTTTAAGGTTGTATATAAAGAAGGGGGACGTGTAAATCACATCAGCCCAACATTTGACTTAGAACCGCTTTAAAATTCATCTCATTGAAGGTTTTTAAAAACTTCGGAAGCGAGTTCGGCAACGTAGCCACTGCCATTATTATCTTCAACACTTTCAATCATCATTGCGAGTATGAATGTAGGTGCTTCGGAGTTGTAAGCGATGAAAAACCCGTTTTCTTGGCCTCGATCTCCTGTTGTAGCTTTTAGTTCAGCAGTACCAGTCTTACCTGCAAGTGGGATGTTTGGTAAGTTAGCAGCTTGAGCATAGCCGTTAGTAATAACATTGCGCAAATTCGTTCGCAATAAACGAGCATTTTCTGAGCTTAGTAAGCCCTCTTTCCATACTTGCTTCTTCTCTTCTTCTGCCAATAGTGTTGGTTTGTACATCACGCCATCTGTTAGTAATGGTTCATACATGGTTGCAAGATGGAGGATATTCGTCAACATTTGTCCTTGACCGAATGAAGTATCTGCAAGTTGACCTTCTGAGCTTATTTTTCCGTCATTGGATAGTTGAGAAGGCGCTAGGTTAAGGTAGAAGGGGATGTCTTCTCCGAATCCATACTTCGTTAGGCCATCCGTAAATGTTTTGCGTCCCATTTTTAAAGCTTGTTGTGCAAAATAGATATTATCGGAATAGATAAGTGCGTTGTTCAAATTAATTGGATTAGGTGCTTCAGGATGCAATCGCGAAACAGCGTAATTTCCCCATGATGAATCTTTTTGCCAACTACTTCCGCTAATCGCAAGCCCTTCTGCTGGATCCAGTGTTCCAGCTTCAAGCCCAATTGCGGCTGTTATTGGTTTCAGTGTTGAACCTGGAGCGTATGCAGCTGCAAAACGATTGAACAATGGTTGAAGTGGATCCTCAGATAACGCCTTATAACGATCTCCGCTAATACCGAGCATGAATTCTGTAGGGCTGAAACTAGGGGAACTCAACAAAACGAGTGTCTCACCGTTATTTGGGTCAACGGCAACACTTGCACCCGGTTCACCTTTCATTGCTGTGTACGCCAACTTCTGAAGTTCTGCATCAATCGTTACGGAAATCGTTTCGCCATCTACAGCAGGTGTTTCAACAATCGGTAGCAACTCTGCGCCGGCGTCAGGTTTTTGAATATAGATGCCTACTCCGTTTTGTCCGCGAAGTCTAGATTCTAAGGATTTCTCTAACCCTTGCCGTCCAATCAAATCCGTTTCTGTATAACCGTCTTTCTTATGCTTTTCTAGTAATTCAGCGGTCATCTTTCCAATATAGCCAGTCAGATGTGCCATCGACTCGCCGTATGGATATTCACGCATAGCTGTCTCTTTATAGGTCACACCGGGTATTGAAATTAGTTTTTCTAACCGTTCGTCATCATTCTTAGCGACACGACTGATCGGTACAAAATGTTCGGGTTGTACCCAACTTTGTGATAACTGCTTTGTAATATAGTCTTCGGTAACAGTAAGTAGTTCAGCTAGTTCAACCTTTTTAGACTCGTCAGTAAACTTACCGGAGACAATTCCTATTTCGTATCCAATACCATTACTGGCAATCGGTTTGCCGTTCCGGTCAAGGATTTCGCCTCTTGCGGATTTTGATGTAGAAATTCGGATAGTATCTTTTTCTTCGAGTTCGGGAAAAATGAATGAAGGATTCCATTCGATGAACCAATTTTCTGCCTTATCTTTCTTTTCATAGTGTAAAGTTACTTCTTTATCAAATTGGACCTTGCCAGCTAGTGTATCCATTTGTATATGAACCTTGAATTTTGCAGGTTTTTTGTGGTCCCAGTCAGTGTCTTTTTTAGTTGTTGTATAAGTGACTTTTCTATTTTTAATGGCTAAATCCTTAGAAAGCTTCTTTTGACGATCTACAAATTTAGCCGTATCAAACGTTTCTTTTGTTTTTATCGTCAAGTATCCGTCGTACATATCTGTGAATTGGGCTTTATTCCAATGACCGATATATTCTTTTAACCGTTGTTCTGGAGTATCTTCCTTAGTACAGCTAGCGAGCAGTAACACTATAAATATAAGAATGGGTACAATCAGTCGTTTTTTCATCTGAAAATCTCCTTTATTATAAAATGTCTACTCTAATCATCTCACAAGTCTAACCATTTATACTAGTGTGTAAAAATGCTATACGCTATACTAGAATCTCTATATACTAAGGAAGGTTCCTTTTATGGGAAATACGTGTGATTCTAATTGAAAGTAAAGGTGTTAACGATATGAGTTTATTAACAGTGAAAGATTTAAGTCACGGATTTGGAGATCGAGTGATTTTCGAAGACGTTTCGTTCCGCTTATTACAAGGGGAACATATTGGGTTAGTCGGTGCGAATGGGGAAGGGAAATCCACATTCATGAATATTATTACTCGAAAGTTAGAGCCGGATGCAGGGACTGTTAGTTGGGCGAAACGTGTGCGCGTCGGTTATTTAGACCAGCATGTTGTGCTAAAGCAAGGCATGAGTATACGTGATGTACTGCGAACTGCATTTCAATACTTGTATGATCAGGAAGCAGAATTGAATGCACTTTTTGCGAAGATGGCAGATGTGGATGCGGATGAACTTGAAAAGCTTCTTGAAGTAACAGGGCAAATGCAAGAAGAGCTTACGAATAATGACTTTTACATTGTCGATTCCAAAGTGGAAGAAGTGGCGAATGGTTTAGGACTGGATGATTTTGGGTTGGATCGCGATGTGTTTGACTTAAGTGGCGGTCAGCGTACGAAAGTATTGCTTGCAAAACTATTGCTAGAAAAACCAGATATACTTCTCCTCGATGAGCCTACAAACTATTTAGATGTAGAGCATATTGAATGGTTAAGGAATTACTTGCAAAACTATGATAATGCGTTCATTTTAATTTCACATGATATACCGTTTATGAATAGTGTCATCCACTTAATTTACCATATGGAAAATCAACAAATCACTCGTTATTCTGGTGATTATGATGAATTTTTACGCGTGCATGACATGAAGAAACAACAAGTAGAGGCGGCATATAAAAAGCAGCAAAAGGAAATTTCCAATCTCAAAGACTTTGTTGCGAGAAACAAAGCAAATGCTGCGACGAGCCGAATGGCATCTTCACGACAAAAAAAGTTAGATAAAATGGATGTCATTGAATTAGATTCTGAAAAACCGAAACCGCAATTTACTTTTAAAATGGCTCGTACTCCTGGACGTTTTCTATTCGAAACGAAAGAACTCGTCATTGGTTATGAAGAACCGTTATCTCAAGCGCTTGACTTAACGATGGAACGTGGACAAAAGATTGCGTTGTCGGGTGCAAACGGGATAGGGAAGACTACTCTATTAAAGAGCCTACTGGGAGAAATCCCGGCACTCAAAGGACTGGTTGAACGTGGTGAACATTTGGAAATTGGATACTTTGAACAAGAGCCAAAGACGGAAAATAATAATACATGTTTGGAAGAACTATGGAATGAATTTCCTCACTTTACGCAATATGAAGTTCGTGCTGCATTGGCACGCTGTGGTCTGACGAACAAACATATTGAAAGTAAAGTAAAAGTTTTAAGTGGTGGAGAGCGTGCAAAAGTCCGTCTATGTAAACTCGTTAACCGCGAGTCTAACTTATTAGTGTTGGATGAACCTACGAACCATTTGGATTATGATGCAAAAGAAGAACTAAAACGAGCGCTAAAGGAATACAAAGGAAGCGTATTACTAATTTCACATGAACCTGACTTTTATGAAGATGTGGTAACAGATATTTGGAACGGTGAAACATGGACGACAAAGATGTTTTAAAATAACTTCATCGATTCTAGATGCATTTAAAATAGAAACAGCTAAAAAGGAGAACTTCTTTTTAGCTGTTTCTATTTTACAACATTCTATGTGAATTCTAAATATCATTTTGTAAAGGTTGAGGAATGACCTGTTTAGTGAACAAGCGTATAATAGAAACTTACTACTTGTAACGAAATAATGGATGAGATATATACGTTTGAAAGAAAAGCTCTGAATAGGTGGGAAATGAATGGATTTATTAACGAGTATATTAGTGTTGCTCATTTTATTGTTATTAACGTACGTAATTGGACACTATATCACTTTTTTACCAACTGCTTTAATACAAATAGCTGTTGGGTGGTTATACGCGATAATGGTCGATGGGTTTACAGTAGAAGTAGAAACAGAATGGTTTTTACTCCTTTTTATAGCACCTTTGCTTTACAATGATGGTGCTCATTTTCCGCGTGAACAATTATGGAAAATGCGCGCCTCAATATTAGGGAATGCAATTATTTTAGTGTTGCTGACTACGATTGTAGGTGGTCTGTTTGTCCACTGGATGATTCCCGCAATTCCGTTAGCCGCAGCATTTGCGCTTGCAGCGATATTATCGCCAACAGATCCAGTTGCAGTAAATGGCATCGCTAAACGAATTCAAATTCCACATAGCATCATGAATTTGGTGCGTGGTGAGTCATTAATTAATGATGCATCTGGGTTAGTTGCATTCAATTATGCGGTTTTAGCAGTTGTTACAGGTTATTTCTCAATCCATAAAGCGACAATTGACTTTGTCTATATGTTTATTGTTGGAGGAGTCCTTGGAATTGTTCTAGCATTGTTGATTAATCGAATTCGCTATGCTTTGCGTAGACGAGGACTTGTAGATGTTGTCTTTCATTCACTCTTACAAGTTCTTACACCGTTTATTGTATTCTTTATTGCGGAGGAAATTTTTCATGCATCTGGTGTAATCGCAGTTGTGGCGGCGGGTATTATTCATGCTCTTGTGAAGGAACATACTGGAACGTTCATCGCTCAAGAGCAGGTGTTGACTGAAAATATATGGTCAATCATCTCCTTTATATTAAATGGTGTTATTTTCTTGTTATTAGGTCTAACATTGCCAACTGCAATGAGCTCATCACTCGAAAATCAACAAATGAGTAACTGGTTATTGTTGGCGTATGTATTTGCTTTAGGGTTCGTAGTGCTGAGTATTCGATTTTTATGGTCCCATTCATATGCTTACTTTGACTATTATGTTTCAAAGAAAGCGCAGCAATCACCAACGATTCGTGCTAGCTTAACAACAACGCTAGTTGGTGTTAGAGGAACGATTACAATGATTGGTGTGCTATCGATTCCGTCTTTAACGATAACAAACGATTTGTTTCCAGAACGATCACTCATCATATTTTTAGCTGCGGGTGTTATCTTAATGACACTCATTATGGCAACAATCTTTTTGCCGATTCTTAGTCGCAATGAAGAAAACTTGCATATAACAGATTTGGCTTTAATCAATGAAAAGCAAAGAATGCTTATGCGTGCGTTGCAGAAAATTAAGACTGAAGAGACGGATGAAAATGCATCAATCGTCTTTGAATTATTAAACGAATATACAGTCATGTTGCATATGCTACAGTCGAAAAATAGAAATGAAGAAGAACTACTACGATATAATGAAGAATTGAAAAAAGAACGATTACACGCATTAAATTTGGAACGAGCATATTTGATTGAATATGCAACGTCTCATAACGTGAAAACGACTATAGTTAAAGGAATCGAAAAATCGATTTCAATTCGTGAGAAAACCATATTTAGTGAAAAGTATAGATTCTTACGTCAAAAGTTCTATCAATTTATCCGAAGTTGGAAACGGGGTCGCTTAAGTGAAAAGGAACTAATGAAAGTTCAATCAATGGAAGATATTGTTCAGGTGTTTGTGCTGGAGAAGGTTTTAAAGCACTTTGAAGAACGCTTATCTATAAGTGAACAGCCCGAGGTGTTGCATAGTATGCTATTTTATTACAAGCGACTTCTTCATAAGAAGCAATTATCTGCCGAAATTGAAGAAGATCAAACAGAACGAACGGAGCAGAAAGAAGTTCTATGCTTACATGCAATTGAAGTACAACGTAAAGAGATTTCAGCTATGTTTGATGATGGAACAATTAACACGGTAGAAGCAAAAGAATTACGCAGATTTGTTAACTACATGGAAAGTGTCTTGCTATACGAATATGTTGAGTGAGGGGGGAAATGCCTTGTCAGAAAAGAGAGAACAATGGTCGTCTAAATTAGGGTTCATATTATCATCTGCTGGCGCTGCCATTGGTCTAGGTGCGATTTGGAAATTCCCGTATGTAACCGGGATGAATGGTGGGGGAGCGTTCTTTCTTATATTTGTAGCGTTTACCCTCATCATTGGATTACCATTGCTAATTGCGGAATTCATTATAGGTAGAGGTGCGGGAAAAGAGGCAATCAGTGCGTATAAAAAACTTGCACCGGATAGTTTGTGGGTGTGGGTCGGTCGCTTAGGTGTGATAGGAAGTTTTTTATTACTATCATTTTATAGTGTTGTAGGTGGTTGGGTTCTCATTTACAGTGGTATGTCCATAACTGGCGGAATCATAGGGGATGGTGCTGATTACGTCTCTATGTTCGGAGTGATTACAGGCTCGCCGTCGTTGACAATACTAGGTCTGTTTTTATTTATTCTAGTGAACGTCCTTGTCATTTCATTTGGAATACAAGCTGGTATTGAAAAAGCAAATACAATCATGATGCCATTACTATTTGTTTTTTTTATTGTACTCGTCGTCCGCTCCTTAACATTGGATGGTGCAATGGAAGGTGTGAAGTTCTTTTTATCACCGGACTTTTCAAGTATTACAGGTGAATCGATTTTGTACGCATTAGGTCAATCCTTCTTTTCACTTGCTGTAGGATTTTCATGCATGGTGACGTATAGTTCTTATTTGAAAAAAGACGTTAGTTTGCCTTCGTCTGCATCGTCAGTCGTTTGGTTAAACATTTTCGTGTCATTGCTTGCAGGCTTAGCGATATTTCCAGTCGTATTTGCGTTTAATTTTGAACCAACGCAAGGACCTGGTTTATTATTCATTGTGTTACCTTCAGTGTTTTCGCAGTTACCTTTTGGCCAACTGTTTTTAAGCTTATTCTTATTATTGTTCTTATTTGCAACTTTGACTTCATCATTTAGTTTGTTTGAAATAATTGTGGCGGCTTTTACCTCGAATGAAAAAAGGTCAAGATTGGGAGTAGCGTGGATAACAGGTCTTATTGTTTTTGCAGCCGCTATACCAGCTGCCTTATCATCGAGTTTACTTGCCGATTTTAATGTGTTTGGAAAAAGTATCTTTGACAGTACGGATTACTTAGTTAGTAATCTACTCCTTCCGATTGGAAGTTTTCTAATCGCCGTCTTTATAACAAGAAAGATGGACCAAGTGATTGTTAGAGAACAATTTCATCTGAGTAATCATGTGTCAACTCGTTTGTATGCCACTTGGTATTTCTTAATAAAATGGGTTATACCGATTATAATAGTCATTGTATTTGTTACGATGCTACGTACAAAAGGATAAACGTAAATACCGGCAGAAGCGGTAAGCTTTTGCCGGTTTGTTATAGCTGACATGTTAGAAGTAATCAATTCAGAAACGGTTTTGACGGTTTTTCTCATTTGTATTTGTACGTGTTTTGTTTTGCTCTTGTTGTTCAATTGCCAGTTCTATATCAAACTCTGTACCGAACTCAACTCTGTCATCTTTATTTTCGCGATTTTGTTCTGGATTTTGATTTCTGTTTTGACGTGGATTCTTGTCTTTGTTTGTTGGCATGAATTTTTCACCTCCGTGTGATTACTATTTGCAGAAATTCTGAAACTATACGTTACACTCAACAACTCATTTGTGTGTATCCAATTCTTTTTTAGGAGCATATTAAGGCTGAGAAATCGTAGTGGTTACACAATAGTGTCAATTAGGATACTATGGCACTTGAGAGTGCGTACTTTCTTTATTGACGAGAAGCGTTCATAATGAAGAATGTAATACAGTTTAAAACACAAATACAAGGGAGATTATTAACATGACAATTAGAGTTAAAGCAATCATTGGTAGTACAAGTTCAACATCATTCAATTTAAAGTTGGTTGAACATTTAAGAAAAAAATTCACAGATGAATTAGAAATTACACCTGTGTTCATAAATGATTTAGAGACGTTTTCTGTTGATATAGAAAATACACCACCTGCAAATGTTGCGAAATTTAAAGCGGATGTGAAAGATTCTGATGCAGTTTTATTTGCAGTACCAGAGTATAACTTTTCTATTCCAGGCGCTATGAAAAATGCAATCGATTGGCTTTCACGCGGAGGAGACCAAACACTTACTGGTAAGCCGGCGTTCATCATTGGTTCTTCTATGGGTGTATTAGGAAGTGTTCGAGCACAAATTCACTTGAGAGAAATTCTTTCGAATCCTGCTCTTGCTCCAATCGTATTACCTGGTAACGAAGTATATATTGGCGCAGTACACACGAAAATGAATGAACTAGGAGAGTTGACAGATCAAGCTACAATTGAATTCTTGGATCTTGTTGTTCAAAACTTCATTGAATTCTATAAGAAAACAACTGCTCTTACAGCTCTTTAAGCATCATTATGTATCGATAGTATCCTAACAACAAAGGGAGTCAACCATTTACTTGGTCGACTCCCTTTGTTGTTATAGAACTTTCTGTTGGCTATCTTCAGCACGTAGTTTTGAAATATGTGTTGCATGGGTTGTTCCCCATTCATGCATGGCATCTAAAACTGGTCTTAGACTTTTGCCATACGGAGATATAGAGTATTCAACCTTTGGTGGAACTTGAGGATAGACAACGCGCGTAATAATATCTTCATCTTCTAGTTCTCTGAGTTGTTTTGTAAGCATCTTTTGTGTGACATCAGGCATGAGTCTTCTAAGTTCACTAAAACGTAATGTACCTTCAGATAATAAAGTGAGCAAGATAACGGGTTTCCATTTTCCAACTAAAATACCTAGTGCCTCATTTACTTTACATTGGTCAACAACCATAGTTAAAACATCTCCTAATCGTTTCATTTTCAACACTACGTTCCAATTCGCGTATAAGTTCCGTAAAGGTTTGTTACTATCATTATAGCATGTTAAGGAATTAAGAGGGGACTTCTCATTTTGAAGTAGGAAATTGCATATTAATGAATAGTTTGGAAGGCCAAGCATATAATTTATACTAAGATTATATGTAATGGTTTTCATTGTTTAAGAGAGGGAGTTTGTGAACATTTAGTTAAGCGCTTACATTTATTTTGAGAAACGGTTGAATTGGTATAGACAACTATACCATTAGACGATATAGTGAGAATATAACAAAAGAAAAGGAGTGAATGAATTTTGCTGAACTTTATACAAAAGATTGGTAAGTCACTTATGTTCCCGATTGCTGTACTCCCAGCCGCAGCGCTGTTATTGCGTTTCGGGCAGGAAGATTTATTTAACATACCTTTCCTTGCTGCTGCAGGGGGCGGGATCATTGATAATCTTGCACTTATATTTGCTATTGGTATTGCAATGGGCTTAGCCCATGACGGTTCAGGAGGCGCAGCACTATCTGGTGGGGTAGCCTTTCTAGTATTAACTAGCGCGATTGGCGCTGTAGATGAGTCCATAAAAATGGGCGTATTCGGTGGTATTATTTCGGGTGTCGTAGCAGGTTTACTTTACAACAAATTTTACAATATTAAACTACCAGAATTCCTTGCGTTCTTTGGTGGTCGTCGATTCGTTCCGATTGTAACTGCTGCAGTCATGACTATTTTGGCTGGTGTTTTCATTTACGCTTGGCCACCAGTTCAACATGTTATTGACTCTGCAGGTAATTGGGTATTAAACGCAGGGATGTTTGGTGTAGGTGCATACGGTTTCTTAAACCGTTTACTAATTCCTACAGGCCTTCACCATGTTATTAATACGGTAGTATGGTTTGACTTCGGTACATTCACAGATGCAGCTGGAACAGTTGTTAAAGGTGAAATTAACCGATTCCTTAAAGGGGATCCTACTGCAGGACCTTTCCTTGCAGGATTCTTCCCAATTATGATGTTTGGGTTACCAGCAGCAGCGCTAGCAATGTATTTAGCTGCTAAAAAAGAGAAAAAAGCGATTGTTGGTGGAATGCTTCTAAGTATTGCATTTACATCATTCTTAACAGGAATTACAGAACCAATTGAGTTTGCATTCATGTTCTTATCACCAGTACTATATGTTGTACACGCAGCGTTGACAGGCGTCGCAATGATGATTGCCTTCGCATTTGATGTGCGACATGGTTTTGGATTCTCAGCAGGTGCAATTGACTTTGTGCTGAATTATGGATTAGCAGAAAATCCTCTTATTCTTCTTGTAATTGGATTGGTAATGGGTGTTCTCTATTTAGTTATCTTCTACTTCCTAATTGTTAAGCTAGATTTGAAAACTCCTGGTCGTGAAGACGATGAGGAAGATGAAGCGGGTGCAGTTGATTTTGGTGATGATGTCGTTGAAGCGAAAGCGTATCATACAATTGAAGCGCTTGGGGGAATTGCCAACATTACTGCAATTGACTATTGTACAACTCGCTTACGTTTACAAGTGAAAGATTCAGATCTTGCAAATGAAAAAGAACTTAAACGTTATGGCGCAATGGGTATGATGAAGATTAACAAGACCAACGTTCAAGTTGTTATCGGTACAACAGTAGAATTCTTGGCTGAGGCAATGAAGAGACGGTTGCAAAACGGTAACCCAGCTCCAACTGGTAAAGCAGACAAAGTAGTCATTGCAGAGCCAGTAGTAGCAAAAGAGTTAGTGGAATCAGATTTCAGTATGCCAATGAATGGTCAAATCGTTGCACTATCTGAAATTCCTGACAAAGTATTTGCTCAAGGAATGATGGGGCCAGGTTTTGGAATCGTTCCTGAAGGGGATACTGTCCATTCACCAATTAACGGTAAAATCGTTAGTGTATTCCCAACAAAACATGCTGTTGGATTAGAAACAGATACAGGTGTGGAAGTACTTATCCACGTTGGATTGGATACAGTCAAACTTAACGGTGAAGGTTTTGAATTACTCGTTGAAGATGGCCAACTCGTTCAACAAGGCGATGCTCTATTGAAAATCGACTTGGATTATATCACAGCGAATGCACCATCTACGACGACTCCAGTTATTTTCACGAATGTCGATAAAGACAAATTACAAGTTTTGAAAACTGGATTCCAACGTCAAGGTGATACTTCAATCGTTAAGGTTGTAGAATAAAGCCGAAAAGCCAGGAAGTGCCTTCGTGGCCTTCCTGTTTTTTCATGAGGAGAGATGAAACTTGGCGAAACTAATCCAAATTTCGAACGTCACTATTGCACATCCTTATAAAGAGGCTGAACAAGGAAGCTTGTTCATTGAGGATGGCAAAATTATTGATGAGAAGAAAGCAATTGGAAAAGAAGTGACCCTGATTGACGGTACTGAAAAGGGATGGATTATTGTTCCAGGATATATTGATATGCATATCCACGGTTCTGCGGGTTGCGATGTAATGGATGCTACACAAGAAGCATTAAGTGGCTTAGCTTCTGCACTGCCGAAAGAAGGAACGACAAGTTTTTTAGCAACTACGATGACACAACAATTGGATGCTATTTCGAACGCTTTGCAAAATGCAAGTTCGTTTCAATCCACTCCACAGCAGGCTGACATGTTAGGCGTTCATTTAGAAGGTCCTTTTATTTCACCTGTAAGAGCAGGAGCGCAGCCGATTGAACATATTATTGATCCTTCTATCACTTTGTTTGCAGATTGGCAAAAGCGTAGTGGTAATCGCATTAAACTTGTAACGATAGCACCGGAACAACCCGGTGGAGTGGAATTTGTTCAAGCGATGAAAGAACTCGGAGTCATCGCGTCCATTGGTCACACAAATGCGACTGTGGATGAGGTAAACGAAGCTGTTAAGGCTGGCGCGAATCATGTCACACATTTATTCAACCAGATGAGTCCATTCCATCACCGTGATCCAGGGTCAATTGGTGGTGCGTTTCTAGAAGAAGCGTTAGCGGTAGAAATTATCGTAGATGGTATCCATAGTCATCCGAAAGCTGTTGAATTGACGTACCGTATTAAAGGGGCGGATCATATTATCCTAATTACGGATGCGATGCGCGCAAAAGGATTGCAACCTGGAATTTATGATCTTGGTGGTCAGCAAGTGCATGTAAGTGAAAAGGATGCTAGACTGCATGATGGAACGTTAGCGGGTAGTATTTTGACAATGGAAAATGCCGCTAAGAACATGAGGGCAATTACCGGCTGTTCGCTTCGTGAAATGGTGCAAATGACCTCTACAAACGCAGCAACTCAGCTTGGATTGAGCAACAAAGGTCGAATTGAATTCGGTAAAGATGCAGATTTAACAATCCTAGATAGTGATTGGACTGTACAAATGACGATTTGTAGAGGTGAAATTGCGTATCGAAAGGAGCTAGAATGATGAAAGTAATCGTAGTTGAGGATTACGCGGAAATGAGCGACGAAGCTGTGAAAATTATTGAAAGCCAAGTCGCGAAAAATAACAATGCAGTATTAGGACTCGCGACGGGTTCAACGCCAATCGGACTCTATAAAGGGATGATTGAGGGGCATAAAGAGCGTGGGATTTCCTATCAAGCTATCCAAACTGTCAATCTTGACGAATACATTGGTGTAGAACAAGGTCATGCGCAAAGTTACTATACGTTCATGCGAGAAAACTTATTAGGTCACATAGATATTCCTGCTGAACAAGCGCATATCCCTAATGGACAAGCGATTTCGTTAGATGAGGAATGTCGTCGTTATGAACAATTAATCGATAAAATTGGTCCAGTTGACTTACAAATACTCGGACTCGGTGAAAACGGTCATATTGGTTTCAATGAACCAGGAACATCATCGACGACTACAACGCATATTGTCGCATTAGATGAATCAACGAGACAAAGCAACGCAAGGTTCTTTAATTCAATCGATGAAGTACCTACAAAAGCGATTACCATGGGAATTCAATCCATTATGAAAAGTAAGGAAATTATTCTAATGGTGTCTGGAGAGAAGAAAGCGGAAGCTATTAAAACATTAATGAGCAAAACAATCAGTGAACAGTTCCCAGCTTCAATTCTATGGAAACACAATCATGTAACACTCATTGTCGATAAAGATGCGTATAAGTTGGTAGATTCGGAAAGGTAGTGAGCACCATGCTGGATAAACAGTCCACGGTTCCAATGTATGTGCAAATTGAAAAATACTTAAAAAGACATATATTACAGGGCGAATTTCCAGTAGGTAAAGCCATTCCCTCTGAACGTGAACTAACAGAGCAATTCGACGTAAGCCGTATGACAGTACGTCAAGCGATTACGAGTTTAGTCAATGAAGGTATGCTCTACCGAGAAAAAGGACGTGGCACATTTGTAACTGCTACTAAAGTTGAACAACCCCTGACTAGATTAACAAGTTTTACAGAAGATATGTTTTCAAGAGGTATGAAAGCGAGTAACAGGCTCGTTAGCTTTAAAATAATTACACCAGACAAAGATATACAAGCGAAGTTACAACTTTCGCAAGAAGAAGATGTATATCAAGTTATTCGAATCCGTTATGCGGATAATGTACCAATGGCAATTGAAAAATCATACCTCCCAGTTAGCTTGATGGAGGGTTTAAATGAAAAAATATTAAAAGAGTCACTCTACGCTTATATTGAGAAAGATAGGCAGTTTGCGATTAGTCATGCGACACAACGTATGGAAGCTGCCCTTGTTAATAAGGAAGATGCTATGCATCTAGATATCTCAATACCATCAGCCATTATTACCATTGAACGAATAAGTTTCTTAACTACTGGAATACCCTTCGAAGTAGTTAGAAGTACATATCGTTCAGATCGCTATAAATTCACGAGCGAAATTCGGAGGTGAAAATATGATTCGTTATTTTTCTGACATTCAAGAACTTTTGACAGATGTGTGTGACAAAGAAGAGCGGTCTGTCGAAAAAATTGCCACAGAGATTAAAGACAGATTAGATCAAGGTGGAATTATTCAGTTGTTTGGATGTGGACATTCCCACTTGCTAGCCGCGGAGGGCTACTACAGGGCAGGTAGTTTAGTACCCGTTCAACCGATATTTATAGAATCCTTGATGCTTCACGGTGGAGCTGTAGAGTCATCTAATAATGAAAAAAATCCTGACTTTATTAATACATTTGCACATCGACTGGATTTTAAACCACAGGATGTTGTAATCATAATTTCTAATTCTGGTCGTAATCCAGTGCCTATCGATGTAGCGCTTTTAGCGAAAGAAGCAGGCGCGTATACTGTATCTATTCAATCACTTCACTATAATGAAGAAGAACATCCCTCAAAACATAAGTCGGGAAGTCGACTTGAAGGGGTTGTAGATGCTAAGCTTAATACACATATTCCTTTAGGAGATAGCATTTTGTCATCGAATGATTCAATATTCGGGCCGGCATCTTCTGTTATTGCCAATGTGCTACTTCATGGAACATTTAGTCGCGTGATTGAATTAATGATCGAAGATGGGGCTATTCCACCGATATTCCGTAGTGGTAACTTGGAAGGGAATAAAGAACATAATGATAAAATGATTGAGCAATATAGTAAACGAATACAATTTTAACTGTACACATACAGAGAGGAGAATTTCATATGGTAGAAAAAACATATACAATTACAAGTAACGAGGGACTTCATGCACGACCTTCATCACAATTAGTAACAGCGGTATCGCAATTCACTGCAGATGTAAAACTACAATATAACGATAAAAAAGTAAATTTAAAGTCAATTATGGGTGTAATGTCACTAGGGATAGCATCTGGGTCGACAGTAGTTGTTATTGCTGATGGAGAAGATGAAGATGATGTTTTACTAAAAGTGGATCAGGTTATGAAATCTGAAGGAATTGGCGAGTAATGCGTAAAATAACAGGAATTGCGGTGTCTAGCGGAATCGCTATCGCAAAAGCACATCGACTTGAAAATGTATCGCATACAATTGAAAAAAAACAAATCGATGACATTGAATTAGAAATAACAAGATTAGATACAGCGATAGCACAGTCAAGTGAAGATTTAGAAAAAATTAAGGAACAAGCGAAGAAAGACTTCGGTGATGATGAAGCGGCTATTTTTGAAGCGCATCTGCTTGTTTTGAACGATCCGGAAATGATTGATGCTGCAAAAGAAGGAATTCGTTCAGGTAATAACGCTGAATGGGCTCTTCAGGAATCCGCATTGGTATTCATTAATATGTTCGAGTCGATGGACAATGAGTACATGAAAGAGCGTGCGGTAGATGTGCGTGATGTGACGCAACGAATCCAATCCCATCTATTAGGTGTCGCGTTATCAGACCCTTCGCTTATAGACGAACAAGTAGTGATTATTGCGGAAGACTTAACGCCTTCTGCAACTGCACAACTTAATCGAAACTATGTACAAGGCTTTGTAACTGACATCGGTGGTCGGACATCCCACTCAGCAATCCTTGCTCGTATTCTTGAAATACCAGCTATTGTGGGTACTAAAACAGCGATGACGGATATTGCACATGGCGAGTTTGTAATCATCGATGGTCAAGAAGGTGTTGCAATTGTTGACCCGACGAAAGAAGTAATTGCTGAATATGAAACGAAGAAAAAGCATTACGAGCAAGAAAAAGAACTGCTGAAGAAGTTTGTAAATGAACCAACGATTTCTGCAGATGGCCACCAAGTTGAATTAGCAGCTAATATTGGAACGCCGGACGATGTGGAAGTGGCACTCAATAACGGTGCTGAAGGCGTAGGACTTTTTAGAACTGAATTTTTGTACATGGGAAGAGATTCTTTCCCTACGGAAGAAGAACAATACGAATCTTATAAGAGTGTCATTAAAGGTATGGGGGACAAGCCAACAGTCGTTCGTACATTAGACATTGGTGGAGACAAGGAACTCAGTTACTTGACACTGCCGACAGAAATGAATCCGTTCCTAGGATTGCGTGCAATTCGACTATGTTTAGAGATGCCTGATATGTTTAGAACGCAATTGCGAGCTTTACTACGTGCAAGTGTCCATGGAAATTTAAAGATTATGTTTCCGATGATTGCAACATTAGATGAATTCCGTGATGCGAAGAAGATTTTAATAGAAGAAAAGGACAAGCTAGTTGCAGAAGGAACAACAGTAAGTGACAACTTGGAAGTTGGGATGATGTTAGAAATTCCATCTGCTGCAATCATTGCAGACCTTTTTGCAAAAGAAGTCGATTTCTTTTCAATCGGAACGAATGATTTGATCCAATACACAATGGCAGCGGATCGTATGAATGAAAGTGTTTCCTATTTGTATCAGCCATACAATCCAGCAATCCTTCGCCTGATCAAAAACGTCATTGATGCAGCTCATAACGAAGGTAAATGGGTGGGAATGTGCGGTGAAGTAGCAGGTGATGCAACAGCAATTCCTATTTTACTAGCAATGGGATTAGATGAATTCAGTATGAGTTCTGCGAGTATATTAGAAGCACGAAGCCAGATTCATAACTACTCCAAAAAAGAGTTAGAACAACAACTCGATCATATTCTATCTCGTTCGACTTCAGCAGAAGTTGAAGAATTCGTCAATAACTACAAAAAAGAAATGAAGTGAAGAAATCCCGTAGCTCGTTTGAAAACGAGCCGCGGGATTTTTGCTTTCTTTGTCGGTTGATGTTGGCGAAGAATCTTAGTCGTCTATATTTTATGCTTGCAACGAGTCAGTTCTTGAATTCACTTGTTTGATAATAATATTGAACTCCTATTTTTATGCATATGTAGCTAAATAGAGTGCAGAGCGACTACTTCAGGGGGATTAGTGTGACAGGTTGGACTCCGCAGGCTCGCAGTTTTCGCGACGAGAAGGCTAACCACACGCCTCGCGGAACGGAAATTAGTGTTGTACATAATTAGCTATATCCATACAAAAAAAGACGTTAGTGAATTTTCATCCGTATCTCAGTTTTAAGAAGAGGATTTTTCACCAACGTCATTGAATGTACAACCAATCTGTGTACCTTTAGCGATTAAACAAATGTCGCAATTTTTTCTAACGGCAAGCGAGTTGAACCGTATGCAGGCGCTGCAGCTTTACCGACAGCGATAAGTACTAGAGGTACATAGCGGCTTTCTAAATTAAACTGCTCAGAGAATTGTTGCTTGTCAAATCCACCCATTGGAACGGTATCGTACCCTTTCGCCTTTGCAATCAGCATTAACTGCATAGAGATGAGTCCAGCGTCAAAAGCGGCGATATTCAATAATACCTCTTTAGGTGCATTTGGATACAATGCTTTTGCGTTATTAATTTGATTCTCCATATTTACTTTATCTATATTTCCTGCTTCGAAGTTAGATTGATAAATTTCATCGATGTTATGATACATTTCTGTATCTGCCATCACTGCAATGATTGTTGAAGCTGTTTCAATTTGTTGTTGATTAAAAGCGAATTCTTTAATCTTTTTCTTCGTATCTTGATTTTGAATGACCATGAAACGCCAAGATTGTGTATTACTAGATGATGGAGCACTCGTTGCTTCTGTTAGCATCTCTTCAATTTCTTCCTTCGATATCGTAGCTGTTGCGTCAAATGTTCGTACGGATTTACGTTCGTGCATTAATTCGGTTAGAACTGTGTATTTTTCTGTCATTAGAAAACGCTCCTTTATAGGTAGATGGTATACTTACTTTAAGTAAGTTCGTTTTCAAGGTTACTATTAGTAAGTTTGTTTGTCAACAATGAGTGTGGTAAAATTGTTTTTAACAACGGAATGGGGTAATCATATGCTGAAAAGTGAAGGTTTGTCTCAATCGGCTATGGATGATAAAAATCATGTGGTTTGCGATAGCTTCCATACGACTATCGAATTTATCGGTAAAAGATGGATGGGTATTATTATTTATCATCTTTTAGAGAGACCTAAACGCTATCATGAATTGGCTTCAGAAATTCATGGTATTTCTGATCGTTTATTAACAGACCGCTTACGAGATTTAGAAGCATCTGGTTTTGTTGTGAAAAACGTATCAGAAGCAACGCCGAGGAAAGTGGAGTACGAGCTCACTCAAAGAGGTAAAGAGTTGGAAGGAATTATTAACGCAATCATTGCATGGGTAGGAGTCAATGGGTGCAATGTTGAAAATGAAAAGTGAGATAGCAATAGTGAATATGCAATCAGCCACCGTATCCTGTAACTGGATAGGTGGCTGATTTTTTTTAGCTGAGGCTTTAATAGTATTAGGATGTAAGTTTGCCATTATTGATATAGAGGATACGATCACCAAGCTTTTCTGCTTCAGAATGACTATGGGTTACTAAAAGAATGGGGATTTGCCAAAGATTATGTAAGCGTAGTAACTCGTCGTGACTTTTCGAGCGTGTTGTCTCGTCTAGGGCAGAAAAAGGTTCATCTAATAATAGCAAATCAGGCTCTGTAGCTAATGCCCGTACAATCGCTACGCGCTGTTTTTCCCCTCCCGATATTTCGTGAGGGTAGCGAGTCACTAAATGTTTAATCCCTAATTGTTGAATTAATTCTTTCGCAATATGCTCGTTATTCATTCCGTAGGTGATGTTTTTCCAAACCGTCATATGTGGAAACAAAGCGTAATCTTGAAAAAGGTAAGCAATATTACGTTTTTGGATAGGTACATTCACTTTTTTCGAATCAAAAAGAAGTAGATTATTTAATTGTATTGTGCCAGCGGTAGGTTTTGTTAATCCGGAGATGCAATTCAAAATAGTTGTTTTCCCGGAACCTGAAGGACCGAACAAAACAACAATTTCATGTTGTTGAATTTTGAAAGTCGAAGATAGTTCGAAGTGCTCCAGCTTTTTACGGATATCAACGGCTAACATACTTATCACCTCTTTCTAATCATTGCGTTGTTTTGTATAGCGCATTCGATTTCGTTTATTCCACCAGTTTAACCAAAGAATCGCACTAAAACCGAGCGCTATAATAACGACAACCCAAAAAGTTGCTTGTTCCATATTGCCAGATTCCACTGCAAAGTAAATTGCAAGAGGGATTGTATCTGTAACGTTTGGTATGTAGCCAGCAAGCATTAATGTGGCGCCGAATTCACCTAGTGCACGAGCGAAAGATAGAACTAAACCCGCAATGAGGCCTGGCCACGCGAGAGGAAATGAAATCGTCCAAAATACTTTCCATTTAGAAGCACCCATTGTATAAGCGGCATTTTCAATGCGTAAATCATACTGTTGAAAAGCGGTCGAGGCACTTTGGTACATAAGAGGGAACGATACGACAACTGCAGCAACGATAACTGCGTACCAAGAAAATACAACTTGGAAGTCAAACCACTTCATGAGAAATTTTCCTAGCAATCCGTTTTTGCCAAATAAGTAAAGTAATCCGAAGCCTACCACGGTTGGTGGTAATACAAGTGGTAAAAGAAAGAAAGCTTCGACGATACTTTTGCCAGGAAATGAATTGCGAGCAAGTAAGCGGGCAAAAAAGACGCCGATGACAAAAACAATAACAGTTGCGATGGCTGCTGTTTGAAAAGATAACCATAGTGGAGATAAGTTAATGTCAGTCATTTTTTTCACCTTACCTTATTTTCTGAAGCCGTGCTTCTCTAGTATATTTTGTGCTTCTTTAGACGCCATAAATTTTACAAAACTTGCTGCTTCTTTTTCATGCTTTGAATCTTTAAGAACTGCAGTGGGATAAATAACAGGGTCGTGCAAATTACTATTAGCGGTTGCTAATATTTTAATCTTTTTTGAAGTTAAAGCATCACTTTCATATACAAATCCGACGTCAACATTTCCAGTTTCAACATATGTTAATACTTGTCGTACGTCTTGTGCGAAAACAATTTTGGGTTCAAGCTCTGCCCATTTATTTAGTGTTTTTAGAAGTTGTTCTGTATATTGTCCGGCAGGTACACTTTCTGGGTTTCCAACAGCAACTTGTTGTAACTCAGAAGCATTCAACTCTTCGAAAGTTTTATAATTAATTGAGGAATCTTTGCCAGCAATGAGAACGATTTTGTTACCCGTGATATTAGCACGAGTTTCATTGATAAGTAAATCTTCTTTTTCTAGTAGATCCATCCAGTCTTGGTTAGCAGAGAGAAAAACATCAACAGGTGCGCCTTGCTGAATTTGTTGAGCTAGTTTACCAGAGCCGCCAAAAATATATGATAATTTAACATCGTTATCTTTTTCATAGATTGTTTTAATATCTTCAAGTGCATCCGTCAAACTAATAGCTGCAGAGATATTCAACTTTACTATTTCAGTTTTGTGCTGCTTTTGGTCTGCTTTTTGAGAGTTAGACTCTTTTGGTTTAGGACTTGAACAAGCGGAGATGATAACAGTAAGTATTAAAAAGATTGAAATCAGTTTGAAAGTGTTCAATTTTTCCACATCCTTTTTATAATTAGTTATATCTAAACATATCTAATTATAATTAGCGTTTAGTTATATGTAAATGATAAAATAATAGAAAGATGATGTGGGAGGGTTTACTATGTCACAAAGTGAATCATTTACGACAGAGGAAATAGCAAGTTTACTGAAAGTCTCTAAATTGACTGTTTACGATCTCATAAAAAAAGGTGAAATCCAAGCATATCGCGTAGGAAGACAGATGAGAATTGATGCGTACGAGTTAGAAAGATACAAAATTCGGGGACAAGAGGTCAAGCGGAATCATATAGTGAGTTGTGATGAAAAGGTAAATCTAAAACCGATTGTCATAAGTGGACAAGATAATAGTTTAGATATTTTAGCGAGACAACTTGAAATGACTTCTAACGGTTTCAATCCATTACGCTCACATGTCGGTAGTTTAGATAGTCTAATCGCGATGTATCAAGGGAGAGCGGATATTGTAAGTTTGCATTTATTCGATGGAGATACAGGCGCATACAATATTGCTTACGCTAGAAAATTACTCGTTAGCAAATCATTTGTTGTTGTAAAATTTATAACGAGACGTGCTGGTTTGTATGTGGAAAAGGGGAATCCGAAAGGAATTACGTCGTGGGAGGATATCGTTACAAAGGATGTAACGATCGTCAATCGGGAACCCGGTGCAGGTGCTCGTGTGTTGCTTGACGAACAATTACGACTTGCAAAGCTGAATCGGCAAGACGTTAAAGGATATGATATCGAGCAATCAAGTCATTTAGCAGTTGCCTCCGCAATTGCAGGTGGTATTGCAGATGTTGGTGTTGGGATTGAGCAAACGGCAAAGGTAGCAAATATCGATTTCCTCCCAATGATTACGGAGAGTTATGATTTAGTAATGCTAAAAGATGACGATAACCGTGCAATGATTGCTGATGTTTTAAACGTGCTACAAGATAATGCTTTTCAAAATAAACTTCTATCTCTAGGTTATGAGTTTGAAGGCATTGGTACGATTTTATGGGAGCAATAATTAAAATGAGGAAGTGTGTCAATTGGGCAGTCTAACAAATTGGATTTATTGGACGGTCTTTCAATCTACAAAGATGTCAGTTCTAATAGCCGCAACGGACAAAGGACTTTGTTATGTTGGGGCGGCGAATGCGGAATTAGATGAATGGGCAAAGAAAAAACTACCGACGTATCAAATTATTGAAAACGAAGAAATGATGCGTCCCTACATCTCTACCCTAGTAGCATATTTCGAAGGAGATAGCACATCATTTTCTGTTCCGCTGGATTTGCAAGGAACTTCTTTTCAACAACAAGTTTGGGCTAAACTTCTAGCAATCCCATATGGAGAAACTGTTTCATATTCTACAATTGCAGAAAGTATGGGGAAACCCAAAGCGGTTAGGGCTGTAGCGACTGCGATTGCTGCGAATCCTGTTGTCATTGTTATACCTTGTCATCGGGTCGTTGGAAAAAATGGTAAGTTAACGGGCTATAGAGGTGGACTTGAAATGAAAAGAGCGTTACTAACTCTAGAAAACAATAATTGGATTGAACAGCGTTAACATGCTTTTACAATTTCCAAATATACTTGATTCAGCGAAAGCTGGATTTTTGTTTATTCAATATGAAATATCGTTTGTAAAGTTATTTGAAAACAAGTTAAGAAAGTTCGATTTTTGGGTAAATGGTGTATACTATAGGTATATTTATTTCATAAAACGATTTAATGCTATTGGTTGAAAATTGTTGCGAGACATGAAAATGGCTTCAAATTGATTAAGATGTACATGCCGGCTCTGTTACTAAAAGGGGGCATGATTTTAGTTTTCGGAAGAAGGAGAAAAACATGAGTTCTAAATATTCAAATGACAGTGTAGCGCTTCACACGGATCTTTATCAAATCAATATGGCAGAGTCGTATTGGGCAGATGGTATTCATAATAAGAAATCGGTGTTCGAACTCTTTTTTAGAAAACTTCCTTTTGGAAATGGCTATGCGGTGTTTGCTGGCTTGGAGAGGGTATTAGATTACTTACGGGATTTTCACTTTACGGAGAGTGATTTAACATACTTGCAAGAAGATCTTGGTTATAAGGATGATTTCATATCCTACCTGAGAGAACTCCGTTTTACTGGAGATGTCTATTCGATGGTGGAGGGTGAACTCGTCTTTGCGAATGAACCAATCATTCGTGTAGAAGCGCCTCTTATTCAAGCACAATTGATTGAATCTGCCATTTTAAATATTGTTAATTACCAAACGCTTATCGCGACAAAAGCAAGCCGTATTAAGCAAGTTGTAAAAGAAGAGTCCGTTATGGAATTTGGTACTCGAAGAGCGCATGAAATGGATGCAGCCATTTGGGGAGCACGCGCAACGTATATTGGTGGTGTTGAAGCAACGAGTAATGTATTGGCTGGCAAGCGCTTTGATATCCCTGTTGCAGGAACGCACGCTCATTCGTTAATACAAGCATATAAAAGTGAGTATGATGCATTTCATTCGTACGCAAAGCGACATAAGGATTGTGTCTTTTTAGTTGATACATATAATACGTTAAAAATTGGTATACCGACTGCAATAAAAGTAGCGAAAGAGCTAGGGGATACGATCAATTTCATTGGCATTCGATTAGATAGTGGAGATATTGCGTTTTTATCTAAAGAAGCGAGACGTATGTTAGATGAAGCAGGTTTTCTGGATGCGAAAGTAGTGGTCTCGAATGATTTAGATGAATACACCATTCTTAACTTAAAGGCTCAAGGAGCAAAAGTCGATGTTTGGGGTATTGGCACGAAATTGATTACAGCGTATGATCAGCCAGCTTTAGGCGCGGTTTATAAAATTGTTTCCATTGAAAATGCGGCAGGTGAAATGGAAGATACAATTAAAATTTCATCTACAAGTGAAAAGGTGACAACACCAGGGCGGAAAAAGTTATATCGTATTATTGATAAAGAGAATGGTAAGGCTGAAGGGGATTATATTGCAATGCATGATGAGGATCCCTCGACAGAAAGGCGCATTAAGATGTTTCATCCGGTGCATACATTCGTATCGAAATTCGTTACTAACTTTGAAGCGAAAAACCTTCATGTAAAGGTAATTGAAGAAGGAGAAGTGGTTTATGAAAACCCTACGCTTCTTCATATGAGGAATTACGCGAAAGAAAACCTTGGACTGCTATGGGATGAATATAAAAGATCCTTAAATCCAGAAGAGTATCCGGTCGATTTAAGTCAAAAGTGCTGGGATAACAAAATGCGTAATATAGAAGAAGTACAGGAAATGGTGGAAGAGTTCATAGCTGAGAAGGAGTGATGATAATGACTTTGCAGCAAAGAATTATTGCGGAATTAAAGGCCCAACCTGCGATCGATCCGCAACAGGAAATACAAAAAACAATTCACTTTCTGAAATCATATTTGAGGAAAAATGCATTTCTAAACGGATATGTCTTAGGAATATCAGGTGGGCAAGACTCTACACTTGTGGGAAAACTTGCGCAACTAGCAATCAATGAACTGAATGAAGAGGAAAACACGGAACGCTATCAGTTTATCGCGATTCGATTGCCGTATGGTGATCAGTTCGATGAAATCGATTGCCAAGATGCACTTGCGTTCATACAGCCGTCTAAAATATACACGGTTAACATTAAAGAAGCAGTTGATGCAAGTGAACGTGCGTTAACCGATGCAGGAGTCGTATTATCCGATTTTGCAAAAGGGAATGAAAAAGCGAGAGAACGTATGAAAGTGCAGTACTCAATTGCAGCAATGCATCATTGCGTTGTGCTTGGAAGTGATCACGCGGCAGAAGCAATCACAGGGTTCTATACGAAGTTCGGTGACGGTGGAGCAGACATTATGCCTTTATTCAGATTGAATAAAAGACAAGGTAAACAATTATTGCGCGAGCTAAATTGTCCGGAGCATCTCTATTTGAAAGTGCCGACTGCAGATTTAGAAGCTGACAAACCAGCAATACCTGACGAAGTCGCATTAGGCGTCACATATGACGAAATTGACGATTATTTGGAAGGGAAAAAAGTAACTGAAGAGGCGCAGGGGAAAATTGAAAACTTCTTCATACGTTCGCAACATAAACGGCATCTACCTATCACGATCTTTGATGATTTTTGGAAATAAACTATAGGGCCTCCCGTGGAGGTCTTTTTTTGTATATCGAATGTTGTAGAAGTGAAGAATTACCTGTAATATAAAAGATGTGTTTTGTTAATATTCGGATAATATGAGTGAGATATACAATTGGGGGTTTTAAGATGATGCACAAAGAAATGATTGAGAGAGTTTTAGTAAATATTGATCGGGTAATGATTGGGAAACGAGATATTGCAGAGCTTAGTATGACTGCGTTATTAGCGGGTGGACATGTACTATTAGAAGATGTACCGGGTGTCGGTAAAACTATGATGGTAAAGGCGCTCGCAAAATCAATTAGCGCAGATTTTAAGCGAATTCAGTTTACGCCTGATTTATTGCCGTCAGATGTGCTGGGCGTCTCAATATATAACCCTAAGGAGTTGGCTTTTGAATTTAGACCCGGGCCAATTATGGGGAATATCATTCTTGCGGATGAAATCAACCGGACATCACCTAAAACGCAATCAGCTTTACTCGAAGGGATGGAAGAATCCTCTGTCACGATTGACGGTGAAACGATGATGATACCTCAACCTTTTTTCGTAATGGCGACACAAAACCCTATCGAGTATGAGGGGACGTATCCATTGCCGGAAGCCCAGTTGGATAGATTCTTATTCAAATTAAAAATGGGTTACCCGTCTACAAAAGATGAAGTAGAAATCCTAAATAGAGCAGAAAAACGAGTACCTATCGAAGAGCTGACAACAGCAATTACACTTGAAGAACTCGTATCGTTGCAAAAAGCGGTGAAAGATGTAGCCGTAGATGTAACAATCAAGACATATATTGTTGAATGTGCAACGCAAACTAGAAACAATCCATTTGTATACTTAGGCGTAAGTCCTCGTGGGTCACTTGCACTTATGAAAGCTTGCCAAGCGTATGCGATGATAAAAGGACGAGACTATGTTATTCCGGACGATGTTCAATACTTAGCGCCATATGTATTTGACCATCGTATGATTCTGAAACCAGAAGCGAAGTATGAAGGAGTCACTGCATTGGAGATTATCGAACGGATTTTAACGAAAGTTCGGGTGCCAATTGAAATGGCTAAAGTGAAATGAATAAGAGAAAAGTTCGATTTGTAGCTGCAGTACGATTAGTATTTTTGTTACTCGTTTTAGCTTCTACATTTGCGTACGCTATGTTTCAAGGTGGAACAGTTAGTTGGTCTGTCTTTTATATAGTATTGCCATTTGTAAGCTACTCATTAGCGTTATACTTTTATCCGTTATCACAAATAACTGTTGAAAGAAATATACGAACACCAAATGTTGAAAATGGTAGTAAAGTAGTCGTTGATTTAACCTTGAATCGTAAAAGTCGCTTTCCGTTGTTATACACGGTAGTTCTAGAGCGATGGATGAGTGAAAAAATGAGTGAAACAGCTAGTAGGAATTCAAAGAAATTGTTTATTTTCGGCTTTAAAAAACAACTTCAATGGCAATATGAAGTTGAAAATATGCTCAGAGGTGAGCATGTCCTTGAAGGGGTGACGATAGAAGTTTCCGACTTCTTTGGTTGGATTCAAAAAACGGTATTTATCGAACAAAAACAAAAGATTTTAGTGTTCCCTAAGATTACAGATATTCACTATGTTCCTGTAAATACACAGTATGATCGGGGCTCATTGGAGTCTCCATTAGCAATCATCAAAGATACAACGATGGTAGCAGGTGTTCGTGATTACCAAGCGGGAGATCGAGTGACATGGATTCATTGGAAATCATTTGCGAGAACGCAAAGTTTAATGACGAAAGAGTTTGAAGATCGTCGATCACAAGATCTATTTGTAGTGATGGATGGGAAGAGTTCATTTGCTTTTGAAGAGCAAGTGGAGCTAGCTGCATCATTGTTGACAGAAGCGACGCGGCATCAAGAGAATCTTTCATTTTTAACGACGGGTGAAAAACCAGTGTTATTTTCTCATATTCAGTCGGAGGAACAACTTCGTTCTTCACTTGTGCACTTAGCAAAAATTCAACCGTCAACACCGAACGGCTCAAATGGCATGGTCGACCTTGGTAGCACAATGCAACATTTCGGAACGGTTTTATTAATAACGGGTGATCCAGATAGGAAACTAATTGAATCAATGTTGCTAAATGCAACGAACAGGAAGTCAATTATCTGTTTTGTTGTAAAAAAGTACGATGGAGATAAGTGGAGCGAAATTGAAAAGAATATAAAGTTTGCAGAAACAAAAGGCGTTACGATGCAAGTTTTAAAACGTGAAGCGTTTTTGCATGCGTTTAAAGAGGTGACGCGAGGATGACAGAAAACAAAATAGATTGGAAGCTCCTTGCGTTATTTTATGGATTAACATTTATGTTAATCAGAGAGTGGCTTGTTCCGATAATCGAATTGACTAATACAGGTCATTTATGGTTATTTCTAGCTTTTGTCGGTATAGCATTTATACTCACGCTAATAAAAGTTAGTTGGCTTATTTCAACTGTCTTAAAAGTTGTTTATGTATTTTTAACAATTCATTATATTTTTTACGATAAAATCACGCCTACGAAAGAGACTTTAAGTTCACTAGTGTCTGATCTCATCTCGAATGCGCAAATTATATTCAACGGATACTGGGATGAGATTACGGATCCATTTAGAACGCTTATGTTCTTCTTGCTGTTGTGGATGGCAACTTATTTAGTGCGGTATTGGATTGAAGTTAGAAAAAATATCTTCTTATTTTATTTAATGACAATTATTTTTATTACAATCATTGATACATTTAGTCCGTTTTCTGCAAATACGTCCATTGTTAGAATTATGTTGATTGGTTTGTTGCTGTTAGGTTTGTTGTCCATTAGGAGGTTGAATGAAAGACACGAGAGGCCTGATTCGTTTAACACGTTTATCTTGCTATCGACTCCGTTACTCGTGATGATTTTATTCAGTGGTGCACTTGCTAACATAATGCCTAAACTAGAACCGATTTGGAAAGATCCAGTGCCGTTTCTTCAAGCTTTCGTAAACGGAGAAGGTGCCGGAGGAAGTGCTAAAAGTGGTTATGACTCAGATGACACTGCCCTCGGAGGGTCATTCGTTCAAGATGACCAAATCGTATTTGAAGCTAAAGTGGCTACAAAACAGTATTGGAAAATTGAAACTAAAAACACGTATACGACAAAAGGGTGGTTGCAAAAAACGGCTGAAGATATTGTTAAAGTTCTGCCGACGGGCTCTGATTTTGAAGGTGCTGAAGAAATCCCGGCGGATGTGAGTGTAAGTACCGCTCAACTGGAGATGAAAGAAAAATTTCCTTTCATTGTTTACCCATATGGTATTCGAAGAGTAACGATGGATGGAGTAGAAGAATTAAAATATAGGGAAACGAATGGTAGTTATCGTTTAAATGTTAACGATGGAGAAGCTAAAAATTACTCCATGGAATTTTTAGCAGATACGTATAGTATGAAACGATTAAGGGATACGGTAATGGATGACTATGCATCGGTAGAGGAAGATCTGTCTCAATATCTACAGTTGCCTCCAGAATTACCAGATCGAGTTCGTTTCTTAGCTAGTGAAATTGTAGCTAAACATGAAAGTGTCTATGAAAAGACAAAGGCAATTGAAAGGTATTTCGGTAGGAACGGTTTTGTTTATGCTCAAACGGATATCGCGGTTCCGAGTGAAGATGAAGACTATGTGGATCAGTTTTTATTTGACACAAAAAAAGGATACTGTGATAACTATTCCACTTCTATGGTTGTCATGTTACGTGCAATTGATATACCTGCTCGATGGGTAAAAGGATTTGCACCGGGTGAAACTATTAAAAATAAAGACGGAGAAAAAGTATATCGTGTCACGAATAACGAAGCGCATTCGTGGGTAGAAGCATACATGCCTGGAGTAGGTTGGATGCCCTTTGAGCCTACAATTGGCTTTGTCGGTCAGAATAATATTGATTACGATATTGAATTAGATAGAGATGATCCTGAAACGCCAGCTAAAAAAGAACAAGAAAAGAAAAAAGAGCAAGAAAAGAAAAAACAACCCGAAAAGAAAGAGTTGGAAAAAAAGAAAAAGAAAGAAAAAGAGAGTTTATCTTACGAACAGCTATTCAAAAAATATTGGTGGAGAATTATTACGGTCATCAGTGTGTTGGTGATAGCGAGCATAGTTATTTACTCGAAGCGTTCGCAATGGTTGCCCATAGTGCTTATTCAACGACATCGTTCCGATAAAAATGAATGGCGATCTTTTGCAAAATCCTATACAATTCTTTTAAGACAACTTGATCTCGTTGGTTTAAAACGAGCACAAGGAAAAACGTTGTCCGATTTTGCAAGAGAAGTGGATACGTATTATGGTGGTACAAGAATGCGACGACTTACAAGTGCATACGAAAAAGGTTTATATGGGCGACAGACGACAGAGCAGGATTGGTTGAATTTGAAAGAAGTATGGGAAGATTTGATGAAGAGAACTGCGGGTTGATTTTTCGTTAAAATAGCAGTAAGATTATAAAAGAATATACTTGATACTCTCATATAGGTCCGATAATATGGTTCGGATGTTTCTACCAAGTCGCCTTAAATGACTTGTCTATGAAGGTAGGTTCAACACTTTAAAGGGTGGAATCTACTTTTTTATAGATGAATGATTTAGACGCGCGGAAAGTATTCTTTCTGACGCGTCTTTCTGCATTTTTAGGGTATAGTAGGAACGATGAGGGTGTCAAAATAGATCAGGAAGAGGTCATTCGATGTCAACAACTCCTTTATTACTAGAACAAGAAAAAATTGTAGTGCTGGATTACGGAAGTCGCTATAATCAGCTGATCACTCGGACGATTCGTGATTTTGGAGTATATAGTGAATTACATCCACATACAACGAAAGCAACAGAACTCAAAGAGATGAATGCAGCAGGAATAATATTATCAGGTGGCCCAATGTCAATCGAAGATGCAAATGCATTTGAAATTGACCCAGAAATTTTCGCGCTCGGCATACCGATCCTTGGAATTTGCTATGGAATGCAATTAATAGGTAAAGAATTCGGTTCAAGTATTAAAAGTGCGGATTCAATGAACTATAGTGAAGAAACGCTTAACGTAGATACGTCTTCCGTACTTTATAACGGACAAGTCGCTCAACAACAGGCATTTATTAGTAATGGTGCTCAAATTACTGCAATTCCAACAGGATTTAAAGCACTTGCAAGTTCAGCAGTATGTGAAATCGCTGCAATCGGAAATGATGAAAAGAAAATTTACGGACTACAATATCATCCTGAAGTTGGTCAAACCAATTTTGGTAAAGAGCTACTTCAACAATTTATCTTTGCTGTTTGTGAAGCAAAAGGCGATTGGACAATGGAAAGCTTTATTGACATTGAGGTTGCTAAAATCCGTGCGACTGTAGGCGATAAGAAAGTACTCTGTGCATTAAGTGGCGGAGTCGATTCTTCAGTTGTAGCCGCTTTGCTTGATCGTGCAATTGGCAAACAACTTACGTGTATGTTCGTTGATCACGGACTTTTGCGTAAAGGAGAAGTTGAAGGTGTAGTTGATACGTTCAGCAACCAGTTCAGCATGAATTTTATTAAAATTGATGCACGTGAGCGCTTCTTAAATAAACTCAAAGGTATTTCTGATCCAGAAACAAAGCGTAAAACAATTGGTAATGAATTCATTTACGTATTTGACGATGAAGCAGCCAAATTAGATGGTATCGATTTTCTTGCACAAGGAACAATCTATGCAGACATTATTGAGAGTGGTACTGCAACTGCAAAAACAATTAAGTCGCATCATAATGTAGGCGGGCTCCCAGAAGATATGGAATTTGAATTGATTGAACCGTTAACTTCATTATTTAAAGATGAAGTACGCGCTTTAGGTTCAGCGCTTGGCTTACCAGATGAAATCGTTTGGCGCCAACCATTCCCGGGGCCAGGTCTAGGTGTTCGTGTACTCGGTGAAATTACCGAAGAAAAGTTAAACATCGTCCGCGAATCAGATTGGATCCTGCGAGATGAAATCAAAAAAGCGGGACTCGATCGCTCGATTTGGCAGTACTTCACAGTGCTACCGGACATTAAAAGTGTTGGTGTGAAAAGTGATGAAAGAACGTATGAATATTCAATTGGAATTCGTGCAGTTCATTCGACAGATGGCATGAGTGCAGATTTCGCTAAAATCCCATGGGATGTATTGGAAGGGATTAGTAAGCGGATTACACGTGAAGTTTCACAAATCAACCGCGTACTGTATGACATTACGAGCAAGCCACCAGCTACTATTGAGTGGGAATAATTAAAAAAACTTTATAAAAAGAATCGTATAAAGCTGGGGATATGGCCCAGCAGTTTCTACCGTGGCACCGTTAATGCTACGACTACGATTCAAGTTTAAGGGGGAATCTCTCCTTCTATTTGAATTGTTATAGAGAAGCATACGATGCAATGTCGTATGCTTTTTTTCGTCTACTAAACTATTAAATAAAGGGAGATATTAAATGAGAAAATACTTTGATTTCGACAAACTTGGAACGAACTATAGAAAAGAGATTATTGGAGGGCTAACAACGTTTCTTGCGATGGCGTACATCCTTGTCGTCAATCCGTTAATGTTATCTCTGGATGCGGTACCTGATTTGCCAGATGCTATGCGAATGGACAAAGGAGCTGTGTTTGTTGCAACGGCACTTGCTGCAGCAGTAGGAAGTTTGTTTATGGGGATTATTGCGAGATATCCAATAGGGTTAGCTCCAGGAATGGGCTTAAATGCATTTTTTGCATTCTCGGTCGTGCTAGCTGGGGGGATTCCTTGGCAAACTGCGTTAACGGGAGTGTTATTCTCTGGACTAATCTTTATTGTCCTTTCCCTTTCAGGCTTGAGAGAACTGATTATAAATGCAATACCGACTCAATTAAAATTTGCAGTTGGAGCGGGTATTGGACTGTTCATTACATTTTTAGGTTTTCAGCAGGCGGATATCATCGTTGCAGATCCTAATACGCTGGTCGCATTAGGTGATTTAACAAAAGGTCCAACACTACTCGCTATTTTCGGTATTTTAATTACAATTATTATGATGGTACGGAAAATTAATGGAGCAATCTTTTACGGCATGATTATGACAACAGTTGTTGGTATGATTACTGGTTTAATAGATGTACCTACTAAAATAGTTGATAAAGTGCCAAGTGTAGCTCCAACATTCGGAGCGGCATTTGAAGTCTTTTCGAATGACCCAAGCTCATTATTAACAGCGCAATTCCTAGTCGTTGTCATTACATTCCTGTTTGTTGACTTCTTTGATACAGCTGGAACATTAGTGGCTGTTGCGAATCAAGCAGGCTTAATGAAGAATGATAAATTGCCTCGCGCTGGGAAAGCTTTACTAGCAGATTCACTAGCTACAGTCAGTGGTGCGGTGTTAGGAACATCAACGACTACATCTTATATCGAATCAACTGCGGGGGTGGCTGCCGGAGCAAAAACAGGATTTGCCGCTATTGTAACGGGTGTTTTATTCTTATTAGCATTATTCTTCTCGCCATTACTAATGGTAATAACAGCTCATGTTACGGCACCGGCATTAATTATTGTAGGTGTACTAATGGTTTCTTCATTAGGTAATATCGAATGGAAAAACTTTGAGATGGCTGTTCCTGCGTTCTTTACCATCATTGCAATGCCACTCACCTATAGTATTGCGACAGGAATAGCCATCGGATTTCTATTCTATCCAATTACGATGTTATTAAGTGGTAGAAGAAAAGAAATACATCCTATTATGTACGCTCTATGGATTATCTTCTTATTGTATTTTATTTTCATAAAATGATTAATCAATTGAAAGGCGTCTAAAGACGCCTTTCTTTTTGTTCTAAGACGTTAAAAGCATTCTCAATTACTATTTGAATAAACTGATAAAACCGTAGAAAGTTACCGAAAAACATATGGTATTAAAATACATATAATAAATCGTTGACATTTCAAATTAGGCTTGGTATATTTATTAAGCAGTCGGGAGCAAACGCTATAAACCGACAACATGAACCTTGAAAACTGAACAGCAAAACGTCAACGAAATACAGCTTCTACGTTAACACGTAAAAGCAAAAACGTTTCCAAGTAAACCGATTTCCGTCGGAAGAACAGAAACACAATTGACATCATAATTGATGCCAGCAAGAAATGAGCAATCATTT
>JARIDO010000016.1 GCA_029263895.1 Sporosarcina sp.
GATGTCAATTGTGTTTCTGTTCTTCCGACGGAAATCGGTTTACTTGGAAACGTTTTTGCTTTTACGCGTTAACGTAGAAGCTGTATTTCGTTGACGTTTTGCTGTTCAGTTTTCAAGGTTCATGTTGGTCTTCGTTGCTTAAGAGGCAACTTTTATATCTTACCAACTTACGTTTCATATGTCAACAATTTTTTACTTGTATTGTTTAGAATATGTGAAACGCAACGTTGATAAATATATCAGCATTGTTTTATTTATGCAAGCATTTTTTATTAGATAGAATACTATTGCTTGTTTCTTACTAACATACACTCTTGTTATATAGTTCTCATTATCTACTCTAAGTGTCTAACACGCTTATCGATTCAAGATAAAACCTTGTCAATCGCAATTTGTCGACTTGTTGAAAGATCGATGGTTATACCATCATTATTTCTTTTGACTACTGGTCTAAGTCGTGCATCACGGTGAACAAATATTACTTCACATATATCGCCATTCGTTAACTGTACTTGTGTTCCAATTGATATATTAGCTACTAAATCATGCAATGCTTGAACAACTTTTATATCAAACTTACCAAATTCTTCTTCTTTTATTAATTCAATTACTTTAAAAGGAGACTCCTTATCACGGTATACTCTCTCCGAAGTCATCGCATGAAAAACATCAGCTACTGCTAGTATTTGACCGAAAACGGATATCTCATCAGCTTTTTCTCCTCTTGGATAGCCACTTCCGTCTAACCGTTCATGGTGTTGTAGTATGGCTTGTTTCATTTCTGGACGAAGAAGAGGTGTTTCTTTAATCATTTGATAACTAAAGATAGAATGTTTTTTCACTTCGTTGAATTCCTCTTTTGTTAAAAACGCAGACTTATCCGTAATTGATCGTTCTATTTTTGCCATACCGCAATCTGCTAGAACACCTGCCAGCCCTATTTGTAATGTTTGTCCGTTTGGAAACCCCATTTTGTTACTTATTGATGCAGCTAAAATACCAACAGCAACTGAGTGATGAAACATATAATCTTTCATCGTCGAAAACTCATTTAATAAAACAAGTGATTTTTTTTGAATCATGAATAATTCAATTAACGGCATTACAATTGAACGTATCTTTGCTACATCTGGTTTTGTTCCTGCATACCATGACGTAAATTCTTTTTTGAAGTTTACTACGACATCCATATATTTTTCATAGACATCTATTTTTTGAATTTTAATTTTGGCTAGAATCTCGTCTGCATCAACGGCTCCTTTCTCAATTGAGTTAGTGTCTTCTCTTTTAACAATTATTAAATCTTTTACTTTCACTTTTCTTACGTTGAAAGCATTTAGAATTTCAAGGTGTTGTGAGGTTATTGATGTATCTTTTCTAATAATAGGATAATTTGTATTTATAAAGATATCTTCACTTAGTATAATTCCTGGACGTAGATCATTTGTTTTAATATAGGATTCCGTCATCGGTTATTCCCTACCTTCGCCTTATATATTAAATCCATTATACTTTAAATATTCGGAATGTAGTATCCAAAATTAAAAAGAAGTGCCAATGACGTAGATTACTACTTCACTGGCACTTTTTTTATTTAAGAATCTACTTCATCATTTTGGGTTTCTTCTGTTTCAACAACTTGTTCGTTAGTATCCATTTCATCTTCAGTATCATGTTCTTCTTCATCATTCTTCTCAACTTTGGCTACTGTCGCAACAAGCTCATCTTCGCCAAGTCTTATTAGACGTACACCTTGCGTACTTCTACCGATGACTGATATATCATGGATATCCATACGAATCAAAATACCATTGATGGTAATTAACATAAGATCTTCTGTACCGTCTACTGTTTTCATTGAAACGAGTAAGCCGTTACGTTCAGTAACTTGCAATGTTTTTAAGCCATAACCACCGCGAGTTTGTATACGATATTCAGACTCATTTGTTCGTTTACCAAATCCTTTTTCTGTAACAACAAGGATTTCGTCTCCTTCACGAACAGTATCCATACCAATCGTACTATCACCTTCGCGTAGACGAATTCCTCGAACTCCGCCAGCTAGTCTACTCATTGTCCGTATATCTTTTTCATTGAATCTAATCAGCATACCTTTCTTTGTTCCGATAACAATGTTTTCATCACCTGTTGTCATCTTCACTTCGATAAGTTCATCGTCACCACGAAGTGTTAGCGCGATGAGGCCGTTAGAACGGATGTTAGCGAAATTCGAGATTGGTGTCCGTTTTACTACGCCGTTTCTTGTAGCAAAGAATAAGAATTTGTCATCCTCAAATTTACTCACCGGAATCATCGCAGTAACTTTCTCGTCCTTATCAACACCCAATAGGTTGATAATCGGTAATCCTTTAGCAGTTCGACTGAATTCCGGAACTTGATAACCCTTCGTTCTAAACACACGACCTCTACTAGTAAAGTAGAGAATTGTATCGTGCGTAGATGTGTTGAGTAGATGCTCAACGAAGTCATCATCATTCGTACCCATTCCTTGAATACCTCGTCCACCACGACGTTGACTACGATATGTGTTGGCTGGTAAACGTTTGATATACCCATTGTGCGTTAACGTTAACACTGAGTTCTCAACTGGTATGAGATCTTCGTCTTCAATCATTTCTGCTCCGCCAGTTGTAATCTCTGTTCGACGTTTGTCCTCAAAGCGAGTTTTCACTTCAAGTAGTTCATCACGAATGATTTCAACTAGTTTTGCTTCGTCTGAAAGAATTTCACGAAGTTCAGAAATTAAAGCTTGAAGTTCGTTATATTCATTTTCAATTTTGTCGCGCTCCAAACCAGTTAGGCGTTGTAAACGCATGTCAAGAATTGCCTGTGCTTGACGATCTGACAAATTGAACTTTTCAATAAGACCACTTTTTGCCTCATCCGTCGTTTTTGAGCCACGGATTAACTTAATGATTTCATCAATATGGTCAAGAGCAATTCGTAATCCCTCTAAAATATGTGCACGGTCTTCCGCTTTCTTCAAGTCGTATTGTGTACGTCTGCGAATAACCACTTTCTGATGCTCTAAGTAATGATACAAAATTTCTTTTAGTGCTAAAATTTTAGGTTGTTTATCCACTAAAGCTAACATGTTAATACCAAAACTAGACTGTAGGGCAGTCTGTTTGTATAAGTTATTTAGCAAGACGTTAGCATTTGCATCACGTCGCACTTCAATAACAATACGCATACCTGTACGGTCAGATTCATCTGCTAAATGCGTAATGCCTTCAATTTTCTTATCACGAACAAGATCTGCTATTTTTTCAATTAAGCGTGCTTTGTTCACCTGGTAAGGGAGTTCATAAACAATAATGGTTTCCTTGCCATTTGAAGCTTGTTCAATTTCAACTTTACCGCGAATGATAACTGATCCTCGGCCTGTTTCATATGCCCTTCTAATACCACTTCTTCCAAGGATGATACCACCTGTTGGAAAGTCTGGTCCAGGTATAATTTCCATTAATTCTTCTGTCGTAATTTCAGGATTATCTGCAAGTGCAATGACTCCATCAATTGTTTCACCAAGATGGTGAGGTGGAATATTTGTTGCCATACCTACTGCAATTCCTGATGTTCCGTTTACGAGAAGGTTAGGATATCGACTTGGAAGGACTACTGGTTCTCTCTCTTGTTCATCATAGTTATTTTGATAATCGACTGTGTCTTTATTAATATCACGAAGTAACTCCATTGCAATTCGCGACATACGGGATTCTGTATAACGCATCGCAGCAGCTGCGTCACCGTCTACGGAACCAAAGTTACCGTGACCGTCAACGAGCATGTAACGATAGTTAAAATCCTGTGCCATACGTACCATCGTATCGTAAACAGCTGTATCACCATGTGGATGATACTTACCGATAACATCACCGACGATACGAGCTGATTTCTTATGCGGTTTATCGGCAGTGTTCCCAAGATCTTGCATCGCGTAGAGGATGCGACGATGGACTGGTTTTAAACCATCTCTTACATCCGGTAGAGCACGCGAAACAATAACACTCATTGCATAATCTAAAAATGAGGTTTTCATTTCTTTACTTAAATTAATCCCCTCGACACCACGAATCGGCATATCTGCCATGTTGGTAAACTCCCTTCAACTCAGTACTACTTTAAAACTACTAGTTAAGCATCTAAATTTTTAACATACATTGCATTTTCTTCAATGAATTTACGACGCGGTTCAACTTCATCACCCATTAGTTGCTCACAAGTTAAGTTTGCATCGAGTGGGTCATCTAAAGTTACCTGAAGTAAAGTCCGTTTGTCGGGATCCATCGTTGTTTCCCATAATTGGGTTGCATCCATTTCACCAAGACCTTTGTAACGAGTAATAACAGGTTTTGGTGTAGGTGACATACTGTCCATAATCTCTTGAAGTTCCTCTTCCTTATAACAATATTGTTCACTTTTCCCTTGCTTTACTCGGTAAAGTGGTGGTTGAGCAATATATACGTAACCTGCCTCAATTAGTGGTCGCATGAAACGGAAGAAGAATGTGAGCATAAGCGTACGAATATGTGCGCCATCTACGTCAGCATCCGTCATTATAACAATCTTATGATAACGTGCTTTTTCTAAATTAAATTCTTCACCGATACCCGTTCCCAAAGCAGTAATCATCATACGTATTTCTTCATTTCCTAAAATACGGTCAAGTCGTGCTTTTTCTACATTCAAGATTTTACCACGTAGTGGAAGGATTGCTTGGAAGTGACGATCTCGACCACTCTTAGCTGAACCACCCGCTGAGTCACCCTCAACAATATACAATTCACTAATTGCAGGATTTCTAGATGAACAATCTGATAACTTACCTGGCAGACTTGAAACTTCTAAAGCTGATTTTCGTCTTGTAAATTCACGTGCGTTTTTTGCTGCTAGTCTAGCACGTGCAGCCATCAAACTTTTTTCAATGATTTGTTTTCCTGTTGCCGGGTTTTCCAATAGAAAACGTTGGAATCCTTCAGAGAATAAAGAATTTGTAATGGTACTTACTTCAGAGTTACCTAGTTTAGTCTTCGTCTGTCCCTCAAATTGTGGATCTGGATGTTTAATAGAAATAATCGCTGTTAAACCTTCACGAACATCATCACCAGATAAGTTCGGATCAGCTTCTTTTAACATTCCATTTTTTCTAGCATAATCGTTAATAACACGTGTTAGAGCTGTTTTAAATCCAGACTCGTGTGTTCCACCTTCATAAGTATTAATATTATTAGCAAATGAAAACAGGTTTTCTGCGTAACCGCCATTGTATTGCATAGCGATTTCAATGGAAATACCGTCTTTTTCACCTTCAATATAAATTGGTTCTTCATGAATAGGTTCTTTGTTTTCATTCAAATGTTCTACATACGATTTAATACCACCTTCGTAGTAGTACTTACTTGAACGTTCTTCTTCACCACGTTCATCAGTAATTGTAATACGGAGGCCACGATTCAAGTAAGCTAGTTCACGTAAACGATGTGCCAATATCTCAAATTCATAAACAGTTGTTTCAGTGAATATTTCGGAATCAGCTTTAAAACGAATTCGTGTACCATTCTCTTGGCTATCTCCAATTATGCTTAATTCCTTTTTGACGATTCCGCGCTCGAATTCGATAAAATGAACTTTCCCATCACGACGTACATAGACTTCCGTTGTTTCAGACAAAGCATTGACGACTGAAGCTCCAACACCATGTAAACCGCCTGAAACCTTGTATCCACCGCCGCCGAACTTTCCGCCAGCATGCAACACAGTCATAATAACTTCTACCGCTGGTCTACCAGTAGATTCTTGAATACCAACTGGGATTCCTCGTCCGTTATCATCCACACGTATCCAGTTATCCTTTTCAATCGTTACTTCAATATGGTCGCAATAACCGGCAAGCGCCTCATCGATACTATTGTCTACAATTTCCCATACGAGGTGATGAAGTCCTCTTGAACTTGTTGTCCCAATATACATACCAGGGCGTTTGCGGACAGCCTCCAATCCTTCAAGAACTTGTATCTGATTCGCATCATAAGCTGTCTGCATATCTTTCTCTTCCATTGCCAATCTGTTCACCTTTCCTTTCTGAATTTCCAACGTCTACACGTTTGGAAACCTATACCTCTGGAAATGATTTAGGAATCTGCAGTTATTCCTTGTTGTCTACTTTTCCCGCTGTTACTTCAAATATTTTTGCTTGCCGGATAGTTTCATGGTCAAGCCCTGCAATATTTGTCGTTGTAATAATTGTCTGAACTTGTCCCTGTATTGTGTTTAACAAATGGGTTTGTCTATAATCATCAAGCTCAGATAGTACATCATCTAAAAGTAAAATTGGTGTTTCTCCAACTTCTTGTTTCACAAGTTCTATTTCTGCAAGTTTAAGGGATAGAGCTGTTGTCCTTTGTTGCCCTTGTGAACCATAGGTTTGGACGTCGTAGCCATTAACTGAGAAATGGAGATCATCACGATGTGGACCTATTAACGTCATTCCACGATCAAGTTCACGTTTTTTGACTTCTAATAAACGATTTTTAAGAATTGATTCCATTTGCTCTACAGTCTGCCCACAATCTATCCCATTTAATGTTCCATACGACACTTTTAATTCTTCAAGTCCACGAGAAATTCCCTTATGAATAGGACCTGCCCATTTTTGGAGTAATTCCATAAAGTGAAAACGTTTCCGAATAATTTGTATTGCAATTTGAATATACTGATCGGTATAAACATCAAACATCACATCATTTAGCTCATGTTTCCCCCTATTATTCTTTAATATTGCATTTCGTTGCTTTAAAACCTTTTGAAATGTTGAGAGGTCATGTAAATAGATAGGTGATATTTGACCAATTTCCATGTCTAGGAATCTTCTCCTAGCTTGAGGGCTGCCTTTTACTATCGTTAAATCTTCTGGAGCAAACATCACTACATTTAACTGACCGATATACAAGCTAAGTTTTTTTTGCTCTAAATGGTTTACACGCGCCTTCTTACCTTTACTAGAAATAATTAGTTCTAAAGGTAGTGAACCATACTTTCGATTGATGTCACCTTTTATTTTACCATACTCCTGTTTCCACCGTATTAATTCTCGATCATTTGATGTCCGATGAGACTTTGCCATAGACAGAACGTAGATTGCTTCCATGATATTCGTCTTACCTTGAGCATTTTCTCCTATCAATACATTTGTATGGGGTGAAAATGATAAATCTAATGTTTCATAATTTCGATAATCTTTTAATGTTAGTTGATCAATGTACATCCGGCTCTCCAGTGGGCAAGCCAATCATTTTAAATTTGCCGACTTCTTGAATGTTCACGATATCCCCATCTCTGAGTTTTTTACCTCGACGACTTTCTAACTCGTCATTTACATAAACTACATGTTCGTCTAAAAACCATTTGGCCATGCCACCTGAACTAATGGCGTTCGTCATTTTTAATAGTTGGCCGAGTGTGATGTATTCAGTATCAATTGTAATCTTTTCCATATACTCTCAACCCTTCTCAATTTCGTCTACTCTATAGTTTACCTAACTTTAGACAGTATGTAAAAAGGATAGTCAAATTTTCGACTATCCTTTGTTAATTAATATGTTCGAACAGGAAGAATCAGTTGAAGAATAGAGTCATCATCTAGTGATTTCAAAATGAATGGCCTCATTGCACCAGTAAACTGAATCGTTACGTCTTGTCCATCTATAGCTTTCAGCGCATCCATCATATATTTAGCACTGAATGAAATTTTTAACTCTTCACCAGTAACACTTACAGCTTCGACTAACTCTTCAACCTTTCCTACTTCAGGTGAGTTTGAAGATATTTCTATAGCAGTGCTATCATCTGTCGAAAAACGTACGATGTTATTGCGTTCTTCTCGGGCTAACAACGAAGCTCTATCAATGGCTTGTAGTAGTAATTTACCATTTACATTAACAGTTGTTTTGTATTCTTCGGGGATTAAACGTGAAGTATCTGGGTAATTCCCTTCAAGCAAACGAGAATAAAATAAAACATTTCTTGTTTTAAATAATACTTGTTGATCTGCAATAACAATTTCTACAGGTTCTGCATTTTCAGGCAAAATTTTATTGAATTCCTGTAAACTCTTGCCCGGGATAACAATGCTAAATGGTGTCTCCGGCATTTCTTCAGGTTTTGTATGCCTTCTAGCTAATCTGTGACTATCTGTTGCAACGCACGATAGTCCACCTTCTTTCGCTTCCCAATGGACACCCGTTAAAATCGGTCTCGTTTCTTGTTGAGAAACAGCAAATACTGTTTCTCGTATGATAGATTTCATTAGATCTGCGGGTAACATAAATCTATTTTCATCTTTAACTACCGGTAGAATTGGGTAATCTTCAGTATCTAACCCTATTAGGTGGAAATCGGACTTACCAGATTTGATTTTAGTTTGTAAACCATTTGTTACTTCAATTGTTACATCATTAGTCGGCAACTTTCGAGCTATTTCACTAAAAACTTTAGCTTGTAAAACAATACTGCCACTTTCAATTACACGAATGATTTGTTCTCCGTTTTCTTCAGCAGGAATAAATGTACAAATAGTGATGTCAGAATCGCTTCCTGTCATTGTAAGACCTTTTTCATCTACATCAATTTTAACCCCAGTTAGAATCGGTATTGCAACTTTTTGACTGATTGCTTTCATAACATCGCTTAAACCGTCTAACAGTCTATCTCTCATAATCTCAAATTTCATTATAGACCCTCACTTATATAATATTAGTTATTAATAAAAATAGTAGTAATAGTAATAGGGCTTGTGGATATGTGGAAAACTAGTATTTCTAGTTGGTATTAAAGATTTTCCACATGTGCATAACCTGTTGTCAATTTGGTACTACTTATTCTATGTTATGCACAATTCAACCACGGCCCAAAGTATTCTTAACTTCTTGAACATCTTGTTGAAGTGTTTGATTCTCTTTTAGTAATTGACTAATTTTCTCATGAGCATGAATGACAGTTGAATGATCTCTTCCGCCGAACTCGGTTCCTATCTTTGGTAAGGAAGAGTCTGTAAGTTCTCTTGATAGATACATAGCTACTTGACGTGGGAACGCAATTGCGCGCGTTCTTTTCTTTGCAGTGAAATCCTCTAGACGGATATTAAAATGTTCTCCAACAGCTTTTTGGATATCTAGAATTGTTACTGTTCTTGGTCTAGAGTTTGGAATAATATCCTTTAAAGCTTCGACTGCAAGTTCTGTATTAATGTCTGTATTCACAAGCGAGGAATAAGCTACTACACGTATGAGTGCACCTTCAAGTTCTCTTATATTGGAGTCAATCTGGTTTGCAATATAAAGCATTACTTCATTTGGAATATCTAATAATCCATCCGCTTTTGCCTTTTTACGAAGGATTGCAATTCGTGTTTCTAAATCTGGTGGAGCTATATCAGTGATTAGACCCCATTCAAATCGAGATCTAAGTCGATCTTCTAAAGTAGGAATCTCTTTAGGAGGCCTATCACTAGAAATAATGATTTGTTTTGCTTCTTCATGCAAAGTATTGAATGTATGAAAGAATTCTTCTTGTGTTTGTTCTTTTCCGGCAATGAATTGAATATCATCAATCAAAAGAACATCTACATTCCGATAACGATTCCTGAATTCAACCGTTTTATTATTCATAATTGAGTTAATAAATTCGTTGGTAAACTTTTCTGAAGATAGATAAACAACCTTTGCTGCAGGGTTTTGTTCGAGTACGTAGTGACCAATTGCGTGCATTAAATGTGTTTTACCGAGACCAACCCCACCATAAATGAATAAAGGGTTATATGCTTTCGCTGGTGCTTCAGCAACAGCGAGTGAAGCCGCATGTGCAAAACGATTACCTGATCCAATTACAAAAGTATCAAATGTATATTTAGGATTAAGCATGCCAGCATTTGATTGCATAGGTACTTTTTCTATAGGTTGTACTGCAGGTTTTGGTAATTCAAAATCACTATCATCCATGTCAGTAGGTACGACAAAACTAATGATACGATCTTCTCCAGTCAATTCAGAGAGTATGCCAGTAATCAAATGTATATAGTGGCTTTCTAACCATTCTTTTGTAAATGTATTTGTTGTAGCAATAGTTACATTTTCTTCACCATAGGAAATAAGCTTTGTAGACTCTAACCAGGTTTGAAAACTTGGTCTTGCAATTTTTTGTTTAATTTTCGAAAGAACTTCCATCCATAAATCATCTAAGTGTTCCAACCCTGTGCCTCCTTTACAAGCAAAAATAAAAGCTCCAAGATATGTATTATACACAGAATCCACGCATGTGGATAACAATTATACAAAAGCGTTGAAAATATTACCCACAGGCTATCAACAAGTGTGGATAATATTTAAATTATAGTTTTATGTGCACAACAAAATCTTTTTCATTGTATCAGCGAATGACTTTAATTACAAGGACTCTGTAGCTCTATCCACAGAACTAATAGCTGTGCACGAAATCTTTATCCACAGGCTTTGATATGTGAAAAAGATGTAGATAAGCTATGTGAATAAAAAAAATGAAAATAAAATGCTGCACAATGAAATCACAAGAAGGTAATCTATAAATGTGGATAACTTGTGATACACTAAAATAGACAGTTGTGTTATCAAAACAAACTGTCTGATAAAAAAAGATTGACTTTTACCGTGTAGAGTAGCTATACTTATCAAGACTGTCACGTATAAATAGACAATCATGCAGGAGGTGTCTTAAGAGATGAAACGTACTTACCAACCAAATAAACGTAAACGTAGTAAAGTTCACGGCTTCCGTGCTAGAATGAGCACAGCAAGCGGACGCAGAGTTATTGCAGCTCGTCGTCGCAAAGGAAGAAAAGTGCTTTCAGCATAAGGCCACTACCTAAGTGGTCTTTTTTTTCTTTAAAATGGGTAACAATAGTAATTGAAGTAACATCATATGTAACGGAGCAGGTGGATGAAATGAATAAACGCCAGCGAATAAAAAAGAATGAAGAGTTTCAGCTAGTGTTTAAAAACGGGAAGTCAGTTGCAAACCGACAATTTGTTGTGTATTCCTTAAAGAAAGAATCCCAACAACAATTTAGAATTGGTCTATCCGTCAGCAAAAAAGTAGGTAACGCTGTAACACGTAATCGTATTAAGCGTTATTTAAGACAATCTTTTTTAGAACTAAAAGACGACATTAAAAATGATATGGACTATATCATCATCGCCAGACATCAGGCGGCCAGTTTAGATTTTCATGAAACAAAAAAAAGTATGGAACATGTAATGCGAATTGCACGTGTGCTTAAGAAGAGGTAGAATGCCAAACTATAAAATGATAAACTAAAATAGAATTAGACTTCGAAAATGTAATGACTTGGGGGAAAAGATTTGAAAAAGAAATTAGCGCTACTGTTAATGCTAACTGCATTGTCTGCATTTCTAGCTGGATGTTCAGAATTCAGGGATCCAATATACGCTAATAGTGAAGGTTTTTGGAATCACTATGTTGTTTGGCCATTAGTTTCCCTCATTAATACATTCAAAGATTTGCTTGGATCATATGGTTTTGCAATTATTGCTGTAACAATAATTATTAGACTTGTACTATTACCATTAATGATTAAACAAACACAGAGTTCGAAACGCATGCAGGAAGTTCAACCCGAATTAAACGCGTTGAAAACAAAATATAAATCTAAAGATGCTGTGACACAGCAGAAATATCGTGAAGAGATGCAGAAAATCATGTCAGAAAAGAAAATCAATCCTGCAGCTGGCTGTTTACCTGTTATCATCCAAATGCCAATTTTGTTCGGTTTTTATCATGCGATTAGTCGTATGAATGTTACGTATGATATTGGGAAATTCCTTTGGTTTGAGTTAGCGTTGCCAAGTATTACTCTTGCTGTAATTGCGGGTTTAATTCAATTTACAGTATTACGCACGGGTCCTGCTATGGATAATCCGCAAATGAAAGTAATGATGTACATCATGCCTTTCATGATCATGATTTTCGGTTCGTTCTTACCGGCAGCATTAGCACTGTATTGGGTAGTAGGTAATATCATTTCATTCATCCAAAACGTTTTCATTTACAAACCATTCAAGAAAAAAGTAGTGGAACCTGTAAAAGTGGGAGGAAAACGAAAATGACAAAAATGACGCGAAGAGGCGCCACTGTTGAAGTTGCAATTTCTGAAGCATTAGTAGCGCTTAATGCAAAACGTGAAGAGGTTGAAATCGTTGTAACCCAGCAAGGGAAAAGAGGATTTCTAGGTTTTGGTGCGAGAGAAGCTGAAGTTGTGGTGACCGTTCTAACTGTGGACGAACCTTCCGTTATTGAGAAAGAAATGACCAACAATGTCCGTATCGTTGAGACAACATCGAATCAAAAAGATGGTGATCCATCTACTGAAGCAAGTATGTTTCAACAAAGAGAAGAATTATCTGATGACACAGCAGTTAATGAAACAAAACAGTATATACAAGATATCGCTTTTGGTATGGGGATTGAAGATTTAAGAGTATCGAGTGAATCAAAGGGCAAGTTCTTAACCTTTCAGTTGGAAAGTGAAAAAGCTGCAATGTTGATAGGAAAACGTGGTCAAACATTGAATGCTTTGCAACATCTAGCTCAACTAATTGTCAATAAATCAGCAAGTCAATTTAAGATGATCCGTATTGATATCGGTGATTATAGGGACCGTCGAGAGCGATCACTTGAACAACTAGCTGATAGAATGGCAGATAAGGCAATGCGTAGTGGAAAAAAAGTTCATCTTGAACCAATGCCTTCTTATGAGAGAAAAGTCATTCATAATGCACTTTCTAATCGATTAGATATTGAAACGTATTCAGAAGGATCCGATCCACATCGATATTTGGTCATTGAATCAATAAAATAAGACAAAAAAGTACAGCTGTGATTTATTCATAGCTGTACTTTTTTTGACAAATGTATACGGAACTTATCCACAGTAAACAGTCTTTGTCGCTAGAAGGATTCTCAAATTTGTGGTATTATATATTGTTAGATAGTCATGTCCGGAAAAAGGTTATGCACATGTTTATAACTAAGCTAGGAAGGTGATTGAAGTGAATTTTGATACAATAGCCGCTATTTCGACTCCGATGGGAGAAGGGGCAATCGCCATCGTTAGGATAAGTGGGGATGAAGCAGTACAAATAGCAGATCGTGTATTCAAATCTCCATCCAATAAAAAGTTAGTAAATGAAAAAACACATACGATTCATTATGGTCATTTAGTAGATCCTAGTTCATCTGAAGTTATAGAAGAGGTAATGGTATCTCTAATGAAAGCCCCAAAAACATTTACGCGTGAAGATGTTGTTGAAGTAAATTGTCATGGGGGACTAGTGGCTGTTAAACGAGTATTACAATTAATACTCAAAGAAGGTGCAAGATTAGCTGAACCTGGTGAATTTACAAAACGAGCTTTTTTAAATGGTCGTGTAGATTTATCACAGGCGGAAGCAGTAATGGATTTAATTCGAGCTAAAACAGATAGAGCTATGAATGTGGCTCTCAACCAAATGGATGGAAAACTTTCGAGATTGGTTACAGAACTTCGACAGGCACTTCTTGAAACGCTTGCTCAAGTCGAAGTAAATATTGATTATCCGGAGTACGATGATGTAGAAGAAGTAACAATTCCACTTATGATTGAAAAAGGAACATGGGTTAAAGATGAAATAAGTAAGTTATTAAAAACATCTTCCCAAGGTAAAATACTTCGCGATGGTTTATCTACAGCAATTATTGGTAGACCGAACGTTGGGAAATCCTCATTATTAAATAGCTTAGTTCAAGAAAACAAGGCAATTGTCACTCACATTGCCGGAACAACACGTGATATTATTGAGGAGTATGTAAATGTGCGCGGGGTTCCTTTGCGGCTTGTCGATACTGCTGGTATTCGAGAAACGGAAGACATCGTTGAACGTATTGGCGTTAATAAGTCTAGACAAGTTCTAAAAGAGGCAGATTTAATACTTCTTGTTTTGAATAGTTCAGAGGAATTATCGGAAGAAGATATACGTTTACTCGAAACAGTTGCTAACATGGATACAATCGTCGTTAGCAATAAAACGGATTTACCGCAAAAGTTGGATTTAGAAAAGGTAAGAGAGTTATTAGGGAAAGATAAAATAATAACGACGTCATTGTTAAAAGACGAAGGTGTCGATGATTTAGAAGAAGCCATTGCTGATCTGTTTTTTGAAGGAACGCTCGAAACGAGTGATTTGACATACGTTTCGAATGCAAGACATATAGCCTTACTCCACAATGCCTTTAAAACGATTGAGGATGCCATCAGTGCTGCTAAAGAAGGTGTACCAGTCGACATGATTCAAATCGATGTAATTAGGACATGGGAGATTCTTGGTGAAATTGTAGGCGACACTGTACAAGAAAGTTTAATCAATCAACTGTTTTCTCAATTCTGTCTCGGAAAATAAAATGAATGAAAGATCATGAGACTTTTTTTGATCTTTCTATAGAAGGAAGGAAATAGAACATGCCACAATTTGAAGCAGGCACGTTCGATTGCATAGTAATAGGAGCAGGACATGCAGGTGTAGAAGCTGCATTGGCTTCCTCACGGATGGGTGCATCTACACTCGTTTTAACTATGAATCTAGATATGATTGCATTTATGCCATGTAATCCATCACTTGGTGGACCCGCTAAAGGTATTGTTGTAAGAGAAATAGATGCATTAGGTGGAGCAATGGGGAAAGTGATTGATAAAACCCATATCCAAATGCGTATGTTAAACACCGGTAAAGGTCCAGCCGTACGTGCATTACGTGCACAAGCCGACAAAGTACTTTATCAACAAGAAATGAAACGTTTGTTAGAAGAACAAGACCATTTAACACTTCATCAAGGTGTAGTGGAAGAGCTTCTTGTTGAAAATGGGGAAGTAAAAGGAATAGTGACACAAGTTGGTGCCGTTTATTATGGCAAAAAAGTCATCGTTACAACTGGTACATTTTTACGTGGGGAAATCATTATTGGAGATTTAAAATATTCAAGTGGACCGAATAATCAGATGCCATCAATCGGTTTAGCTGATAACTTACGGGAGCTTGGCTTTGATACAGTGCGATTCAAAACAGGCACACCACCGCGTGTGAATAGTCGTACGATTGACTATAGTAAAACTGAAATTCAACCAGGTGATGACGTACCACGTGCGTTTAGTTATGAAACAACTGAGTTCATCATGGATCAACTGCCTTGCTGGTTAACGTATACTTCACCTAAAACACACGAGATTATAAATGAAAATCTTCATTTATCACCAATGTATTCAGGTGTTATTAAAGGAAAAGGACCACGTTACTGTCCATCTATCGAAGATAAAATTGTTCGTTTTGCAGATAAATCAAGACATCAGATTTTCTTGGAACCTGAGGGTCGCAATACGAATGAGGTTTACGTCCAAGGGCTATCAACAAGCTTACCAGAGCATGTACAACGGAAACTAGTTGAGAGTGTACCTGGGCTTGAGAAAGCTGAAATGTTACGAGCTGGATATGCTATAGAATATGATGCAATTGTACCTACACAACTATGGCCCACTTTAGAAACAAAGAAAATTAAAAACCTTTATACGGCTGGACAAATTAATGGTACCTCTGGGTATGAAGAAGCTGCGGCACAAGGAATAATGGCAGGTATTAATGCAGCTGCATCTGTTATTGGTTTGAAAGAACAAGTACTAGGACGCGCTGATGCATATATCGGTGTTTTAATAGATGATCTCGTTACAAAAGGTACAAGCGAGCCGTATCGACTTCTTACTTCTAGGGCAGAATATCGTTTATTACTTAGACATGACAATGCGGATTTACGTCTAACTGAAGTTGGTTATGAACTAGGACTAATTAGTGAGAAACGTTACGCCGATTACCTCTTGAAAAAGAAACAAATAGAAGAAGAAATTGAAAGACTTCGTAAAGTAACCATTAAACCTAGTGAAGCTGTTCAAGTCATCATACGGGAAACAGGGGGTTCTGAAATTAAAGAACCTATGAAAGCAGCAGACTTATTAAAGCGACCAGAAATGAATTATGAACAGATTGAACGAATTGTTCCACTCGCTGAGGAAAGAACATTGGAAGTAAAAGAACAAGTAGAGATCTCCATTAAGTATGAAGGTTATATTGAAAAATCATTACAGCAAGTAGATAAAATGAAGAGATTAGAAAACAAAAGAATTCCTGAACAAATTGATTATGATGCTATTTCTGGAATTGCGACTGAAGCAAAAACAATATTGAAAGAAGTTAGACCGTTATCAATTGCACAAGCGTCACGTATTTCAGGCGTTAATCCAGCTGATATTTCAATACTTCTTGTCTATATTGAGCAAGGGAAAATAGCTAAAATCTCTGGCTAAGCCTATGTGCTGATGCGGATTTTCCCCGCATCAGTTTTTTTACTAATTAGAATGAAAAACGCTACATATAGAACAATCCGTGTGTATTAAGGAGGACCTTATAAATGAATGAAGAAGAATTTGTGCTCTCCTTGAAAGAGCATGGAATTGATTTGAATGATATTCAAATAAAACAATTTAGCCGTTACTACGATTTACTGGTAGAATGGAATGAGAAGATGAATTTAACTGCAATAACTGATAAACCATCAGTTTATTTAAAACATTTCTATGATTCTATATCTGCAGCATTCTTTTATGATTTTACCGAACAAAAGTCAATTTGCGATGTGGGAGCTGGAGCCGGATTCCCTAGTATACCGCTCAAAATTTGTTTCCCTAACATAGATGTGACAATAGTTGATTCATTGAATAAAAGAATTGGTTTTTTAACCGTATTAGCAGAAGATTTACAATTAAAAAATGTGAATTTTGTCCATTCAAGAGCTGAAGAGTTTGGACAAACTGCAAAGTATAGAGAAAAGTTTGACGTTGTTACAGCTCGTGCGGTTGCACGTCTTTCTGTACTTGCGGAGTTATGTATTCCTCTCGTTAAAAAAGGGGGAATCTTTATCTCTATGAAAGGTGCAGCTGCAGATGATGAGTTGAAAGATGCAAACAACGCAATTAAGATCTTAGGTGCAAGTGTTAAAGAAGAATATTCATTTACATTACCAGTAGAAAATAGTGAACGAAAATTAATTATTTTTAATAAAGATAAAGAATCACCAAAAAGATATCCTCGTAAGCCGGGTGTGCCAAATAAATCACCAATTCAATAAAATGTTTCACGTGAAACAAAAGAAGTAGAGAATAACAAAGTACTTTATTGTATTATAAAAAATGAAGTCTTAATTAAAGGGGTGGTGCTGAGTATGAAAAGTCCTTTTACTCGTTTATTCGGTAGTGGAGATAGAGAAGAAAAAGAAGAAGATTTAATAGAAGAGGTTGGAAATGAAATTCAACAAGAGGTCGTTCAAAAGATTAATATAAATTTCATAACTCCTAATAAATATCAACCGCGAACAGTCTTTCAAGAAGAAAAGATAGAAGAACTTGCAAGGACAATTCATACCCACGGCGTGATTCAACCTATTGTAATACGCCAAACGGGAGAACAACAATATGAAATTATTGCAGGTGAACGACGTTTTCGGGCAATGAAAAAGCTTGGTTGGTCTGAAGTTCCAGCAATCATTAGGGATTTAGATGATAAAGAAACTGCCTCTGTTGCACTTATAGAAAACTTACAACGAGAAGAATTGACCGCGATTGAAGAAGCGTATGCATATGAGAAACTTCTTGAAATTCATTCGTTAACGCAAGAAGCTCTAGCCCAAAGACTAGGTAAAGGTCAATCTACAGTAGCCAATAAACTAAGGCTTTTAAAATTACCTGATGAAGTGAAAGATGCAATCATGAGCAAAGAACTATCTGAACGACATGCGCGAGCACTCATACCTATTAAAGACGTCGATGTTCAAATCGGTTTATATAAAGAAGTAATAGAGAACCATTTGAATGTGAAGCAATTAGAACAGCGAATACAAGAGGTATTAACACCGAAAGAAGAAGTGGAAGTAAAAAACAAAGCACCTCGTCGAAAAGCAGTTAGTAAAGATGTTAGAATTGCACTTAATACAATTAGGCAATCATTAGTGTTAGTTGCGAAGAGTGGGATAAATGTAAAGACTGAAGAAGAGGATACAGAAGAATTTTATACAATAACTGTTAGAATTCCGAAGAAAAAGTGACGAAAAACTCTTGCTAATTGTTAGCAAGAGTTTTTTACTGCGAAAATCCCCCTTTTACACTCATTCTTTGATAAACTAGTAAAGACGTTAATTATTTGAAGAAAGAAAGCAGGTGCAAGAATGGGCAGAATTATCGCGATTGCCAATCAAAAAGGGGGTGTTGGAAAGACAACAACTTCAGTAAACCTTAGTGCATGTCTTGCTCATATAGGCAAAAAAGTACTATTAATAGATACAGATCCACAAGGAAATGCTACAAGTGGAGTTGGAGTAAACAAAGGCGATGTACAACAATGCATTTATGATATGTTAATAGATGATGTTAACTTTCGAGATGTGATTCGGCAAACTAAAGTACCTAATTTAGATATTATACCCGCAACTATCTCATTGGCAGGTGCTGAAATTGAACTTGTTTCTACAATTTCAAGAGAAGTACGTATGAAACTTGCAATACAAGATGCTAAAGAAGAATATGATTATATCATTATTGATTGTCCACCATCACTTGGTTTATTGACAATTAATGCCTTGACGGCATCTGATTCTATTATAATTCCAGTACAATGTGAGTATTATGCACTTGAGGGACTTAGTCAATTATTAAGTACAATACGGCTTGTGCAAAAACATTTAAATGAGGAACTAGAAATTGATGGTGTTTTACTAACAATGTTTGATGCCAGGACAAATCTTGGCATTCAGGTAATAGAAGAAGTGAAGAAATACTTTCAAGATAAAGTGTACAAAACAATTATTCCAAGAAATGTTCGGTTAAGTGAAGCACCAAGTCACGGAGAACCTATTATCATTTATGATTCTCGTTCTCGTGGAGCAGAAGTGTACTTAGATCTGGCAAAGGAAGTGGTGCACAATGGCTAAAGGCCTTGGAAAAGGATTAAATGCTTTATTTCCGGGTGAATCCTTGGAAAAAGCAGAGTCGGTAGATCATATTAACTTGAAAAGTATTAAAGTTAACCCTTATCAACCAAGAAAGATATTTGATGAGCACGCAATAGAAGAATTAAGTGCATCAATTAAAGAACACGGTATTTTACAACCAATCATTTTACGCAAGGTTGGTACTACTTATGAAATTGTGGTTGGTGAAAGACGTTTCCGTGCTGCTAAGATAGCAGGTTTAAAAGAAATCCCTGCCGTTGTTCGCATTTTAACTGATGAAGAAACAATGGAATTAGCGATACTAGAAAACCTTCAGCGTGAAGATTTAACACCTATAGAGGAAGCTGAAGCTTACCAAAACTTAATGGAAACGCTCGGATTAACACAAGAGCAATTAGCATTTCGTTTAGGAAAAAGTCGCCCCCACATTGCTAATCATGTGAGATTACTAACATTGCCTGTGAAAATCAGGAACTATATAACAAATGGTCAATTATCTATGGGCCATGGTCGTACACTGTTGGGTCTTAGAAGGAAAGAACAGATTAATCTACTAGCTGAAAGAGTATTAAAAGAAGGATTGAATGTTCGTCAACTAGAGCACTTAATTCAACGAATGAATGAGGATGTTCCACGTGAAACAAAATCAGAAAATAAAAAAGATATATTTTTAGCAGAACACGAATCAAATTTAAGAGAACACTTCGGAACAAATGTAACGATAAAAAAGACTAGAAATAAAGGTAAAATAGAAATTGATTTCTTTTCTGAAGAGGATTTTGAACGAATTTTAGAGTTACTTAATCAATAAATACATACCTATTTTGCGTCCAATGCAAAATAGGTATTTTTTTACTAATGCCCACTCTTCAAATAATGGTTATTATAGGAACTGCTAATACAATGATCAGGATGTATTAGTAATGGAATAGATAATTCATAGACTGATCTTTCGTTTTTGAAAAAAAATAGCTATTCTTAGAACGACAAATGTTATAGTGGATTTTGCAGTAATTATTGTCTATATGATGAAATTCTTTCTCCTGTATGCAAGTTGTAAAGCCCGCCCAATCACTTTACTCATTTCAAAAGGAAGATGTAAGCGAGTACTTTGTAATACAGCGTGTTCCATGAAACCTGCCGTATTAACAACACCTTTTATCGCGACATTCCCTACAGGTGGTAAATCCTTTCCCACGGCTTTCCCGGGTTGAATTGGACCGTTGTGAAAAAGTAATTGCCCGACAGAATTACCTTGTCCTAGACAAGCATCAATGGCGACAATGAAAGCGGAAGGATTTATAATCATAATCTCATCCAAACGTTGTTGTAAATTCAAAGCGTGTAAAGGTGTCTCTAACGTTCCGAGGACAGGGAAAGGGAATGACGAAGACTCGGTCAAGTAAGAGCCTGTTAGAGATCCGAGAGCATCTCCTGTAGACCGGTCCGTACCAATGCACAAAAAGAACAATTCTTCTTTGTCAAAAGGAATATGAGAAAGAAAAAATGTGCTTAGTTTCCATACGACTCCCGTTTCTTGATAGTGAATTCGATAATCGTATGGTGATGTAGTTACAACACGCATAAGATGCCTCCGTTTCTATTATCATACAGTGTATGACTTGAGAATAATAACAACTAAATGGATATACTTTCTAACAGAGTCTACGCGTGGCGTAGAAGAATTATACGGAAGGTGATAAAAATGAATTTTGTAACTTTAAAAGTGAATGATAGTGATCCGACAGATAGTGGTAAGGAAATTATTAAATTTATATTTGATGGAGAAACGTGGATTGGTATAGGTATTGTTTCAATACGAATCATCATCATTATTGTGTTAGCAGCAATACTGGTTAAAATCGGTAAAGTATTTATTAATCGAATCTTCTCTTTGAAAATAAGAGGACCCATTCGAAAGTCGGAGAGACGTGAAAAGACAATGTATCGCCTGTTGGAAAATATACTGTCTTACGTCGTATACTTTTCAGCGATATTAGCAATTCTTAGTGAGTTCTCAATTAATATAAAAGGCCTCTTAGCTGGTGCTGGAGTATTAGGACTTGCTGTTGGTTTTGGTGCACAGAGTTTAGTGAAAGACGTAATAACAGGTTTCTTTATTCTGTTTGAAGATCAATTTTCTGTTGGTGACTATGTATTAATTGGCACAACGGAAGGAACAGTTGAAGAAATTGGACTTAGAACAACTAAAATCCAAGCATACGGCGGAGAAATCCACATTATTCCAAACGGAAGTATACTGGAAGTTGTAAACTACTCCATACGGAATTCTTTAGTTATTCTAGACATTGGTGTTGCATATGAAATGGATATTAATCGAATAGAGATGTTGCTAACTGAATTTCTGAATAATTTACCGGATCATTATGAGGAACTTGTAGGAATCCCAACTCTAATTGGTATACAAAATCTTGAACCTTCACGAGTTATCTTACGTATTACAGCGGAAACAAAGCCTGTCATGAACTTTTCGGCAGCTAGAAAATTACGTAAAGATTTGAAAAACTTTATGGATGAATCCGGTATAGAAATTCCATATCCTAAAATGGTTACAATTCAAAGAAGTGAGTGAGGTGAATAGGGATGGCGGAAAAAGTGTATGGATTGAATGATGTTGTGGAAATGAAGAAACAACATCCATGCGGTACAAATGCATGGAAAATTATTAGAATGGGTGCAGATATTCGAATTAAATGTGGTGGATGTGGACATAGTGTCATGATTCCACGCAATGAATTCTCGAAGAAGTTGAAAAAAATCCTTGTTCAAGGAGAAGCTTGACCTTAGATGGACAACCATTGTATTTGTCCTTATAATGGGAGAGTTAGTTCAATTCAAAAATGATGTATTTATATAAATGAGAGGTTGTGGGAGTATATGGCGTTAACAGCAGGGATTGTAGGACTTCCTAACGTAGGGAAATCGACGTTATTTAATGCAATTACAAAAGCGGGTGCAGAAGCAGCGAACTATCCGTTTTGTACGATAGATCCTAATGTTGGTATTGTAGAAGTACCGGATGAAAGATTACAAAAGCTAACTGAGTTAGTAGAACCAAAGAAGACAGTTCCAACGGCATTTGAATTTACCGATATAGCAGGAATCGTTGAAGGTGCTAGTAAAGGAGAAGGGCTTGGAAATAAGTTCTTATCCCATATTCGTGAAGTAGATGCCATTTGCCAAGTAGTTCGTTGCTTTGCAGACGATAATATTACGCATGTATCAGGGAAAGTTGATCCAATTAATGATATTGAAGTCATTAATTTGGAGTTAATTCTTGCAGATATGGAAAGTGTTGAAAAACGTCTAGCGCGTGTAACAAAAATGGTGAAACAGAAAGACAAAGATGCGCTGGCAGAAGAACCGGTGTTAAACAAGTTAAGAATAGCATTTGAAGACGAGAAACCAGCTCGTTCTGTTGAATTTACCGATGAAGAGTACAACATAGCAAAAGGATTGCATCTTTTAACGATTAAACCAATGTTATACGTTGCAAACGTCTCCGAAGATGAGATTTCTGACGCAGATAACAATGATTACGTTAAAGTTGTTCGAGAGTTTGCAGAAAAAGATAACGCACAAGTAATAGTTGTATGTGCAAAAATCGAAGAAGAAATGGCAGAGCTTGCTGATGATGAAAAGCAAATGTTCCTCGAGGAATTAGAAATCAAAGAATCCGGTTTAGATCAATTAATTAAAGCGGCCTACCAATTACTTGGATTGGCTACATACTTTACAGCAGGCGTACAAGAAGTACGTGCATGGACGTTCCGTAAAGGGATGAAGGCTCCTCAATGTGCTGGGATCATACATACTGACTTTGAGCGGGGGTTCATTCGTGCTGAAACAGTTGCATATGATGCTCTAGTAGATGCTGGAACAATGACTGCAGCTAAAGAGGCAGGTAAAGTACGTCTTGAAGGTAAAGAATACATTGTTAAAGATGGCGACGTTATGTTATTCCGTTTTAATGTATAAAAGCATTGAGAAAAACCGTAACCCAGATTTATCGGGTTATGGTTTTTCTGTGGTTGGAGCAAACAAATATAAAGTCGGTTTCTCAGGATCATCTTGGACGAGCCAATCACCAGGTAGTTGTTTTAGCTCCATATACATCACGAAATCACCAGCAGCACCGCCAATTAATAGTGATGATAGTCCAATTAAGACACCGTCAGCATAGTAAAGTCCTATTATAGCAGGAACGATTCCGGTCATCCAAAAAGGAAATAGTAAAGACTTACGAATAGATTGATTGGTCATCATAACATTTGTTGTGGCATAAGCAATTCCTAAACGTAGATTGATACCAACAATCATCTTTCTCCAAGGTACTTTGCTGAAAATTCGAAAGCCAAGTAAGTGAAAAAATTCGTGAAGTATAATTAAAACTACATATCCAACAATAAAAAGAAGTGTTTTCAGTAGTGTAATCTTAAATGAAAAGTCATGTTCAAGAATTCCACTACTGATAAAGAGGATGAGTAAAAAGAAACCTGTTATAAGGATACTTTGCTTTGTTACCTTTGGTAAATTTATTGTAATTACTTTATCTGGTTGCCGTAATTCATTCAAAAAAACCACTCCCTGAAATGAGTATATAATAAAAAAGTTGTAACGTACTTAAATTTGTGGTAAAATGTATTGATGTGAGTAATGAAATTACTTACTCCTTGCCCGCTGAATTCAGCAGGGCCAAAGTCCATAAGGAGGTGACTAAAGATGAGAAAGTACGAAATTATGTATATTATGCGTCCAACAGTTGAAGATGAAGCTAAAAAAGCGTTGATTGAACGCTTTGATACAGTTCTAACTTCTAATGGTGCAGAAATCATCGAGTCGAAAGAGTGGGGCAAACGCCGTCTTGCTTATGAAATCGACGATCTACGCGAAGGCTTCTACCAGCTTATTAAATTAAGTTCTGATGCTAAAGCTATCGATGAATTTACACGTCTTGCGAACATCAACGAAGATATCATTCGTCATATGGTTGTTCGTGTAGAAGCTTAAGACATATAAAATGCTTACAGAAATGATGAGGGAGGTTGAATTCTGATGATTAACCGAGTTGTTTTAGTAGGGAGATTAACAAAAGATCCTGAACTTAAGTATACACAGTCTGGGATTGCAGTCACGCGTTTTACACTTGCAGTTAATAGAGCGTTTCAAAATGCTCAAGGTGAAAAGGAAGCGGACTTTATCAGTTGTGTTGCTTGGAGAAAACAAGCTGAAAACATCGCGAACTTCTTAAGAAAAGGAAGTCTTGCCGGAGTTGATGGTCGTATACAGACGGGCAGTTTTGAAGGACAAGATGGAAAGCGGGTCTATACAACAGAAGTTGTAGCAGACAGTACGCAATTTCTTGAGCCACGTAATGCAAATTCTGACAGAACAGGATCTGCTCCGCAACAAGAGCAATCTCGCTATCAGCAGCCAGATCAGCAATATCAACAACCGAATCAACAAAACTATACAAGTACCGATAATGATCCGTTCTCGACAGGCAGTGGACCGATAGAAGTATCGGATGACGACCTACCGTTTTAAGATCACAAGCAATTATTTTTAAAGTGAGGAGGTAATGCGATATGGCACCACGTCGTGGAGGTAAAAGACGTCGTAAAGTTTGTTACTTTACTTCAAACAACATTACACACATTGACTATAAAGACACTGACCTGCTTAAGAAATTCATTTCTGAGCGTGGAAAAATCTTGCCTCGTCGTGTTACGGGAACAAGCGCAAAGTATCAACGTAAATTGACACTTGCTATTAAACGTTCACGTATCATGGCTCTTCTTCCATTCAGTTCGGAAGAGCGGTAATATAAACTTTATAAACTGTCTTATTCACTCGGTTTGCCGAATGGATAGGACAGTTTTTTGTATGTAAAGTAACTGATGATTGTTTATGCTTGTCACCATATTTTTAGATGTCATTTAAAAAGTGGGGATTTACAATTATAAGGATTAATTCTCTGTTCAAAGGTATTTGGGATGATAGAAAAATTCGAAACAAAGAGTCAAAGCCAATTTGGTTTAATGATGATAATCATGATACAATTAAGGGAACTATCATTGAAAGAATGATAAAATTCGTAAGGACTTGTAACTGTTTAACGAAAGACCGGAGGAATCAGAAGTATGCAGGACAATACTAAGAAAATAACGTATGGAGCCATGATGATTGCACTTTTTGTAATTTTATTAGCTGTGACATTATATGCACCACTCATACGTAACATATCATTATTTTTTATCCCATTACCGATTATTTTATATCGATTAGAGCATAATCGGTCATCCGCAATACTTGTAGCCTTCGTAGGGGTTATGTTATCTCTATTTGTTGGAGGAATATTGATTATTCCAATTGCAATCATCTTTGCACTTTTAGGGTTTGTGATTGGTGATACTATTCAAACAGGAAAATCTAAGCTATATACATTTATGGCGTCAGGTCTAACCCTTCTTGTCTCGTTAATGGCCTCGTATGCTATTTCAGTTCTTCTGTTTTCATTTAACCCGATTACTTTTTTACTAAATGCTATGACAGAGATGCAAAAAGCAGTGCGTGCCAATATGGAAAAAGTTAATGTTTTACCTCCTGATTATGATGAAAAGATTACTCACTTACTTTCAATATATGAGCTATCAATTCCATCTACATTTATTCTTGCAACTTTTCTGTTTGCATTTATCTTGCTGACATTAAACCTAGCTGTTGCTCATAGATTGGGTCATAAAACTTTAAAGATGCCACCACTAAGAGAGATGAAGTTACCTGTGTTTGTTGTGATTTTATATGGAATCCTTCTACTGCTACAATTAACTACCAAAGCAGATGTAGCTTCAAATGCATATATGCTACAACTGAACGCAACAATCATTTTGCAAGCACTATTTTTATTACAAGGGCTTTCCTTTATTCTTTATTATTTACATGAAATGAAAGTTCCAAAAGTCTTTACAATATTGACCATTCTATTTGCACTCGTTTTGAGTCAGTTTGTATTATTAATTGGTATTCTTGATGCTGGAACGAGTTTACGGAATTTTATTGGAACAAAGAAACCAAAGTGAGGAGGTGGAATAATGACATCTTTTTATAGAAATAGATCTATCCGCTATCCATTGGTGATTATATCGATAATAAGCGTAGCAATGGCAATTACATTGTTACTTTCACAATTTTGGTTGGGGTTAATTTACGCTATACTAATCATTGTAGCTCTGGGTGTAGCATGGAAGTTAGAAAATCAGACGTATGTGGACACCGAGAAGCATATTGAGACACTGTCATATAGAATGAAGAAAGTGGGCGAGGAAGCACTCCTTGAACTCCCCATTGGAATCATCTTAATAAACGAAAAGAATAGCATTGAATGGGCAAATCCATATGCTTCCCAAATATTCGGGTCAGACTCTTTGATAGGTAGTGAACTACTAAATTTATCGGATAAGTTTCATCAAATTATGACAAATGAAAGTTCAGAACATAATGTATTCACGATTGGGGAACGCTCCTATAATGTGTTCTATAGATCAGAAGAGAAGTTATTCTACCTCTTTGACATAACCGAAAGACTTGAAATGGAAACACTTTATAATGATGATCGTACAGTATTAGGAATTATTTTAGTCGATAATTATGATGAACTGTCTCAACCAATGGACGACCAAACACGTAGCCAACTAAACTCGCTCGTCACTTCGCTCATTAATGGGTGGGGAACAAATAATGGAATATTTGTTAAACGAATAGCGACCGATCGTTTTCTTGCAGTTTTCACAGAAGCTACACTGGCGGAATTAGAGAAAACGAAGTTCTCCATTTTGGATGATATACGAGAAAACACAGCAAAACAAAGTACGGCGTTAACACTTAGTATTGGCGTAGGAACAGGTTCAACATCACTTATAGAATTGGGCGAGTTAGCTCAATCCAGCCTAGACTTAGTTTTAGGTCGAGGTGGTGACCAAGTTGCGATTAAACGAACAGATGGTAAGTTGAAGTTTTATGGCGGTAAAACTAATCCAGTAGAAAAAAGAACGCGGGTACGTGCAAGAGTTATTTCACATGCTCTACGAGACTTAATAAAAGGCAGCGATAAAGTATTTGTTATGGGTCATAAGATGCCAGATATGGATGCAATCGGTGCAGCCATCGGTGTCAGGAAGATGGCACGTATGAATAGCGTCGAAGGATTCGTTGTAATTGACGTGAATGAGTTAGACGGTAGTGTCACTCGTTTAATGGATGAAATAGAACGAGATGAAGAACTTTTTAATCACTTTATTGCACCAGAAGATGTTCTGTCTATGATGACAGATCGTTCACTTGTAATTGTTGTAGATACACATAAACCTAGTATGGTTATAGATGAACGTGTTCTCGAGAAAGCTGAAAAAGTGGTCGTCATAGATCATCACAGACGTGGCGAAGAGTTCATTCAAAATACAATGTTAGTTTATATGGAACCATATGCTTCTTCTACTGCAGAACTCGTAACAGAGCTTTTAGAGTACCAACCGAAAAATGAAAAATTGACGATGTTAGAATCGACCGCTCTGTTGGCGGGAATAATTGTCGATACAAAGAGTTTCACACTTCGAACAGGAGCAAGAACGTTTGAAGCCGCTTCATACCTACGAACATATGGAGCAGATACCATTCTAGTTCAGCGGCTTTTAAAAGAAGATTTAGAGACGTATATTAAGCGTGCTAAACTAATTGAGACGGTTGAATTAACGGATGAAGGAATTGCAATTGCCAAAGGGAACGAAGGCGTTGTATACGGATCGGTACTGATTGCGCAAACAGCAGACATCCTCTTGTCAATGCTAGGTGTCACAGCATCTTTTGTAATCGCAACAAGGTCCGATGGGAAAATTGGAATAAGTGCACGTTCTCTTGGTGAACTAAATGTACAATTAGTTATGGAAGAACTGGGTGGCGGTGGACATTTAACAAATGCAGCTTGTCAACTGGACTTAGATACGGTCGATGACGCTGAGGCAAAACTTAAATCGACTCTAGAGTTAAGTAATGAAAGGGGAAATTAAAGATGAAAGTAATCTTACTACAGGATGTTAAAGGAAAAGGTAAAAAAGGAGAAGTAAAGGAAGTACCCGTAGGTTATGCACAGAACTTTCTATTTAAAAACAACCTTGCAATTGAAGCAAATTCCGGTAATTTAAGCAAGCTTGAAGGACAACAAAAGAAAGTACAAAAAGATGCTGCTGAAGAACTCGATGAAGCAAAGGCTTTAAAGGAAAAAATAGAAGGCGTTACCGTTGAAATGAAAGCTAAATCTGGCGAAGGTGGTCGGTTATTTGGTTCTATAACAACAAAACAAATTGCAGAAGCGTTGAACAAAGCTGAATCTATAAAAGTAGACCGTCGAAAGATGGATTTACCAGATGCAATTCGAGCACTTGGATTTACAAATGTTCCAATTCGCATTCATCCAGATGTAATAGCAACATTAAAAGTTCATGTAACAGAGGAACTATAAGGAGAGAGAAGAATGAATCAGATGATCGATCGTGTCCCACCACATAATAATGAAGCGGAACAATCGGTCATTGGGGCGATTTTTCTAGATCCGCAAGCCTTAATAACAGCTGCTGAAGTACTAATTCCAGATGATTTCTATCGGGTTGCGCATCAGAAGATATTCGATACAATGATTATCTTAAGCGATAAAGGTCAGGCAATAGATGTCGTCACAGTTACTGAAGAACTATCTGCAAAGAAAGAATTGGAAGATGTCGGTGGGATTTCGTACCTGACGGAAATAGCCAATTCTGTTCCAACTGCAGCAAACATTGTCCATTATGCAAATATTGTTGAAGAAAAGTCATTACTTCGACGCCTAATTCGTGTTGCAACTTCTATTGTAGAGGATGGCTATGCAAGAGAAGATGAAGTAGAGGCACTTCTATCAGAAGCAGAAAAGAAAATGATGGAAGTTTCCAACCGTAAAAATGGTGGAGACTTTAAACATATTAAAGATGTACTCGTTGAAACATATGATAATATCGAATTGTTACATACTAGAAAAGGCGATGTGACAGGTATTCCCACAGGATTTAGAGACTTAGATTTAATTACTGCGGGTTTCCAACGTAATGATTTAATTATAGTTGCTGCTCGCCCATCTGTAGGTAAAACAGCTTTTGCCCTTAATGTAGCTCAAAATGTTGCAACCAAAACAGACGAAAATGTAGCTATTTTTAGTTTAGAAATGGGTGCAGAACAACTTGTTATGCGTATGCTTTGTGCAGAAGGGAATATTGACGCACAAGTACTCAGAACAGGTGCACTTGAGGCGGAGGACTGGAGAAAGCTAACGATGGCAATGGGAAGTTTGTCGAATGCGGGAATTTTCATTGATGACTCACCAGGCATAAGGATTAATGAAATTCGTTCCAAATGCCGTAGGCTTCAACAAGAGCACGGTTTAGGGATGATTATGATTGATTATCTCCAGTTGATCTCTGGGAGTGGTAGATCCGGTGAAAACAGACAACAGGAAGTATCTGAAATTTCTCGATCGCTGAAAGCACTTGCTCGTGAATTAAAAATACCTGTAATCGCTCTATCACAGCTTTCTCGTGGAGTAGAGCAAAGACAGGACAAGCGTCCAATGATGTCAGATTTACGAGAATCAGGAAGTATTGAGCAAGATGCTGATATTGTATCTTTCCTATATCGTGAAGACTATTATGACAAGGAAACAGAAAATCAAAACATGATTGAAATAATCATTGCTAAACAACGTAATGGACCTACTGGCACGGTAACATTAGCATTTGCAAAAGAATACAACAAGTTTGTTAATATTGATTGGAGTCAACACGAGCCAGCAGCAACATACTAAAAAACAAAATAAGCGTCATGTAAACCATTGCTTACGGGTTTACATGACGCTTATTTCATTGTACTAAAATAACAGATAATAAGAAATCTAGCTAATAAATGTATAAAAGTAGAAAGTTATTCTGATAATAAGATAATGTATCTAAAAGACTAAATAAATTACAAATTATGGATTGTATTAGTCATTAATGTTACAACTATATTAAAATCAACACGTATAGAAAACTATATGGTAAATTGGAACGGTATGAAAAAATTACTTCATGGAATCGAGTTAGAACCTACGAGGTTACTGAATGTTTGGAAGGAGCAAGATTATGTTTTCTATAAATAAAAAGAAGTTTAACAAAGAAAGAGTAGCTAATAAGTGGCGCGATCAAATTCATAAGGTAACAAGTATCATGTTTCTATCAGTTATGATATTGGGCTTAGGGGCAAATGTAGTACTAGCCGATGATAGTAAGAAGTCAGGATTTAAAAAAGTTTACCATATATACTCTGCAGGCGAACATGTAGGTACCATTTCTGATATTACTAAATTAGAAGAAATGAAAGAAAAGGTAGTTTTGAAAGCAGGCGAAGAATTCAAAGAATATTCATTAACTGCGGGATCTGGTTTATCAATCGTACCTGAAAGCGTATTTACATCTATAACAAATGACGAGGTTGTTCTTGAGAAAATTCAAACATTACTAGCTGTAGAAACAGAAGCAATCGCAGTAGTAATTGATGAGAAACCAGCGTTCTATGTAAAAGACATGGACGCTTATAAAGAAGTTATTCGACAGTTAAAACTACAATCAGTTACTGAAGAGCAGCTCAGTGCATTTGAAACGCAAGAAGCATCTGAAGATACTCTACCCGAATTAGCAGTAGATGAAACACGCATCATAGATATTTCTATTAGCGGCGATATGAAAGCCGATAAGGCATCAATATCACCAGACCAAGTTAGAAACATCGACGAGGCTATCCAAATCTTGAACAAAGGAACCCTTGACGAAAAGAAATACACGGTACAACCAGGTGATGTACTTGGGAAAATCGCAGTAGCTCACAATATGACAACAGCAGAACTTTTGAAACTTAATCCAAATTATACAAATGAAACTGTCCTTCACTTAGATGAAGAACTAAACGTAACTGTGTTAAAACCATTTGTAAACGTTGAAGTTAATTTTGAAACAAAACAAAAAGAACAAATTAAATACAAAGTAACAACTAAAGAAGATGATCAAGAATATAAAGGTAAAAAAGTAGTAACGGTGCAAGGGTCTGATGGTGAAAAGATTGTAACTGCACAAGTACAAAAAGTGAATGGTCAGTTAGTTGCACGTGAAGTAACTAATGAAGAGGTGCTCACTGAAGCTGTAGATGAAGTCGTTGTAGTTGGTACGAAAGTTGTATCATCAAAAGGAACAGGCCAATTTGTGTGGCCTACAAATGGCGGTTATGTATCTAGTCAACGCGGAGCTCGCTGGGGAAGAGTTCACGAAGGAATTGACATTGCAAGACCATCAAACTTCACTATAAAAGCAGCAGACAATGGAGTTGTTTCATCAGCGGGGGCAGGAGGAACATACGGTAATCGAATCGTTATAACACATAACAATGGCTATCAAACATTATATGCACACCTTTCAAAAATTGATGTTAAAGTTGGTCAGACGGTTGAAAGAGGTTCGGCGATAGGCGTTATGGGGGCTACTGGGAATTCTACAGGTGTTCACCTTCATTTTGAAGTATTAAAAAATGGTTCAAATATCAATCCCTTAAGTGTATTAAACTAAGATATGAAAAAGACGATACAATTCATGTATCGTCTTTTTTTTAACCGATAAAAAAGTGCTATCGTATATAGTTTAAAATAGTGAATCATTCCCCAAATAAAAAAGAAATTGATCCTACATTAAACAGTTAAGTTGCACTTAAAAATCATTTGTTCGACAATATATGATGAAATATTGCCCGGGAAATATTTGTATAGAACGTGCGAAACCGCTAGAAGAATGATAGAGTTAACTTAAATGTATAAAGACGCTAACGTGCGAGAAAGGAAATAATGATGCAAAATAAAACAATTCTAATTGTAGATGATGAAAAACCGATT
>JARIDO010000044.1 GCA_029263895.1 Sporosarcina sp.
ATGGATGCTCTTTTTCGTTCGTTTCGTTATAATGAAGAAAATAGATTTGTAGTGAGGTTTTAAAATGACAACATATACACCGATGATTCAACAATATTTGCAAGTGAAGTCCCAACACGAAGATGCATTCTTATTTTTTCGCCTTGGCGATTTTTATGAAATGTTTTTCACAGATGCTACGGAAGCCTCTCAAATACTTGAAATTACATTAACGAGCCGGGATGCTGGAAGTAAAGACCGAATCCCAATGTGTGGGATACCTTATCACGCAGCTTCTGGTTATATTGAAACCCTCATACGTAATGGTCACAAAGTGGCGATATGTGAGCAAGTTGAAGATCCAAAAGTGGCTAAAGGGATTGTTAAAAGAGAAGTCGTCAAGATTATAACACCTGGTACGATGACGGAAGGTAAAACAATCGATGCATACACGAATCATTTTATTGGTTCAGCAGATAGCCTAGAACAAGGAGGTTATGCACTCGCATATCTTGACCTTGCGACTGGTGAGGGGAAGGTTGAGCATGTTGATGGGGATGAACGTGCTCTATTAGGGGAGATTGAAGCCCTTGGCATGAAAGAAGTGGTCGTCGATGACAGACTCCATTTAGCGTTAAGTGACAGCATGTCGAAGCGGAGAATTGTGTTATCTGTAGAAAACCTAGAAGTTCGTGAAAACCACAGTGCAATGCTAAGTGATATCCCTGAACAACTCCGTGATGCTTGTTTTACGCTCATTACATATGTAAAACGTACGCAGAAAACGGCACTTGATCATATCCGCCCATTTGAATTCATCCGCAAACAAACCAAGCTATCAATTGATGCGAATTCAATGCGTAATCTGGAACTTGTCCAATCCATTCGGACAGGTACCAAAGAAGGAACACTCTTTTGGTTACTTGATGAAACAGTAACTGCAATGGGTGCTAGAAAACTAAAAATGTGGATTCATCAACCATTGGCTGATCGAATAGCGATTGAAAATAGACAACAAGCAGTCAGTGAATTTATCGAAGGGTACTTCTTACGTGATGAACTGAAAACTGCTTTAAAGGAAGTTTATGATTTAGAGCGACTGGCGGGTAGGATTTCCATGGGTAGCGCTAGTGGCCGTGATCTTGCTCAACTTCGAAATTCTTTGCGACGTGTACCAGCCATTCGCAACGCGCTTTTAAATGCAGAGCGAACAACTCTGTGTGATTTTGCCAAACGGATTGACAGTTGTGATGAAGCACTAACATTATTAGAGTCAGCAATCGCTGAAAATCCGCCATTGTCCGTTAAAGAGGGCGGTATTATTAAAGACGGATTCGACGCTAAATTGGATGACTATCGTGATGCTTCAACGAATGGGAAAACGTGGCTCGCTGAACTTGAAGGCAAAGAGCGAGAGCGTACAGGCATTAAGTCTTTGAAAATAGGGTACAATAGAATATTTGGTTATTTTATAGAAATTACGAAGTCTAATATTCATCTGGCAGATTTAGAGCGCTATGAACGTAAACAGACACTTGCAAACGCTGAACGTTACATCACTCCTGAATTAAAGGAGAAAGAAGATTTAATATTGAATGCAGAAGCACAAGGATTGGAGTTAGAGTACTCTTTATTTGGTACAGTTAGAGATGCCATGAAAGCTTATATCCCGCGCATTCAACATCTAGCGAGTATTCTGAGTGAACTGGATGTACTCATTGCATTTGCAGAGGTCTCTGAAAAGCGAAATTATACAAAACCTGCCTTTCATGAAAGCAAAGCGTTGGACATTAAAAATGGACGACATCCAGTTGTTGAAAAAATGATGGATCACTCTCTTTATGTGCCTAATAGCTGTAAGCTTACAGAAGAAGGGAATATGTTATTAATTACTGGACCTAATATGTCCGGTAAAAGTACATACATGCGTCAAGTTGCACTTACCGTTGTGATGGCACAGATTGGTTGCTATGTACCGTGCGATCAAGCCGTTCTCCCTGTTACAGATCAAATATTTACTCGGATTGGTGCAGCAGATGATTTAGCATCAGGACAAAGTACGTTCATGATGGAGATGATGGAATCCCAACATGCCATTGCAAACGCAACAGCGAATAGTCTCCTTCTCTTTGATGAGATTGGACGGGGTACATCCACGTATGATGGAATGGCACTTGCGCAAGCGATGATGGAATATATTCATGACGAAATCGGTTCTAATACATTATTTTCTACGCACTATCACGAATTAACGAATTTGGATAAGCAGCTATCTCGCTTAGAAAATATTCATGTGGCAGCGATGGAACAGGATGGAAAAGTCGTATTCCTTCACAAAGTGATGTCAGGTCCAGCAGACAAAAGTTATGGGATCTATGTCGCGGATTTAGCAGGTCTACCAGAACCATTGTTAGCACGTGCAAAAACGTTACTTCATTCATTTGAAAATAAAGAGCAAAATACAGTTATCAAAGAATCAACTGAACAGCTAACTTTCTTTGATATACAGCGAGAAGAGCAGGCGGTACTAGCACCTGAACAACAAGAAGTGCTCGACAATCTTACTAATGCTGACGTCAATAATTTGACGCCAATGGACGCATTGCATATCCTCTTCGAATTGAAACAGAAATTATCTATGGTGAAAGGATGAGCTGAATGGATATCATCCACGTAATGGACGATACATTGTCTAATAAAATAGCAGCAGGCGAGGTTGTAGAACGACCCGCTTCCATTGTCAAAGAGTTAGTTGAAAATGCAATTGATGCTGGAAGTACTGTAATTGAAATAGCCCTGGAAGAAGCAGGGCTTTCTTCAATTCGAGTGACTGATAATGGGAAAGGTATGTCTAAACTTGATGCAATACGGGCATTTGAAAGACATGCGACAAGTAAAATTACAAATGAACATGATCTATTTAGAATTAGAACATTAGGTTTTCGTGGTGAAGCACTTGCAAGTATTGCTTCAGTTTCTAAAATTACTATGTGGACTTCTGATGGGGAAACGGATGGAACAGAAGTACGTATAGATGGTGGTAAAATCGTTAAACATGAAAATGCTGCATTTCGTAAAGGTACTGATATGACAGTATCGCAGTTGTTTTTCAATACGCCTGCTCGTTTAAAATATATGAAAACAATACAAACCGAACTCGGACATACAATTGACCTCGTTAACAGACTTGCGATTAGCCATCCTTTTATTTCGTTTAAACTCTCGCACTATAGTCAGCTTGTACTACAAACTTCTGGTAGTGGCGATCAACAAAGAGTGTTGTCTGATATATATGGAATCGCAGTTGCCAAAAAAATGATTTCGTTTTCAGGTGAGAATTCCGATTATAAGATTCAAGGGTATGTCACTTTGCCTGAAATGACACGTGCTTCTAAAAATTATATGACTCTAATTGTTAATGGGAGATGGGTTAAGAGTCATGCTGTCAATCATGCAGTGATTGATGCACTTCATACATACTTACCAATTGGGAGGTTTCCAATCGCGGTTGTCAATGTAGAGGGTGATCCCTTTTTAACGGACGTTAACGTTCACCCGGCAAAACAAGTGATTCGGATGAGTAAAGAAGGTGAATTACTCGAATTACTAAAGAGCACCATTAGGCAAGCAATTCGGAAGAGTATTATTGTTCCAGATGCTGTGAAAAAAGAACCGATTGCCAAAAATAATTCTCAACAAGGGTCCATTTGGAATGAGTTTAGGACACACACACCGAGTCAAAGACCAGAGCAACCTATTCAAGTGAATGAACGACGAGAAATCGAGACACCTTTCATGAGTAACTTGCAGTCAGCTGAAAAGATGCCCGAAACACGACCAGTTACTCAAGTTGAAGGCCAAGCGTCGAGTTCGTATTTTGAACCGATTGCTGAACCAACCATTGAAAACGAACCGAGTAAACAATTTCCATCACTTGTTCCTGTTGGCCAAGTTCATGGTACCTATATCATCGCTCAAAACGAAGATGGATTTTATATGATAGATCAACATGCTGCACAAGAGCGCATTAAATATGAATACTTCCGTGATAAGTTAAGCATTGCTGATAGTGAAGAACGCCAGATGTTACTCATCCCTTTAATGTTTCATTATGCAGGAGATGACGTAACAAAAATTGAAGAAAATAGGCAAGTACTTCAAGATGTAGGAATTTATTTAGAAGAATTTGGGCCTTCATCATACACAGTAAAAGAATTTCCTTCATGGTTTCCAGCAGGTGAAGAGACCGCCATTATCGAAGATATTATTGAGCAGGTTTTACAGACTCGTAAAGCGGATATCGGTAAACTACGTGAAGAAGCAGCCATTATGATGAGTTGTAAACGATCGATCAAAGCGAACCATCATTTGAATATCGGTGATATGGAGCGCTTATTAAATGATTTGTCAAAAGCAGATAACCCTTACACTTGTCCACATGGTAGACCCGTTCTAATTCATTTTACTACCTATGAGATTGAAAAAATGTTTAAAAGAGTGATGTAAAGTCATTTTAAGCTGTATACAAGATAGTTTACTTAGAAGTTCAGTCGTTAGATGATTTGGGATTAACTTTACACTTTAATGTGAAAGGAAGAGGCCTATGTTTTCATCAATGTTAAGACCGAAAGTGAAACAATTACTGAGTAATTACCAATTTGATTTGCTAGTCGTTGGAGGCGGAATTACGGGTGCAGGAATTGCTTTAGATGCTGCTACGCGTGGTTTGTCTGTAGCACTCATTGAGATGCAAGACTTTGCAGCAGGCACGTCCAGTCGATCGACGAAGCTAGTCCATGGTGGTTTACGTTATTTAAAACAGTTGGAAGTTAAAATCGTTGCAGAAACAGGACGTGAACGTGAAATTGTCTATAATAATGCACTTCACGTTACGGAACCTGAACGAATGCTTTTACCATTTTACAAAGGTGGAACGTACGGAAAACTGACAACTTCGGCAGGACTTCTTGTATACGATGCGCTAGCTGGAGTTAAAAAGGAAGAAAGACGTGGGATGTTATCTGCTGAGGAAACACTTGCGATGGAACCCCTTCTAAAACGTAATGGCTTACGTGGTGGCGGTCATTATGTCGAATATCGAACGGATGATGCTCGGTTAACCATTGAAACGATGAAAAAAGCTGTTCAAAAAGGTGCTGTCTGTTTAAATTATACAAAAGCCTTAGATTTTAACTATACAAAAGGTAAAGTGACAGGCGTGCATGCATTGGATTTATTTCAAGGTGATGCTTTTGATATCAGTGCAACAGTTGTAGTAAATGCAACTGGTCCTTGGGTTGACGATATTCGGAAAAAAGATGAGTTTTCAAATCGAAAACGATTACGACTTACAAAAGGTATTCATATTGTCATTGACCAATCTGTTTTTCCACTAGGTCAAGCAATTTATTTTGATGCACCAGATAAGCGAATGGTCTTCGCTATACCAAGGGAGGACAAAACCTATATCGGCACAACAGACACTTTTTTTGATGCGGATAAATCAACACCTCTTGCCTCTGAAGAAGATATTCATTATTTATTATCAACCATTCACTACATGTTTCCGTCAGTGAAAGTTAGCAGGGAAGATGTGGAGTCAACATGGGCTGGTGTAAGACCACTCATTTATGAAGACGGCAAAGACCCTTCAGAGATTTCAAGAAAAGATGAAATATGGGAAGCAGCATCAGGTCTACTAACAATTGCAGGTGGGAAACTAACAGGATATCGTAAAATGGCTGAAAACGTACTGGATTTAGTTGTGAAAAAAATCCCTTCTAAAAAATTCGGACCATGTGTAACTGAACATTTACCACTTTCAGGAGGAGATTTTGGTCATCCTGATAAATTTCAATCTTATATGGATAGTAAAACGAATGAAGCAGAATTATACGGTTTGTCACAAGTAGAAGGTAGACGACTTGCAAAACAATATGGTACGAATGTCGACACTGTATTTACGTATGCACATGCTTTTCAAGCTACACAATATGATTTGCCAGTTGAGCTGCAAGCAGAAGTTTTCTACGCGATCCATCATGAAATGGCGTTAACCCCTTCAGACTTTTTTATTAGGAGAAAAGGTGACCTCTACTTTAATATCAATTATGTGAAACGTTATGCACAACATGTTACAGAGTATATGTCAACATTGCTGATGTACGATACGAGTGAAAAACAAAGACGCTTGCAGGAGCTAATGAAACATATTACAGAAGCACAGGGAAAGCAGGCGAGTCAAACATGAATAAATTAACGGTAGAAATGACTGATGGATTTTCGATTCATGCTTTTGTTAGTGTGCCAGCGTCTGAACCGAAAGGGCATATTCACCTACTACACGGAATGGCAGAGCATATAGCAAGATACGAAGAATTCTCACGATTTTTAGTATCAAAAGGTTATATTGTTTCAGGGCATGATCATCGCGGGCATGGCAAAACAGCTGAATCGAATGGTGAACTAGGCTATTTCACTCAAAGTGATGGATTTGAACGTATTGTCCAGGATGTCCATGAAGTGATTCTGGATATTAGGAAACAACATACAAGCTCACCATTCATACTTTTGGGGCATAGTATGGGTTCTTTCATTGCACGACGTTACCTTCAACTTCATAAAGAACAAATCGATTTAGCGATCCTTTCAGGTACTGGCTCAGACCCAGGATTGGCTAGAGTAGCTGCACAAAGTCTTGCGCTTATGACTGGTAAGGTAAAAGGGTTTGACCAACCTAATCCTTTGTTGAACAAATTAGCGTTTGGTTCTTTCAACAAATCAGTGAAAAAACCTGATACGGAATTTGACTGGTTATCGAGAGATCGTCAAATTGTTCATCAATATATTGAAGATCCGACTTGTGGTTTCATACCGACAACGCAATTATTTGCGGATCTATTTCATGGCATAAAAATAATTAACACATTATCTGAAGTGAAAAAGATGTCGCATGATTTGCCGGTACTCTTTGTGTCAGGAACTGAAGATCCAGTTGGGGATTATGGCAAAGGTGTTATGAAAGTAGCAAAGCAATTTGATGAAGCAGGCATAAAAGATGTCACAGTCAAATTGTTTGAAGAGGGCAGACATGAGATGTTGAATGAAACGAATCGTCAACTTGTTTACGACTATATACTAGATTGGATTGAACAAAAGGAATGATGACAAGACCCGAAGTGATTGCGATTGTGGGGCCAACAGCCTCTGGTAAAACGGCACTTAGTGTGAAGCTGGCTAAAGCAATCGATGGAGAAATTATTAATGGTGACGCCATGCAAGTATATAAAGGACTTGATATCGGTACTGCAAAAATAACAGCTACCGAAATGGAAGGTGTACCCCATCATCTATTCGATGTGAAAGAAGCGAATGAACTCTTTTCAGTAGCAGAATATCAACAAACAGTACGTAGCTGGATTGATAAGATTCAGCGTAAAGGAAAGACCCCGATTATTGTAGGGGGTACTGGATTGTATATACAATCTGTTCTCTATGACTTTCGTTTCACGGAAGAAGCAGCTGACTTAACCGTCAGAACAAGGTTGGAACAAGAGCTAGAGGACAAAGGTGCTGCGTATTTACATGACAAACTTAAAATGATAGATTCAAATAACGCTGAAAAGATTCATCCGAATAATCATCGAAGATTAGTGAGAGCGCTTGAAATAATTGAAGTAACAGGTAAGACAAAAGATGCCCATGAAGAGAACGCTGGGAAATCTTCATTGTATAATCATTTGATTATCGGTCTTGAGATGGATAGAGAAATTTTATATGAACGGATTGAAAGACGAGTCGATACAATGATGGAAAGTGGCCTAATAGAAGAAGCGAAAGCACTATGGGACGCTGGAATACGCAATATGCAATCTGTACAGGCGATAGGTTATAAAGAATTACACCTTCTATTCGAAGGGAAATTAGATGAGCATGAAGCTGTAGCATTAATAAAAAAAAATACGCGTAACTATGCAAAGCGTCAAATGACTTATTTCCGCAATAAATTAACTGTCGATTGGTTAGATGCTACAAACGGGACTTTGGTTAATATTGATAGAATCTTTGAAATTTTAAAGGATTTTGAAAATAGAGAGCGAATACAGTAAATAGAGCATTAGAAAAATAGGCAGGACTACAGGAGGATTTGAGTGATGGCACAAGTGAATATGCAAGAGACGTTTTTAAATTCATTACGGAAAAACAACACATTAGTAACTGTATTTTTGCTAAATGGATTCCAATTGAAAGGAATTATTAAATCGTATGATAATTATACTGTCCTACTTGAGTCCGCGGATAACAAGCAGCAATTGATTTATAAGCATGCGATTTCCACATATGTTCCTGTCAAACCAGTCTTTTTAAAAGATGAACTTGAGTGAAAAAGCGAAACTAGACAATACTTGTCTAGTTTCGCTTTTTTAATAATAAATAAGGTACTTTTAACTTGATTTATTTTTATCAACACTATTAAATAGTTAGTTTTCCACTAGGTAATTTCCAATGGAAGATTAGGGATAGTATGCGTAAAGTTGTCGTCAAAACAAGTAACATATACAAAGCAAAGTCAAAGTGTAGAAAATCTAAACCAACTATTAAACCCGCTATGGCTGCCCAGACAGCATAGATTTCATTTTTGAAAATTAAAGGTTTTCTCCCTGCTAGAATATCCCGAATAACACCGCCACCAGCTCCAGTTAAAACAGCTGCGACAATAATTGCATAAAGTGTCATATTTAGTTCTTTTGCAAGCATTGCACCTTGAATTGCAAAAGCAGCTAAACCGATAGCGTCAAAATATGCACCCCATCGATTCCAATGTGAAAGTATATATTTTGAAAAGAAAAAAATAGCTATAATTAATACAGAAGCAACAAAGAATAGAAACCCTTGGCTCCAAAGTACATTTACAGGTACGCCAATGAGTATATTACGCATTGCGCCACCACCGAATGCCGTAATCATACCTAGTATGTAAACACCCAAAATATCATACTCTTCCTCCATTGCAACAATCGCACCAGAAATAGCGAAAGCTGCTGTCCCAATAAAGCTAAATACTTCCCAAGCCAATTTCAATCCTCCATTCAATACAACCTTCAATAGTTTAACAGACTCTACCTGATATTCAATACTTCAGTTGCCATTTTGTTGACCTCTTATCGCAAACTGTTAGAATAATGGAGTGACTATTTAACGGAATGAGGTATTGCAGTGCAAGTGACACCACTAAATGAAGCTCTACTTGAAAGAGTTGAAGCGATTGAACAGAAACTAACCCCTTACTTTAAAAATGTTGAAAAAATCGCTTTCTATAACCAAAAGAAAGTGTTAGAAGCGTTTCGAAAAAATCAGGTGAGTGATTTTCACCTCACTGGAACAACTGGATATGGTTATGACGATAGTGGTCGCGATGTATTAGAGCGAGTATATGCGGATGTTTTTGGTGCAGAAGATTGTTTAGTACGCAGTCAAATTATTTCTGGTACACATGCAATTTCTATCAGCTTATTTGGCATTCTTCGTCCAGGTGATGAGCTTTTATATATTACAGGTAAACCTTACGATACCCTTGAGTCAATTGTTTCAGGAAAAGGCAAAGACACTGGTTCACTTGCTGATTATGGCATTACATATAAGCATGTGGATTTAAAATCGGATGGTACAGTCGATCTTAATGAAGTGAAAAAAAGCATTAAGCCCAGCACGAAAATGATAGGAATTCAACGATCTAAAGGCTATGCGGATCGTCCGTCATTTCATGTTGATGAAATAGCGGAGCTCATACGTGAAGTTAAATTAATCAATCCAGAACTCATCGTCTTTGTAGATAACTGCTATGGAGAGTTTGTAGAAGACAAGGAACCAACGAACGTTGGTGCGGATCTCATGGCTGGGTCTCTTATCAAAAATCCAGGCGGTGGTCTTGCACGAACAGGTGGCTATATAGCAGGTCGTTCGGAGCTCGTTGAAAAATGTGCGAATCGAATGACATCACCAGGACTTGGAGCGGAGGCGGGGGCGTCATTAGATACATTATTGGAAATGTATCAAGGTTTCTTTTTAGCCCCGCATGTTGTCAGCCAAGCAGTTAAAGGTGCTCATTTTACTGCTGCATTACTTGACAGTTATGATTTGAAAACGACGCCTCACTATACAGAAATAAGAACAGACTTAATACAATCAGTGTCATTTAAAAGTGCTGATCAAATGATTGCTTTTTGTAGAGCGATTCAGGCAAATTCACCTATTAACGCGCATTATGCACCAGAACCTTCTTATATGCCTGGATATACTGATGATGTCATTATGGCCGCAGGTACATTTATTCAAGGTTCAAGTATCGAACTTACAGCCGATGGACCTGTAAGACCACCATATACGGCTTTTATACAAGGTGGTTTAACCTATGAGCATGTAAAAGCTGCAATCTTAGCATCGATTGATAAACTTTTTGCTGAGAATTTAATAGGATAATAGCTATTTCATTAAAAAAGGTTGTACCTTACGCGTTTGCGTAAGGTACAACCTTTTTAGTTATTATTAGTGAATCATACGATAGACGCCAACAACTTTTCCGAGAATTGTTACATGTTCCACAATAATTGGATCCATTGAAGAGTTTTCAGGTTGAAGTCGGAAATAATCTTTTTCTTTATAAAAGCGTTTGACAGTCGCTTCGTCATCTTCTGTCATTGCTACAACGATTTCACCGTTGTTAGCAGTTTGTGCTTGTTTAACAACAACATGATCACCATTTAGGATACCAGCCTCAATCATACTACTCCCAACAATTTCTAGCATGAAAAGCTTGTCATCTGAAGTACCATAGGATTCTGGTAAAGGAAAATACTCTTCTATATTTTCTATCGCAGTAATCGGTTGTCCGGCAGTTACTTTACCTACAAGTGGAACGTGTAGAACGCCAGGTCGAAGTGCTTCTGTACCTTCAGGGTCAAGTATTTCAATTGCCCTTGGTTTTGTAGGGTCTCTACGAATAAACCCTTTACTTTCTAAACGTGCTAAATGTCCGTGGACAGTAGAACTTGATGCTAAACCTACTGCTTCACCAATTTCTCTAACGGATGGTGGATACCCTTTTTTCTTAACTTCTTCTTTAATAAACGTCATAATATCTTCTTGTCTTTTTGAGATTTTTTTCATTCTCTCACCCCTAAATTGGAAATCTAAGTAAAGTTATATGGATGTGAATTTTAATTAGCATCCAAGTCTTTTAATAACTAAACTATAACAGACGTTCGTATAAAATGCAAACACATGTTTCAATTTGCAGTTGACAATGCATTTTTGATTGAGTACAATGAGAACAGACATTCCGAACAAACATTCGTATAGGGGGAATTATCATGACAATTATAAAAAACAATGGCTACATTTTATTTATACTTTTACTATGTGTAGGTTTTGCACTAGTAGGTGTAGGCAAAAGTATAAATGAACAAGCGTACACAGAAATAACAATTGTAGAAGGCGATACATTATGGGATCTTGCAAATCAGCATTCTCATGACACGACACCAGAAAAATGGATTGAAGATGTAATGATAGCGAATGACATGACTTCGTCAACAATTCGTAGCGGTGAAAGTTTGTTACTTCCAGTTCAAGAAAAATTGATTGAATCTAAATTCGGAACACAAATGGCCGGTGACGAAAATTGAAACACGACAGAGAACGATGTGTTCTCTATTGTAGGGTTAGTACGGAAAAAGAAGCTCAAGAAGTATCGCTTGAAAGACAACAGGAAGAACTTATAACTATGGCAGCCGAGTTAAATCTTGAAGTGGCAACTGTTTTTACTGAGAAACACAGTGGTTTCGATATTGATCGAGATGGGTTATTGAGTTTACTGGATTATGTTCGTGATGAAAAAATCAATATTATCCTTATTCAAGATGAAACGAGATTAGGTCGAGGCAATGCCAGAATGGCTGTATTGCATTTACTAACGAAAATGGGGGCGTCGGTTTATTCGCATACTGATAATGGCCCTATCAATCTAAATGAGATGGACACAATGATGTTAGAAATACTATCTATTGTGGAAGAGTACCAACGTAAATTACATAATGCAAAGATTAAACGCGGCATGAAACGGGCTGTTAGAGAAGGATATCGTCCAGAACGTAATTTGAAAAATCGTGATAAGGCTGAAGGTCGTGAACGGATTGAAGTTCCGATTACAGAAATTGTTTCGCTCCGTGATAAAGGTCTTACTTATGAAGAAATTACTGAAGTATTAAAAGGACTTGGTCATGATATTAGTAAAGCGACTGTCCATCGCAGGTATAAAGAATATGAACGAGAGCAGGAAGCCTAATCAATTGCACTTTCTGCTCTTTTTGTATACGTTCAATGTATGCTTTAGTTAAATTGGAGGTACTAAAATGTTATCCGAATCAAAAATTAAACGTATTAACGAATTATCAAAAAAGTCCAAGTCAACGGGATTATCAATTGAAGAAGCGAAAGAACAAACAATGCTACGCAAAGAGTATTTAGAAACTTTCCGTTCATCTATGCGTGAAACAATTGAACATGTAAAAGTGATTGACCCAGAAGGAAATGATGTAACTCCTGAGAAAGTAAAACATGTACAAAACAACAAATTCCTCAATTAAAAACTGTTTTTTACTTGCTGGATTGTATTTATTGCAATAGTTGTCTAAACTAGTAGATGTAAGCAAAAGATAGAATGGGAAAGGAAGTATTCAAATGACCCAACAAATTGATCAATTAGCTATTAATACAATCCGAACACTATCCATCGATGCAATTGAAAAAGCGAACTCTGGACATCCAGGACTGCCGATGGGGGCTGCACCAATGGCCTATACATTATGGACGAAGCATATGCACCACAACCCATCAAATCCACAATGGTTTAATCGTGATCGTTTTGTGTTATCCGCTGGACACGGTTCTATGCTTTTATATAGTCTTCTACATTTAGGTGGGTATGGCCTTCCAATGGAAGAGATTAAAAACTTTAGACAATGGGGTTCACTAACACCAGGACATCCTGAATACAGACATACAGCAGGTGTTGAGGCGACTACAGGACCTCTTGGTCAAGGTATCGGTATGGCTGTCGGTATGGCAATGGCTGAAAAGCATCTTGCTGCTACATATAATAAGCCAGGCTTCAATGTCGTAGACCATTACACATATGCGCTTTGTGGTGATGGCGATTTAATGGAAGGTGTTGCAGCGGAGTCAATTTCACTTGCAGGACATCTTCAATTAGAAAAACTAATCGTTCTTTATGACAGTAACGATATTTCCCTTGATGGAGATCTAGAGATGTCTTTCTCTGAAAATATTCGTAAACGTTTCGAATCATACGGTTGGAATTATTTGCGTGTGGACGATGGTAATGATATTACGGACGTATCTAAAGCGATTGAAACTGCAAAAGCAAATGCAGGTGGTCCAACAATTATCGAAGTGAAAACGGTAATCGGATATGGCTCACCAAACAGGTCAGGTAAATCTGATGCGCATGGTATGCCTCTAGGCGAAGATGAAATGAAGTTAACAAAAGAATATTATAAATGGACATTTGAAGAAGATTTCACAGTTCCAGAAGGTGTCTATGAAACATTTAAAGCATCTGCGGAGAAACTAGGTGTTCAAGCAGAAGATGAGTGGAATAACTTGTTCGCCAAGTATGAGAAAGAACATACGGAGTTGGCGCAACAATTGCAAGATGCAATTGAACGAAAACTGCCTGTTGATTTTGAGCAATCATTGCCTGCATATGAAACGGGTACATCACATGCAACACGCTCCACTTCAGGTGAACTTATCAATGCAATTGCCAATACAGTTCCTTCATTCTTTGGTGGAAGTGCTGACCTTGCAGGTTCCAATAAAACAACCATTAAAGGTTCCGGAGATTTCTTGCCAACTGACTATTCAGGTCGAAATATTTGGTTTGGTGTTCGCGAATTTGCAATGGGGACTGCATTAAACGGAATGGCTCTTCATGGAGGACTTCAAGTCTTTGGTGGTACGTTCTTCGTTTTCAGTGACTATGTACGTCCAGCGATTCGTCTTTCAGCATTAATGGGATTACCCGTAACATATGTATTTACACATGATAGCGTAGCTGTTGGTGAAGATGGTCCTACACATGAGCCGGTTGAACAACTAGCATCTCTTCGTGCGATGCCAGGCTTATCAATCATTCGCCCTGCTGATGCAAACGAAACAGCTGCTGCATGGAATATTGCGGTGTCTTCAGAACAAACACCTACTGTTTTAGTGTTGTCTCGTCAGAACTTGCCTGTTCTTGAAAAATCAAAAGAATTAGCAATGGAAGGCGTCAAAAAAGGAGCTTATACTGTCTCTCCAGCTACTAAACCAGAAGCCGATGCAATTTTAATAGCATCAGGTTCTGAAGTCAGTTTAGCAGTTTCTAGCCAGATGCAACTTCTATCACAAGGAATTGATGTTGCTGTTGTTTCAATGCCTTCGTTTGACCTATTTGAAAAGCAAGATGCAGCATACAAAGCTAGTGTACTTCCTAAAACGGTTAAAAAACGTGTAGGAATTGAAATGGGTGCTTCGTTTGGATGGCACAAGTATATTGGTGATGAAGGTGAAATGATTGCCATCGACACATTTGGTGCAAGTGCACCTGGTGAACGGGTAATGAAAGAGTATGGATTTACTGAAGAAAACGTCATTGCAAAAGTAAAAAGTATACTCAATAATTGATTTTTAAAAAGCTGTTCCATTAAATGAGATGACTCATAATGGAACAGTTTTTTTCGCTAAAGTTAATTATCGAACTTTTACGACAATATTAGTGTGCTTCTACTCCGCAAACTGACAACCTTTTCAATTGAAAGGTTGTACGCTAGTAAAAAGGGGGTGGCAGTCATACGAACATATATTATTTATAAAGTGAAGAAGATGTACCAGCCATTTATTATTGGACGTGAAAAACTACTCTTTGAACTTCTTATACAAAATAACGTAAAACAATGTAATATGCGAGAAGTGGATTACCTATGTGAAAAACTAGATGTAGAACATATACATGAAGTAATTGTCGGAAATTTAGCGAAGCAATTTACTGCAATTGAAGTTAGAAATGGAGAGTATAAGCTAACACATCCTGTGAAAGGGAGCATTTTAATTTCTCTATCAGCATACACACTTAATGTTTGCTGTGATGGTTCTAGAATGCTTGACTTAGACTTATTTGTCTCATTGTCCGGTTCAGATGATCGTTTTTTTGCGGTTATGGGAGATATAGGAGAATGGGGTTGGCTCAAGCCTGTTAGATATACTGATTTTAGCACGAGAGAAGAAAGAGTATTTTTATAATGAAGAGTTGTTAAGTAAATGACGTTGCTTTAAATTGCAAAGACGCTATAGTGTCCCGAATTTGTTCTTTTTACGATAGGGGTCATTGCCTTTCACTACCACTTTGTTGTATAATCCATGATGGTGGTGTAAACCGGAATTACGGAAGTGAAGGAGGTATAGCGTATGAATACAACATGGTGGATCGTTTTAATCGTCGTCGCGCTAATAGCAGGTTTAGCTATAGGATTTTTCATCGCTCGTCAAACAATGATGAAATATTTGAAAGATAACCCGCCAATTAACGAAGATATGCTACGTATGATGATGATGCAAATGGGTCAAAAACCTTCGCAAAAGAAAATCAATCAAATGATGAATCAAATGAACAAAGCGAACGAAAATGCAGGTAAAAAAGAGAAAAAAGAGAAAAAAGAAAAGAAGTAATGCTGTTTCGGCATTACTTTCTAGTACTTTAGCTATCATTTTTCCATTATTCGTTCGCTTATTCTTTCATTTTAGAATTCTTGTTAAGGGATTAGCTCAACAAATAGAAAAACTGCTTTTCTTGTTATTTTTCATGACAAGAAAGGCATTTTTTTTGTTTTATGATTCTATAATATTTGTTGGGGTATGTAAACAATTCACAAAAATGCACGGAATCACCCATTCTTTTATACTTGAATTATCGAGAAACAAGTAGAGGAAAGGTGACCCGTGCACATGAATAATAACATGAACATTCCTGAATTAAAAGATGTAATCATCAAAAAGATTGAGGAAGTTGGAGAACGAACTGCGATTTATGTAACACTCCCAAGAAAACCTCATCCTTGTCCCACCTGCGGTAGGACAACAGAAAAGATTCCTGATTATCGGATGCAAAAAGTGAACCATTTAAAATGGTTTGAACGGTTAACTGTATTTTTCTATAAACGCCTTCGCTCAGAGTGTGATTGTGAAAAACGCTCATCTTCTTTCGTGGATAAATACCAACGCGTTACTAAAGAGTGGAGCCAGGAGGTGCAAATACGTCCAATTAAAGATTAAATATTTAAAGAAGCTTAGGAATTATTTAAGACGTGTAGTTCAACAGTTATTCGGCGGTTTAAAGAAGTGATGGTGGATTGTCAACACAAAACTGAACAAAAACTATAAGGCCTTTAATCTATATTCCACAGGGCTAATATAACCAAGTGTTCCGTGGATTCGAATAGTGTTAAACCAATTTACGTAATCAATGAGTTCAAGTTCGAGCTGGTTAAGGCTGTTAAAGTACACTCTGTTTTGACAACTTTGAACATTGAATGTTAAATGTTTCTAGGGCTTTACCGATAAGTTTATTCTTGAACTCGCTGCCACGATCTGTATGGAACATCTGAATGTTATTCAGCGGTCGTCGAACACTTGAGAGTGCTTTGTAAACCTGTTCAGCTGTTTTGTGTTACCTCACACTATGACCAATGATTTCTCGGTTAAAAAGGTCAACGAGTAAACAGACGTAATGCCATTTTCCGTTTACACGTACATAAGTTAAGTCACTCACTACAACAGCTAGTTTGTCTTGATGATCAAACTGAAGCGTTAATTCATTCGTTACAGAATCTTCATTTACTTTTGTTTTGAGAGGCTTATATTGGGCAACTGTGTGACTTGAAACAAGCCCACGCTCTCTCATGATTCGTCCGATACGACGCCGAGTAACAGTTAAGCCTTTCTTTTTAAGTTCAATCTTGATTTTTCGTGTTCCGTAGTTATTTCTACTTTCTTTAAATATTTTCTCTATGGTTTCCACTGGATCGTCGGTAGGGGGCTCTTTCAATGGGCTT
>JARIDO010000021.1 GCA_029263895.1 Sporosarcina sp.
AAATGCTGTATACTGCAAAACCATTACAAGATTCACAGCAATGGTTAATTGGTGAAGGCTGGAACGAAAATAATTTTCCCGATAAAAAACTTCCAACTTTAAAGCAGTTGGATGAAATAACAGACCAACCGATGATGTTAAAAAGAACCTGTCGCCATGCCGTCCTTGTTAACTCAAAAGCATTAGCATTAGTGGGAATCACAAAAGAAACCCCGAATCCAATTGACGGTGTGATTGAACGGGATGTGGATGGAGAAGCAACAGGTTATTTGCACGAAGGTGCATCTGAAATGATATTACGTCTCATTCCAGAGCCAACCGAAGCTTCACTAACACATGCATTGGAGACATCCGTTAATGATCTATTATCTTTAGGCTTAACAGGTGCAGTAACGGATGATCTTGGTTACTATGGTAATTATCGCAATCCATTGCAAGCTTTCAATAATGTCATTGGCACAAAGAAAAATTTCCGCGCACATTTACTGCGTCGTTCCACCATTTTTGAATCATTAATGACAGACGATATATTGTATAACGAGCAATGGATTGAACCTGGCCCAATGAAGTTCTTCATCGATGGAGCTTTAGGAGGTAGAACTGCATTATTACGCCAACCTTACAACGACGATACTGAGAATAGTGGCATGGCAGTTCATACAGATGAAGAAATAGCATCGCTCGTTCAACTTGCACGCAAATATAATGAAGCAATAGCCGTTCACATTATAGGCGACGCTGCAACTGAAAAAGCACTTGATGCAATTGAAAGATATCCAGCACCACCAGGGAAGCTAGACCGTCTCATTCACGTCACCGTGCTTAGCGACGACCTTGTTGAACGAATGAAAAAGCTACCCGTTGTATTAGACTTACAACCTGTATTTGTTCCGTCAGATTTTCCATGGGTAATGGAACGACTTGGAGAACAACGATTAGATTGGGCGTATGCCTGGAAAAGTCTCTTAGAACATGGCTTCATATGCGGTGGTGGATCAGATGCGCCGATCGAAGACGTCAACCCACTTCTAGGCATATACGCAGCTATCACAAGAAGAAAACCAAGTGAAACACATGAGGGCTATCTATCAAAAGAAAAACTAAGCCGCTTCGAAGCCGTATCTCTATTTACAACAGGAAGCGCGGCAACCATCGGAAAATCCGATGTACGAGGTAAACTAGCAATCGGCTACGATGCAGACTTCACTATACTTGATAAAGATCTATTTAAAGTTAAAGAAGAAGAGATATTAACTTCAAAAGTAATGCTCACCGTTGTTGGCGGTGAAATAATGTATCAGAGTGATGATTTTGTTTAATGTTTTTTGGTTGTTAGTTGTAATTTCATCCGCGCGCCCGTAAATTGGTTGAATCGCCCGAAAGCGATGTTCGCGCGGCCGTAAATGGGATGAACCGCCCGAAAGCAATGTGCGCGCGCCCGTAAATTGGTTGAATCGCCCGAAAGCAATGTGCGCGCGCCCGTAAATTGGTTGAATCGCCCGAAAGCGATGTTCGCGCGCCCGTAAATTGGTTGAATCGCCTGAAAGAGGAGTCCGCGCGCCCGTAAATTGGTTGAATCGCCCGAAAGCATTGTTCGCGCGCCCGTAAATCGGATGAATCGCCCGAAAGCGATGTGCGCGCGCCCGTAAATTGGATGAATCGCCCGAAAGCGATGTGCGCGCGCCCGTAAATGAGTTGAATCGCCCGAAAGCATTGTGCGCGCGCCCGTAAATGAGTTGAATCGCCCGAAAGCGATGTGCGCGCGCCCGTAAATGAGTTGAATCGCCCGAAAGCGGAGTCCGCGCGCCTGCAAATTGGTTGAATCGGCCGAAAGCGATGTGCGCGCGCCCGTAAATGGGATGGATCGCCCGAAAGCGATGACCGCGCGCCCGCAAAAAGACTCACCAATATTAAAAATACATTTCAACAATAGAAGGAGATTTTACAAATGAATGGACAAAACAGAGCAAATATATCGCCCGGCATTAAAGTGGCTGTCATTTTAAAGAAAGATCAGAGATCAGGTGTTAAGACTGAAGGCATTGTGAAAGATTTATTGACAAATTCAAGCTTTCATCCGCATGGCATAAAAGTACGTCTTGAAGACGGTCAAGTCGGAAGAGTAAGCGATATTTTATGAACGAGAGATCCCAAGTGGATCTTTTTTTATTCAAAAACTAATTACTTTATCAGTCAGTAAAATGGTATGATTATGAAAAATGTGGAAAAAGAGGTGTGGATATGGCAACAGCTAAAAAAGTGAGTTTTGTAATCTTATTGATGATTTGTATATCTCCCATTGCAATTATTGCAGCTCTTGTTGCTTATTTTTCAGGTATTCCGACATTGTTACCCTTTATATGTGCTGTATATATTGGTATAGGAGTTTTATTGACTGTGCGAATATTTACAATCCCAAAAAACAAGAAGCCTATTTTTATAGTTACTTTCGTAATTGTCGTACTCACTTTTGTCATTTCGATTCCTGGTATTTATGACATAACTCGTCCTGTTGTTGCTGATGGTGATATTGACATTTCGGCATATGAGCCGTTCTCCAAGAACGCTAAACTTGTGAAGTTAGACGAACCATCGAACTTAAAGATAACTAGTGAACTTCCTGTAATTGATGGTGCGACTGCGCTTTATCCTGTATACTCAGCGTTTGCACAAGCAGTTTATCCGAAGAAATCATACGATCCATATGAAAGTAGCGTAATGGTTAACCGAACAGGTGCCGCATATGAGAACCTTCTTAGTGGATACGCAGATATTATTTTCGTATTGGCACCGTCTGAAAGTCAACTGGCGTTAGCCAAAGAGATGGGCAAAGAGATGAAATTGACACCAATAGGAAAAGAAGCGTTTGTCTTCTTCGTCAATTCAAAAAACCCGGTGAAAAGTTTAACCGTTGATGAGATAAAAGGCATTTATTCTGGAAAACTAACGAACTGGAACGAAGTCGGTGGTAAAAAGAATAATATTCGAGCTTTTCAACGGCCGGAAGATAGTGGCAGTCAAACTGCACTACAATACTTTATGGCAGATACTCCGATTATGGATCCACCGGTAGAAGACATAGCAACCCTAATGGGGACAATTGTCGATGAAGTATCTGCTTATAAAAATTACAATAATGCAATTGGCTATACGTTTAGGTATTATTCGACAGAAATGATTCAGAGCAATAATATTAGACTGCTTCAAGTGAATGGTGTTGAGCCTACCGTTAAAACGATTCAATCTGAAGAATACCCCATTACAAATGAGATATATGCAGTGACTGCTGGTTCAACCAATCCTCATGTTCAAGAACTTATTGATTGGATTCTATCGGCTCAAGGTCAAGGGATTATTGAGAAAACAGGTTATGCACCTCTTCAATAAAGCTAGTAGAATCATATAAATTATTGACAAAAAAAGGTTCGGTTACGTATGATAAGTAGGTAGTTTTTGAGAGTTGAATGAAAACTACCTTACGCACAAGGAGTGAAGAGACCGCGTATTCAAAATCGGAAACCAGTTAAAGCGCCAGCGCTGAAGAAATCGACGTCGTTCAACTTCAGCAGACGAGGTGGAGGAGTATCGAAGTTTTCGGCGGATGCCTCCCAATCGACATTGCCCGATTGTTATTTTTACTTGCAAAACGTTTGAGCAATCAAACGGACAAAAGAGTAAAAAGGCAAAAATGTTCAAGCACCTATGGACACACTTCACCTAATGGGGCGAAGTGTAGTTCAGTGTTGCTTAATTTTGCAAACAACGGAGGATAAAAAGATGTGTGGAATTGTAGGATATATAGGAAAAGAAGATGCAAAAGAAATACTGCTGCAAGGGCTAGAAAAATTAGAATACCGTGGTTATGATTCAGCAGGTCTTGCGCTTTGCAATGAAAAAGGAATTACAGTCATTAAAGAAAAAGGACGTATCGCAGATTTACGAGGGGCGGTGCCACTGGACATCCAAGCAACTATCGGAATCGGTCATACACGTTGGGCAACACATGGTGTTCCTAACAAAGAAAATGCCCATCCGCATCAAAGTGAATCAGGACGTTTTACACTTGTCCATAATGGCGTTATCGAAAATTATCATTTACTTCAGCAGACCTATTTACAACAAGTACAATTAAAATCTGAAACAGATACAGAAGTCATTGTTCAGCTTATCGAGAAATTCGTAAAAGACGGCATGCCAACAGAAGAAGCATTTCGACATACATTGCGTTTAGTGCACGGTTCATACGCAATCGCAATGCTCGATGCAGATGAACCCGAAACAATTTTCATTGCTAAAAATAAAAGCCCTCTACTATTAGGTGTTGGGAAAGGCTTTAATGTCGTCGCTTCAGATGCAATGGCGATGCGACAAGTGACTGACCAATTCGTTGAACTTCACGATCAGGAAATTGTATTCGTACGAAAGAATGAGATGATGATCACAACGTTGGATGGAACGATCATACAGCGAGACCCATTTACTGCAGAAATCGACATGAGTGACATTGAAAAAGGAACATACCCTCATTATATGATGAAAGAAATGGACGAACAGCCGGGCATTATACGGAAAATTAGCCAACAATACGAAGATGAGAATGGTGAACTTACAATCGACACGGCTGTTTTAAAGGCGATAATGAATGCAGACCGCTTATATATCATTGCTGCTGGCACAAGTTATCATGCAGGTCTAATTGGTAAACAATACATTGAAAAAATGGCAGGGATTCCTGTGGAAGTTCACATCTCAAGTGAATTTGGCTACAACTTACCACTGTTATCAGAAAAACCACTGTTCCTGTTCATTACACAATCAGGAGAAACAGCAGACAGTCGCCAAGTATTAGTGAAGGTGAAGGCGATGGGTTATCCGACGCTCACACTGACAAACGTATCGGGTTCAACATTATCACGTGAAGCAGATTATACATTACTGCTCCATGCGGGACCTGAAATTGCAGTAGCATCGACTAAAGCTTATACGGCTCAACTAGCAGTCCTCGCCATTATTGCTTACGTCACTGGAAAAGCGCAAGGGAAAGTGCAGCATTTTAACTTGAAAAAAGAGCTCGCGATTACAGCGAATGCTATTCAAACTCTTGTCGATGCAAAAGAAACATTCGAAGAAATCGCGCACGAGTTTTTAGCAACAGCACGTAACGCATTTTTCCTCGGACGCAATCTAGACTTCTATGTCAGTTTAGAAGGAGCGCTTAAACTCAAAGAAATCTCTTACATTCAAGCGGAAGGTTTCGCAGGTGGTGAATTAAAACACGGGACCATTGCACTTATCGAAGAAGGCACACCCATATTCGCACTCGCAACGCAACAAGCAGTTGCTCTTAACATCCGCGGCAATGTAAAAGAAGTTGTCGCGCGCGGTGCACATGCGTGCATCATTGCGATGGAAGGGGTAGAAGAAGCGGAGGATCGCTTCATATTGCCACATGTACATGAATTGCTCACGCCGTTAATCAGTGTAATTCCCTTGCAACTGATCAGTTATTACGCCGCGCTTCAACGTGGATGTGACGTCGATAAGCCAAGAAATTTGGCGAAGAGTGTTACGGTGGAGTGAAGAGAGAATATAACAATTTGAAATAAAGCAGTATTCCTAACAGAAAAATAGATGTCGTCTTCAAAGTAATTCTGCTATTTTACCTGTTATGGATAGTGTCCAAAGTAGTTTTCTAATGTGTATATGCGCACTTTGAAAAAGGTTCCATTAGAAGAACAGGGAGGTTTTTTTATTGAAACAAGCTTTACTAGTCATCGATGCACAACAAGAATTAATTGATGGTAATGAAAAAGAGAAAGGCGTCTTTAATAAAACATCACTCTTGGGTAATATTAACTCAGTGATAAAGATGGCGTTAGCAACGGATAGTTTTGTTGTTTTCATTAGAGATAAAGATGTTGCTGAAGGTATTGGTAATGGATTTGAGGTTCATGCCGATATTCATGTACCCAATGAGTCAAAGATATTTGATAAAGAGGCAACCAATTCGTTTTATGGTACTCCGTTATCAAGTTTTTTACAAGATAACATGGTTGAGCATCTGGTCGTTGTCGGCTGCAAGACGGAACATTGTATTGATACGGCAGTTAGAACTGCAACGGTAAGTGGCTTTGATGTCACCTTAGTAGAAGATGGCCACTCAACAACAGATTCTCAATCTTTAACTGCCGAGCAGATCATAGCCCATCATAATGAAGCCCTGCATGGGCATTATAATGTTGATAATTTTTCAGTGGTTAGAAATTCTAGTGAGAAGCTATTTTTACCTAACCACAATGATTATCGTTAAAAGTTATTGATACCCTTTTCAACAATCGGTACGATTATTGAAGACTTTTGCAAGTTGAAAGTTAAATAAGTTGTGTAAACATTCATTTGATGAGTCTATAATATTTGTTGAAGTACGTAAACACTTCAAATAAAAAGCATAGTTAGACTAAACAGCCTCTAAGGATAACCAATTCCTAGAGGCTGTTTTCGTATTTCCTGTAGATATACGTTCTATATTATTCTACTTTTATTCAATATATAGAAAATATTGTATTTGTGTAAAAAATTGTGTATATTAAATCCAGTAAAAGGAAATATTCGCTGTGGGTATTTATATGATCTGAGCAGTTGAAGAGTGTATAGCAAAACAAATCAATCTGACAAAGCGCATGTTGCAGTTTAAGTAGGGGGCACTTATGAAAAAGTTGTTTTTTGTATTCTTAATGGGACAACTCTTGATTTTGTCCTATATATTTAATACCTCGATTTACGAAATATATGAGTTAAACAGTTTAGGTGATACTTCACTTGATGCGTATATCGTTACAGACTTTTCAGGAGATAAATTAAATGAATTATACTCAGAAATAAATAAAGCATGTTTTTCTGATGATACTTGTCAATTGCAACTTATTAAAACGCCTGTATCCAATCACAATCTATTTATATATGATATCTACCATAGTCAAATAGACAATATACATCAACCAACATCAATTTCTACAGAGACTATTTTTAACTATTATCCATTAACGAAAGAAGATTTTGTCGATAGTAACGGTGTATTTTATACTGATCTTTCAATCAGTCAATTAAATAAGATTTCAAAAAAGGTTGGGATTACAACCGAACGTTATTCCGATGGTGAAATTGTATACAGTCAAATCGTTGAGTATAATTTATTGAATTTGTCGATCCTTTTAATCCTTACGCTGTTAGTGTTATTTATTTACACATTTACACGTATAAAAGTGAATGCTATTAAAAAAATGCTAGGCTACTCCAAAACGAAAATGATTAATGCATCTTTAAAAGAATTTATATGGATGGAGTGCATTGTTCTAGCGGTAACGATAGGAATTCATTTTATTTATTATTTGTTGAATGATAATGTTGTGCCACGTTATTTTATATTGTTGGTTACATTTTCAATTGTTATTGTCTTTATAAATACCATTTTACTATTGTGCACTCAAATTAGTTTGCGATTTATCGATATTAATTTAATGATAAAAAACAAAGTATATTCAAACAGACTAAATGCTGCTGTATATGCTGTTAAAATACTGCTAATGTTATCAATTACGGTATCAATTTCCTTTTTTATGTCGAACTACACAAACTATAAAACTCAGTTGAAAAACATAGATCAATTTACCGCATTAGAAGGTTACTATACGTCAAATGGGTTTAACTATGAAGAAGATGCAAAAGCACGTAGAAATCCTGAATTGATTTTTGAATACGGTAAATCTATAAAAAAAGTGTATGACTATTTTGATGAAAAAGACCAGTTATATGTGAATAATGCATACGTCTTAGAATTGTTAACACCGGGATATTTGGAAATGAACGGCTTGAATAAAGAAGATGTATATAACTCAATACAAGATAACCATCTTGTCGTTAATGAAAGATATGTAAGAGATTTCATGAAAATTAAAGATGAGAATGGTATAGAAATTTCAAATTTCCATGTGAAAAAGCCCACTATTTTGGTGCCCGTTAAATACAAAGAACAAGAACGTACTGTAAAAGAAATATATGTAGACGAATATAATATGTTACTTAACTATAATGAACTATTTGGTGTAGTACCCTCTAGCGGAGAGTCGACTAAAATTGATAACCTGGAAATTATTTATATAGAGAATAACCAGGAGTATGAATTGTTAGGTCAAAACTTTGATGGAGATAAGGATAATTCAACAATTAAACTCAAAGATACAATTTTAATGATGGATCAAGGGGATTTTGGTAGTTTATATTACTATGATTTGTTAAATGCGAGCGATCTTTATTTCCACTTAGAACAAAGGGATGAACTAAGCCAAGTACTTGCAAAGTATGGTCTAACTAAAATTGTTAATGTGGGAACACTTTTAACGCCTTATATGGACGGAATCCATTTTGTAGAATATATGATGTACAATGCGTTTGTTTTTACGATACTTTTTTTAGTCACTTTACTATTTGTCATTTATATATCTAACTATATAGATGTAGTGTCTAATAGTAGAAGATACACAATCCAGTATATTTATGGATATCATTTCATCAAAACTTTTAAAACGCATTTAATTGTTTATAGTATCTTACTTTGCGTGGTAGTGATGGCCTTTTTTATTGAATTTAATATTGTCTTTTATATACTCATGCTGCTAATCGACTTTATAATTTTACTGTCTTTATATAAAAAGAATATCAAAAATAATGTTCACACTATTATTAAAGGTGGTTGAAAATGTCAATTATAGAACTGGTCAATGTTTCTAAAAAATATGAAAAAGAAGAAATACTTTCAGCTATTAATTTAACGATTCATGCTGGCGAAATGGTTGCAATCATTGGTGAAAGTGGAAAAGGTAAAACGACATTGTTAAACATAATCGGGTTAATCACAAAAAAAGATAATGGTGATTTACGATTGTTTAATGAAAAGAATCCATCGATACATTCTAAAACTGCCATGCTGTTTAGACGAGAAAAGATTGGTTATTTATTTCAAAACTTTGGATTAGTGGATGACGAAACGGTAATGTGGAACTTGAATTTAGCGCTAGCGTATAAAAAGCTAACTAAAAAAGAAAAGTCGAGTAGAGTCGATACGTTGCTACAACAATTTGGACTCACTCATCTTAAAGGAAAAAGAATTTACCAATTGAGTGGTGGGGAGCAGCAACGAATTGCTATCATTCGACTAATTCTACAAGAAAGTGAGTTAATTCTTGCGGATGAACCAACAGCAAGTTTGGATATTGAAAATGAAAAACGAATAATGGCGTACTTGAAAGAGTTGAATGAAAATGGGAAAACAATTGTTGTCGTTACGCATAATAAAGATATACTATCGTATTTTTCAAGAGTGATACGCATAAATGACATGCAATAATAGTTACGAAGATATACCCGGAAAATGAATTTCGCTAAGCTTATCTAAACGAGATTCATTGAACTTGGATGTTTTTTAAAAAGTATCCATACTCTTTTAGAGCGCGTTCATTTGGAACCATCGTACACGATTTCATATATTTTTATCTGATTCTAAGAGACGTTAATGGTACTGTCCAACTTAGTCATTTAGACATTCAGTGTAAAAGAAAATCCCGCGAAAAAGAAGAACACTCAACTTTTTCGCGGGATTTTATATAATTTGGTGAATCATCTATTTTCTAGACGAGTTCTGGGAATAAATAGTAGAGTATATGCCTAGACACACGGCGAGACTTACCTTTGTATGGATAGATATGCATATACATCGATGGATTAAAGTTCGCTTCAATAATTCCATAAGCGTTTTTATGGGCTGCAGGAACTTCTAAATCTTCTATAATCAAATCGATACCACTTATTTTTGCCCCAATTGCAGATACTGCATGTACTGCTATTTTTTTATAGTCATCAGGTATTTGATCGGTCACATCAATCGAGTCTCCACCTGTGCTGACATTAGAATTTTTTCGCAAGTAGATGATTTTATCACTTTCGGGAATTGAATCCATTTTGTAACCTTGCCCTTTCAGCATAAGATTCTCCAATTCACCTAATTGTATCATTTCCAAAGGAGTCCTATGGTCTCTTCCTCTTAGCGGGTCACGGTTCTTTTGAATGACTAACTCTTCAATTGTGTGTTTACCGTCACCTATCACATTAGCAGGTGTACGTAATATAACGGCCTCAACTTTATCATTCAACACAAAGAAACGATATTCTGTGCCGTTTAGAAACTCTTCTACTAACACAGATGAATCCTCTTCAAAGGCGAGTGTGATTGCTTTTTGATAATCTTCGTAACTTGCATTTTCTTTAAATATCGAAATTCCTAGTCCGTAATTTGTTGTCTTCGGCTTCACAACAAAAGGTCTTGAAGAAAACATAGCGAATGCATGTAAAGCTTGCTCTATGTCATTAAACTCATCACCTAAGGGCACACGGAATCCGTGCTGATGAAGAATCTTCTTTGTTACAGTTTTGTTCTCCATAATTAAAGTGGATATATAGCTATCTTTACTGGTCATATTCCCATTTTTTATATATTCAACATGATCTTTTAATTTGAGTTTCAAAAACTGTTCACGCCGATCCAAGATTTCCACTTGGATGCCTAGTTGAATAGCATCGAATATTAAAATCTGAGTAGACAACTCCATATCAGTATATCCTGTTAATTGATAGGGCTTTTCCCATGACTTTTTATGATTTTCTATAGCAATAGACGTAGCGACTTCACCTTGACTGCTGTGTTCACTCATTTTATATAGTCTTCCTGCTAACGTTTTACTTGGGTCTCTTAACATTTCTTTTAGATTAACAAACAACCTATCTGATACAGACAAATCTAATTCTTTTACTAAATGTTCCATCTCGGCAATTATATCTTCAGCATCTCCTTTAAATTGTGTATGCGTTAATGGATGCTCAAGAGCCACTATCTCGTTATATACGTCACCTGTTTTAACCCACTCATCGCGATTTTCACCTTCATCTTTCCATAATAAATAAATTAGAAAAAGATGTAGAAACTCTGCTTGTTCATAACTAATGCCGTTTTTGTCAAAAGGATTTAAATCTATATTTCGAAGTTCAACATATCTAACACCTTGCTCTTCTAAAGCCGAAACTTGCTGTCCGCCTCTTAAACGGACAGCTGAATAAAACTCTTTTTCTTCTATTAATACTCCTTTTTTAACCATCAAAGAAATGTCGGCTATATAACTCTGAATACTACTAAATGAGACTTGAAGGTCTTCATGATTGGAATATCCGTGCTTGCTATTTCGAATACTTCTAACAGGTTCATTCAAAGAAGTTTTTTCGAAAAAGTTCTTTTCACTACTAGGAGAAGCACCATAAAAATATGTAATTAACCAGCGATAATGCAAGTAGTTTCTTGTGATTTTAAGATAAATCTCAGTTTTGAATTGTGCATATTCTTTTATTTCCGACTGCAAGTTAAACAACGCTTGAATTAGTTCTTCGCTAAATTCAAAGTTGTAATGAATCCCACTAATCATTTGTTTTCGCCGACCATAAGAACGGGATAAATACCGACGATATAGAACGTTAGAAAAGTTCTTCAACTTTGCAATGATAATGTCATCTTCGTTTTCCGGTAATTGTGGTGGCATACTTAATGGCCAAAGCATTTCATCCACACCCATAGACTGATACGCAACGTCGTGGATAGCTGATAAGTAACTAAACAGCTCTTCTAATGTCTCAGTAACCGGTGTGATTAATTCCATCTGTGTTTCTGAAAAGTCTCGTTGAATATACGGATGTTCATCATTTATTGAAATAGTCTTAGGATGATCAGTTTTTGCTAAATTTCCTAATAAGTCAACTCGTTGACCTTCTTTTTCAATCCCATAACGGGCTTTTAATAAGTAAGGTTTAACATGATGATCGCCTAACATATTTTTAATATTCATAGAATCTATACCTCCAAAATCTCTTGCTATTAAAGCTAAACTGAAATATCCACATTTCAATTAAATGTGGATATTTACACTTCCAACATATTTTAGTAAATAACATTATCTTAAGTACTTGTTATGGAAGTCGAAATGGTCTTCCAAAAATGTAGAGATAAAGAAGTAACTATGATCATAACCGTCAACCTTCTTGTAATTCACTTCTACGTTATTTGCATGGGCATTTTTTAAGAAAGTCGTTTCGATTAATTGTTCTGGGTAAAACTGATCTGCTGTACCTTGTGTAATGAAAATAGGAGGAATGTTAGTTGTTTTAATGAGTTCCGAAGCATCCCATTGTTTCCAAGACGTTTTGTCTTCTCCTAAATAATTTGAGAAAGCTTTTATTCCCCAAGGGACTTCACTAGGACTTAAAATAGGAGAAAAAGCAGAAATCGCTTTGAATCTGGCAGTGTTTTTTAAGCCAATTACTAACGCTCCATGGCCACCCATTGAATGACCCATGATACTCTCTTTTCCTGAAAAGTTAGGGACTAAAGTAGCTGCAATAGTAGATAACTCATCCGTAATATACGCATACATTTGATAATGTTTTGCCCACGGTTCTTGTGTGGCATTTACATAAAAGCCTGCGCCTTTCCCGAGATCATAGGCATCATCGTCAGCGACCTTATCTCCACGAGGTGAAGTATCTGGAATAATGACTGCTACTTGGTATTTTTCAGCTAATCTTTGAAACCCGCTTTTTTGGCTGAAATTATCGTCTGTACAAGTTAAACCGGATAGGTACCAAGTGAGAGGGATTTCCTTCTTTTCTTTATTGGATGGTAAGTAAATACTAAATGTCATATCACATTGTAAGACTTCTGAAAAATGGCTATATTTATATTGTACCCCATTAAATGAAAAATGTTGTTCAAGTAGTTTCAGACTCATTATTTCACTCTCCATATGTTTAATTTGTGGATGAAATCCTTTTTTTAAAAATTAATAGCCTTATACATATCCATACCCATAATTACATAATATGATGCAATGAACAATACTGACGTTTTTGTCACTATGGGATTGTATTAAAAGAAAAGAGAGTTTTTGCTAGGAAAATTTCCGACGACTTGTAAAAAAGGAGCCTTATTGATATGATGCGGAATACTTCCAAAGAAAAATTTAACTAAGCATTAAACAATGCAGCGATAATAATACTTATATAAAAAATGTAGTGAAAAAGTAGAAGAACCATTAAATATTTTTTCGATGGATTAAATCGTGATCCATCAAAATTGATAGAAAGAGTGAAGATATATGGAAATTAATTATAAAAATCATACCTATTTTACCGGCAAAGATTTAGCCTTATCAGTTATAGGCGGTCGCTGGAAAATAGCGATTATCTGGTGTTTGCTCCAGGAGTCACCATTAAGGTTAAGTGAAATGCAAAAAAAACTACCTGAAGTCAATCAACGTATGTTAATTAGACAGTTAAGGGAATTAGAAGATGATAAAATAATAACTAGATCCGTTTACCCAGTTGTACCACCTAGAGTTGAGTATCAACTAAGTGAAATAGGTCGTCTCTTAGAACCCGTTGTAATTTCAATTTGCGATTGGGGAGATATTTTTAGTGAAGCTGTACAAAAAGACGCTAAACAAGTAGAAACGGAATAACGTGTAAGTATAGTTAATATGGTTGTATTGTGAAAGAAAAATTAACGATTAATTTGTTACCATGCCGACATAATTGTCAGTATGGTATTTTTAATTTTAGTATGTATTTCTAGAAAGTAAAGAGTGTAGTATTCTATTACGTTTAGCGTGAAATAAACCCAAGGTGACAAATATGTCAGTATTGCCTATCGATTAATGCCGTGTAATTATGGGTACAGTAACATTATGAAAAAATAGAAAGAAGGGTTTCATTTGAAAAGTAGAGCAGCCGTTGCATTTAAATCGGGAGAACCTCTTAAAATAGTGGAAATCGATGTGGAAGATCCAAAAGCAGGAGAGGTAATGGTTAAGATTCTGTACACTTCAGTCTGTCATACAGATGCTTATACATTATCGGGGGATGACCCAGAAGGCGTATTTCCTGCCGTTTTAGGTCACGAAGGCGCAGGAGTTGTCGTTGCTGTAGGTGAAGGAGTTACTTCAGTAGAACCAGGAGATCATGTTATTCCACTATATACACCTGAATGTGGAAAATGTAAATTCTGTCTTTCTGGCAAAACAAATTTATGTAGTGCCATACGTGAAACGCAAGGTAAGGGGTTAATGCCTGATGGAACGACCCGTTTCTCTTATAATGGAGAACCTATTTATCACTATATGGGGACAAGTACATTTAGTGAATACACAGTGGTTTCTGAGATCTCACTAGTGAAAGTGGAAGACAACAATGTACCGCTTGATAAAGTTTGTCTATTCGGATGCGGTGTTACGACAGGGATTGGTGCTGTTCACAACACAGCAAAAGTCGAAGAAGGTGCTATAACGGCTGTCTTTGGTTTAGGTGCGATTGGATTAGCGGTTATTCAAGGATTGTCCCAAGCGAAAGCTAGCCGAATTATTGCTGTTGACATGAATGATGATAAAGCTGAATTGGCTAAAAAGATGGGCGCAACGGATTTCATTAATCCTTCTAAATTCGATAAACCAATCCAAGAAGTCATTATTGAAATGACTGATGGAGGAGTAGATTATAGCTTCGAATGTATTGGAAATGTTGAAGTAATGAGATCTGCTCTTGAATGCTGTCACAAAGGTTGGGGAGAAAGTATTATTATTGGTGTGGCAGCTGGTGGCAAAGAGATTCATACGCGTCCATTCCAATTAGTTACTGGTCGCGTTTGGAAAGGATCGGCATTTGGCGGAGTGAAGGGTAGAACCGAATTACCAGGAATGATTGAAGATTTTATGAATGGTAAAATCGATTTAGATTCGTTTATTACACATCATTTAGACTTTGTGGATATCAATAAGGCATTTGATTTGCTTCATAAAGGTGAGTCAATCCGTACGATTTTAACGTATTGAAAATGAAATACGTCATATACCGGTTATGAAAAGGATATGTTCACAGTGAATTTACAATCAACACATATTAGAACAACACTTACAATTTCATGTTAAGGAAATAATAGAAGTAAATAATGAGTTAATTCTAGGAGGAGAACCATATGACAACAACTCAATTACATCCAAGATTAGATAACGGCATTAATGATTATCCAGAAATTAAAGACTTTGCAGGGGGGACATTAAAGTGTCTTTGTAAGTCAAATAAAGTCGAAGTTAAGATTGATGCACAAACATTGCACAACCATGCATGTGGTTGTTCGAAGTGTTGGAAACCCGAAGGTGCCAATTTCTCGATAGTAGCTGTAGTACCCCGTGACGCAGTTCATGTCATTAGTAACGGTGCTAAGTTGGAAATCGTTGATGAAACAGCTACAATTCAAAGACATGCTTGTAAGGAATGTCATGCACATTTATTTGGTCGTATTGAAAACAAGGATCATGCATTTTATGGCTTAGATTTTGTTCATACAGAACTATCAGAGGAAACAGGATGGTCTGCACCACAATTCGCTGCATTTGTTTCTTCTATAATCGAAACAGGTACACCGACTTCAGAAATGGAGGCCATCCGAAAAGAGTTAAATAATATTGGATTACCTACCTATGATGTCCTATCACCGGAATTAATGGATTTAATTTCTGCTAAAACTGCTGAGCTTAATGGTAGATTTGAGTAAATAGCATTTACATTAAACTTTCAACATGAATATTTTTTTGACGTTATGCTTCAAGAGCACATATTTTAAACAACTCTAAACATTGTTCGTATACAAAAGCACTTACCCTATTTCGGAGTAAGTGCTTTTGTATACGAACGAATTAGGGGGTGGGTCTAAATCAACCAGCAAAAGTAGCGATTGAATCAATAAGAAAATCAGATGAAGAGAGAAGCGAAAACGATCGTAATTCGATAGTCGATAAAGCTTTTAGCAACTGTTTAGTTGAAACTGCTAGGAATTTAATGCGAAAGAGATTAATTTTGTATTTCATATCAACTTTTGTTAGGATTGAACATTCAAACACATACACAACATTTACTTGTCTATTTACACAGAGTTGAATAGTAATTAGATCAGAAAAAGGAGATTGAGCAACGATGACTACTTATGAAGAAAATGTAGCTGGTTTTGAAAAAATTGATTCCGAAAAAGCACTGACATTAATAAAAAGCGGTGCAGAAGTACTAATCTATGTAGGCAAGGAAGTATGTCCTTTTTGTCAATTATTCGTTGAAAAACTAAAAAAAATTAGTGAAGAAACAAAAACTACGATTTATTATGTAAATAGTGCAGAAGCATCTGATATGAAAGGTATTACTAGTTTCCGCACAGCATACGGTATTCCGACTGTTCCCGGTTTCATCTATTCAAATGGTGCAACATTAAACGTGAAATGCGATTCATCCATGTCAGAAGATGAAATCAAAGCGTATATGCATAAATAATTCAATTACAAACAATGGTTTCTCACAATCTATACGTGATTATTGTAGGGGAAAGCTCGAATATTATTGCAATTTTATATGAAATAAAAACGTAAATAAGCTCGATAAGAATCCTTTTTGATGTGTCATTATCAAAAAGGATTTTTTTATTTACGCCGAAAGAAAGTTTTTAATTTATTCCGACAATGGCGGTGAAGTATGTTACAATTTATGTTAATAATGGCGGCATATGAAATCTTTAATTGAACGAAACAGAGAAATCAAAGGGGGATTTGTTTGGTAAGAACAGCAATTATTTCAGATATACACGGTAATTTAACTGCTTTAGAAGCTGTTCTAAATGATATTGAAAAACGTAGTGTAGACCGAATCTTTTGCTTGGGTGATTTGGTTGGGAAGGGGCCGCGTGGTTCGGAGTGTATTGAACTTGTTAGAAAATATTGTGATAAAGTCATTCAAGGCAATTGGGATGTGTTTATCCAAGGTGAAACAGAGAATGAAACGATTAAGTGGACTCAAAGTCACCTAACAGAAGAAGATTACAGGTATTTGGCTTCCTTACCGTTTCATATTGAATTTGAATTGAATGGGAAATTGATTCGTTGTTTTCATGCTTCACCGAGGAGTGTGTTTGAACGAATTGCACCTGACTATCATCCGTTGGAAAAGTGTTTGACGCTCTTTGAAAATAGCGAACAAACTGAATCTCAACACTTACAACGTACTCCAGATATTATTTTTTATGGAGATATCCATATGACGTTATTAAGAAGTTATGAACTTGGAATTCTATGCAATGTAGGAAGTGTTGGGTTAGATTTAATTGACGCTACTTACGTTATTATTGATGGTTCGTTTGGCACGAATTCAATTAATTTTTTACGAGTTTCCTATGATAGAGAATTGGAACTTAGCGTTGCAAGGAAGCTAGGAATGGTAGGTTACGAGGAGTACTATAAAGAAATTATGATTGAGCAAACGATAGACGTGCAAAAATAAACCAGACAGTACTAGAAGTGTGCAATTCAATAATAAATAGAGGCTAACTAGGAGGGCATATGAAAAGAGTAATGGTAATAGGCTCAAGTGGGGCAGGGAAATCGACTTTGGCGAAACGATTAGGAAATCTGCTTAACGTAAATGTGTATCACCTAGATGCGCTATTTTGGAAGCCAAATTGGGTCTTAACTGATAAGGATGAACAGCGAGAAATACAAAAAGAACTTGTAGAAAATGAAGAATGGGTGATTGATGGAACTTATCTTGGAACGATGGATATTAGACTTCATAAGGCGGATACGGTCATCTTTCTAGATTTTCATAGAACAATTTGCATGTATCGTATTCTCAAGAGAAGGTTCCAATACAGAAATAAAGTCAGACCAGATATGGGAGCGGATTGTATAGAGAAAATAGATCTTGAATTTATAAAATGGGTATGGAATTTTCCAAAGACTCATAGATCTGAAATCTTAAGGACGTTAGAGCGGTACTCAAACGAGAAAGAAATCATCGTTTTAACATCAAAAAAGGAAGTAAATTTGTTTTTACAAGAAGTATCATAAGCCTAAATGGGTGTATGTGTAAAAAACGTAAAGGAGTCGATTGAGATATGAATCGCATTAACCTCATAACATTAGGTGTGAAAGATATCAAAAAGTCACTTAACTTCTATCGGGATATTGGTTTTGAAGCATCGGTAACAGGGGACGAAGAGCAACCAATCATTGTGTTTTTTAACAATGAAGGATCCAAATTAGAACTGTTTCCGATTGAAGAATTAGCAAAAGACATTAACGAAGAACATCCACCTAGACTATCAACAGGCGGGTTTTCGGGTATTACCCTTGCCTATAATGCGAAATCTGAAACAGAGGTCAATGACATTTTTCAAATGGTCAAAAAAGTGGGAGCTGAAATCGTTAAAGAGCCTCAAACACTATCATGGGGTGGGTACGGTGGTTACTTTGTGGATCCTGACGGTTATTATTGGGAAGTTGCATACGGCGCTAATTGGGAATTTGATGATACAAATATGCTAATCATCTAACAAACAACCTTTTACCTTAAATGCGTGATTAACTACTATCCATTTTAGTAGGTAGAAGGAGGAAAAATGAGGGAGTGAACCAAATGAACTTCATCGTCCGTCAAATGATAGAAGAAGATACAAAAGCAGTTCAAGATGTCGCACGTAAAAGCTGGAATGCGACGTATGAAGGGATTATTCCTTCAAGTATTCAAGAAAACTTTTTAAACACAGCATATAGTGATGAAATGATGGAAAGACGTTTAAAGGGTTCATTATTACTTGTTGCAGAAGTGAATGACGGCATCGTAGGTTTTGCGAATTACTCCCCAGTTAAGAGTGAAGGGAAAGTAGAATTAGGTTCAATCTATATTTATCCGGAATATCAAGGGGCCGGAATTGGTACCGCTTTGTTGAAAGAAGGGATTGCTCTCTCAACTGGTGTTAAAGAGATTTATATAAATGTAGAAAAGGATAATTTCATAGGAAAAAACTTTTATAAAGCGAAAGGTTTTAGTTTTGTTGAAGTATTTGACGATGATTTTGATGGTCATATTTTGAGAACAGAACGGATGGTTTTACTAGTTTAGCTGTGGAACTAATGGGGGTCTTGTTTCATAACGAATAGTATTGATCAGATGCAACATTACGTTTGAAATATTCTTTGAATGAGAGGTGGCAGGGGGAATGGAGTTTCCAGAACTAGAAACAGAAAGACTGAAATTAATACAAATAACGCAAGAGCATGTCAAGAGCTTCTATGAAATTATGTCCCGAGATGAAGTTACAAAGTATTATGGAATGGACAGTCTACAAAGTATGGATGAAGCTGCTCAAATCATTGACTCTTTTGCTAGTACATTCAATAGTAATCGAGGAATTCGATGGGGAATTGTATCGAAGGAGCAGAATGAACTGATTGGTACTTTGGGTCTCAATAATTTGAATCGAAAAAGTAGAAAAGCAGAAATTGGTTACGAGTTACATCCTTCATATTGGAACAAAGGTATCACGTCTGAAGCGGTACATAAAGTCATTAGCTATAGTTTTAATGAACTTGCATTGCATAGAATGGGCGCAGTTACTTATCCTCAAAACGAGCCATCCATCTTGTTATTACAGAAATTTGGCTTTGTAAAAGAAGGGGTACTAAGGGGTTACTTATACCAAAATAATCACTCTCATGATGCGCTGGTATTTTCCGTTCTTCAATCCGAATGGAAATAATCGTTATGGATCAGAAAGTGTTCGTGTGTTATAAAACTTGGGGATTTAAATTGAAGTTTTTTCATCGCTTATAAGAATGGGCAGTTCAATGCTCATTACCTGATATTCATGGAGGTTCAACTATGGAAAGTTCTCACTTATCTACGAGGTTCATCAATTTTGCCAACATGGAATGTAAGGGTTCTAGTGAACTCTATGAGTTTTTAGCTTTGAAAGTAGCGGATGACACTACTTTGCTAGATTTGTGTCAAGCAGTACCAGTGGGGCAACCAACACCTAATCTTTTATTCGGGGCTGTTCATTATTTACTTTTAACAGGGATTGATCATCCATTAAAGCTGTATTATCCGAGCGTCACTATTTCAACAAGAAAAATAGACGACGATACATATGGTTATTTTAAAGATTTTTGTCATGCATTTGTTGATGAAATAATACCGATATTACAAAAACGATTCGTACAAACAAATGAAGTGAGAAGATGCGGCTACCTTTATCCAACCTTCTCATGGATTTACAACAAAGTGAATAAGCCGTTGTCGCTCATAGAAATCGGTACAAGCGCGGGTCTTCAACTTTTATGGGATCACTATCGTTATTCATACGGAACGGAAACTACGTATGGAAATCGTGATGCTCGTGTGCACATTACTTCAGAAGTTAGGGGCAATAACGTTCCTATAACCCTTTCTGAAAGTCCACCGATTGCATCGAAAATCGGGTTGGACTTAAATATCGTCAATCTATCGGATGAAGATGAGTATTTGTGGTTAAAGTCACTCATTTGGCCAGAACACCAGCAACGATTACAGTTATTCGATGCTGCCGTCGAATGTTTTAACGAAAACCCAGTGGAGCTAGTTGAAGGAGATGGTGTACGATTACTTCCGGACATCGTAAAGACACTTCCTTTAGACACTGCAATCTGTATCTTCCACACCCATGTTGCAAACCAAATACCGACACATACCAAATATGAACTGCTTGAAGCAATCGAAGCAATCGGTAAGAAAAGAGATGTTTTTCACATTTACAATAATATGTGGGATCGACAACTTCACCTCGATTACTATATGAATGGTGTTGAACATCAAAATACAATTGGTCATACCGATGGTCATGGAAGATGGTTTGAATGGAATCTTGAATAGGGTGTGTTTAAAAGATATCTGATTGACTGAGTACTTAAATTACTTTTATTAATCTAGCACGATAAACGGAGATGCTAACATGAACTATCAATTTAAAAAAATGTCACAGAAACAAGCAGAAAATATTGCTTTCAGTTGGCACTATGAAGGGGACTATTCATTTTATGATATTGCGGCTGATAAGGAAGATTTGGCTGAATTTCTAGACCGAGAAGAACGAGGAGACAATTACTTTATAGTCGAAAAAAATAACGATGAAATTGGGTTCTTTTGTTTTGAAAATGAAAACGATACCGTCGATATTGGATTGGGAATGAAACCAGGATTCACTGGTAAAGGTAACGGATTGGCTTTTGTAGAAGCAGGACTTTCTTTTGCGATTTCAGAATACAATCCAGAAAAGATAACACTTTCAGTCGCGATTTTTAATAAACGCGCCATAAAAGTTTATATGGAAGCAGGTTTTGAGCCTAACGAGACATTCATGCAAAAGACAAATGGTGGTCGTTTTGAATTTTTGAAAATGACCTACCTATCGTTGCGATAAAGTGAAAAACTTATAGACTTTTTCACATGTAATTAGTATGAAAGATAAATTACATTGTTGGTGAAGAAGTTGAATAAGCTATCCATTCTGAAATGTAAATGCTATACAAACTCGGCTAATTCGTAATAAAGTCTTTGTGCCGCAATCGAGCCAAATTTAAGTAGCTTACAACCTTTAAATATAGATGATAAAATAGTGTCTTTATAATACAGACTATTCGAATTACTATAAGAAATAGGATTAATTTAACAATTACTTAGTCTGCATGATGAACTATCTACGGTAAGGAGGAATCGGATGAATGAAGGTAGGTATGAGGTGTTTGACATACATGAGGAAGATACAAATAGAATTGATAATCATCAATTGTCAGAACAATCCCGTCATGATAAATTATTAAAACATTTTGTAGGTGAGGGGAAAAGCGATTATTATACAAGACAATGGAATAAAGATAGAAAGTTTTCTTGGAATTGGGCAGCTTTCATTTTAGTGTTTTTTTGGTTAGGCTATCGAAAAATGTACCTGTATGTAGCGTTAATACTCTGTTGTTATCTAGTGATAGATGTGTTGGGAACGCTAATAGGTTTTGATGCAGTCGCAATTGAAACTACCATAACGACTCTCATCTCAATTTCTTTAGGGATATTTGGAAATAAGTTATATAATCATTTCGCTGAACGTGAAATTAGTAAGTTACAAAAAAAATTCGAGTCGGATCAGTTGCTGGAGAAGATAGAAGAGCGAGGTGGAGGAAGAGAAGAAGGAGTGTTATTTATTTTCTTGTTAATTGTTGCATATGCATTACTTTCTGAATTTTTAATCAAGTTGTTGGTTTTATAAAGATGAAAATAATATTGAATTATTTAATACTGACTGTGTTTTATATCTAGCTTGTTTATTCTTACTGAAATTAAATCAGTTACCTAAGAAGTCGATGGTAGGTTCAATTTTAAGGGGATTCTTGAGTGATAAAAACTTAAAAGACATTATTTGAAAAGGATATACTTCTACTAATGGGTGAAATTTTTGAATAATACGAGGAGTGTATATATGTATAAATCATATACGCTTTTTTGCTGTTTCTTACAATATCCCTAACTTGATGTAGTAATGATAATAAGGCTTGGGAGCCATATAGTCCTTTATATACTTCTTCATTTGTAGATATATTGGGTATATCTAGCTTGAAAATCGATAAGCTATTTTTCGATCGTCTTCGTCCTCCTTTCATTCAAAGACTGACATAAATTCCACATTCATGAGGAAGTATTGAATATTAATACAAATAATATTGTTATTCGTTATAATGCCAAAAAATATCAATTCATAACAGAGTAACTTTAGTACATTTAGGAGCTTCTTTTTTAAAAAACCCCTATAAAATATTGTGTTAGAATAGTATTACTATTACCATTATTTTAAGAGAGTGGGAAAATGATATGAAAACGAGAACTGCTAGTGAATTGTGGAATGAATATTTGAAGATAAATCCGAGTGCACCTGAAAGCTATGCTGCTTGGGCATTTGGTGATTCAGAAGAGATGGCAAGTGAGCTTGCAACGTTAGTGTTAGAGGGGACAAAAACGGCAACAGCGTCTAATTATCAATTATACGAATTGGAAAATGAACCATTACCACATGCAGGTCTACATAATATACTTTTAGATGGGAATGGCGCGGCGGTTGCGGTCCTAATAACGACTGCTGTAGAAGTTGTCCCTTTTGACGAGGTAACGGGGGAGCATGCCTATTTAGAAGGAGAGGGGGATCGAACATTACGACATTGGCGACATGTACATGAACTTTTTTTCAAAAAAGAACTAGAAGCGTTAGAAATACAATTTGATTATAAAATGCCCGTTGTGTGTGAGAGATTCGAAGTTGTATATAAATGAATGCGTATTAAAGGCCATCTATTTCCAGATGAATAACAGGGAGTGGGTATTGTGAATATTAGACCGATAGAACTGAATGATGCGGAAGACTTCTTAGCATTAAGTAAAAAGATTGACGACTCTAATGTCATGTTATTTGAACCTGGAGAAAGAAACATTACTACTGAACAACAGAGACAATCCATTCAAAAAATACTTGGTGAAAAAAGAACGATGTACTATGTCGCTGAAAGTGATAAGAAACTTGTAGGATTTATGGCGGCAATGGGCAGTGATTTAAATAGAAATCGTCATGCAGCATATCTTGTTCTAGGCGTTCTAGAAGAATACCAGGGCAAGGGAATAGCATCTCAATTATTCAATCAAGTCTTTGAATGGGCTAAAGAAATTGAAATAACTAGATTAGAACTGACTGTTATTAAAGACAATGTGAAAGCCTTTCATTTATATAGAAAAATGGGCTTTGTCATTGAAGGTGAAAAAGTACATTCATTAATGATAAACGGACGGCCTGTTAATGAATATTATTTATACAAGTTACTATAAATTTTGAATTACGAGTTATTATTTTTAAGTAGCACTTCAAAAATATGATTGGATTGAATGGGTGATCGTATCGAAATGAACTTAGTGAGAGCATCCAATAATGATGCGAACTTGATTTTTGAAATGCAAATTAAAGCCTTTATGCCATTGTTAGACAAATATAAAGACTACGAAACGAATCCAGCCAACGAACCTATTGAAAGAATCATAAATAGAATTAATAATGCTCATGGTAGCTTTTATATGATAATGGTTGACAAACGATGTGTAGGTGCCATTAATGTTTATTGGAAAGAAGATAAAGAATACTGGATAAGTCCTATTTTTATAATTCCTTCTTATCAAGGTAAAGGATTAGCACAGAGGGCTATAACCTTAGTTGAAAAACTATTTCCTCAAGCAAAAACATGGGAGCTAGCTTCAATCGCAGAAGAAAAGCGAAATTGTTATTTGTATGAAAAAATGGGCTATATCAAAACGACCGTTAGTAAGAAGTTAAACAATCATGCAACACTGGTTGTTTATAAAAAGGATATGGAAGTAGACTAATGTAAAAAGATTGATAGTTACTCAATGACTATATTCCGCCAGCACACAAATGGGAGTGTTTTTATGAAGGTTGCATTTTTTGATAGAGATGGAACAATAATAGAAGACTATCCTGACCACGAGTGGACGGAAATCAGAAGTCCAGTTTTTATAAAGGGTTCAATTCATACATTGAAAAAAGTTTTAGAGAATGATTACAAAATAATTATAATAACCAATCAATATATAATAGGCGAAAGCTATATCACAGATGAGCAATACCATGATATAACCAATCAAATGTTGAATGTACTGAAACTTCATGAAGTTGATATTTATGAAAGTTATTATTGTCCTCATGCAAAAATGGAGAATTGTCCCTGTAGCAAACCGAGAACAGGATTGATTGAACAAGCTTTAAAGGATCATCCGGAAATTAATCTATCGGAATCCTTTATGATTGGTGATTCCATAGTTGATATTGATTTGGCTATTAACATGAAAATAAAAGGGTTTGGCATAAGAGTGGGTTCAGATTACACGAATACGAATGTTGTTGAAATAGAGACTATTGAAGATTTGATTAGTTATCTTTAAAAATGAAACGTCTTTATCGATATGGTCTGTAACTGGAGGGGATAAAATGACACGAGCAATCATTTTTGATATGGATGGGACACTCTTTCAAACAAATAAAATCTTAGAATCAGCACTGGATGATACGTTTGATCATTTGCGATCCATGAATAAATGGAGTGGATTAACACCGATTGACAAATACCGTGAAATTATGGGAGTTCCTTTACCTGAAGTATGGGAAACGTTGTTACCCAATCACTCTCAAATAGAACGAGAACGTACGGATGCCTACTTTTTAGAAAGATTATTAGACAACATATCGAACGGCAAGGGGGCTTTATATCCAAATGTAAGGGAGGTTTTTAATTACTTGAAGGATAACGGCTATTCAATTTACATAGCGAGTAACGGTCTAACGAAATATCTACAAGCAATCGTCGGTTATTATCAATTGAATAATTGGGTAACGGAAACATTCAGTATTCAACAGATTGAATCTTTACATAAAACACAATTAGTGAAGATGATTGTACAGAAGTATGGAATAACATATGGAGCGGTAGTAGGAGATTGACTTTCAGATATAAATGCTGCTAAAGATAATGGACTGCTTGCAATCGGATGTAATTTTGATTTTTCAGTAGAAGATGAACTTTCGCAGGCAGATAACGTAATCGATAATTTGATGGAATTGAAAAAAATATTATCGATAGACACAGGTAAAGAGTAATTAGATATAGCGAAAGCTAATGTCGAGAGAATGAACTGGAGGAAATTATGTTAAACAATCAAGGATTTAATTTGTGGGCAGATAATTATGATGAAACCGTACAAGTAAGTGAAGAGAACGACCTATATCCTTTTGCAGGCTATAAAGAAATCCTTAATACGATTTTCAATGAAGTGATGCAAAAGGATAATTCAGATGTGTTAGATATAGGATTTGGAACAGCTGTATTAACAAACAAACTATATGAGAATGGTCACAATATAGATGGGATAGATTTTTCATCTAGAATGATACACATTGCTCAATCTAAAATGCCTTCTGCACATTTGGTGGAGTGGGATATTTCAAATGGACTACCACCTGAGCTGACTGAAAAGAAATACGATTCCATAATAACCACATACACACTTCACCATCTAAACGATGAAAAGAAAGTTGCTTTTATTATAAACTTACAAGCGCATCTTAAAGAAAACGGCAAAATATATATTGGTGACATTGCATTTGAAACGAGGGACAAGCTGGAGAAATGCCGTCAAGAAAATAGTCAGTCATGGGATAATGATGAATTCTATTTTGTTGATAACGAAATTACTGCTTTGTTGCAAAGTAAATGTGAATTCCATAAGATATCTCATTGTGGCGGCGTGTTTATTATTTCAAAGTAAAAGGGGACGATTAGCATGACATTGTCGATGATATTTTTAATAGGCTTAGCAATCCTTGCTCTGCTTTCAATCGTTTTGTATATATTTCTATCATTAAAAAAGAAGACAAAAGAAAAATCACCACATACAATTTCTTTTGTAATTTTAGGGCTGCTAATTATCCAATGGGTGTTGTATTTAACAAATGTATATTCGTTATTGCCAGTGGCGATTTCAGATTTACTATTTCTGCCGATTTGGATTGTACTATGTATTGCAGGTTTCCTTTCAGCTGTTTATGAATTCAAAAACAACAAAGGATTTTCCTTGTTGTTAGTGAACATAACAGCAATAAGTTTTTGCGTTAGTCTATTCATTTATGCAATATCAAAAATGTGAATGGTGGACTTAAATTTCAGTGTCTAATGATACCAATTAAGTCCTCAGTTGGGGTGAGGTAGCCATTGTCTTGAATAATAAAGTCTGATTTCTGACGATCTATTTCTGCATATTGAATGACTTTATGATCATGTACAAAAACGAGTAAATAGATATCATCACGTATATCTATTTGGCTTTTATCTTTAAAATTGATGCCGATTTGCTCGGTCATCATTTCTTGAGTTGTATAAGGCTGGAACAAATAAGCTTTATCCCAATCGAAATGGGTTATTGGTTTGATATGGATGCTATTGTTATCCATATTTTCTACAATGGGATGAATGGCTTTTTCTACTGTCACATTTCTTTGAGCGCTAGAAGGGCTACAGCCTGCCAAAACGAGCACTAAAGTAAATGCGAATAGTAACCATTTATTCATACTATCAACTCCTACCTATTTTAGTTTGAAAATCACTTTTTTAGTTGGAATTAAGTGGTGACTATTTAACGTTCAGAATGGCTGCAAAGTTCCAACAGTGAATGGTCTTATGATATGGAGTATTAGATAGTCAAATTAATTGGTTTGTGAAAGAGGTTGCTTGTAAATGAAAAGAAAAATTATATTGAACGTAGCAATGAGTTTAGATGGATATATTGCAGATGAAAATGGAGGCTTTGAGTGGATTGTTGGTGATGGAGAAAAAGAATTAGATACAAAAGACCAATTCGATTTTAATGTGTTTTTAAAGGATATAGATACGGTTGTCACCGGTTATACATCCTTTAAAGATGCACCGATGGAGATGCTTTCATCCCAAAGAGTTATTGTCGCAACTTCTCGCGAAAAGAAGAATTATGACAACGTCGAGTTTGTGAATTCAAACATCGTTTCATTTGTAGAAGAACTGCGAAAGCAAGAAGGAAAAGACATTTGGCTGTTTGGAGGAAGTCTGTTGGCGGATGCGTTCATGAAAGAAAACGTAGTCGATGAGTTCATTATTGGCGTTATCCCCATCATACTTGGCGATGGCATACGTCTTTTTAAAGAGGCTAATCCAATGATTCCTTTACAGTTAACAGCGTATACCGTAGGTGAAGGGATTGCCATTTTAAGATATACAAGGCGGTCGTAATGCGTTCAATAAAGATCTCTAATGCGTCATTAATAGAGATGAAACACATTTTAAAATCGATTAAACCAACCCGACAAGCCAAAACTATTAATAAAAAGTCCCCATGACATATTTGTACTAATAGTCATTCTATGGTGTAACATGATTCTTTGGTCTGCTGCACTTTGTGCTTTTCCACTAGCATCATTCACCAATTGTCTTCGTATCGCTAGAATTTCTTCTTCTAAATCTAACACCTTATAGTTTCTATGCAAAGTAGACTTAAACGTTTGGATTTCAGTTTTCAGTTCTTCTTTAATAGCTTGCTCTAATTGCCGCATTTGGTCTAGTCGAATTTGAGCTTCTTTCATTGCCTTTGCAACTTCTTTGCGTTGTCCCTCGGTCATCCCAGTATAAGACATATTGTCTTCCTCCTATCTTTACTTGACGGATAGCCAATTTGATAATTGAATGTCTTTATTTTGAAAGTCCTGTGCCATTTGATTTAAGTTTTGATCAATATCAGAAGCATCTAACTGTAATTCATGTAAAAACTCGAGTAAATGACTTTCCGCATTATGATCATAAAATTTTGGATTTCCATTGGTTGTTGAAAGAGCGAGCTTATTAATAATTGTTCTCACATCACTTGGATGAAGCCGATCATAATGTAGACTAATCTGTTTTTCGAAACGTGCTTGTATACGTAAAATAGCTGCGTCATGTGAGTCACTAAAACTTTCTATCTCTCTAAAGGATGAACGAATTTTATCTGCTAAATGCCCCGCTCTTTTTGCAAGTTGCTTAAATGTTTCAGGGGTGAAACGAATCTCACCATCGGATAGAAACAAATGACTAAAGTTTTTTATTTTGTGATTATCCAACCAAACTTTTTCATTATCAACATAATGTTGAATACCAACTTGGGGCAAATAGTCATTCATTGTTCCAAACGCATCTCGAGAATCTGTATAATCAGTCGTGTTGGATTGATAGTGACCATTATCAACTTTTACTTGAACGTCTTTCGGTAACAAGCCGTAAACATTAGGTGCTGCAAAAGTTGTTGTATGATTAACGAAGTAATCACCATTATAAGTAGCCAAAACCCTCACATACGTCGCAAGAGCACCGCCCAATGAGTGTCCGGTAGTGTCGATAGTTGCATTCGGGAAATCACTTTTCACATCTTCTGCAAAAGTGACAGCTACATCGAACGCATTTTTAAGCTTTTTCTTTTCATAGTACTCTAGTTTAGCTTCACTTAAATCAGGAATACCTGTAGGACCCATTTTATTTGCCGCATCTAGTTTTGCTTCTAATAGCGCTCTTGTTTTCAGTGGTGTTTGATTGGACTTAAGGAATAAGTAATTTAAATCAGTCACCCAATCATGTTTTTCTTGTGTCCCACGATAAGCAATCACGATACTATTTTCTCTTTTAAATGCATAAGCTTGAGTGTTTGTTTCCTTATCGTCTAGCACCCTAACTAGGTTCCAACTTTCTTTACTATTTGTTGTTTTCTTGAATTTAACTTTTTTCAATTGTAAATTTTTGTATGTAATCCTAGACATATCTAAGTAGGTTAGGTCAGTTTGCTTAGCTACTTTAGTAGTTTCCATTGAAATACCACTTCACCTTTCTTCAAAAATTTAGTATACTTCCTTAATAATACGTTAAATTCTGAAAGTTGCAAAGGGTGTGATAGGTATGAGGAAATTTATTATATATACAGTATTCGCATTTATAGTAGTCATTGGGGGGTATTGGTTATTGGCTGAATATAATGAAAAGCAGTTTATAAAAGAAGTGAGAAGTGAAACGGTGAAATTTGTTAAAAGAAATTATCAAGATGTTAATGAAGTTACTATTGATGAAGATAGCCTTTTT
>JARIDO010000051.1 GCA_029263895.1 Sporosarcina sp.
ATGAAGCGCTCGATATAGGGGCAAAAGTACTTGCAAACACACTTAAAAAAGCTTCTTTTACAAATTAAAACGCAAGCGATGAATTCGTTCATCGCTTGCGTTTTTTTGTGGGGAGAAGGCGAATTGGATGGGTGTTTGTATGGTGATTGTTGTTGGATGTGCGTTGGATGCGAGCGCCTGTAAAGTGATTTGAAACGCCCGTAAAACGGTTTGCGCGCCCGCAAAGTGAGTTGAAACGCCCGTAAAAGGTTGTGCGCGCCCGTAAAGTGATTTGAAACGCCCGTAAATCGGTTTAGCGCGCCCGCAAAGCGTGATGAAACGCCCGTAAAATGGTTTGTGCGCCCGCAAAGTGTGATGAAACGCCCGTAAAAGGTTTAGCGCGCCCGCAAAGTGGGTTGAAACGCCCGTAAAAGGTTTAGCGCGCCCGCAAAGTGTGATGAAACGCCCGTAAAAGGTTTAGCGCGCACCTATGAAACTATCCTCGATAATAGGACAACCTGCATATCGATGTTATGTGTTGCATACGATTAATGGCGAGTGTTCCTGTCCTATATTTTTTTACTACGTTACTAATACTTTAATTTATAAATGAAGAGAGGGGAATGGAGAAATGAAGAAGAAGTTGATTGGTTTGCTGATTTTGCTGGTGGTATTTGTAGTTGTGTTGACGGCATGTGGGGGTGGGAAGAAGAGTGTGGCAATTGGTCCGCCTGCGAGTGAGACGAATAATGTATCGAAGTTGATTTTGAAGTCGTATGGTGTGGATGATAAAGATTATAAGCCGTTTTTAGAGGGGTTTGGGGATGCGGCTGATGGTGTTCAAGATGGGAATATAGACGTTTCAATTGGTATTTTAGGCTTGCCGGCTGCGAGTATTGAGAGTTTGCAGGCGTCTGTTGGGGATGTGAAGATGCTTGGATTGTCTGATAAGGCGATTGAATATATTGAAAAGAATTCAGGATATAAGAAGTTGACGATACCTAAGGATACGTATGATTTTTTAACTGAGGATATTAATACGGTTACTGCGTATGCGATTTTATTAGGGAATACGGATACGATCGATGAGGAAATGGGTTACGAACTCGCAAAGAGTATGATTGAAAATGCGTCAGAGAATACGCATGCGCAGGCGAAGCAGATGATTCTTGAAAATGCATTAAGGGGCGCTGAAGGGTTATTAATTCATCCTGGTGCGAAAAAGTATTATGAGGAAAATGGATTGAAAGTTGAAAATGAAGTAGCTCAACTTAAAGCTGATGCAAAAACGCGGAAGAAAGAGTTTGTGTTAGGGACTGGTAGTCAAGGCGGAACATATTATCCGCTTGGTGGCGAGATGGCTAATTTGTGGAATAAATATATTGATGGTGTGCACGTAACGAATACTGAAACTGGTGCGTCTGTTGAAAACTTATCGTCCATTCGGGATGGGCTAATGGATTTAGGGATGTCAGTTCATGTTCCGGCGCAACAAGCGTTAAAAGGGGAAGCGGAATTTAAGGGGAATACTGTTGAAAACGCAGCTTTCATTGGTCATATTTATCCTGAAGTGATTCAAATTGTAACAAGAGAGAAATCAAAGATTAAGAGCTTAGATGCAATTAAATAAATAATTGTTAGCAGTTGAATTCATGTCACAAGAGCGAAACGAAGCATGTAACTCGATCAAAGTTGAGTTGAACGTAAGAAGTTCACTTCGTTTCACTACTGTGGTAGTGACGACTCGCAATGGTTAACGTGAGCAACACATCAAATTGACATACTCAATATTTAATTTGTGACAATACATCCTATTTAGGAGTAGTCATTCTTGCAGAAGTTAGGGGGCGGATTATGAAAAGTAAGACAGCAGTGGATGCACAAGATGTTCTAGAGAAATATGATAAGGAAAATCAGTTTCGATTAAACATTGGAAAATGGGCATGGGTTGTAACCTTTTTAGCTGTAGGTCTGACAATCTTTCATTTGTACACTGGCTATTTCGGAGTCCTGCCTTCTCAAAAGCAAGGGGCTGTACATTTAGGAACTGCACTCGGAATCGTCTTTCTGTTATATCCTGTGAAAAAGACTTGGAGGAAAACGCAAAAAACAGTGCCTTGGTATGATGTCGTTTTGGCGTTTACTGCTCTTTATGTAACGTATCATAAATTGTTTTTTTATGAATCTATTTTGCAAAGTCGTATATCAGGCTATAGCGCCGTCGATATTACACTCTCTTTAATTGGTGTTGCGCTTGTTCTTGAAGCTACGCGAAGGACGGTTGGTTTACCTATTGTCATTGTTGCAGGGGTAGCGATTGCATATGCGATTTACGGGGAAGTGATTCCGTCACGGGTTTTATCTCACGCGGGTTTTTCAATTGATAGAATTGCAACAAGTTTATGGTATCGAGAAACAGGTGTATTTGGAACGCCCATTCAAATATCTGCAAAGTTCATCTTTTTGTTCTTATTCTTTGGGGTTCTATTAGTGAACACTCCGATTGGAAAGTTTTTTAATGATTTGGCATTTTCACTAACGGGAAGATTTACAGGTGGAACAGCTAAAGCGGCAGTAGTGGCAAGTGCACTTCAAGGCACTGTATCGGGGAGTTCAGTTGGCAATACAGTCGCCACAGGGTCTTTTACAATTCCGATGATGAAAAAAGCGGGTTTTAAACCTGAGTTTGCAGCGGCGACAGAAGCATCGGCTTCAACGGGTGGGCAAATTATGCCACCTATGATGGGGGCAGCGGCATTTATTATGATGGAATATTTAGGCGTTAACTACTCAACAATTATGTTAGCGGCAATTATTCCAGCGATTCTATATTTTGCCGGTATTTTTATAGGTACACATTTTGAAGCAAAAAGATTGCGGATTTTAGGCGTTCCAAAAGCCGACTTGCCGGTATTTAAAACTATTATGTTGCGAAATGGTTATATGTTAGTCCCATTGTTTGTCATAATTACGACCATCATGACTGGATCTACGCCTCAAAGAGCAGCACTTTATGGAATACTTGCAGCTTTTCTTGTGTCGCTAGTGAGAAAGGAATCTAGGATGAATGTTCGTAAAATCATCCATGTCTTAGAGCAAGGTGGTAGAGTTGCATTGCCTGTTATTGCTGCAGTTGCAACGGCAGGAATTATTGCCGGTGTAGTGAGTATGACCGGATTAGGGTCGAAGTTTGCTGCCGGGATTATCGCTTTATCCAATGGGCATCTACTGTTAGCGCTCTTTTTTACAATGATTGCTTGTATCATTTTAGGGATGGGATTGCCGACTACAGCCAACTATGTTGTAACAGCAACGATAGCTGCGCCAGCATTAATCAATGAGTTTGGAATTGCTCCCATTGCTGCACATATGTTTGTATTTTATTTTGGAATCGTGGCGGATATAACCCCACCAGTATGTCTAGCAGCATATGCGGGTGCTGGTATTGCGAGAGCGAATCCTTTTAAAACGGGAGTGACGGCAGTGAAACTCGCAATTGCTGCTTTTATCATTCCATATATATTCATTTATAATCCGATATTGGTTTTTGTTGATGTAACACCATTAAAACTACTGTTTGGTGTCCTAACTGCGCTGCTAGGTATGGTTGGTGTCAGTAGTGCGGTGATTGGTTATTTCATACGTCATTCAAAGTTGTGGGAAAGGTTCGTCCTATTCGGTGCAGGTTTTATGCTAATTGTGCCAGAAATATTGTCAAGTGGCATAGGTTTAACAGTAATGGGATTGATTTGGTTCATCCAGCATAGAAGAACGGTTTACTAAAAGAAAATAGCTTAATAGTGAAAATGACTGGACAATTTTTGCCAGTCATTTTTTATGTCGAAAAATAGTTATTGAATCGTTGTTTTTAAAGGATGTATGTATATTAGAGAAAGATAGAGGGGAAAGTTTAAATGGTTGCCTTATTGTTCAATTAGGCATATTATTTAAGTGTTAAATCAAATAAGAATGGAGTGTTTTTAGTGGGAAGATTACAAGATAAGATTGCGTTTGTAACTGGTGGCGCATCAGGTATGGGTGAAATGATGGTGAAATTATTCGCAGCTGAAGGCGCTACTGTTGTTGCAGCGGATATTAACGAAGCAGCACTTACTGAAAAGTGGGGCAGCTATGATAATGTTACAACTGTAAAATTAAACGTAACTTCTGATGAAGAATGGGGAACTGCTGTTAAGACAGTTATCGACAAATTAGGTCGCATCGATATCCTTATTAACAACGCAGGTATTTCATCTGAAAAACCAGTAAATGATGTAACAATCGAAGACTGGCGTCGCCTTTCTGATATCAATGGTTTCGGACCATTCCTTGGTATCAAACATGTTACTCCTTTCATGAAAGAAGCTGGAAAAGGTTCAATCGTTAACATTTCTTCATACACTGCATTAGTTGGTATGGGAATGACTCCATATTCTGCTTCTAAAGGTTCAGTTCGTGCTATCTCTAAAGGAGCTGCAGCTGGTTACGGTTCATTCGGAATCCGCGTAAATACAGTATTCCCTGGAGTTATCGAAACGCCAATGGTAGCTAGTATTAAAGAAGCTAAAGCAGCTCTTGAAGGACTAATTAAAGCAACTCCACTTAAGCGTCTTGGACAACCAGAAGACGTTGCAAATGCAGTTCTTTTCTTAGCTTCTGATGAAGCTTCTTACATTACAGGTGCAGAACTTGTTATCGACGGCGGATTCTCTGCTCAATAACATTTCTCTAACTAAAAGCACTTCGCGAAATTTGCGAAGTGCTTTTTTACGTCATTAATTCTTGCTGGCTTAAAATCACACCATCGAAACCCATGTGCTGGGCCAATTGTGTGATATGTGGTTTCTTAAGCTTGGCTAGTTGCAGTAATTTGTCTTGCGCAAAAGCTTCTCTTGTCAAGCCATCAAAAAGAACACGACCTTCTTGCAAAATTACAGTTTGCTCAAATGTATTTGCCACAAAGTCCATATCATGTGTAATGCAAATCACTAACTTGCCCTCTGCATACAAACCGTGAATGATTTCTGCTAATTTTATTTTCCCTGCATGATCTTGTCCCATTGTGGGTTCGTCGAATATGACAATCTTAGTATCCATTGCAAGCACGGATGCTATAGTAATCATTTTTCGCTCCGCTAAACTTAAATCATAGGGATTTTCATTAATTTTACTTGAAAGCCCAACTCGATCTATCATTTTGATAGCATTATTCCGAGCGGTTTCTTTAGATTGACCAGTTTGTAGTGGACCGAACATTACTTCATCCAACACATTGTTTTTAAAGATTTGATCGTTTGGATTTTGGAAAACTAGTCCGATAGTAGATGCTAATTTAGCTGCAGTGCTGTTGGATGTTTTGACACCATCAATTAAAACTTCACCTTTACATGGTTGTATCAATGCTTTTAACAATTTTACAAATGTAGTTTTACCTGCACCATTATGGCCGATAATTGCAGTGGGACTTCCGTTTAAATGGATGGTGATGCCATTTAAAATGGAAGCATTTTTTGTATAACCAAAATGTAAATCAGATACAATTACTTCTGCTGTTTTTATGGAACACTCGATGTCAATGTAACTCTTTGCTATGAAGTTTTCCAAACCACTGTTAGGCATGTCTTCTATTGTTATGGGGAGACCACCTGTTTTTGAGTTCGTAAGTCCCATTGATTGTGCAAACGAAGAATAAATAGGCGGTTCCACACCGTATTGCAGAAAGTTATTTCTTGAAATAAGATCTGTAGGTGTTCCGCTATCAATTAATGTACCGTTATGGATCAAAAAAATCCGATCAGAAAATTTGGCTAACTGTTCCATCTTTTGATCCACCATAATAATTGTAATTCCTTTCTTTGAAATGTTTTCAATGACGCCAAAAACTTCATCTGAACCTTGAGGATCTAATTGAGATGTGGGTTCGTCTAGTATTAAGATGTCCGGTTTCATTGCGATTACGCTTGCAATTGCTACGCGTTGCATTTGTCCACCTGACAATTCAAAAGGGTTTTTATGTTGTAAATTTTCAATATCGAGTTGTTGCATGCAATCTTCGACTCGTGCGTGTATTTCTGCTCGTGGAACACCCCTATTTTCAAGACCAAAGGCGATTTCATCATAAACGGTTTGCTTGGCACCAGACATTTGAGAAAAAGGATTCTCAAAAACTAAGCCAATTGAAGCAGAAATCTCATGGACTTCATGTTTCCAAACTTCCATATCGTTAATGAAAACATTACCACCGTATGAGCCTTTAAAAAAGTGAGGAATGAGTCCAGTTAGTGTATAGCATAATGTAGTTTTACCGGCAGTATTCATGCCGGAAATACCTATGAATTCACCTTTATTCACAATGAAAGAGATATCATTTATCGTAAAAGTATCAATTGTTGGATATTTATATTTCAGATTTTCAACGCGTATATGACTCATATCATAACCCTCCAAAAAATTGTTCCTACTAATAGCATCAGTAAAAGCACTTTGAATACTAGGCCATATTTGTATGGGGTGGGATTGTTTAAAATGGTTCGTTTTCCTGTTGCATTAAACCCACGAATTTCCAATGCAATCGAACGTTCAAGTGTGTCGTTCAAGGAATTCAAAACAACAGGTGTAATTAATGGAATGAACGACTTAATACGAGTCAATAGTTTACCTTCCGTTTCCATTCCACGTGATCGTTGAGCATCTGAAATTTTATCAGTCGTTCTAATCATTTGTGGAATAATTTGTAGAACGGATAGAATAACATATCCTATCTTGGCTGATAAACCAAGATTAATTAGTGCTTGAACTAGGTCGTCTGGTTTTGTTGTTAAAATTAATAATCCAAATGCACAAATCATGTTGAAGATTCTTAAAGTCACTAAAAAAGCAAAAGTGATACCCTCTTTATAAATTGTAAATGGACCAATATCGTAAATTGGAGTTGCCCGATCGGGGTGAAAAAGACTTTGAATAATTATTATTGAAGTGATGAGCATGAAGCTGACACTGATGACAGGTAAAGTATAGTTTAAAACTTTACCGACAAAGAGTAAAAAAAGTGTGAAGACAAAGACAACTATGATGAAATGATACGTTGGTAAAATGTATGTCATTGCTACCGATACAAAAACGAATAGTAGTTTTGTTAGTGGGTCAACATTGTGTATCATTGAATCTTTTTCTACATAGATTGTCATCGTCCTCATCAACTTTTCCTCCTAAATTATAACCGTTCTATCTTAGAATGATTATCATACATCTGCGTTACATTTTTAGGCAGTCCCTTAAATATTAAATAACTAACTAAAACTGTAACGATTTTGTCTGGCACGTCTACGACAATACTATCGGCAAACGAGGCAAGCCAAAGTGGGGCATTTGAAGCGCTGAGGTAAGCGAATAATATGTCACCCCAAATATTACCTGTTTGACCACCCCAAAATTGCATGTTTAGCGGTGTTGAAACCGTTGCAGCCACTAGTCCGACGATAAGACCTAGAAAGAGTGCTTTTTTTATACTTGAAATCCATCCTTTATATGCCATAAAACCAGCAACAAGTCCTACAACTCCGGATGTAATTGCATACACATATGAAATTGGACTGAGTGTAAATCCGTAAATAAGGTTGTTGATAATACCGACTAATGCACCAATAACGGGTCCTGCTAACATACCAGAAAGAACTGTTCCAATTGAATCTAACCATAGTGGTAACTTAAGCAATTCCGCAAAAAACTTTCCGATGTAATTGATGCCGATTCCAGCAGGGATTAAAGCAAAAGCCGCTACCGGAAATTTTACTGACCACATACTTTTTTTATTCATTTAATAAATCCTCCAATGTAATAAAAATATTAGTGTCTTTACACATGACAAGACCTATTATAAACCAAATAAATTAAATTGATATAATAAATTAGTAAAATAGCAAAAAAAATAGAGTGGATTCTTTTTATAAAATTTTTCTGCAAAAAAAAGACAACCAGTAAGGTTGTCGCTAATCAGTATCAAAATGAATATTCTTTTAGTAAATTCTCCAATTTTAAAGCAAGCCCTATATTTCCTTTCACTTTGAGCTTACCCATCATAAATGAGGTCGTAGAATTTAAATTACCTGCCAGTAGTTTTTTGAAGTCTTTCACACTCATTTTAAGAGCACAATCTACTTCACCTGGATCACCAGTAGTCGTTTCGGCGCTGCTATGTGCTAGCTTCAACCCGTAAATACCACCATCATCTCCTGACAAATCAAAAGAATATGAGACAGTCATTCCTTCAATAGGAACCGTATTTTCGTTCAGTTTTTTGTTTATTTCATTCCAAATGTCTTCCATTGTCATGTCGTCGAATTTCATATGGCACGCCCCCTCTTTCAAGAAAATGAATACCCATTCATCATATCATTATTGTCTTCAATTATGTTGATATTTCTGATAACTATATTTTACTTTTTGTTAATGGACTTAATGCCATGCCGATAAGCGTTGCAACGATGGCAGGTAGAATCCAACCAATCTTTTGTTCGTAAAATGGTAGATAACTAAGTATTGAAGTGACAGAAGTTATATCAATTTTAGCTTCCAGTAATCCGTCAAAAATACTAACGGATGCTGTTGCGATTAGCGCAAAAATATAAACGATTGGCCTTCTACCAAACCATTTATCAATAAATGACAGCAGCATTAAAACAATCGCTAACGGATATAACATCATTAGCACAGGTAAGGAAATATTGATAAGTTTAGTCAATCCAAAGTTTGCAATGATTCCACTGAAAGTGGCAAATAGGACTACAAATAGTTTATATGAAACCTTTGGTATTATTTCGTTGAAAAATTGTGCACATGCGGAGACGAGTCCAATTGCAGTAGTTAGACATGCAAATATAATTGTTATTCCAAGAATGATTGAGCCGTACGTTCCGTATAGTACATTTGAAGAGAGCGCTAATACAGTAGCTCCATTCGAATGTACCCCAATCGTATCAACACTAGTCGCGCCAATAAAACCTAAAGAGATATAGACGAGTGTTAATCCAACAGCCGCAACAGCACCAGCAAATGCCATCGCTTTCATTACTGCACGACTTTCAACGACACCTTCAACTTTTAAAGTATTGATAATGACAATACCAAAAACTAATGCTGCAATTACATCCATTGTTAAATAGCCTTCAACGAAACTACGGAAAAAAGGATGTTCTATGTATTCCCCTTGGGACTTACCAATCGTACCCATAGGTGTTACAAAACTTTTAATAGCAAGAGCGCCAATTACAATAACTAAAATGGGTGTTAAAAATTTGCCGATTCGATCGACGAGTTTTGCTGGATTTAAAGCGAGTAAAACTGTGACAGCAAAGAAGACAATCGTAAAGGAGATCAGCGGCCAATTGGCATCTGCTTGTTCGCTCGTCAGAAAAGGTAACATTGCCATTTCATAAGAAACAGTTGCCGTCCTTGGAATACCGAAAAAAGGTCCAATTGCCAAGTAAACGATCATCGTGAAAACGATACCGAAAATAGGATTAACTCGCTTAGCAATTGTTTGAAGCCCACCACTTGCATTTGCAATTGCTAGAATTGCGATTAAGGGAAGACCTACACCTGTTATGAGAAAGCCGAGTAAGGCAACTACTAATTCTGATCCTGCCATCTGTCCTAATGAAGGCGGAAAGATTATATTTCCAGCACCTAAGAATAGTGCGAATAACATAAGACCGATGATGAAATTCTTCTGGATGGACAATTATGTTGCAACTCCTTATGTACATAGTAGTAACACTATTCATTCTACATAGAAACAGTGCGCTTTGTCTAACAATTTTAATAATTTGTTATATAATGATGAAAAAGGTATAAAAAACTAATAAAATAATATAATTTAAATAGGGAAATTGAGAAAAGTGACTATAAGTAAAGTAATCCACGAAAAGTATTTACATATAGTGGGATTTAATTCGATGGACCCAGTTTACCTTTTACTTGAAGATCTACATCATCCATTGCGGACATGTTAACATTTGTCTTTGAGCGTCTTTATCGACTAACCGTTGAAAAGCGTGTTCATATGCTCGCCTACACCGATATTTTAACAGGATTAGATAATGAGAATGCATTTAATGAAAAGGTTAACGAAAGATTCCAATGTGAAAAAACAACCGAACATGGTGTACTTATTTATTTTGTTGTAGACTAGTTTTCTAATATACAAAGTGTATTTGGTCGTGAAGGTAGGGAGAAGATTTTAGTTAAAACGGCTGAACGTTTGAGTCGAATTTTCCCCAAACCATCTTTAACGACACGAATTGGTTTTGATCATTTTCTTGTTTACTACCCATTGGAAAATGATATGGATGAAAGTGAACTTAACTTGGAACGAGTAGCCATGGAATTTAAAAAGCTAATGATAATTCTTGGTCAAGAAATATTTTTGTCATTTAGCTATGGTATCTCGTATTATCCACAAAATGCCTCGACAGTAACTGATCGAATTCAGACAGCTAGACTAGCACTTGACGCTGGACAAAAAATCTAAACGAAAAAGCAGAGGACTATTTGAACCATTTATGCATGAGGAAATTAAAGAAACGATACTCTCAGAAATGAATTTACGTAAATGCTTAGATGCAAATGAATTCCGATTATACTATCAGCCCCAGGTTGCAACTGAAACTGGAGAATTAAAAGGATGAGAAGCGCTCATTAGATGGCAAGATTCAGAAAAAGGGTTAATGTCACCAGGAGAATTCATTGAACTTGCCAAGTCAACAGGACTAATCATTCCAATTGGAGAATTGGTTATTAAGAAAGCTTTTAGTCTGTTACGTGAGTGGAGACGACAAGGGCTAACGGAGCTCACGTTTTCTATTAATTAATCCCCGCGTCATTTTCTGCATTCAGAATTGCTATCCTTTTTGCTTAAGTGTTTAATTGAAACTGAAGTTCCTGCAAAATGCATTGTTTTAGAAATTACTGAAAATGTGGCTACGGAAGATCAAGAATTTGTTAAGCAACGAATGAAATCGATAGTCGACATGGGCTTTAATATTTCAATCGATGATTTTGGTACAGGATATTCAACACTTATTTACTTGCAACGTTTTTCTATCCAAGAAATTAGAATTGATCTCAAATTTATAAATGGACTAAGTTCAGATTCGAAAAGCGCGGTCATTTATTCGTAATAAAACCCGATTAAAAATTGAAAAAGTCTGTCCTACTCAAAATGTCGAGTAGGACAGACTTTTTAGTGTAAAGATATTGCGAGAGGAGTGTCGCATCTAACGACCGTCTCCGCTTTTCAGGTTGTCTAGGCTCCGGGTGCCAACTTCTCGGGTCGCTTCGGACTTATCGATACTGGCAAAGTACGCCAGTAGTCATCAAGTCCTCCAGCGCCTGTCGAAGTTAACCGGCACCCTCAGCTTTTCTAGTGTCTAGACTCCGACGGTCAGATGCTCGGGTCGTAAGTGCGCCTTGCTGTGTGGCAAAGGGCGCCACTTCGCAAGTCGAGCTTACGCCTGTCGCATCTAACGACCGTCTCCGCTTTTCTGGTTATCTTCCGATTAGCCAGTCGAATGGTGGTGAGCCTGGTGGTGAGTGCTTAATAATATCGATCATCGGTATTGTATAAGCGAATAGTATTAGTAAGATTGTAATGCCAATCCATAGATACCAGTTTTCTAGAATCTTTGGTGATTTTTCTGCGAAATCTTCTTCTTCAGCAATCGGGAATTCTTGAACCCCGCGTGGTGCGAAGAATGTTAGTTGAATGAAGATATAGAACATCAGTAAGATTCCTATGAATAAGATTGACCCACCAATTGCTTGTGCAAGTTGATAGTGAGCCCAAGTTTCAACTTGAGCGCCTCCAGCGTATTCAGAGAAAGCAGAGCGACGGGGTCCGCCGATTAGACCTTGAATGTGCATGGAACCTGACATGATGATCATACCAATTGTCCAGATGAACGATTGGATAATGCCAAGTTTGTTCAATTTCGGTGTCAAGCGGCGCCCAGTTAAATGTGGAACGAGCCAGTAAGTAATTCCGAAGAACGTTAACACAACAGTTGTAGCTGCTGTTAAATGGAAGTGACCTGTAATCCAAATTGTATTATGGACTAATGCATTCATTTGGTGAGATGCATTAATAATTCCGCCTGCTCCACCTGGAATGAAAGCAACCATTCCAATAAACGGTGCAAGGAAACGAACGTCTTTCCATGGAAGCTTCTTAAACCAACCGAAAAGACTTGAAAAACCTTTTCTACGACCAGTTGCTTCAAATGTCGCGAAAATAGAGAAAGCTGTCATGAGTGAAGGAATAACCACCATGAATGTTAAAACGACTTGAATGAACTTCCAAACTGGATCGATTCCAGGCTCTGTTAATTGGTGATGGAAACCAACAGGAATTGAGAACAATAATAATAGAATGAACGCAAGACGAGCCAATGAATCACTGAATAACTTTCCACCGATAATTTTTGGGATGATTGCATACCACGCCATATACGCAGGTAACAACCAGAAGTACACTAATGGGTGACCGAAGTACCAGAATAATGTACGACTCAATAGAACATTTATTGTTTCAGCATAACCGAGAGACCAAGGAATGAACTGAATGATGACAGATGCAGCGACACCAAGTGTTGCGATGAACCACATGAGCATGTTAATAACGACCATAAATGCTAGAAGTGGAGATTTTTCGCCTTTGTGCGCTTTTTTCCAAACATATAACTGACGGAAATTTACAAATGCTGCAATCCAACTTCCGATAATGACAAATGCTAAACCAAAGTAGAATGCAGGATGTGCACGTAATGGAGCGTAGAAAGTATATAGTACAGATGCTTCCCCGACTAAAATTGTAACCGCAGCCATGACTGTTCCGACTAACATTACAATAAAGCCAAACCAAGCCACTTTTCTTTGTTTGTCAGAGAGACCAACTGTTTTCGCCATAAGCGAATATTGGAAGCCAATGATGAAATAGGTTGTGAACACGAGTCCTAGTATAACACCGTGAACGGTTAGAATTGTGTAGTAGTCTATTCCGAATGGCAATGTGTATTTTCCAGAACGAACGAATGTCTGTAAAAGTCCCATTAAACCACCAATGAGTAGTGAGATATACGTTACATACATGAATGACATATAAAGACGGGAGTCTTTCTTGGAAATTGGTAATTGATTCGTAGACATTATTCATACACCTCCACTGTGCCGAACATCATGTGATGACCGATGCCGCAGTATTCATTACAAACGACTGTGAATTCGCCAGTATTTTTCATGACAGTTTCATATCGACTAATATGACCTGGCTCAACCATCATGTTGACATTAGTACCAGCGACTTGGAAACCGTGAACGACGTCTTTTGAAGTGATTTGAAATAGCACTGTAGAACCTTTAGGTACGCGGATTTTCTTAACAGCTTCACCAGCTTCATCTTTACCGAAGTCATAGTTAAATGCTGAAGCTACCATATTGACAACGTATTTTCCTTCAGCCGCCTCTGTAAGCCCTAAATTCTCAGGTCTAAATGACTCGTTGGCCTCGATGTTTTGTGGATCAATCTTTTGTAAATTACTGTTTGGATGTGTCCCTTTCCAGAAAGCAGCAAAACCTAGAATAAGAAGAAAAAGTGCTAAAGATGCTAATCCGAAAACGAGCCAAACCTTTTCGTATTTGTGTAAATGCATAATTACCCTCCTGACAATAAATTATCTTGATATAAATAATGCGTAAGATCCGAACCATGACGCTAGAATGAACACACCAACTATCATAACTGCAATAAACGTTCCTTTATACGTAATGGATGAGTCCTGATGAGACGGCTGTTGCGAGTTGTTTTTTTCTTTTTTCATTGTGACACCTCCTTTAAATACTGCCGTAAATCGAACTTACCTTTATCATAAACATTAAGGGGGATATGGGAATTAGGGTATTCCCTATGTATCGACTAAAATAATTTGAATTCACGCTTTGTTCACATTCTCTTCATAGTTCTGACATAGTTCTCTGTATGTTTTATTTAATTGAAAAATGGTAATAGCTTACCGTTGGGAAAACTTTTTGGGGAAATAAAAAAGTTGACCGGAAGAGCTCGTGAATTTACAATAAAGCGTACTGTAAAATCGTTGAAAGAGGGTTGGAATGAATGAAAAACTGGAACCATGTGAAAGTTGAAAGTGCAGAAAAGGGTGCTGAACAGGCATACAGAATTATTAAAGATGAACTCCAACACAATCGACTAAATGTGCTTGGTTTAGCTACGGGAAGCACAATGATTCCTGTCTATAAAAAAATCACTGAGTCCGATTTAGATTTTAGTCATGTGACGACATTTAACTTAGATGAATATGTAGGAATAACTGCTGAAAACCCAAATAGCTATGCTTTCTTTATGAAACAACATTTATTTGGTAAGAAGAAGTTTAAAGAAACGAATATCCCAAACGGTATGGCAGCTGATCTTACTGCTGAATGCGCAGCTTATGAACAATTGCTATTGAAAAATCCACTGGATATTCAGTTTTTAGGTGTTGGAGAAAATGGTCATATTGCATTTAATGAACCAGGAACCTCTGCTGATTCCGTTACGCATGTTACGCAATTGGCTGACTCAACGCTAGGTGTAAATAGTCAATACTTCGGAGATGATGAAAGAATACCAGAAACAGCAATAACAATGGGTATTTCGTCAATTATGAGTGCTAAGAAATTAATTTTACTCGCTTTTGGTGAGAAAAAGCGTGCAGCACTTATGAAATTAGTAGAAGGTACTGTGACAACTGAATGGCCCATTACTGAGTTGTTAAATCATGAAGATGTAATTGTGATTACCGATTTAGAAATTTAACCTACTATAAATAGGAGTTTTAAAAAATGCACAAGAATCATAGGATTCTTGTGCATTTTTTAGTTTCGGTCTGGATCTGTAGAGCCATAGTCTGCACGCAATCCTTCAATCTCATTTTCTCGCCTAATTGCTTCCACTTCGAGTCGTTCCTGTTGGTTAAGTTGCACATTTACTATTTCTTTGTTTTGTTTTCTACTAAATAATTCTCTTCTGGCTGAATTTTCTTCGTGATTGTCATCTTGAATAGGTTCGTAGTCACCAGCAGCATGATCAAGTTCAGAGCTTTGCGCAAAACTTTTACCTTTTCGGAACTTATCCGCGATTGAGTCGTCTATATTATTGTTATCTTTCACGGACACTTCACCTCCATCAAGTTTTTTTTATTTATTACACTCATATTCCCTTATTTAATAATAGTAAACACATCTTAGTCAGTAACTTGGTAATATAAATTAAGTAATTTCGTAGTTGTATGTAGTATAGAAGTAATGTGGCTAGTGCATTCTTCATCGAGGTTATTTTTCCGAGTATTGAATTGTTGACAATGTTTCATTATGAATCTTTAGGGGATACTATAATGAAAGTTTACAGGAAAAAATTATATTTTAGTCTAGTAAAGTGCGTTCCTTGTCCAAACGTGCTATAATACTTTTGATTTAGTATATTATCATTTTTTAGGGAGGCAGGACATGTTATTCCTTGCTTTGGCTACAGCTTTTATTGCAGCCATCATTTTTACTCCACTTGTCATAAGATTAGCATATCGTATCGGTGCGGTTGACCGCCCGAATTATCGAAAAGTACATGCGACTATAATGCCACGAATCGGCGGTTTAGCTATATTTGGTGCATTCCTGGTAGGGTATTTTATACTCGGACCAGAGAACGAACACGCAGTAGCAATGTTTGTTGGTGCTTTCATCATTATCCTGTTAGGATTTCTTGATGATATGTTCGAAATTACTGCGAAAGCAAAATTCTCAGGACAATTCGTAGCAGCAATTATCGTTACAACATGGGGCGATATGCAAATAGAATTCATTAACTTACCACTTATAGGTCAATTTGATTTTGGTTATCTTAGTATTCCAATCACTATCATTTGGATTATTGGTATTACTAATGCCATTAACCTGATTGATGGATTAGATGGCTTGGCAGCGGGTGTATCTACAATTGCATTGCTTTCGATTACAGTGATGGCACTGATTATGGGGAATATGTTTGTAGTGGCGACAGCTGCAATTTTAGCAGCAAGCTCACTAGGCTTTCTATTCTACAATTTTCATCCTGCAAAAATCTTCATGGGAGATACAGGGTCGCTGTTTATGGGCTTCATGATTTCTGTATTAGCATTGCTCGGATATAAGAACGTTGCTGTTGTATCATTAATTATCCCGATTATTATTTTAGGGGTTCCAATTTCAGATACATTTTTTGCGATAGTTCGTCGTATACGAATGAAGCAAAAGATTACAGCTCCAGATAAATCACATTTACATCACTGCTTGTTGCGGGCTGGCTTCTCACATCGACAAACAGTTTTAGTGATTTACGGTCTAGCGATCTTGTTTGGTGTAGTTGCCGTTCTATTTTCGCAAGCGACTGTATGGGGCGCGATTGTACTTGTGTTAGTTATGTTGCTCGTTATTGAGTTATTTGTTGAGATTATCGGTTTGGCGGGTGCGAATTACCGCCCGATATTAAATCTTGTGCGTATGATAGGGAAGTAAAGAAGCGTAAATAAAACGATGCCACTAAAAGTGTGCATCGTTTTTTGTACTTCAATATTGGGTGTAGCAATAAGTTTTACATAAAATTAGTCAGCAATAACGAATCTTTAAACGGTAGTCAATAAGTTTTCGTAAAATAGTTCGGAATATGTGGGTTTTCAGAAAGAATGAATAGCTAAAAGCCATTGGATTCAACTTGAACCCAATGGCTTTTAGTTATTCGTCGTTTTTACTTTTGTTGCGCTTGTAGCATGCTCATCAGTTTTGGAACTACGTTCGGTTAATTTTGAAGAATTGGTCATAATATTAAGATGGTTTTTCAATATGTGTTTTACTTCATCAAGACTAGATGCCTCGAGTTTATAGTAATAAACACCTGTTGACATATCATCAGAACCATTTAGATTAAGTGCGTCTATCTGAGGCATTCCATCTTTTACATAGTCGATAAAAGATGTCATTTCCTTGTATGTCATGTCTGTTTTCATATTATCGCCAACTGCATCAATAACGTCGCCATATTTGGTAAGTGCTTTAAGGGACACTGTTTCATTTACAATTGCTTCTAAAATTATTTGTTGTCGTTTACCACGTTCGACATCATTGTCCATTTTTCTTGTTCTAGCTAGTGCAAGAGCATGTCGACCGTCCAACTTTTGCATTCCGCGTTTTAGTTGAATTGTGTAATTGTCGTTTTCATCCATCTCAAGTCGCTCATATGGTACATCCACTTCAATTCCACCGACCGCATCAACAATGTCAATGAAGGCATTGAAGTTCATTTTTACATAGTAGTCAACGGGGATGTCGAGTAAACCTTCTACAGCTTCAATCGTTGCTCTTGTTCCGCCGAATGCGTGCGCGTGTGTAATTTTATCTTTATATCCAACCTCTGGAATGTAAACATATGAATCACGAGGAATGCTTACAAGTTTAACTGTTTTTTTAATTGGATTTAATGTGGCGAGTATTAATGCGTCAGAACGACTATGTGCATCACCTTGATTACGCTCCATGCTATCATCTACACCAATGAATAAGATGGATATATTATTGTTTGATAACTTAACTTTAGCATCGCGTAAATTAGATTTTTGTCGATCTGGAATTACTTCATGTGCTCTGTCTATTGCATTTTCTGCTTTTATTTTCAAAGTTACTGCATAAGCAACTACGACTAAGAAAGCAGATAGTGTGACGAGTAACAAAATCTTGAGGCCTAAGCGTCTTTTCTTTGGTTTTACATATTTCTTATAATTAGTTTTGTTCATTCATTGCTCCTCCGGAATCGACAAGTTCGATTCATCTATACACGGTAGTTTATTTTTTCCGTTATTACACTAGTATACATCTTTGGATGAAAATCGTATAGCTATTTCAAATGTCGAATTCAATAAAATCGGAAGAAAGAGTCTCGAATTTTGCTTGACCATTGGTTAACTCTGTTAACCAATTTATAAAAACTTCTTTCTCAGAAACGGGACAGTAAATGTAAATGTCGACAGTGTCGGTATAAGAAATTTCCTTTAGTGAGTAGTTGGATTGTCTTACTTCATTTTCTACTTTACCTAATAACGTGTAATCTATGATCACTTTCATTTGATAGTGAAGCCGCCTCTTTACAATGCCGGTTGCAGCGATGCCTTCAGATGTAGCTCTACCATAGGCGCGGATTAACCCGCCTCCGCCTAGTTTTATGCCGCCGAAATAGCGCGTGACAACAACAACTGTATCTTTCAACTGTTGCTTCTTTAATACTTCTAGCATTGGGACTCCAGCTGTGCCAGAAGGCTCACCATCATCATTTGCTTTTTGGATGTTATCGTGCTCACCAATCAAATAAGCAGAACAGTTATGTGTCGCATTATGGTGTATTTTCTTAATGTCTTGAATGAAGTCCATTGCTTGTTGTTCAGTTTCTGCTCGTTGGACATATGTGATGAATCTGGACTTATGGATAACAAGCTCACTTTGACCGTGACCTTTGACGGTTGTGTAATCAGTTCTCATTTGCGTCCCCCCCACTATCTGTAATACAATTTTAATATGAAGTTGTTCCTATGATGATATACTAAATGTAAGAGAAAAGAAATTCATGAAAGACCACTCGGATAAAACCCTTAATTAAAGGGTGGGAGGGAAATTGTTGAAAGAGAACTCTATCGATATTCAAGCACTGGAAACCATTTTTAATAGTATGGTCCGCGTGATGGATCAATCCAAAAATGATATTTATGTTATAAGTGAGCAAAGCCGTCAAGGTTTAGAAGAAATGGAAAGTGAACTTGCAGCAGTTAAAGCTGATATTTCCCGGGTAATAACGGAAAGTGATTATTTGGATCATATGACGCGTCAATCCCGTAAGAAATTGGCAGAGGTTTCAAAGAACTTTGCAAAATACTCAGAGGAACAAGTTAGGGTTGCATATGAACAAGCAAATGATTTATTAATACGCTTATCGATGAATCAGATGGAAGAAAAACAGCTTCGCTATCGACGGGATGAGTTGGAAAGACGTCTTGTCACATTGCTAGAGACAATCCAACGTGCTGATCATCTTGTAGGACAGGTATCGACTGTCATTAACTACCTTTCGTCCGACTTGCAAAATGTCGGGGAAGCACTCGAAACGGCACGATATAAAAAGGAATTTAGTATCAAGATTATTCAAGCTCAAGAAGAAGAGCGTAAGCGTTTATCAAGAGATATTCACGATGGACCTGCCCAGATGCTTGCGAATGTTCTTATCCGATCTAGTTTAATTGAAAAAACGTATATTGAAAAAGGTCCGGAATTAGCATTTAATGAACTCGAACAACTAAAAGGTATGGTGAGGAACGCTATCCATGAAGTAAGACGTATTATTTATGATTTACGTCCGATGGCGCTTGATGATCTTGGTTTATTACCTACCCTTCGTAAATACATTTCAACAATTGGTGAATATGAAAAAGAGGTTGAATTCCATTTCCAAAACAATGGGAATGATCAACGTTTACGCTCGAATTTTGAAGTTTCTATCTTCAGACTTGTGCAGGAATGTATATCAAATTCGTTGAAACACGGAAAGGCCAAACATATTTGGGTGAAAGTTGAGTGGCTAAGAGATATAATGAATGTTAGTGTTAAAGATGATGGAGCTGGATTTGACAAAAATGAAGTTAAAGATAAATCTTTCGGCATCATCGGAATGAAGGAACGTATTGAATTGTTAAAAGGTAAAATGACAATCAATTCTGCTCCAGGCAATGGAACAATTGTTACGTTTCAAGTACCATTATTAGAAAAGTTGATAGAAACTAGGGACATTGGGAGGAAATGAAGATGACTAAAATTTTAATTGTTGATGATCACCAGCTTTTTCGTGAGGGCGTAAAGCGAATTCTTGACTTTGAAGATTCGTTTGAAGTTGTAGCAGAAGGTGATGACGGTAGCGAAGTGCAAGCGCTTTATGAGCAATATCTCCCAGACGTAGTCCTGATGGACATCAATATGCCACGTATGAATGGTGTAGACGCAACTGAAAAGTTAATTTCTAAATATCCAGATGCAAAAGTAATCATTTTGTCGATTCACGATGATGAATCATATGTTTCTCATGCAATGAAAACGGGTGCACTTGGTTATATGTTAAAAGAAATGGATACGGATGCAATTATTCAAGCTATTAAAGTTGTTGCTCTTGGAGGTTCATACCTTCATCCGAAAGTAACTCATAATTTAGTAACTGAATTCAGACGTCTAAGTGAACGGGAACACAAAGGTTCGTTCCAACAAAATGATATCCGTCGCCCATTGCATTTATTGACAAAACGTGAATGTGAAGTATTGCAACTTTTAACAGATGGACAGAGTAACAGAGTAATTGGTGAAACATTGTTTATATCAGAGAAAACTGTAAAAAACCACGTTTCAAGTATACTTCAAAAAATGGCTGTTAACGACCGGACACAAGCGGTTGTAAATGCCATTAAAAATGGTTGGGTTGAAGTGAAATAAGATTACTGTTTAAAAAAGGATAGAAGAGCCTTCCCTATGGAACGGCTCTTTTGTATATGCAGGAGGAAGAGTTATGCAAAAAAAGATTGCGTTACTGGTTGTAACAGTATTTTTATTAGTCTTAACTGCTTGTAATAAAGATGATGCAAGTAAAGACAATCAGGGCTCTGTAAATGATGGTGAATCTTCGAATGGCTATGGTTCCATCGATCATGGGGTAGACGAAGGGAAAATTGGTTTCTTTATGCAAAATGGTGCAGTTGAAGAAGTTGCAAATGTACCGTCTAAAGAAAAAGAAGAGCTTTTGAACATATTTACGCTTTATATGGATTCGTTTAACAACAAAGATATTGAAACGTTCATTGGAACGCTATCTGATCAGACCAAGAGTTCAAACAAAGCCGCTAATCGTTTGGAATTGGAGAAGAACTTTAAGCTATACGATGTGAAAAGAGCTGCAACTGATATCGTCATTGCTAGTTATAGTGCCGATCAGGCCCAAGTATATTCCACAATGGACACAACGGTAATGGAATTGGGCTCTGGCGAGGTTTTAGAAGAATCTAGAGGCAAACAAGTAACCGTTTTTGTGAAAGTCGATGAAGAGTGGAAAGTTAACTCTATTCACTTCGTTCCTAATGAAAAATAAAGTTGAATACATTCGTTTAGCGCAAAAAGATACTTACAAGGTAAGTATCTTTTTATTTGGTTCATTTTCAAATAACGTGAGTGCAGAATTTAGTCGTCTATCATTAATTTTTATTTATTGCAGGAGTGCTTTAAAATTCACTTTAACCAATTTTGAATGGCTATTCTTTTTAATACACGTTTTTAATACACTGTTGTTTTCCATTCTAGATGAACGCTTTCCACGGGCGTGGCTTCAGTTTCCTCGTCGCTAAGAGGATTAGCGTGACGGTTGAGAACCTCACAGGCGAATAGTTTTAGCGACGGGTAGACTCACCGCTCGGAACGGAAATCAGCGGTGTAAACGATTATTTATTATGCTCATAGCATAAGGTAAATGTGTTAGTGAATTTTCTTCCTCTTATCGTTTTTTAGAAGAGGATTTTTTCTCGTCAACTTCATTTAATTGTACATCTTTATTTTGTTAGAACTCAAAATAGAGCTCCTCGTTGTTGTACTGACACATTACTTTTTCTCTAATGAAAAACCTTTGAATAAGGAATGCCGAACGGTCTAACTATTTAATCGATTAGATTTATTTGTGAAATGTGTCAAAAGCAGTTATGAATTCGGAAGTGACTTCGCTAGCGTTCTTTTTCATATAATTATTAAAAGAGGAAATCATAATAATCTCTATGTAGATGTTGTTATTTAAGAAGATAAAGCATATACTAGAAAATACGAACGTATGTTCAGAAAGGAGCGTTTGAGATGCCTTTAATCCCGACCGAGGCATTGCCCTATTTCGAAAATATGATTTATTTGCCAATGATATTAGTTATTTTAGAACGTGATCATGAGACGTTTGAAAAAGGTCCGTTCAAATTGAAAGGACCCTACATTAAATTAATTGAAGGTGCAAAAAAATATGTGCGAACGGAATTGCAAGAAACGACGATTTATTTGCGTCGTAATGATATGAAAGTGATACGTAACGAAACAGATGCACTTTTTACAGAGTATGTGTTCATTAATGGCGGTTATGAAGACCGTAGACGTTATTTGAATGTCCGTTTACGAAATCGAACGGAAGAACTTCTTGGAATGTATTTTGCGATGGTGGAAAAATAACTTATAGATTATAAAAATCATCAAAGCCATCATAGTTAACGAATGTTGAAGGGCGCGAGAGCTGTTGCTGTTTTTTTAAAAAGTTTTTTTCGAGAATTGCGCAGAAAGCATATTGTCTATACATCGTAGAGGCTGAAATCGTCGTGGTGAAAGAACGTTGATTTTCTAAATGAATTTTACACCCGAGTGGGGTAGCTTCAATATTTTCGATGGCGTGATACGAAAACCAAATGTTTTGTTCCGAATGCGGTGAGATGGTAGGCATGAAGATGCATGGTCTCCCAAAATCACTTGCTATGATGATAGGCGTCTTATGCCGATTATTAAGTGTGATTCTAGCTGAGTTTGTTGAGTTTTGGAGAGAGCCGCCATAATGTTCGCAAGATTTCCTTACGATATGAAGGGGTTTTCGGGGGATGCTAAATTCGCCATTGCGTTCAATAATACGGGTTGAAATCCGATTATCCTCCAAAACTGGTTTAAGTATAAATGTGTCGAAAGATACAATGTAATTTAGTGCTTGTCTACTCGTCTGCAATCAAAACAACCTCCTAAAAATATACATGTATACAAATCCATTGTATGTCAGAAAATTCTAAAAGGAAAGCATTTATTGAATATTTATTCCCATGATGATAATTAGGTAGTATAGTCCTGTAAACTGAATTGAAAAACCTTTCTTGTATTCAAGAAAGGTTTTGGAGACTGAATTATGATAATGACTCCTGAAAGTCGATGGCTACAGCGCCAAGTGTTTTCGCTGCGACAAGCATCGCGCGTTCATCAAAATCAAATTTGGGATGATGATGAGGATATGCCTCTTTAGGTTTAGCGCCTGTAAAAAAGAAAGAGCCTGGAACTGCTTCCAAGTAGTATGCAAAATCTTCCCCAATCATTTTCGGTTTGCATGTTTTCGCGGTAGTGACACCAGGAATGGTTTTTGCAGCATTTTTTACAACTTCAGTTTCTGCTGTATGGTTGACTACAGCGGGGTATCCTTGAACGTAGTTAAAATCAATTGAACAGTTACTAGCGATTGCAGTCCCTTCAATAATCCGTGTCATTTCCTGTTCCATTAATTTCCGGACCGCTGAATTGAAAGTTCGGATAGTACCGCCAATTGTAGCCGAATCCGCAATGACGTTAAAAGCATTATTAGCATTGAAGGATCCAATTGATAAGACGGCCGATTCGATGGGGTCAATCCTTCTAGAAACTAACTGCTGTAGATTCATAACCAATTGAGAACCAATAACAATAGCATCTTTTGTTTGGTGTGGAGCCGCTCCGTGACCACCAGCGCCTTGGATGACGATTTCAAAACGGTCAGCTGCTGCCATGATGGGACCAGCTAAGTATTCAATCGTACCAAATGGAGTTAAGGACCATAAATGTGTACCGAAAATGACATCGACTCCTTCAAGACAACCGTCTGCAATCATTGCCTTGGCCCCGCCTGGAGCAAGTTCTTCCGCATGCTGATGGATGAAAACGTAGTTGCCAACAAGTTTTTCTCGAAGCGTATGAATCGCTTTAGCGAGTTGTAACAATGTAGCAGTATGTCCATCGTGACCGCATGCGTGCATAACGCCGGGGACGGATGATTTGTATGCAACATCTTTTTCGTCCTGTATTGGCAATGCATCAAAATCTGCACGAAGAGCAACCGTTTTACCAGGACGACCACCATAAATGCGAGCGACAACTCCGTTTCCGCCAACTCCTGATTTAACTTCGATACCCAAATCAGTGTAAAAGTCATTAATAAACTTAGCGGTTGTTTGTTCTTTAAAAGAAAGTTCTGGATACATGTGGAGATGTCTTCGAATCACAACCATATCTTCAAAAGCTACATCAAGCTTTTCGAATAATTGTTCCTTCATTATTTCCCCCCCTAGGCGCTAATTGAATAATCAGAAACTTGCAACTCCATTGTATCAATGAAGAGAAAATCACTCAACAGAGGAATTTAAAGTGGACATTAAAAGAGTGATTTCCGAAGAAATCACTCTTGTTCGTCTTCTTTATTTGTCCAATACGATGTGATGTAAGCTGCACTTGAAAAAAGGTGTGCTGTGCTGTTAGTTGTGGATTTTGCTGTTTCAGCTATTTTTGTAGTGGTAAAAGAAGCTGAATCTTTCCATTGATTATAGAACTTTTCATCAGACCATTCGGTAACCACTATGTATGTGTCTGAGTCCAATGGGCGAAGTAATCTGAAAGCGATAAAACCAGGTTGGTTTGAAATTATGTCCTTGAACGATTGTGATTGATGTTCAAAAAGAGGCCTACCTTCGTCAGTAACTGGAATATTGTTGAACACGAAGTAGCCATGATCAGACATGCTACCTGTTGAACCGATGACTTCATATCGTCTTGGAGTTTGGAAAATGGTTTCATCGTCTGTTTCATGTATAAGTAAAGACGTTCCTTCACCATATAATTGAATCATTCCGATGCCTTTATATTTTTTTATTATCGATTCCAAGAAACTAGGCGTACCACTCGTAATATAAATATTCATGATGATTATTCCTCCTTTATAGCCCTAATTCTTTATTCCCATTAAATCTTCAGATTAAACAAATAGAAGTCTTTGTTCATGGTGGTGATTGTTTAATCAATCGATCTAAAACGTTGAAGTGTTAATCAGCACAACAAACAATGTCGAAATGATGGCAAAAGTTAGTACAATTATATGACAAACAAACGAAACACTATACATTATTCAACCAAACGACTATATTGAAAACGGATATACTAATTAAACTAATTTTAAATAAGAGAGTGGGTATTCAAGTAAATGACAAAATTCAATGACACACTTTTACGCGCTGCACGTGGAGAGAAAATTGAACACACACCTGTCTGGTATATGAGACAAGCTGGTCGTTCACAACCCGAATATTTGAAAATAAAAGAGAAATATTCCTTAGAACAAATTACACATCAGCCCGAGCTCTGTGCATATGTTACAAAGCTTCCTGTTGACCAGTATGATGTGGATGCAGCCATACTTTATAAAGATATTGTAACACCGTTACCTGGTTTAGGAATTGATGTACAAATAAAAGCAGGGGTTGGACCTGTCATTGCAAATCCTATCAGAAGTGTTCAAGATGTACATAACTTAGGCGACCTATCACCGCAAGATGATATTCCGTTTGTTTTAGAGACCATTAAAATTTTAACGAATGAACAGTTGAATGTACCACTAATCGGATTTGCAGGTGCTCCTTTTACATTAGCGAGTTATATGATTGAAGGCGGTCCGTCTAAAAGTTACAATTTGACAAAATCGTTCATGGTGTCTGAGCCACAAGCTTGGTTTGCGCTTATGGATAAGTTAGCAGATATGACAATTACGTACATAACTGCGCAAGTGGAAGCAGGTGCAAAAGCAATACAAATCTTTGATTCGTGGGTGGGTGCATTAAATGTAGCCGACTACAGAATATTCATAAAGCCTACGATGACACGCATCTTTGCAGAATTACGAAAGTTAAACGTCCCGTTAATAACATTTGGCGTCGGTGCAAGTCATTTAGCGAATGAATGGCATGATCTTCCCGTAGATGTAGTCGGTTTAGATTGGCGTTTATCGATTAAAGAAGCAGGGGAACGTGGAATGACAAAACCACTACAAGGAAACCTAGATCCGTCTATGTTGTTGGCGGATTGGTCTGTAATTGAAGAGCGGGCAAAAACAATTATCGAACAAGGGGTGGCACACGGAAATCATATCTTTAACTTAGGACATGGTGTGTTCCCAGCTGTAAAACCTGCTACATTGAAGAAGTTAACTGAACTCATTCATACGTATAGTGCTGAATTACGTAAGTAACATAAAAAACTAGAGGTGAAAAAAATGACAAAAAAAACAGTGGGTTTACTCGTAATGGCATATGGAACACCGAACAAAGAAGAAGATGTTGAATCTTACTACACGCATATTCGTCATGGTCGTCCACCTGAGCCAGCGCAATTAGAGGATTTACAAAATCGTTACAAAGCGATTGGTGGGATATCTCCATTAGCAAAAATCACTGAAAATCAAGCGACTGCACTTGTGAATCAGTTAAATGAAGTACAAAAAGATATCGAATTCAAAGTCTATATCGGCTTAAAACATATTTCACCTTTTATTGAAGATGCAGTTCAACAAATGCATGACGACGGCATAAAAGAAGTTGTATCGATTGTACTTGCACCACATTTCTCTACATTCTCAGTCAAGTCTTACAATGGACGTGCGAAAGAAGAAGCGGAGAAACTAGGTATGACGATTACATCAGTTGAAAGCTGGTACAAGCAACCAAAGTTCATCTCATACTGGGTAGAAAAGGTACGTAAAACATTCGAAAGCATGAGTACTGAAGAATGTGCGAATGCTTGTTACATCGTATCTGCACATTCACTACCAGAAAAAATTCTAGCAAACGGTGATCCGTATGCGGACCAACTTAAAGAGACAGCAGACCTTATTGCAGCAGGGGCCGGAGTTTCGAAATATGAAATAGGTTGGCAAAGTGCAGGTCAAACACCTGAACCGTGGCTTGGACCCGATGTACAGGACTTAACACGTGAGCTACATGAAAAGCATGGGTATACATCATTTGTCTATACACCAGTAGGATTTGTATCCGATCATTTAGAAGTTTTGTATGACAACGATTACGAATGCAAAGTTGTATGTGATGAAATTGGAGCTTCTTATTATAGACCAGCTATGCCAAACACTGATCCATTGTTTATAGGTGCAATGGTTGACGCGTTACTAGAAAAAATGAACGAGCAGTGATGACTGCAGGAGGCAGAGATGATGGATACCAACACGAATACTAAAAGAGTTGTCATCGTAGGTGGAGGAATCACAGGTCTTTCAGCAGCTTTCTATATGCAAAAAGAAGCAAAAGAAAAAGGGTTGCCACTTGAAGTGACTCTTATAGAAGCATCGAATCGTCTTGGTGGGAAAATTCAAACTGTTCGACGTGATGGTTTTATTATCGAACGTGGACCTGATTCCTTTTTAATTCGTAAGAAAAGTATGGACGTTCTTGCGAAAGATCTTGGTATTGAAAATCAGCTCGTGAAAAATGCGACGGGTCAAGCATATGTCCTTGTAAATGAAAAGCTCCATCCAATTCCGGGAGGCTCTATAATGGGTGTCCCAACTGAACTTGGGCCATTTTTAACAACTGGTCTGTTTTCAATGGCTGGAAAACTACGTGCAGCGGCAGATTTCATATTACCGAGATCAGGGATCGAAGGAGATCAGTCATTGGGTCATTTCTTCCGTAGACGATTTGGTGGAGAAATTGTTGAAAACTTAATTGAACCACTACTTTCAGGTGTCTATGCCGGGGATATTGATCATATGAGTATGCAATCAACATTTCCTCAATTTTATGAAGTTGAAAAAAAGTATCGAAGCGTCATTATTGGAATGAAAAAAACAACACCTAAACGAAAGAAGGATTCTACTGGGACTACAGCAGTCATCGGTAAACGTGAAGGCGCTTTTCATTCATTCAAGAATGGTTTGGGAACGATGGTAGAAGCGTTAGAGCAACAACTGGAACCTGGCTCCGTAAGAACAGGTGTTAAGGTTCAAGGTATTGATAAACAGGATGGGAAAACCATTCTTCAATTGAGTGGTGGCCAAAGTATAGAAGCTGATGCAGTTATTTTGACAACAGGACATGCGATGGCAACTAAACTATTCGAACCGCATCACGTGTTGCAAGAACTTACTGAAATTCCAACAACTTCAGTCGCAACAGTTGCACTTGCATTTCCGGCAGATACCGTTATTGAAGATAAAGCAGGTACAGGGTTTTTAGTATCACGTACGAGCGATTACTCAATAACAGCGTGTACATGGGTGCATCGCAAATGGCCAACTACAACGCCAGAGGGGAAAGTTCTTCTTCGTGCATTCGTCGGTCGTGCTGGAGACGAAGCCATTGTCGATTTACCAGATTGTGAAATAGAGAAAATCGTGCTGGCAGATTTAAATAAAATAATGGACATTAAAGAAAAACCCGATTTCACTGTAATTACGCGTTGGAAAGAAGATCGTCCGCAATATAAAGTAGGACACAAACAGCGCATTGACGCTGCACGTGCAGCGTTGGGAAAAGTGTTCCCTCAAGTGAAACTTGCAGGAGCTTCATACGATGGAGTTGGCTTACCTGACTGTATCGACCAAGGAAGAAAAGCAGTTTCGGAAGTGTTAACTGAATTATTTGAGTGAAAAAGAGCTAACGGATTTTCATCCGCTAGCTCTTTTTTTATATTATGTTTTACAACTGAATAATATTTTATTATTTGTTATAGTACAGAAATAGCAAAATTAAAGAATGTTGCAAGCATCACATTTATTGCTATAACATTCATGCTGTTCTACGATTTCTTGATCACAAGACACACATTTTTTAGCAGGTAGGTTTTTGAAAAACTCAATTACATTTTCAAGCATAGTTGTTTTCCTCCTCCTTTTTTATTGTACTAGTACTAAATTTCTTATTACCAGTGTATTACAACAGTTGAAAGAATGTCAACACTTTTATGGAAATGTGCGTTAAAATAAATACATGAATAGATAATTAAGGAGTGAGGGATATGTATTTTATTGATAACAAAGGCATTACGGATCCGCGTATTAACTTAGCTATTGAAGAATATGTGTTAAAAAATATGGATGTTGATAAAGATTCGTACTTACTTTTCTATATTAATGAACCGTCCATCATCATCGGTAGAAATCAAAATACAGTTGAGGAAATTGATACAGAGTATGTTGATGCTAATGGTATTCATGTTGTGCGTCGCTTATCTGGTGGTGGAGCAGTGTACCATGACTTAGGAAACTTGAATTTTAGTTTTATAGTTAAAGACGATGGTGACTCATTCAGGAATTTTAAAAAATTTACCGAACCCGTTGTAGCTGCCTTAGCTGACGTAGGTGTCAAAGCAGAGTTACTTGGGCGTAATGACATATTGGTCGATGGTAGAAAGATTTCAGGCAATGCTCAATTCTCAACAAATGGGCGATTATTTAGCCACGGAACACTGATGTTTGATACGGAAATTGAAGGCGTCGTGTCAGCATTGAAAGTTAGAAAAGATAAAATTGAATCTAAAGGTATTAAATCGATACGAAGTCGCGTTGCAAACATATCAGAATTCCTTGAAAATCCTATGTCAATTGAGGAGTTTAGGACAAAACTACTGCATTCAATATTCGGGGGACAAGAGAATATTAAATACATGGAACTATCTGAAGCAGATTGGACTGCTATACATGAATTATCCAAAGAAAGATATGCGAATTGGGATTGGAATTTTGGTAAATCACCAAAATTCAATTTACAACATACACACAGATTCCCGGTTGGTGGCCTCGATGTACGACTCGATGTTAGCCGTGGAATCATCGGCGATGTTCATATATTTGGAGACTTTTTTGGCGTAGGTGATGTAGCAGTCATTGAAGGGAGTTTAAAAGGTGTAAAATATGAGCGGCATTCAATTGAAGAAGCCATTAGTACAATTGATATACCGACCTATTTAGGTGGTATTTCTAAAGACGAGTTTCTACAATTAATTTATTAACCTTCGGAAAAAGCCTGACATTTATGTCAGGCTTTTTGAGTACGCCCGCAAAAAGTAGCAATCGCCCGAAAGCGTACCGCGCGCGCCCGCAAAAAGTAGCAATCGCCCGAAAGTGTATCCCGCGCGCCCGCAAAGAGTAGCAATCGCCCGAAAGCGTATCGCGCGCGCCCGCAAACAACACAACGAAAAACACTAGATCACTCAAATCTAACGTTCATTCTTCAATTACGTTATACTATAAAGAACTGTGAAGGGGGCGTTATCGATGGAAAATCAACGGATATTTATCGTTGAAGACGATCGTAAAATTGCAGAATTGTTAGCGGGTACACTAAGGAAGTATCAATATAATATAGCAATTGTTGAGGATTTTGAATGTGTAGTGGAAGAGTGTTTGGCGTTTGATCCGCAGTTAGTATTGTTGGATATAAATTTGCCATCTTATGATGGTTACTATTGGTGCCGTCAATTGAGACAACGGACGATGTGTCCGATTATTTTCATTTCAGCGCGTTCTGGGGATATGGATCAAGTTTTTGCGCTCGAAAATGGAGGTGACGATTTTATTACGAAACCTTTCCATTATGAAATCGTCCTTGCCAAGATAAGAAGTCATTTACGAAGGTCAATTGGTGAATACGCACCTAGTCAGTCTGAACGTTTGATTAAAAAGGGCGCATGGAAATTGTTTGTAGAACGGATGGAATTGCATGTGGGTGATACCATTGTTCCCTTGCAAAAAAAAGAATGCGTCATTTTGGAATTGTTAATGGAAGCTTCTCCAAAAGTTGTTTCAAGAGAAACAATGTTGGAAGAATTATGGGATGATCAGTCATTTGTTGATGAGAATACGTTAAATGTTAATATGACGCGCGTACGAAAAAAACTTACAGAGTATGGTGTTCAATCGACCATTGAGACATTACGTGGAGCGGGCTATCGATTCTTGCTGGCGGCGGAGGAATCATGAACAGGTTTGTTTTGTTTCTAAAAGAAAATTTAGCTTTTATGGTATTTCAATTACTTCTTATTTTATTTATACTTGTCTTATTTTTTTTAGATGGCATGCGTAATTTTAATACAGCGATTTACACGATTTGTATAAGTATGCTTTTGACGATGGGCTTTTTGGCTGCCAAATTCATTATGAGACGTACTTTTTATGCGGCAATTACAAAGAAACCGACGAAAATGGAGGACGCACTTATTAAATATGTGCAGTCGCCAGAAAATAAAGTGACAACAGCATTTACGAGAGACTTATATAAGCTGTATCAAAATGAGGTGCAGTCGTTGTATACGGCTCAGCATCGTCAGCTCTATTTTATGAATCAATGGGTGCATCAAATGAAAACACCGATTTCAGTCATCAATCTTTTATTACAGGAAGAGGGCGAATTGGATCGCGCAAGTATCTCGGAAGAAGTTAGTAAACTTCAACATGGCTTGGATTCTGTACTAGTGACAGCTCGTCTAGAAACCTTTGAAGACGATATGCAAATTGAACGTGTGAATTTAAAGGAATTAATACAAGGCGTTTTAACGGAACATAAACGTTTATTTATTACAAATGGTGTTTTTCCTGTGCTTTCGATGAATGATGAAATGACGATTGCAACAGATTTGAAGTGGATAAAAGTTGTTATCTCGCAATTCATTACAAATGCAGTCAAATACACTTTTGATGAGGGAAAGAAAGTGCATGTCATTGCTGAAAAGAATGTCGATGGCATAAAGCTTTTAATAAAAGATGAAGGGGTAGGAATACCTTCGTCGGATATGAAGCGATTGACGAAAGCCTTTTTTACTGGTGAGAATGGAAGGTTGACAGGTGAGTCGACGGGGATGGGCTTATATATTGCGTCTGAAGTTTGTGGGAAACTAGGTCATCCGTTAACGATTACTTCTGAGCAAGGCGTTGGTACAACAGTAGGTATACTCTTTAAATATGGGGAGGTGGGAAAATACGATGACGACCAAACCGATAGTGGAATTGACAGAAGTGACGAAGATTTATGAAGGGAAGGTAATGACTCGTGCCTTAAATCGAATGGATTTAGAGATTGAGACAGGTGAGTTTGTCGCAATTATGGGGCCATCAGGTAGTGGGAAGACATCACTGTTAAATCTCATTTCAACAATAGATGTACCGACTTATGGTCAAATTATGATAAATGGAATTGAGCCTGAAAGACTTAGTCAGAATGAGCTAGCACTGTTTCGACGACGTGAATTGGGATTTGTTTTTCAAGATATTAATTTATTGCAAATGTTAACTGTTGAAGAAAATCTTGTGCTACCACTAACGCTGGATGGGCTTCCGATAATAGAAATGGAGCGGCGTGTTAAAGATTTGGCTGAACACTTAGAGTTGAAGGCTATTCTTGATCGGAGACCTGATGAATTATCGGGTGGGCAAGCGCAGCGAACGGCAATTGGGCGTGCACTTATACATAAGCCGAAGTTAATATTAGCTGACGAACCAACTGGAAATCTTGATTCACGCTCGGCAAAAGAAGTGTTAGAGCTATTAACTGCAATTAATGTAGCGGAAGGAACTACCGTTATTATGGTTACCCACGACCCGATAGCAGCAAGTTATTGTGATCGCGTGTTGTTTATTAAAGATGGCGAGTTTTTCAATGAAATATATAAAGATGAACGTCGTCAAACGTTTTTCCAACGTATTTTAAACGTCTTATCCTTGCTCGGAGGAGGAAACGTCCATGACCTTTCGTCAGTTCGCTTACCGTAATGTGATTCGTAACAGACGAATTTACGCAGCTTTTCTAATGGCAAGTGTTTTTTCAGTCATGGTTTTTTTTCTGTATTCGATGCTACTATTTCATCCATCTATTGAAGATCGTTTCATTCAAGAGATTGCGAATAAGGGGATGCTAATAGCCGAAGTAGTGCTATTCTTTTTCACTGTCTTTTTTCTTTTTTATTCTATGAGAGCTTTTCTTCAAGCAAGGTCTAAAGAGTTTGGTATCCTTTTACATTTAGGGATGGCGAAGAGCCAATTGCGTAAACTTGTGTTTTTAGAAACAATGATAATTGGAATCATCTCCATCGTAGCAGGAACTTTCTTGGGTTATATGTTTTCTAAATTTTTCTTCATGATTGTTAGAGAAATTGTGCTATTGCCTGCATTGCCACTTTATATTTCATGGCAGCCGTTCGCCTTAACGATTGGTGCTTTTGTAGGCTTGTTTTTTGTGATATCTAGTTTTGCATTTAAATTTATTCAAACAGATAAGGTGTCAGAGCTGATTCAACGTGACGGCGCTATTGAAGAAGGGTATACCTTTTCTTCAGGGCGTGGTTATATTGGTTTGCTTTTTTTAGGATTATCTTATGCGATGGCAATTTCGACTACAAACAAAATTGTAATAGGGTTATTGTTCCTATTACCTCCTCTTGCAACAATTGGAACATATTATTTCTTCACGGATTCATTGCCACTTTTGTTACATAAGTTTGAAAGAAATAAACGATTTTATTGGCGAGATTTCTGGATGTTATCGATATCAGAAGGAATTGTACGTCTGAGAGAAAATGCACGAATGTTCTTTATTGTGACGATTGTTTCTACGGTTGCTTTTATGTCGGTTGGTATTTTAGCATCTTTAACATCGTTTGCTTCTCAATATCGGGAAATGCATCCGCTTGGACTTGTCTATCAGAGTAAAATGGATAATGAGCTGGAGGGGCGTCATGTTGAACAATTAGAACATGAATTAGCGTTGAAAAAGCTTGATTATACACTCGTTAAATTTCAAGTTTTAGAGCAAACGTCCTCTTTTACAGAACGTAAAGTATCGATTATCAAACTTTCAGATGTAAATGACTTGGCACAGTCTTTTGGCTATGCTGAAGTTGAGTTGATGGAAGGAGATGCTTTGTTTTTACCACCAACTGTATCTTCTTATGAAAAACTAAATACTGATGCTGTAAATACAGTGTTGGAGGAGAGCGGTTTAGCTATTAAAATAGATGGTGCATACAGTCATCGGTTGTTTGCGAATCATGCAATGGGTGCGAATGCAATTGTATTAAATGATTTGGATTATGATATTGTTTTGGAAAAAGTGATGCAAACGCAACGGTCAGTCATTAATTATTATGCGTTTAATGTTCTTGACTGGCAGGAAACTAAGGATATCGGTGTCTCAATTGAGGCTGGAATTTCTGAATCTTATCTAGATGGAACGAATTTGCAATTACGGTATGCTTTCGATAATCCGGGGTTGCGGTATGCCTCGTTTCGGACGACCTTTTCCTTACTGTTATTTGTAGGACTCTTACTTGCTGGTGTTTTCTTTTTAGCCTCAGGTAGTTTCATATATTTCAGACTTTATACAACGCTAGATCGGGATCGCAAACAGTTTGAAGTACTTAGACGTATGGGAATCACTGATAGTGAATTTAAGAAGATTGTCAATCGACAATTGATCCCTCAATTTTTTTTCCCTTGGGGAGTCGCACTTTTGCATAGTTCGTTTGCTTTTTTATCACTACAAGTCATCTGGGATGCTCTTGCGGATATATCAATCGTGAAAGAGCTTTTGATGGTGATTGTCGGGTTTACAATTCTGCAGATTTTATACTTCTATTTAATTAGATGGCGTTATCTTGCTCATATTAAAGCATTGGATTAGTGCCAATGCTTTTTCTATATGAATAAATCAATTTTTGCTGTATTAATTAATGAAAAATAGATAGAAGAGGCAATTGTCTACCTATCTTGTATTTTCTGAACTTTTCTTATATAATGATTTGGTAGCTTTATGAATCAACATTCATTTAATGGGAAAAGGGGATGTAACAATGAATTTAGTTTCACGCGTTCACGAAACTGCGGTTAATCAACCGGGTAAAGTAGCATATCACTTCATGGGGAAAGATACATCATATGCTGAATTTGACCAGACTGTTTCAATGTTTGCCACTGCTTTACAAGATCTTGGGGTAGGGAAAGGAGATCATGTAGCGTTTTTACTTGGCAATACACCACACTTTTTAATCTCCCTATATGCGACGATGCGTATTGGTGCGACAGCAATACCTGTTAATCCGATTTACACGCCAGATGAGATTTCATATATTATACATAACAGTGATGCCAAGGCGGTTATTGCGCTAGACTTGCTGTTGCCACTTGTAGAAAAAGCTGCTGGAGCCTTTCCAACAGTTGAGCATTATATTATTTGTGAAACAGTTCCAGACACTGCTGAAAAAATTGCAGCTTTACCGGATGCGGTTAAATCTAAAATTCGTCCGTTCTCTCAGCTGATTGCTACGGGAAGACCGGATTTGGCACCTGTAAATGTGGACGGAAATGAAACCGCTATCATTCTTTATACTTCGGGTACTACTGGACGACCAAAGGGTGCAATGCTTACGCATACGAATTTGTATTCAAATGCAAGAGATGTTGCTGAATACTTGAATTTTACTGAAGAAGATCGCATCATTGCGACTTTACCGGTATTTCATGTATTTGCGTTAACGGTTGTTGTTAATGCGCCTCTCTTAACAGGGGCTTCTATTTTACTAATGCCGAAGTTTAGTCCTAGCGATATTTTTTCCATTGCAAAAGAGAAGGGAGCTACAGTGTTTGCTGGCGTTCCTACGATGTACAACTTCCTTTATCAGCTCCCTAACAGCGATCCAAATGACTTTGCAACTCTGCGTTTAGCCATTTCAGGTGGCTCATCATTACCGGTTGCGTTACTACACAATTTCGAAGAAAAATTTAAAGTAAGGATTTCTGAAGGGTATGGTTTGTCCGAAGCATCCCCAGTAACTTGTTTTAATCCATTAGATCGAGATCGGATTCCAGGTTCTATCGGCACGAATATCGTTAATGTTGAAAACAAAATTGTTGACGAGTTTGGTGAACAGGTACCAGATGGTGAAGTTGGTGAATTGATTGTCCGTGGACCAAATGTTATGAAAGGCTATTACAAGATGCCGGAAGAAACAGAAGCGACAATTCGTGACGGTTGGTTATATACAGGTGACATGGCAAAACGAGATGACAACGGTTATTTCTATATCGTAGATCGTAAGAAGGATCTTGCAATTGTTGGTGGCTATAATGTGTACCCACGTGAGGTAGAAGAAGTATTGTTTGCTCATCAAGATATTGTAGAAGCGGCAGTTATTGGTATACCTGATCCTGACTTTGGCGAATCGATTTTAGCGTTTGTTGTTTTAAAAGAAGGTTCAACTGTTGATGCTGAAAATCTTGAGCGATACTGTACAGAACGTCTAGCCAAATATAAAGTACCAAAACGTTTTGAGTTTTTATCTGAACTACCTAAGAATACGACAGGGAAAATTTTACGTCGTTCTTTGAAAGAACATGTCTCGATATAAATTAGTGAAAGAAAGCCTCCTATAAATGGAGGCTTTTTCTATAGGCGGAAGGGGCTTTACGTTAAATAAGGAAACACATTTACCATTTTACTACTAACTATCATTCTCATTCTCATTCTTCAAATCTTGTATGCGAATGAAAGGATTTTGGCGAGTTCTTCTCATTTCTCGGTTGATAAGAAAAGGGGGACCATTTCTTCGATTTCGATTCAACGCGTTGCGAGGGTCTTGGGATAGGATGTTCTCCAAATCTGCATCTTTCGCATGTTGCATGGCTTTTTGGATTTCATCCTCAAAAAATAGTGACATGTCCATCCTCCTTTCAATCGTATTCAGAGAATGACAAGCACTCTCTCTCTTTAATGTACGTCTTTATGGAAAGGGCACTACGGACATACGCATACGAAAGGTAAATAGTATACTTGGAAATAAAGGAGAACTACACCAAGTGTTGAAATGAGTAATAATGAAATGACTAGATTGTTTACAGAAGGAGGAGAAGAGTAGTGGGAAAGAATCGCGTAAGTGCAAATGATTTGTTCACGTTACAATCGGTAGCGAATCCAAAACTTTCACACGATGGCAAAAGAGCCATTTTCGTAAAGACATATATTGATGAAAAGGAAAATAAATATGTTTCAAATCTATTCCATGTAGATTTAACAACGAATGATGTTAAGCAATGGACGTATGGGGATGCTAACGTATCAGCACCGCAATGGTCTGCAGACGGAAGGTATATTGCATACTTAACGGATTATGAAAAGAAGAGTCAAGTGTTCATCTTATCAACTAGTGGTGGTGAGGCAAGACGACTGACCGCTTTTGAAGAAGGCGTCACTAGCTTTTTATGGTCGCCTTGTGGAACTAAAATATGGGTAACGGCAGCTGTACAGAAAGGCAAAAAGTTTACAGATAAGAAAGAAGATATTGAGAAAACTAAACCTAAGCCGTACCGTGTAACTGAGATGAAATATAAACTGGATGGAGTGGGACTTGTTCCGCAAGATAGTTATCAACATATTGGTTATGTCTTAATTGAATCTGGAGAAGTCATCCAGTTTACAGAAGGCGATCACCAATATTCACTACAGTCGATTTCTCATGATGCGAAAAAATTAGTGATAAGTGTCAATCGTAATAAAAATCAGGACTTTGATTTTTCAAATCTTTTAATTGTTGTAGATGTTGAGACTAAAGCTGAAACGATTTTAGTTGAAGAAGATGGTTATTATGGCGAAGCTGCGTTTTCGTTCGATGATCGGTATATAGCTTATGTCGGTGCGAATCGCGAATATGAGAATGCCACGCATGCCAATGTCTATGTTTATGATAGTGAAGATGGACTTCACATGAATTTGACGGGTAGTTTGGATGCTCCTGTCGGCGATGCAGCTGTGGCGGACCACCAGCAAGGTGAGAATGCACCTGGTGTTGTATGGACGGAGTTCAATCAGTTGTATTTTCAGTTGTCGTCAATGGGAGATGTTCGTCTATATTTTGCGACACTTGAAGGTGAACTTTACCCTGCCACACCAGAAAATGAGCATGTCTACGATTATGATATCTCTGCTGATGGGACCTACGCCTTATTAGCTGTGAGTACTGCCATTCAACCAGGGGAACTTTATAAGCAAGAAATTGCAACAGGTAAAAGGGTAGCACTAACCTCATTTAACAAATCATATGTAGAGAAAGTCGAATTGGTTGAGCCGCAAGCGATTACGTATATAAGTGTTTTAGATGTTGATGTTCATGGTTGGTTAATGAAACCGGCGGGGTATATTGAGGGTGAAAAATATCCGTTGATTTTAGAAATCCACGGTGGCCCTCATGTGATGTTTGCAAATACATTCTTTCATGAGTTTCAATTGCTAGCAGCGCAAGGGTATGGCGTCCTATATGTGAATCCGCGTGGCAGTCATGGTTATGACCAACAGTTTGTGAATGCTGTTCGTGGTGACTATGGAGGTGGCGATTATAAAGATATAATGAAAGGGATAGAAACAGTACTAAAAGAAAATGATTGGATTGATAACAATCGTTTAGGTGTAACAGGAGGTAGCTACGGCGGTTTTATGACGAATTGGATTGTTGGGCATACCGATCAATTTAAAGTGGCGGTGACTCAGCGTTCGATTTCAAATTGGATCAGCTTTTTCGGGGTATCAGATATTGGCTACTACTTGTCAGATTGGCAGATTGAAGCGGATATGTTGAATGTTGAAAAGTTGTGGGAACATTCACCACTAAAATATGTATCTGATATAAACACACCGCTTTTAATCTTACATTCGGAAAGTGATTTCCGTTGTCCGATAGAGCAAGCGGAGCAATTGTATATCTCATTAAAGAGCATTGGGAAAGTAACAGAGTTTGTTCGATTTCCTGCCGCAGATCATAATCTTTCAAGAAGCGGGACACCGAATCTACGCATTGAAAGATTAAATGAAATTTTAGATTGGTTTAAGAAGTATTTGTAAAGTTAACTACATGAAATTATCTTGCGACAGTTTCAAAATCAACAAAAATAGAGAGGGATATCCCTCTCTATTTTTGTTGATACTTGAGATGCTAGCATTCGATTAAGCTTCTTCGTTCAATAAACATTTACCTATATTCAATTTCTCGATGACTTTACACTCAATGGCTGCTACTTGACCAAGAACGTTGGCGATACTGTTGTCAACCGCTGCTAATCCATATGCATCTGTGTCCATACAAATCGCTTTTCGAACTTTTTCAGCTTCTGCACTTATTAAATCAATAAGTGCCCATTCGGTTACTAATGCAGAAAATATAATCGCTTTGCCAAGACTATCTGAACCGCATTGTCCCAACGCAATCGACTTCTCTACATTTGTTAATAATACTTCACTGGTACCTCTCAGTGCTCATTAGTTGTTCGGCCGAACATTCATAGTGTATGCAAAGCGCTACAAGGAAGTTGGACAAATACCCTTTACTGAATAGTTTACTAACTATTTTGCAAGTGAAACAAAAAATGGTATACTAATGGTAAATGATGGAGAGGCAAGTGGCGTTGGTCATTCACCTCACCTATTGGAGTGTGAAGGTATGACTGTCTACAATGTAATGGAAGAAGTCGTCCACGATGTTTTGATGCAATACAAAAGCAAACTGCAGCTCGGTTGTAACTGTGATAGATGTATGGATGATATTCAAGCGCTGGCACTCAATGGAATAGAGCCGCGGTATATTGTTAAAAAAGAGTATGGACCCTATGTAAGAGCGGCTCATGAAGCTGACCATCAGGGGGCTACCAATATACTTTCCACGGTGATTAAAGCTGCTTCAATCGTATCTGCTAGTCCACGGTGCGCTGAAAAAGTAGTGACAACAGATGAGACTGCGGAAGGAACCCCAGTATAATTGAGTGTTTAGACAAGGAAAGAGGGTTCTTTGTCAAATAACGTTGGTGAAGAATTTTAGTCGACAATAATTCACTTATATTAAGGCTGTTTAGAATGTCAGGAAACTGATTTTCTAAACAGTCTTTTTATATAGTGTGCTTATCCTGTTTCTTTCCGTTCCAGATGGCGCTTTCCGCACGCCCCACGGAACGCGTTCGCTTGAAACGGAAATCAGTAGGTTGCAGAATTCTTTAGATCAATATATATATTCATAAAAATAACGTTAGTGAATTCCGATACTTTTCTCTTGTTTTTGAGAAGAGGACTTTCTTTCACTAACGATATAAATTATAGAACCGAAAAAAGGAAGGTGCCAAATTCAATTGGTACTTTCCTTTTTTTATTATTATTACTTCCCTATAAAAACAGGTTTTCTTTTTTCTGAAAAAGCGTTTAAGGCTTCAATCCGATCCTTGGTAGGAATGGTGATTTCATAAGCTTTGCGTTCAATCGCAAGGCCCGTCTGCAAATCCACGTTCATACCATGTTTAATTGCAAATTTCGCTTGCTGTAATGCAATTGGACCGTTATCTAAAAGTGAATCTGTAAAAACAGTAGTTTCTTGAATAAGTGTCTCTGGTGTAGTGAGTTTCGTAATAACTCCGAATGCGATCGCTTCAGCAGCTGTTAACTTCTTTGCGGTTAAAATCAGTTCAAGAGCTTTTGCTTCACCGATTAATCGAGGTAAACGTTGTGTTCCGCCAGCACCAGGAATTATACCTAACCCTGTTTCGGTTAATCCCATGAGTGCATTATCAGAGGCAATTCGGAAATCACATGCCAATGCTAATTCCATTCCGCCGCCGAATGAAAATCCGTTCATCATAGCGATAGTTGGCTGAGGAAGGTTTTCAATGGCTGTAAAGACTTCACCGATTTTAAAAATATTTCGTTTCACTTGTAAATCAGTTAATGTCTTTCTTTCTTTTAAATCTGCACCAACACTAAATGCTCGATCCCCTGCGCCGGTGAAAATGACAACTCGTATATTAGGATTAATGCGAATAGACTCTGTAACCTGTGATAGTTCAACAAGCATCTCATAATTAAATGCGTTTAGTGCTTCTGGTCGATCCAATGTTACGAAAGCAAGATGATTTTTTTGTTCGAAACGAATGGCTTCCATCTCTACAACCCCTTTTAACTAGTCTATAGCAAAACATACCATTTATTAATGTATCTTGCTATACAGAGCTGTTAAACAAACAAACTCTGTAGGGTTTTAATAGAAACCATTTTAAAATTCTACTGTACTATGAAACGATGAAATGAAAGTATATGAAATCGTAATCGTTGGAGTTGAATACGTTTTATTGGGGGGAATAAGTGTATGTGCCTTTGACATATCTCAGTAAAAACATCTCATAATTCATCATTTAGTACTAGGAATAAAGATGTAGGGTTGTTATACTATTCGAAATGAGGTGATTCTAGTGGAGGATACTAGTATATTTGTCGCTCGACAACCAATTGTTGATATAGAAGGAAACTTATTTGCGTATGAACTGTTGTATAGAAACAGTGATGAAAATAGCTATCCGAACATTCATCCGGATAAAGCGACGATGGCTGTCCTAATTAACACATTTCTAACAATAGGCGCAGACGTGGTAGTAGGTCCACAATTGTCGTTTGTTAACTTTACTGGAACGCTATTAGCTCAAGACATTTTTTCGCAAATGGATGCAAAGCGCATTGTGATTGAAGTATTAGAGGACGTTGAAATAACACCATCATTAATATCGAGACTCCTAGAATTACGAAAATTAGGTTTCAAAGTTGCAATGGATGACTTTATTCTCGGAAAGCAATATGAAGTTCATCGTAATCTTTTTGAACTTGTTGATTTTGTAAAAGTAGACTTTATCAATTCAACGAAAGAACAGCGAAA